>NZ_DATELF010000051.1:0-174635 GCF_035276945.1 Amycolatopsis sp. | reverse complement strand
CGCCGGGCACCCGGCCCGCCAGCAGCGGCACCGCGCCCGCGCCACGTGCGGCTCCGGCGGCCTTGCGCGCGTCCATCCGGGCACGCACGATCCGCAGCCGCGTGACCGGGTCCGGCTCGCCCACCGGAAGGTCACACAGATAGCCGGACAGGTGGTTGCCGGTGTCCTGGCCGTCGGCGTCCCGGCGCACGTTGACCGGTACCAGCGCGCGGACCGTCCGTCCGTCGGGCAGGCACTCGCGCAGGGCGCCCGCGAGCACCGCCAGCACGACGTCGTTCGTCGTACCGCCGTGGATCTTGCGGATCCGCAGGATGTCGTCACGGTTCAGGCGCAGGGTGGCCAGCCTTCGCCTGCCCGGCGTGGCACCGAACGTGGCCAGCGCGGTCGCGGGTCTCGCGGCGCCCACCACCGAACCCGCGACACCCAGGGTCTCGACGGCCTGGCGGGCGAGCCCGGCCAGCCCGGACGGGGTGGTCAGCGCCCGCCACGCCGGACGCGGTGGCCGGCTCCGCACCGTGTCGGGTGCGAAATCGTCGAGCAGGCCGGCGACGAGCGCGGCGGCACCGGCACCGTCGGTCAGCGCGTGATGCAGCTTGATCAGCAGGCCGAACCGGGCACCGGGCAGCCCCGCGACGACGTGGATCTCCCACAGCGGCCGGTGCGGGTCGAGTGGTCGCGCCATGATCCCGGTGACCAGTTCGATGAGCCTGTCTTCCCGGCCCCGCCCCCGGACGCAGTGGGTGTGCACATGGTCCGCGGCGGCGAAATCACGGCAGCGCGACCACGCCACGCCACCGGGCGGGAACCACGTCGACCTCGGCGATTCGTGCAGCCTGGGCAGTTTCCGAGCCCGGTCGGCGAGCAGCGCGGCGATCCGCCGGGGATGCACCGGATGGTCGGGCTTGAACAGCGCGAGCGCGCCCATCGTCATCGGCATGTTCGGGTCGTCCAGGCAGAGGAAAGCCGTATCAAGCCCACTCAGTCGTCGGTGCATCCGCGATCCCTTCACCCGCGGGCGTCAACGCAGATGGCAGACCCCCCTGCCGGACGAAGAAAAAAGCCCGCACATATCCCCTGTTCGTGTCTGATGTGGACATTACGATACGGGCGACAAGCACCGGTTCACACGGCCTGGGTGAGCCTCAGTCGCCACGCTCCGGCCGTTGCGCGCGTTTGGCCGCGTAGACGGCCGCTTCGGTCCGGCGTTCGAAGCCAAGTTTGTGCAGCAACGAGGAAACGTAGTTCTTGACCGTTTTCTCGGCAAGGGAAAGGGATTCCGCGATCTGCCGGTTGGTCAGCCCGGCCGCGACGAGATCGAGCACCCGGCGTTCCTGGGGGCTTAGCAGTCCGTAGTTCTTCTCACCCGGGCCGGTCCCGCCCTCGCCGCGCAGCCTGCTCATCGCCGAGGCGGCCAGTTCGTTGTCCAGCAGCGACCCACCGGCCGCGACGGTGCGTACCGCCTCCACCAGATTCGTGCCCGAGACCTGCTTGAGCACGTATCCCGCCGACCCCGCCATGATCGCGCCGAACAGCGCCTCGTCGTCGGCGTAGGAAGTGAGCATCAGGCACGCCGGTGCCGGGTCCATCGAGGACCGGATCTCCCGGCATACCGTCACGCCCTCCCCGTCGGGCAACCGCACGTCGAGAATCGCGACATCCGGCTTGAGTGTGGGAATCCGCACCAGCGCCTCGGCCATCAGACCGGCCTCGCCCACGACCTCCATGTCTTTCTCGGCGGTCAGCATCGTCTTCAACCCGGCACGGACAACCTCGTGATCATCGAGCAGGAACACCGAAATCGTCATCGCGGGCCCCAAAGTCGTGACTGCGGATCCACACTCGGTGAGCGTAGCGGAGTTCGGAAAGTCCGTCCGTCCGTCTGAGACGACCCGGCGCGCGGAGGCCGAAGGCCCCGGATTTGCGTTGGCCGCCGACCGGCGGGTGCCGAAGACAGGGAACCGGTGGCGGTCTGGCCACGCAAATCCGATCGCGCGCACATGAACACAGCCTAGAGGTCGCGAAAAGTCAATGTGGACCGGCGACCTCAGCGGGGTGGCATCCGGCGGCAGGAGACCTCGCCGGGATGAATGTCGCCCATGCCGGCGCCGATCAGGCCCGCATACGGCACGCCCTGTTCGTCCACCGCCAGAATCCGGTTGGTGAACAGCGGCGCGACGGCACCGGTGATATCGATGACGTTGGCGTGACTGGCCAGTTCGAACACCGTGCGCATCGCGGTGACGGTTTCGATCCGGTCGGGATCATTGTCCGGGGAAAGACCGGTGATCAGAATATCGAGCAGCGCCTCCTCCGGGCCGATGTCGATCTGCACGGAAGCGCGCGCGGGGAATTCCCCGCGCTCACGAAGTTCGCAGACCTCCCGGACGAGATGGGCGGCGATCGCCGGTAATGAGCCGCCGAGTTGCAGATGATCGGAACCCGTGATGCACAGGGCCTGCCGGACGGAATCGATCATGGGCGCTCGCCTTCCAATGTCTTCCGCCGAACGCGAGGATGAGAAGCACAGCGCTTGTCAACGCTTGTTCGAGCTTGTTCGAGCTTGTTCGAGCTTGTTGAACAAGAGCCAGAGTCGCCGGGATCTGGGGCGACGCGAGGATCTCCCGCGAGCATCGAGGACACCACACGCCGCCGCGGGCCGTCCAGGCTCCCCGCCCGGCACCAACGGCGGGCCACTCGAACAGCGTAGCAGGTTAGTCCAATTCAGCGACCGGAAAAGCGGGAGAACGTTTTCGCATCGGCCTGACCCACGATTCTCCTCCCTCATCGAGGTGGCTCCGGCACGGGCGCGTGACGGGCGCCCTCACCCAAATAAGGTGAACATGCCCGCCGCGAGTTTTCAGCGAAGGCGCGCCGGCGATAAACAAAGTTAGGTCGCAGTGGAAGACAAGGGCCCCACATGCCTTCGGAAGGACCAGCAATGCCCCAGGAACAGCGGCTGGCCGCCGCCTTCGTCGAGCTCTCCGACGTGCACCGTCCGGATTTCGAAGCCGACCGGTACACCCAGGTGCTCGCCCGGCACGCGGCGAGCCTGCTCGACGTGGACGCGGCGGGCTGGGCGCTGGCCGACGAGTCCGGGCGACTGGACGCCGTGGGCGGCACCACCGACACGGTGCGGCTGCTCCAGGTCGTCCAACTGCGCGCGGGCGAGGGTCCCGCGGTCGACAGTTTCCACTCTGGACAGCCGTTGAGTGTGGCCGACCTCAACTCGGACTCGCGCTGGACGGCCTTCCGGACCGCCGTGCTCGGCGCCGGCTTCGCCGCCGTGCACGTCCTGCCCATGCGGGTGCTCGGCGGTGAATCGGGTGCGATCGGCGCATTGTGCCTGTTCCGGCGGCAGCCCGGCGAACTCGGCGCGGACGACCTCGTGGTGGGCGCCGCGCTCGTCGGCGTGGCCACCGGATGCCTGCTGCTGAAACGAGCCACGGCCCGGGCGGAGAAGCTGTCGGCGCAGTTGCAGACCGCGCTCAACAGCCGGGTCACCATCGAACAGGCCAAGGGAATCCTCGCCGAACGGCGCGGGACCTCTTTGGACAACGCCTTCGAGTTGATGCGGGCCTTCGCCCGGCACAACCGGCGGAGGCTCAACGACGTGGCCTGCGCCGTGGTCACCGGATCGCCGACGGTCACCGGCCTGATCCAGACCTCGGCGGAGAAGCCGCGGACCTGCCTGTCCGGTTGGCTGAGCTGACCGTACGGGCGACCTGCGCCAGCGCGGGTGGGCCGGCTGGTCGAGCAGGTTGGCTCGCGGGCGGAGGGCGCGGCCACGGCGCCTTCCGCCCGCGAGCAGGCTGGGGCGGGCGATCGGAGGTGTCATGAGTCCCCGGACCCAGGACATGGGCAGGCTCGCGATCGGCACGGCACTGGACCCGGCGTTCATCATCGATCTCACCCTGGCCGCCGACGCCAGCCTGGCCTGGCGCCTCGACTTCACCACCGGCTCGCTGTTCTGGAACCCGGGGATGGACGAGCTGCTGGGCGTGTCCGGTACGCGTGACGGCGAGCTCGGCGCGCGGTTGCGCGAGGCGGTCGGCCCGATGATCCCCGCCGCGCGGTCCGCCACGCCGGGCCAGGACTTCGAACTCGAACAACAACTCCCGGACGCCTCCGGCTTCCCGCGCTGGCTCCGCTTCCGCGCGCGCACCTACGACACCGGCACATCGACGGGTCTGTTCGGGATCGCCAGTGACGTGACGGAGCAGCGGGAGGCCAGGCAGGCGCTGGCCGACATCGCCGACCGCTACCGGCTGCTGGTCGATCTCACGCCCGAAGCGATCGCGGTGCACCAGCAAGGGCACGTCGTTTACGTCAATCCCGCGTTCCTGCGGTTCTTCGGCGCGACCTCGCATTCCGAGGTGCTGGGCCGCGCGATCACCGATTTCGTCCACCCGGATTCGATTCCCGCCATGTGGCAGCGGATCAAGGCGCTGACCACTCCGGGGGCCACCTCGGAACCGACGGAGGTGGAACTGCTGCGCTTCGACGGCAGCCGGCTCGCGATCGAATCGGTTTCGGTGCGCACGACCTGGGAGGGTGAGCCCGCCTTCCAGGTGATCATGCGGGACGTCACCGCGCAGAAGGCCGCCGAGGCCGCGCTCCGGTACCAGGCCGCGCTGGTCTCGCACGTGAGCGACGCGATCATCGCCACCGACGCGGAGTCCGTGGTGACCAGTTGGAACCCGGCCGCCGAGACCATCTACGGGCACCCCGCCGCATCGGCCATCGGGCGTCTGGTTCCCGAGTTGCTCGGCTCCCCGCTGACCATCGAAGACGTCGTGCGGACCGGCGGCGTGCTGCGGTCGATGCACCGGCGGTCCGACGGTTCTTCGCTGGCCGTCCGGGTCTCCGCCGCGCCGATGGACGGCGGGTACGTGCTGGTGTGCGCCGACGAAACCCCGCAGCGTCGTGCCGAGCGACGTTTCGCCACCGTCGTCGCCTCTCTCGAAGAAGGGGTGATCGTGATGACGCCGGAAGGCGCCATCGAATCGGCCAACCCCGCCGCGTTGCGCATCCTCGGCACGAAGATCAGCGACCTCACCGGAGTGCCGGCCCGCCCGCCGCTACTGGCCCTGTTCGACGAGGACGGACGACGGATCCCCCGCTCGGAATACCCGATGACCACGACGAGGATGACCGGGATTCCGCAGAACGGCCGCCTGCTGTGCATCAGGAGAGTCGACGGCACCGACGCGTGGGTTTCCCTGAGCTGCCGGCCGTTGAACGCGGACTCGGCCCCGCCGCATTCGGTGGTCGCGTCCTTTTCCGACACCACGGAACGGCGGCGGACCGCCGAGCGCCTCCACTACGACGCGACGCACGACGTGCTCACCGGGCTGGCGAACCGGGCGATGGTGGTGCACCGGCTCACCGACACGCTCGGCAGGCCGCACCGCGCCGAGACGATCGTGGTGCTGTTCATCGACCTGGACAAGTTCAAGGTGATCAACGACTCGCTCGGTCACGCGACGGGCGACGAGGTGCTGCGGGTGGTCGGCTGCCGGCTGCGGCAGAGCGTGCGCGGAGCCGACCTGGTCGGGCGGCTGGGTGGTGACGAATTCGTCGTGCTCGGCTTCGGTATCAACGATCCCGCGGACGCCAGGGCGCTGGCGATGCACCTGCGGTCCACGCTCGTCGACCCGATCAGAGTGGACAACCGCGAACTCCACATCGACGCCAGCATCGGCATCGTGCTGGCGGGCCCGGACGACTCGCGCTCCGCCGACGATCTCATCCGCGACGCCGATGTCGCGATGTACGAGGCGAAGACGAACGGCCGTGGCCGCAACGAGTTCTTCGACGTGGCGTTGCGGGAACGCATGCAGCGCCGCCTCCGGCTGGAGCAGGATTTGCGCGACGCCGTGCGCCTCAACGAACTCGTCGTCGCCTACCAGCAGGTGGTCGCGTTGCCGTCCGCCAAAGTGGTGGGCGTGGAGGCCCTGCTGCGGTGGCACCAGCCGCATCTCGGGGTCGTTTCGCCGGTCGAATTCATCCCGCTCGCCGAGGAAAGCGACCTGATCAGCGCGATCGGCATCCAGACCCTGCGCGCCACCACCCACGAAATGGCTCGGCAGCGCCAGTTGCACGGATTCGACCTGCACGTGGCGGTGAACCTTTCCGCCCGGCAGCTCGACAATCCGGATCTGCTGTTCACCGTGCAGCACGCGTTGCACACCGCGAACCTGCCCGCGGAGGCGCTGTGCCTGGAGATCACGGAAAGCGCGCTGATGCGCGACCCGTTGCTGGCGGCGAAGAAACTGGACTCGTTGCGCAGCCTCGGGGTACGGATCGCCATCGACGACTTCGGCACCGGATACGCTTCCCTGTCCCAGTTGCTCCGGCTGCCCGTGGACATCCTCAAGATCGACCAGTCCTTCGTCGCCGACCTCGGCGAATCGTCCGACGCGGCGGGCATCGTCAACGGCATCGTGGCGATGGCCCACGCGGTCGGCCTCACCGTGATCGCGGAAGGCGTCGAAACCGCCCAGCAGCTCGAAATCCTCTGCGATCTCGGGTGCGACCAGGCCCAGGGACACTACTTCGGCAGGCCCGGCACCCCCGACGACATCTTTTCGTCACAGCGCTGATATGCCCGGCACTCGAACACTGCCACTTTCGGGTGTTTCCCCGCCACCGCGGCGAACTCACATTGCGTGGAGTCGCCGATGCGGTGGACAGTAAAAGAGCGCAAGGTCGCGCCTGCCGTCTCTCTCCCCCGTCCCGAGTCCCCGGACGTGGTCTTCCCCGATTTCGACCGGTAATGGGAAATCCACCCATCGGAGGTTGTCGTGCACGGTCCCCCCATCGGCAGCAGAATCGATTCGTTACTGGAAGCGCTCTGGCGGGCCAACGGCACCGAGCTGCTGCTCACCGCGGGCATGCCACCCCAGATCCGGGTGGGCGGCGACCTGCAACCGATTCCCGGACAGGGACCGCTCACCGCCACGGCCACCGACGCCGTGCTCGCCGAGGTGCTGCTCCCCGAACAGGCCGACGTCTGGAAGACGGCCCACGAATACGATTTCACCTTCGGCTGGCGCAGCACGGCCAGGGTCCGGGGCAACGCCTTCAGCCAGCGCGGCACCACCGCGCTGAACCTGCGGATCATCCCCCGCACCGTGCCGACCCTGGCGGAACTGGGCCTGCCACCGGCGATGACCGAATTCGCGCGGCGCCGGGAGGGCCTGGTCCTGGTCACCGGACCCACCGGGGCGGGAAAGTCGGCCACGCTGGCCGCGATGATCAACCAGATCAACATCAACCGCGCCTGCCACATCATCACCATCGAGGACCCGATCGAGTACATGCACGAGCACAAGCGCTCCGCGGTCAACCAGCGCGAGATCGCCTCGGACACCGCGTCGTTTTCGGCCGGGCTGCGGTCCGCGCTGCGCGAGGGTCCGGACGTGCTGCTCATCGGCGAACTGCGCGACCTGGAGTCGATCCGCATCGCGCTCAACATGGCCGAGACCACCGGCACGCTGGTCTTCGCCACGCTCCCGGCGCACAACACGGTCGAGTCGCTGACGCGGGTCGTCGACGTCTTCCCGGCCGAACAGCGGTCGCAGATCCGCGTGCAGCTTTCGGCCGCGCTCGCCGGAGTCCTCTGCCAGCAGCTGGTGCCGCGCGTCGGCGGCGGCCTGGTCGCCGCCTACGAGGTCCTCGTCGCCAACGCGAAGATCCGGAACCTGATCAGGGACGGCGACACGGACCGGCTTCGCGACCGCGTGGTGTCCGGCGGGACCGAAGGCATGATGACCTTCGAGATGTCACTGTCCGAACTGGTCCGCGGCGGCGAGGTGACCTACGAGACCGCGTTGGCGCGCAGCCTGCATCCGAAGGACATCGAAGCCAGCCCAACCGTACCGGCACAGTATCCCGAGGAGCGGCCGCGAGCGCATTCGCGGAACAACAAGAAAAAGCTGTTCACCCGATAGGTTCGCCTTCCGGGAAGACGCCCGCGCGGCCGGTTGACAAGCACCAACCACCGTAGGACGCTCGCCGTGCCCTTTTTCGGGGTCTCTTTGCGATAACGCGGTGGAAGGAAGTCCTGTGTTCAGCGATCGCGCGCCTACGGCCACCATCGACAGCTCAGTCCCGCTGGACGAGCTCCAGTCCGTGCTGCGGCTGCTGGCCACCACTTCCAGCGCCAGACAGGTCAAAGCCGGACTCACCGTGGTCATCGAGACGCTGGACGCGCAGTCCTTTTTGGTCACCACACCGTTCGAGGACACCTTCGGCTGGCTGACCCTGAAACTGCGAACCCTGCGCACCGCCGTCGAGGAACGGGCGGACCACGGCGTGCTACGTCAGGTCAACGCGCTGGCCGCCCGCCTCGCCGACGCCCTCGAGTAGGTCTTCGTTCGCCGGTCACCTCGTCACCGGCAGCTCGATCCGTACGGTCGTGCCCGCGCCGGGCACGCTGTCGACGCGCAGGTCGCCGCCGTGCAGTTCGACCACCGCGCGGGAAACGGCCAGGCCGAGCCCGCCACCCGAGATCCCGGCGCGCGGCACCCCGGCCGGGAGTGGCCGGACGTCACGGCGGGTCGCTCGCCGCAGTTCGGCCGATGGCGTCCCGATGCCCGGATCGGTGATCTCGATGATCCACACGCCTTCGCTGAACTCGGCGGTGACGCGGACCAGGTCACCCGCGTCACCGAATTTCAGCGCGTTGCCCAGCGCGTTGCCCAGGACCTGGCGCAGCAGCTCGGTATCGCCGCGCAACGGTGGCCCGGTACGCGTGTCGCACACGATCTCCACGCGGCGCGAATCGGCTTCGAGCCCACGCTCGGCGAGGGCGGCATGGACCAGTTCGGGCACGTCGACCTCGTCGGACTTCAGCGGTAGCTGCCGGTTTTCGAGCCGGTTGAGCAGCAACAGGTTGTCCACCAGCCGCAGCAGCCGCTCGGCGTTGCCGGTGATGACGTCCAGCGCCGACCGCTGGGTGTCGTTGAGCTGACCCAGACGCACGTCGGCGAGCAACTGCCCGAAGCCCAGCAGCGCGGTGAGCGAGGTCCGGAGCTCGTGCGAAACCGTCGTCAGCAGATCGTTTTGCCTGCCCGCCGTTCCGGCCGGGTGCACGGTGAACAGCCAAACCGTACCGAGCTCGGTCGCGCCGTCGGAAAGCGGGCGAAACCCGAGTTCCAGCGTCCGCCCGTCGGCCAGGTCAAGCCGCTCGGTGGAGGGTTGCCTCCGGGACGCGAGGTCGGTCAGGCGATGGTGGACCGCGTCCGGGGCGCGGCACTGGGCGGCGACCGCCCGTAGCGCGACCTCACGGTCGGCCGGGGTGCCGAACTCCCGGCCGAACGCCCCGTTGGCCAGAACCAGCTCGCCCCGCTCGTCGGTGACCATCGCCGCGCCTTCGAGCCCCGTGATCACCTCGCGAAGCCGCGCGCGCCCGGAGTACTGGCGGGTGACATCGATGCCGTAGGCCACCACCGACCGCAGGCCCGGCACGCCGGTCAGATCGACGAACACCGTTTCCAGCACAACGGTGTCGTCGGCCGCCGTCCGCACCCGTAGCTCCACAGTGGACTGTTTACGCAGACCGGTACGGGTCAGCGCGTAGGCGCGCAGCGCGGCGGGCCGGTCACGGGGATCGACGATCGACAGCGGCGCCAGCCCGAGTTTGGGTGGATAGCCGAGCACCGGCGTCACCGCCTCGGACAGCACCGCGGCACCGTTCTCGCCGAGCCGCAGGATGACCAGCCTCGTGTTGCGGAGCAGTTGCGTGATGGCGCTGTCGGCGGGAAGCTCCGGGCCGGCCGGCCCGATCGCCGCCGTGATCACCGCGAGCGCGGACTCCAGGCGTCGCCGGTGCTCTTCGCCCTGCCATTCCCGGTCTCCCGACTCGGCGAGTTCCACGACGAGTTCGCCGGGCAACGCGGCCCGGCGCTCACCCCGCCGCCGTTGGCCCTCTCGGCGCTCCTCCTGACGCTGGATCGGGATGGCCACCTGCGCCCGGCCGCGCCGGTCCCCGACCCGCCGGTCCGCGACCCGCCGGTCGGCCACCTCAACGGAGCGCACACCCAGCGTCGCGCCGAGCAGGTTGGTGAACGCCTCGGCGGATGCCGGCTCGGGATCCTGCGACCCGAGCAGTTCGGCGGCCTTGACCACCAGTTCGGCCACCTGTGCGGCCGGGGTGTCCTGGCCCGCGGTGCTGGCTTCCGGTTGGCCGGTCAATTTCGTTTCCCCGCTCTGCTCGACAACGCTGCTCGACAACGGCGCCCCGGCTGCCTCCACGGTACGGTCGAAAATCCCTTCCGCACCCGCCGTTCACCCACGACAGGCGACCGCCACTACCTCACCCAGGTGACCCGCGAGTCCCCCTACCCCGACACCCGAGTCCGGCTTACCCGACACGCGAGTCCGGCTTACCCGACACGCGAGTCCAGCCCACACGACACGCGAGTCCGGCTTACCCGATACGCGAGTCCGGCTTACGAAGCCTGGTAGACCAACTCTCCGCCGATCGCCGTCGCCAGCACCCGCGCCTCATCCAAAGTGGACTCAGTGGTCGGATCCGCCGACAGCACGGCGAAGTCGGCGAGCTTGCCGACCTCCAGGGTGCCGAGGTCGTGCTCACGGAAGGTCGCGTAGGCCGAGCCCAGCGTGTACGCGTGAAGGGCTTGCGCGGGCGAAAGACGCTCGGCAGGACCCAGCAGGTGACCACCCGACGTGCGGCGACGGACCATGTCGGCGAGCCCGAGCAGCGGAGCTCCGCTGACCACCGGGCGGTCCGAACTGCCGGGCAGTACACATCCGGCGTCCAAAAAGGACTTTAGTCGGTAGCACCAGTCCTCCCGCGACGGTCCCAACGCGGCCCGCATGCCGTCACCGATCTCGCTGATGAACCGTCCCTGCGGCACCGGAACGAGGCCCAGGGCGGCGATCCGGGCGAGCCCGGCGGGCGGCAGAACGGCGCAGTGTTCGATACGGTGACGGTGATCGGCTCGGGGATGAGCCTTCAGCGCCGCCTCGTAGGCGTCCAGGACCGTCGAAATCGCCCGGTCGCCGATGGCGTGCGTGGCGATCTGCCAGCCTGCCGCGTGCGCGCGGAGAACCGTCTCCGCCAACTCCTCCTCGGGCAACTGGAAGTAGCCGCGATTGCCCGTCTCACCGGTGAAATCCTTGTGCATCGCGGCCGTGCGCCCGATCAGGGAGCCGTCCGCGAACAGCTTCATCGGTCCGATCCGGAGCCACTCGTCACCGAGTCCGGTGCGCAGGCCGAGATCGAGGCCGAAACCCGAGCCGTCGGGGAGGTCGTGCAGGACGGCGGAGGAGACCATCAACGTGGTGCGCACGCGCAGCACGCCGGAGTCCCGGGCACGCTGGTAAGCCGCGACCTCGACCGGCGTCCGGCCGATCAGCCCGCCGCCGATTCCGGCCTCCTGCACGCTGGTGATGCCCTCGGACAGGTAAACCTCGCTTGCCCGGTCGATCGCCCGGACGACGGTGTCCACCGGCGTCGGGTAGATCAGCGGGCGCAGCAGCAGCTGGGCCTGCTCGCGCAGGAGCCCCGTCGGCGAGCCGTCGGCGTCGAGCACGACGTCACCGCCCACGGGCACGTTCGCCAGATCCAACTGGTCGAGCAGGGTCGAACTGACCACGCACATGTGGCCCGAGGTGTGCTTGAGCTGGACCAGCCGTCCCGGGGCGGCCCGGTCCAGTCCGTGCCGGGTGGGATGGCCGCCGACCAGCCGGTTCTGGTCGTAGCCGCTCCCCACGATCCAGCCGCCCTCGGGCACCTCGGCCGCGCGTTCGGCGATCGCCGCGTACACCTCGTCGACGTGCTTGCACTCGCCCAGCGCCACCTCGTCGAGGCCCCTGCCGAACCAGACCATGTGGTTGTGCGCGTCGTGGAATCCAGGCACCACGACGGACCCGCCGAGGTCGACCCGCCGGCGAGCGGAAAGCGCCTCGGCGTCCTCTCCCAGGGCGACGACCCGGCCATGCAGCATCGCGACCGCCGAGGTCCACGACTGCCCACTCAACACCCGCGCGTTCTCGAAGACGGCATCAACACGCACAAAGCAGACACTAGCCGGGTATTCCGCACCTGAGCTGCTGACCTGCGGTGATACCCAGGAGATCATCTTGGTGCAGCCCGCTGAACAGCCGAAACGTGTCCATGTGGCGAGAACGGGACCAGCGAAGCGGGCCTCCGTCAACGTGGACCGCCCGACGCGAAAGCCGGACTCACTCGACGCGGGAGCCCGACTCACCCGACACGAAAGCCCGACTCGCCCGTCCCGAAAGCCGGACTCGCCCGACACGAAAGCCGGACTCGCGGGTCGCGAAAGGCCGACTCGCCTGGCGGGAGAGGTGGACTCGCGGGCTATCGATCGATCGATTGGGTCGGATAGGCTGGTCAGCATGGGTTCGGTGGAAGTGGCATGGGAAGGCGGGGTGGCCAGGGTCTGGCTGAACCGGCCCGAGCGGCTGAACGCGGTCGCGCCGGTGCTGGTCGAGGACCTGCTGGCGGCACTCGACCACGTGGCGGGTTCCGGCGCGGGCTCGGTCGTGCTGGCCGGGCGGGGCCGCGCGTTCTGCGCCGGTCATGACCTCAAGGAGCCGACGCCGCCGGGTGACTCGCGGGCGAGGCTGGACCGGCTGCAGGAAGTGACGCGCCGCCTGCGTGCTCTGCCGCAACCCGTCGTCGCCGCGGTGCACGGCTACGCGATCGGCGCGGGTGCCGAATTCGCCATCGGCTGCGACCTGGTGCTGGCCGCCGAGGACGCCGTGTTCGCCTTTCCCGAAGCGGGGCTCGGGCTCAGCGTGACCGGCGGCGCGTCACGGCTGCTACCGCTCCTGGTCGGCCCGCTGAAGGCCAAGGAGTTGCTGCTGCTCGGCGAGCGGGTGGACGCGGCGACGGCCGAGCGCCTCGGCCTGGTCAACGCGGTCGTGCCGGACCTGGAGGAGGCCGCGATGACCTGGGCCAGGAAGCTCGCCGGCCAGCCCGGCGCCACACTCGCCAAGCGCGCGCTCGACGCGTCGATCGAGTTGGAGGCCGCGCTGGAACTCGAAGTCAGCCACGCCTTGATCACCGAGCACTCCCCGGAGGTCGCCGAGTCCGCCCAGGCATTCCGGAACCGCGGATGACCAGGCTCGAGGAGGTTGACGACCTGGTGACCCTGGTCCGGCGCGCCGCCGAACTGTGGCCGGACGCCGACGCCTGGATCTTCGACGAGACGGGCACGCGCTTCACCTTCACCGACATCGACCGGCAGAGCACCCGCCTGGCCGCCGCGCTGGCCGGACTCGGGCTCGAGCGGGGCGAGGCGGTCGCGGTGATGCTGCGCAACCAGCCGGAGTTCCCGTTGCTCTGGCTCGCGCTGGCGAAACTGGGCGCGGTGCTGGTGCCGGTGAACGTCAACTACCGCGAACTGGATGGCGCCCACGTGCTGCGTCACTCCGGCGCACGGTTCGCCGTGGCCGCGCGGGAGTTCGTCGATCTGCTGACCCGGATCGCGCCCGGCACGAAGCTGGAGCGTGTCCTCACCGCTGACGAACTTCACGCGCACGCCGGGAAGCCGGCCGAAACGAGGGTCTTCGGCGAGCAGCCGGTCAACATCCAGTACACCTCGGGCACGACGGGGGTCCCGAAGGGTTGCGTCCTCCCGCACCGCTATTGGTTGACCCTGGCCCGCGGCCTGGTGACGGACTTCCCGGCGATTTCCGCGGACGACACCATCCTGACCGCCCAGCCGTTCCACTACATCGATCCACAATGGAATGTCGTACTGGGACTCTCCTCCGGCGCCACGCTGGTCGTCCTCGACCGGTTCCACCCCTCGACGTTCTGGGCGAAGATCCGCGAACACCGGGTCACCTGGTTCTACTGCCTGGGCCTGATGCCCACGTTGTTACTGCGCCAGCCGGAATCCCCGCGGGATCGCGAACATCACGTGCGCGCGATCAGCGCTTCGGCCATCCCGCGAGACCTCCATGCGGAACTGGAAAAGCGCTGGGGCGTGCCATGGTTCGAGGCGTTCGGCATGACCGAGACCGGTGGCGATCTTAGAGTGTCCGAAATGGACCATGACGAGCTGGTCGGGACGGGCTGCGTCGGCACGCCGACCCGCGACCGGGAAGCGATGATCGTCGACGAGTCGGGGCAGCCGGTGCCACGGGGTGAGACCGGCGAACTCGTACTGCGCGGGATCGGCATGATGCACGGCTACCACGACGATCCCGAAGCCACCGCTCGAATCTTCTCCAACGGCTGGTTCCACACCGGCGACCTGGCCACGATGGACGTACGCGGCCGCGTCTTCTACATCGGGCGCACGAAGGACATGATCCGCCGCAGTGGCGAGAACATCTCGGCGGACGAAGTCGAACGGGCGCTGCTCCTGCATCCCGCCGTCCGGCTGGCGGCGGTCGTGGCGGAGCCGGACGAGTTGCGGGGCGAGGAGGTCAAGGCGTTCGTCGTGCTGGACGCCGAAACCGGCCCGGACGAGCTCGCCGAGTTCTGCGCCACCAAACTCGCCTACTTCAAGGTGCCGAGGTACTGGACGATCGCGGATTCCCTGCCGCTGACGCCGTCGGAACGGGTCGCCAAGGGCGAACTGCGGAAGTCCGGCCTGCCCAGCTATGACCGGGTGCGCGGGACGTGGCGCTGACCACCGAGCAACGGATACGGCGGGCCGCGATCAAACTGTTCGCGGACAAGGGCTTTCACGGGACCGGGATCCGGGATCTGGCGCAGGCGGCCAAGATCTCGTCGGCGAGCCTCTACCACTACATGGGTACCAAGGAGGATCTCCTCGCCGACGTCATGCGCGAGTGCTTGGCGCGGCTGTTGCGCGCGGCCCGCGGCCTCACCGGCGAAGACCCTCGAGACCGGCTGGCCGGACTGGTCGCGCTCCATGTGCTCACCCATGCCACCCAGCCGGCGGAAACCCGGGTGGTGGACCACGAGGTGCACGTGCTCTCGCCTACGGTGAGGCGTCGGATCGTTTCACTGCGCGACGAATACGAGCTGCTGTGGACCGAAACGATCTCCGACGGCATCCGCGCCGGAGTCTTTCAGGATGCGGAACCGGTGGTCACCAGGCTGGCGCTACTCGACATGTGCAACGGCGTGACGAGGTGGTACTCGCCGCGCGGTCCGCTGTCGCTGGAGCAACTGGCCACGCACTACGCCCGGTTGGCACTACGTATGCTCGGCGGTCCGGAAAACGATTTCTCTTTTCCTGTCCAGCGGGCCAGGGAAGTGGTATCGACGGTGTGGAAGAGGACGCTCTAGCTGGGGATTCGCCGTGTGTCCCTTGCGCCGGACCGCGCAATTGAGGGACCCTCGGAGGGTGACTGAGCAAACGATCCATCTGGAACTGGACGACTCGGGTCTCGCACCGGAGTTGCCGGTGCCGACAAACCCTCGGGACGGTGTACAGGACGTTCCCTACCGCCCGGTGGAATTCCGCGACGACGATCTCGCCGCCGCGTTGGAGCGCTGTGCGACCTGGCTTCGCTCGGCACAGGAATGGCTCGGCGAGCCACTGGACGTGCTCGCCATTCACCTCGACTACGACGACCGTGAGGGCGCCCCCTACTACGACCTGAAACTCCTCTGCAACGAGGAGGACCTGGCCGGGGCCCCACTGGCCCTCCGCGCGCGTTCTCAAAGCTGACGCGCGGAATCAGCGGAAATACTCGAGAAAGTAAGTGACGACCAGGCGGGGTGGCCGGCGCGAAACGCCATGGCCACCGCGCTCCGGCCGTCCGCTGTGTCTTCCCGGGGTGCCCCAAACCTTCTTCAGCCCAGCGCGCCGGTGACCTTCGCGTGACCCTTGAGCAGGTTCCGGGCGATGGTGCGCCGCTGGATCTCGTCGGTGCCCTCGTAAATGCGCAGCAGGCGCAGTTCGCGGTACCAGCGCTCGATCGGCAGTTCCCGGGTGTAACCCATGCCGCCGTGGATCTGGAGCACCCGGTCGACGATCTCGTTCGCCTTCTGCCCGCCGTAGAGCTTCGCAATGGACTGCGCGTGCCGGGAGTCCATACCCGAGTCCACCTGCCAGGCCGCGTGCAGCACGAGCCAGCGCAGCGCCTCGAGTTCGACCCCCGAGTCGGCGATCATCCACTGGATCGCCTGGCGGGAGGCGATCGGCGCGCCGAAGGTCTCCCGCGTGTTGGCGTGCTCGATCGCCATCGAGATCAGCCGCTCGCACGAGCCGATCGCGCGCGCGGGCAGCAGGTACCGGCCACGCCCGATCCACTGCATGGCGAGGGCGAAACCCCCGCCCAACTCGCCGAGGATCTGCGTCTCGGGCACCCGCACGTCCTGGAAGACCAGTGACGCGGGACCCCATTGGCCCATGGTGTCGATGTACTCGGACTTCCAGCCCATGTCGCGGTCGACCAGGAAACAGCTCACCCCACCGTTGGCGCCCTTCCCGGGATCGGTCACCGCGAAGACCATCACGAAGTCGGCCTCGTTGCCGCCGGTGATGAAGGTCTTCTCCCCGTTGATGATCCAGTCGGAGCCGTCCTTGCGGGCCGAGGTGCGGATGGCCTTGGCGTCCGATCCCGCGCCCGGCTCGGTGATGGCGAAGCACGACCTGCGCTCGCCGGCGATGGTCGGCAACAGGTAACACTGTTTCTGCTCTTCGTTGGCGTAGAAGAGAATGTTGTCCACGGCACCGCCGAACCGGAACGGCACGAAGGTCTTGCCCAGCTCGGCTTCCAGCAGCGCGGTCATCACCGCGGACAAACCCATGCCACCGTATTCCTCCGGCGTCTGCACGCCCCAGAACCCGGATTCCTTCGCCTTGAGCTGCAGTTCCCTGAGCTCGTCCCCGGTCAGGCCCGCGGCGCCGCGGCGCTCGCGCCGGAGCACCTCCGGTTCGAGGGGCACAA
Organism: Amycolatopsis sp.; assembly: GCF_035276945.1. Taxonomy (GTDB): domain Bacteria; phylum Actinomycetota; class Actinomycetes; order Mycobacteriales; family Pseudonocardiaceae; genus Amycolatopsis_E. Next base: position 157,760 of record NZ_DATELF010000051.1, on the reverse strand, counting down.
GCTCACGCTCAACGAAGGTGCGCACCCAGTCACGTACTTCACGCTCTTCGGTGTTCAGGCTGAAGTCGACCATGAAACCTCCCAGGAGCCGCCGCGGACTAAGCGCTCGCTTAGTCCACGCTACCGACTCCTTGAAAATTACACAAGCACATCAGTGAACCCCTCGGCACGACAGCAACTCGGCCGACCGCGGCTTCGGGCGATTCAGCTCCTCCCCGCGCCTTCGAAATCCCCCTCGTCGAGTAACAGGGATTCCGTGGGACGGCGCGGGATCGGTAACTGCCTCGTCGCAGCCCAGTTCGGCTCACTTACGCGGATTTCCCCGTGCGGTCGAGGTAGGTTGGAACGGTGATCGAATGCGGAGTTTGGTGGGCCGTCCCGCTGACGGCGGAACCGCGGTACCTGGAACTGCTGGACTCCCTCGAGCAGGGCCGGTACCAGGCCTACCGCCAGGAGATCGACCGCCGCCGGTTCCTGACCGGGCGGGTGCTGGCGAAGACCGTCGTCGGGGAACTGCTCGGCCGCGCACCGGAATCCGTGACGTTCGACGCGACCTGCGACGACTGCGGTAAGCCGCACGGCAGGCCCCGGATCGACGGGGTCACGTTCTCGATCTCCCACTCCGGCCAGCGGATCGGCCTCGCCGTCACCAGCGAAGCCCCGGTCGGCCTGGACGTGGAAACGGCCGACCGCAAGGCGGCCGACTCGCTGATCTCCTACGCCCTCAACGAAACCGAGCAGCAGGACCTGGCCGGCCTCGGCGCGGAGGAACGCGTGCGGGCGTTCTTCCGGTACTGGACCCGCAAGGAGGCGCTGATGAAGGCGACCGGGCGGGGGCTGAAGATCCCGTTGCAGAGCATCACGCTGTCCGGGCCGGGAGAACCCGCCCGGCTCGTCGCCTCCGCGGACAGTTCGCTCGCTCCCGAAACGACCCAACTCGCCGACCTCGAACCCGGCGACGGCTACCGCGCCGCCGTCGCGATCCTCGCCGCCGACGAAATCAAGGTGACCGAGCGTCGCTGGGAACCGTCGAGAGAGTGAGGCCCGCCCTCGCCCTAGAGTTCCAGGCCCATCGCGCGCAGGAGGGTCTGGAACTTCGCGGAGGTCTCGTCGAGCTCGGCCTTCGGGTCGGACGCCGGGACGATCCCCCCGCCCGCGTACAGCCGCAGCGACCGCTGCCCCGCCTCCGCGCACCGGATCGATACGGCCCACTCGCCGTCGCCGCGGGCGTCCATCCACCCGACCGTGCCCGCGTAGTAGCCGCGGTCGAACGGCTCCAGCTCGGCGACCAGCCGACGGGCCTCTTCCGTCGGCGAGCCGCAGATCGCCGGGGTGGGATGCAGGGCGGCGGCGAGCCGCAACGCGGTGACGTCACGGTCGATCAGGTCGCCGCTGACGACCGTGCCGAGGTGCCACATGGTGGGCGTGGAGACCAGCGAAGGTGAGCGGGGCACGTCGAGACGGCGGCAGAACGGGCGCAGTGTCTCCACGATGGCCTCGGTCAACACAGCGTGCTCGACATGGTCCTTGCGAGACGACGCGAGGCTCTCGGCGTTCTCGCGGTCGGTGACCGGATCGCCCGAGCGGGGCGCGGACCCGGCGTGCGGATGGGACACCACCCGCGTGCCGGTTCGGGAGAGCAGCAGCTCGGGGCTGGCACCGGTGAGGGTCCGGCCGTTCGGCAGCCCGGCGGCGAAGATGTACCCGCCGGCGCCGTCGCTGATCAGGTTGTGCAGCACGGCCTGCGGCGAAACGTCGGAGTCGAAGTCGAGGTCCAGCGCCCTGGCGAGGACGACCTTGCGCATCCCGCGCTCGCCCAGCGCCTTGACCGCCCGGGCGACGGCCTCGACGTGCCGAACCGGTTCGGGTACGGCACGCACTTCGGCAGGTGGGGCGATGGTCTTCCGCGACCCGACGCGCACAGGACCGCTGATCCGCGACGTCTCCGGCAGGACAACGTGTCCCGGCACGCTGTGCGTTTCGAACGGGAGCACGCCGACCGCGAGCCCTCGCGGGTCCTCGGCCAGCGCGGCCGCGACCGCTTCGCTCAGCGTGACAGCGTCGGTGCCGGTGAAGGTGTGACGGGAGCCGGAGCCGACGATCGTGTGCCGCTGGGTGGTGAAGAAGAAGTCACCGGGGACGTATCGCGCGAGCAGCTCACCGGCATCCATGAGGCCATTCTGCCCCCGGCGGCATTGCCGGGGCCGGTCGTGAGTGGAAAGTGTTGCCTGTGCAACACTTTCCACTCAGAGGCCTTTGACCAGGGAAAACACGGGTATCGAACCTACTTGAGAGCGTCGATGAGGGCTTCGCGCTGCCGCTCGCCGAGTCCTGCGGCACGCCGGTCCGGGTCGATGCCGGTCTGCTCGAGCAGGGCCGCGACCTTGACCGCGCCGAGGCCCGGGACGGCCTTCAGCAACTGGGTGACCTTCGTCTTGCCGATGGTCTTGTCTTCCTTGGCCTTGGCGAGCACCTTGTCGATGCTCTGCTGGCCGGACTTGATCGACGCGAGTAGCTCGGATCGAGCCTTGCGCGCCTCGGCCGCCTTGGCCAGTGCTTCCGCACGCTGCTCCGGGGTCAACGTAGGCAGAGCCAACGTACTTGTCCTTCCTGTGTCGGATATCCGCCTTCGCGGCGACGGCCGGGCACCCAGCTGATGCTTGCACGAGCAAGCGCTGGCCAGGCCGTCTGGTCCACGGCCCCAGTAAACGCCACCTGGGCCGATGCCGCGAAACCGACACGCAGGCTCTCGCCCGGTCGAGGGGTCGTGAGCCCGGTCAGGAACCCTCTTATTTCCTGAACCGTTCGGCTCTACAGTTTCCGCAACTGTGCGTTCACCGTCGAACCCTGGGAGTCCACCATGTTGAGCACGATGCAAGACGGTCAGCTCTCCCTCGCCAATCTGCTCCGCCATGGCAGCAGGGTCCATGCGGCTGCCGAAGTGGTCACCTGGACCGGCTCGGGGAGCCGCCGGGAAACGTACGGTGAGCTGGGGCGGCACGCGGCCAGGCTGGCCAACGCGCTGCGTGGCCTGGGCATCACGGGTGACCAGCGAGTGGGCACGTTCATGTGGAACAACGCCGAACATCTCGCCGCGTACCTCGCGGTCCCGGCGATGGGCGCGGTGCTGCACACGCTCAACATCCGGCTGTTCCCCGAGCAGCTGGTCTACGTGGCCAACCACGCCGAGGACCAGGTCGTGCTGGTCGACGGCACCTTGGTGCCGCTGCTGGCCAAGCAGTTGCCGGCGATGAAAACGGTGAGGCACGTCGTCGTGGCCAACGGTGACGCGGCCGCGCTGGAGGCGCCCGGTGGTGTCGAGGTGCACTCCTACGACGAACTGCTCGCCGCGCAGCCGGACACCTTCGACTGGCCCGCGGTGGACGAGCGCTCGGCGGCCGCGATGTGCTATACGTCCGGGACCACCGGCGACCCCAAGGGCGTGGCGTACTCGCACCGGTCGATCTGGCTGCACTCGATGCAGGTGTGCATGACCGACAGCATGCGGCTGGCCCAGTCCGACCGGGCGCTGGCGATCGTGCCGATGTTCCACGCGATGGCCTGGGGCCTGCCGTATGCGGCGATGATGGTCGGCGCGTCGCTGGTGCTGCCCGACCGGTTCCTGCAGCCCGCTCCGATCGCGCAGCTGCTGGCCGAGGAGAAGCCGACGTTCGCCGGCGCGGTGCCGACCATCTGGCAGGGCCTGCTGCAGCATCTGGAGGCGAACCCGCAGGACATCTCACACCTGCGCGAGGTCGTCGTGGGCGGCTCGGCCTGCCCGCCGTCGCTGATGCACACCTTCGAAGACCGCTACGGGGTGCCGATCCTGCACGCCTGGGGCATGACCGAGACCTCCCCACTGGGCAGCGTGGCCCACCCGCCCGCCGAGGCCGCCGGCGAGCAGGCCTGGGCGTACCGGTACACGCAGGGCCGGTTCCCCGCCTCGGTGCGCGCCCGCCTGATCGGCGACTCCGGCGAGGAACTGCCGTGGGACAACGAGGCGGTCGGCGAGCTGGAGGTGCAGGGGCCGTGGGTCGCGGCGTCGTACTACGGCGGCGCCGAGGTCGATCCGGAGAAGTTCCACGACGGCTGGTTGCGCACCGGGGACGTGGGCAACATCAGCCCGGACGGCTTCCTCACCCTGACCGACCGCGCCAAGGACGTGATCAAGTCCGGCGGCGAATGGATTTCCTCGGTGGAGCTGGAGAACCTGGTGATGAGCCATCCCTCGGTGGCCGAGGCGGCGGTGATCGGGGTGCCCGACGAGAAGTGGGACGAACGCCCGCTCGTCGCGGTCGTGCCACGCGAGGGCAAGCAGGTCAGTGCCGGGGAGCTGCGCGAGTTCCTGACCGGCAAGGTCGCCAGGTGGCAGCTGCCGGAACACTGGACGTTCATCGACGAGGTGCCCAAGACCAGCGTCGGCAAGTTCGACAAGAAGCGCCTGCGCGCGTGGAACATCGAGGGCAAACTCGACGTGACTCATTTCTGATGGACAACGGCCGTCCGCGTTCTTGAACAAAAACTGACAAATTCTCCAACCAAACCGACAATCCTTCACTGTCCCGCTACCCTCGGGCGGCATGAGCGAGCTGTCGAGACGTGGGTTCGTGGTGGCCGTCGGGGTGACCGGGCTGGGGTTCGTGGTGGGCGCGCCGCGCGCGAACGCGTCCGCGCGAGCCGTCAACCCGGCGGGGACGACGCTGGACACGGTCGCCACCCCGGTGACCACGGGAACCGGGTACACCCGGCTGACGAAAGGGCCGGGTTGGCCACTGGTGGTCCGCGAGGAACTGGTCGCCGGGCGCACCGGTCGTGACGACCGGCGCACCGCGCTCACCTCGTTCGTCCAGTTCACCGACCTGCACGTGACGGACGCCGAAAGCCCGGCCCGGTTCGAGTACCTGCATCCGTTGGTCAGCCCCGCCCATCGTCCACAAGAGACACTCGGCCCGGTGGCGACCGCCGCGCTGGTCAGGCGGGTGAACAGCCTGCGGGAAGGGCCGTTCACCGGCCGCGCGTTCGACTTCGTCATGACCACCGGCGACAACACCGACAACCACGAACACATCGAACTCGACTGGTTCCTCGGCATCCTCAACGGCGGCACGATCACGCCCAGTTCGGGCGACCCGCGCCGCTACGAAGGCGTGCAGTCCTCCGGCTCACCGGTGTTCTGGAACCCGGACAAACCACTGCCCGGTGACGACTACACCGCCAAGGGCTTCCCGGAGATCCCCGGCCTGCTCACCGCGGCCGGCGCCACTTTCGTCTCGCCGGGCCTGGACATTCCCTGGTACTGCACGTTCGGCAACCATGACGACAGCGTCTCCGGATCGCTGCCGGAAGGTATTCCGGGCATCGAAAACCTCTACACCGGCCGTTACAAGATCATCGGCAAGGACGAGAGCAGCCAACGGAAGCTGGCCGCGACGATCAACACCCCGGGCGCGAACATCCCCGTCGAGGAACTGTTCAGCGGCGGGGTGGTCCGCGAGGTCACGCCGGACGAGCGCCGGAAACCGTTCACCACGGCGGAATTCGTTCGGGCACACCTCGCGGCGGCCAACACCGGCCCCGGACCGGTGGGCCACGGCTTCACCGAGGCCAACGCCGACGGCACCGACGTCCACTACACCTTCCGCATCGCGCCCGGAATCACCGGGATCAGCCTCGACACCACCACGCTGGCCGGTTTCGCGGACGGCTCGATCGGGCTCGGCCAGTACCTGTGGGTCGAGCGGACCCTGCGGCGCGCCAGCTCCACCTACTACGACGGGTGGGGGAACAAGGTGCGCCAGCAGGTCGGCGACGAGCTGTTCATCCTGTTCAGCCACCACACGTCGGGCACGATGGGCAACGTCCTCCCGGACTACCGGCACCCGCTGGAACCGCGGCTGACCGGCGACGCGTTCGTGGCACTGCTCAACCGCTTCCCGAACGTGCTGGCCTGGGTGAACGGGCACACCCACCGCAACAAGATCACGCCGCACCCCGGCAAGACCCCGGCACAGGGCTTCTGGGAGATCAACACCGCTTCGCATGTCGACTTCCCGCAGCACGCCAGGATCATCGAGGTCGCCGACAACGCCGACGGCACCTTGTCGCTGTTCACGACCCTCATCGAGGCCGAAGCGCCCTACGCCGCCGACTACGGGGACGCCTCATCCACCGCGCTCGCCTCGCTGTATCGGGAGCTGTCGTACAACGACATCCACGTCAACCTCGGCCGGGTCGGCGAGGCCGTTGACCACAACACGGAGCTGTTGATCGTCAACCCCCTGAGCTGAGCGGTGCGCCAGAGGTTTACACCAATCGCTTTTTGCGTGAAAATTCCTCGATGACTCGCCGCTTGCTCACCCTGCTCGCCGTCGCGATGATGGCGACGGTGACCGCTCCACCCGCCGAGGCGCGCACCGGGCACCCCCAGGACGCGCCCGTCGACTACCACGAATTCGCCACGCCGGGCGGGCTGCGGATCGGCAGGCCCGCCGGCAGCGTCTCCTACGAAGGCAGGACCTACGAGTACGCGCAGTGGACGTCACCGGTGTGGCGGCCGGGGTTCGACGCGACCCAGCTGATCGCGTCCTGGAACGCGCGCACCCCGGCGAAGACCTGGCTCCAGGTTGAGGCGCAGGGCCGGACCGGCACCGGCGAGCGGACGGCGTGGTACGTGATGGGCCGGTGGGCCAGCGGCGACACGGACATCCAGCGCACCAGCGTCAATGGGCAGGACGACACGAACGCCATGGTGGATGTGGACACGCTGGTCACGAAGCCCGGCGTCACGCTGCGCTCCTACCGGCTGCGGGTCAGCCTCTACCGCGAGGCGGGCAGCTTCGTCACCCCGGTCGTCACCCAGATCGGCGCGATGACCTCCAACATCCCAGACCGCTTCGAGGTGCCGGCGTCCGGGCCGGGCCGGGCATCCGGCATCGAACTGCCGGTCCCGGCGTACGCGCAGAACATCCACAAAGGACACTTCCCGGAGTACGGCGGTGGCGGCGAGAACTGGTGCAGCCCGACCTCGACCGAAATGGTGGTCGAGTACTGGGGCCGCCGCCCGCGCGAGGCGGATCTGTCGTGGATTCCGGCCGACTACCCGGACCGCACGGTGGACTACGCGGCCCGTTACACCTATGACTACGCCTACGAAGGCACCGGCAACTGGCCCTTCAACACCGCCTATGCGGCGGAGTTCGGGTTGCGCGGCCACATCACGCGGCTGCACTCGCTCAACGACATCGAGGACTACATCGCCCGGGGCATCCCGGTGATCACTTCGCAGTCGTTCCTGGCCGACGAGCTGGACGGGGCGGGATACGGCACCGCCGGCCACATCATGGTGGTCATCGGGTTCACCAAGAACGGGGACGTGATCGTCAACGACCCGGCGTCCAACAGCGACGCCAGCGTACGCACCGTCTACAAGCGCGCGCAGTTCGAAAAGATTTGGCTGCGCACGAAGCGTTACACCGCGTCCGGCTCGGTGGCGGGTGGCCCCGGCGGAATCGTCTACCTCATCACCCCCTGAGGGGGAGCGGCTTTCACTCAATGAAAGCCGACTTGAGAGGCCCGGTAGCGCGGCTGAGACTTAGGCCACTATCGCGATTTTCGTGTTTCGTGGCAAGCTGCTCTGGGTCTTGACACGAGGAAGGTGGGTACAGATGCCGCACGAAGTGCAGGGGGTCGTTTCCCGGGCCAAGGGCGAACCGGTCTCGCTGGAAACGGTGATCGTGCCCGATCCTGGCCCGGGCGAAGCGGTGGTGTCGGTGAAGGCCTGCGGGGTCTGCCACACCGACATGCACTACCGCGACGGCGGCATCAACGACGAGTACCCGTTCCTGCTGGGGCATGAGGCCGCCGGTTACGTGGAGCAGGTGGGCGAGGGCGTCACCCACGTGGCACCCGGTGACTTCGTCATCCTCAACTGGCGCGCGGTGTGCGGCACCTGCCGGGCCTGCGAGCGCGGCCGCCCGTGGTACTGCTTCTCGACCTTCAACGCGTCCCAGCCGATGACCCTGGCGGACGGCACCGCGCTCAGCCCGGCGCTGGGCATCGGGGCGTTCCTGGACAAGACGCTCGTGCACGCCGGACAGTGCACGAAGGTCGACCCCGAGGCCGAACCCGCGGTCGCCGGACTGCTCGGCTGCGGCGTGATGGCCGGGATCGGCGCGGCGATCAACACCGGCGCCGTGACGCGCGGCGACACGGTCGCGGTCATCGGCTGCGGCGGGGTCGGTGACGCGGCCATCGCGGGGGCGTACCTGGCCGGCGCACGCACGATCATCGCGATCGACACCGACGACCGGAAGCTCGAGTGGGCCAAGGACTTCGGCGCCACCCACACGTTCAACTCGCGCGGCCGCGGTCAGGACGAGGTGGTGGAGGCCATCCAGGACCTCACCGGCTCCTTCGGCGCGGACGTGGTGATCGACGCGGTCGGCCGGCCGGAAACCTGGAAGCAGGCGTTCTACGGTCGCGACCTGGCGGGCACCGTGGTGCTGGTCGGCGTGCCGACGCCGGACATGCGCCTGGACGACATGCCGCTCGTCGACTTCTTCTCGCGCGGCGGCTCACTGAAGTCCTCCTGGTACGGCGACTGCCTGCCCTCGCGTGACTTTCCCATGCTGGTCGACCTGTACCTGCAGGGCAGGCTGCCGCTGGACAAGTTCGTCACCGAGCGGATCGCCGTCGACGGCGTCGAGCACGCCTTCGAGCGGATGCACAAGGGCGAGGTTCTCCGCAGCGTCGTCGAATTCGGCTGATCGGACTCCAGCCGCCTCCGGCCGATCCCGTGGTAGGGGTCGGCCGGATCTTTCCGCGCCCTCACAACGGCCTCGGGATCATGATCGTCTAATATCTCGCGCCTGAAAGAACAGAAAAGGGCACGGTGGTCGGCAATGCCGGTAAACGGCTACAGTGTGACAAATGGCTGATGACAGTCACACCGCTTTCCAGCGATACGACTCCTCATCATCCGGCTCTCCTTCGCCGAGTGCACGCGAATCCGCACGCGCATCCAGCGCGCTGGCGAGCGCCCGGGCGCGGCAGACGGCCACCCGCGTCTCCAACGAGGTTCTGCTCGATGCCGCGCGGGAATGCGTGCTCGCGGTAGGCCTGCGCCGCACCACCCTCGCCGAGATCGCACGGACCGCCAAGGTCAGCCGCATGACCCTGTACCGCCGGTTCCCGGACGTGCGGAGCGTTCTCGCCGCCCTGACGACCCGGGAGTTCGGCGCGGTGCTGCGCCAGGCGGACACCGAGGGCGCCACCGCGCCGACCGCGCGCGAACGGCTGACCCGCAGTGCCGTGGCCGCCGTGCGGTTGCTCAACGCCGATCCGCTGATGCGCACCGTGCTCGACAAGGACTCCGGCGTCCTGCTCCCACACGTGGTGGCACGGCTCGGCCGCACGCAACGGTTCGGCGAGCAGGTGATCTCCGCGCTGCTGGAAACCGGCCGGAAGGACGGCTCCATCCGTGCCGGCCACCCACGCGCCCAGGCCCGCGCGATCCTGCTGATGGTGCAGTCCTTCGTGCTTTCGCTGCGCGCGGCCACCGCCGACGTCGACGCCGGGGCTCTCCTCGCCGAGTTCGCCCACCAACTGGACGCCGCTCTCCGCCCCTGACCCCCAGGTTTTCCATGCGATCGTTGTACGATCTTGCCACATCGTTGTGTTTTTGCAAGGATCTGTTGTGTGAGTCCGGTGAGACGCGGTGAGGAGCTACCGATCCACAACCGCCTCGCCGTGCTGCGGGCCGAACGAGGGATGAGCCGCGCGGCGCTGGCCGAGGCGGTCGAGGTCAACCCGCAGACCATCGGCGCGCTCGAGCGAGGCGACCACTACCCCAGCCTCGACCTGGCGTTCCGCATCTGCGAGGTGTTCGGCCTGCCGGTCGAGGCCGTGTTCAACCGCAAGCCGTTCGCACCACTTTCCACGCAGGTCTACGGCGAGGGGACCCGATGAACCTGACTTCGGTATGGGAACGCTGCCAAGCCAGGCTCGGAACGCGAACACAGGCGAGCGCGGCAGTTGCCCGGCTTGCGCACGCGGCGGCGTCGCCGCGCGCTCACCGGCGTCCTCGTCATCGCCAACCTGGCCATGATCGCCGGCGCGGCGACACTGAGGCCCGGCCATCTGACGTGGTTCTTCGCGCTGTGGTGCGGCGGCTGGGTGCTCTGGATGATTCTCTTCGCACCGCTGCGCGTGCTTACCGGAAGAATGAGCGGTTCGTTCTCCATTATGCTCGACGAGCGCGAACGCGAATGGCGCCACCGGGTGAGTTACCTCGGCTATCCGAGCCTCATCCCGTCGATGACGATCGCCATCTTCCACTTGATCGCGATCGGCCGGCAGCCCGACAGGCGTTCCGCGGCGCGGCGATGGTCTCCGCACTGTACATGGTCGGCAGCTCGGTCCCCGCGATCATTCTCGGCCGGACCTTGCCCGACGACGATCCGGAGGATTCCGTTGTCTGATAATACTCTGACCATCGATCGAGTGTCCAAACGCTACGGTGACAAGGTCGCCATCGACGAGGTCTCGTTCGAGGTCGGCGCCGGCGAGCTGTTCGGTTTCGTCGGCGGCAACGGCGCGGGCAAGACCACGACCATGCGCATCGTGCTCGGCGTGGTGGCGCCCGATTCCGGTGCGGTCCGGGTCGGAACCGAACCCGTAACCCACGAAACGCGCACGCGAATCGGTTACCTGCCGGAGGAACGCGGGCTCTATCCGAAAATGAAGGTGCTCGACCAGTTGGTGTACCTCGCGGAACTGCACGGCCTGCACCCGAACGCGGCGCACAAGAACGCGGAGAACCTGATCAGCCGGTTGGAGCTGAGCCGGCACCGCACCGACGAGGTGGCCAAGCTCAGCCTCGGCAACCGGCAACGCGTCCAGCTCGCGGCCGCGCTGGTGCACGAGCCGACGGTGCTCGTGCTCGACGAGCCGTTCTCCGGGCTCGATCCGCTCGGCGTCGACCTGATGGGCGAGGTACTGCGGGAGCAGGCGGCCACCGGTGTGCCCGTGCTGTTCTCCAGCCATCAGCTCGACCTCGTCGAACGGCTCTGCGACCGGGTCGGAATTATCCAAAATGGACGGATGATCGCCTGCGGCACGATCTCCGGACTGACCGCCGGTTCCGGAAGGCCGCTTGTCGACGTGTTTCGCGGCTACGTGACGGGGGACGGACAGTGACCGTGAGAATCGCGGCACCGCGGGCGGTCCGCCTGATCGCCAGACGCGAAGTGAACGCCCGGCTCCGCACGCGGGGCTTCGTCGTGGGTACGGTCGTGATCCTGGTCGTGCTGGCCGGTTACCTGCTGCTCCAGACCACCCTGACCGCCCAGCGGGACAAGGTGAAGATCGGCCTGACCGGCCAGGCCATCGGCGTCGCCGCGGAACTCGAAGCCGACGGCGCGCAGATCGGCAAACACGTCGAGACCATCATGGTGGCCGGCCCCGAACAGGGCCGCCAACAAATCGGTTCGGGTGACCTGGACGCGCTGCTGTCCGGTAGCGCGGCCGATCTGCACGTGCTGGTCAAGTCCGAACTGGGCCAGGAACTGCGCGCGATGCTCAACGGGATCTCGGGGCAACAGGTGCTCAACGCCAAGCTCGTCGAGGCCGACCTGGATCCGGCGCAGGTGATGCGCGAGGTGTCGGCCGCGACCGTCTCGGTCAGCACCCTGGAGCCCCCGGACCCCGGCCGGGGCCAGCGGATGGCCATCGGGATGGTCATGGTGTTCCTGCTGTACTTCGGCATCCAGACCTACGGGGCGTCCGTCGCGCAGGGCGTGGTCGAGGAGAAGGCCAGCCGGGTGGTGGAGATCCTGCTGGCCACGGTGCGGCCGTGGCAGTTGATGCTGGGCAAGATACTCGGGCTCGGCCTGGTCGGGCTGACGCAGCTGGCGATCCTGGCCGGCGCCGGGCTGGCGATGGCGACGGCGACCGGGGTGCTGACCCTGACCGGTGTCGCGGCGAGCACCATCGGCTGGGGAATCCTGTGGTACCTGCTCGGATTCTTCCTTTATGCCACGGTTTACGCGGCCGCCGGTTCACTGGTGTCCCGGCAGGAGGACTCGGCTTCGGTGCTCACCCCGGTCACGATGGTGTTGATGGTCGGATTCCTGGCGGGCTTCAACTTCCTGCTCCAGAATCCGGAGGGCGGCACCGCGAAAGCGCTTTCCCTCATCCCGTTGTACTCGCCGATCCTGATGCCGGGCAGGATGGCGGCAGGTGCGGCGGCCGGCTGGGAGGTGGCGCTGTCGCTGGTGCTGACCCTTGCCACGGGAGCACTGCTGACCGCCGTCGCGGGCCGCGTCTACCGCAACGGCGTCCTGCACACCGGCACCCGCCTCAACCTGAGCACCGCGCTGCGCGGGTAGGCCACCAAGGAAGGTGACCTACCCGCGGCCCGGCTCAGCGCTCGGAGAGGGACAGGTAGTCGCGTTCCTTTTCGCCGGTGTAGATCTGCCGCGGGCGGCCGATCTTGGTGGCCGGGTCCTGGATCATCTCGCGCCAGTGCGCGATCCAGCCGGGCAGCCTGCCGAGCGCGAACAGCACGGTGAAGAACTTCGTCGGGAAACCGAGTGCGCGGTAGATCAGGCCCGTGTAGAAGTCCACATTGGGGTAAAGCTTGCGCTCGACGAAGTAGTCGTCGGAAAGCGCGGTCTCCTCGAGCTCCTTCGCGATGTCGAGCAACTGGTCGCTCACTCCGAGCTTGCCGAGGATCCGGTCGGCCGTGTGCTTGATGATCTTGGCGCGCGGGTCGTAGTTCTTGTAGACCCGGTGCCCGAAGCCCATCAGCCGGACGCCCTTTTCCTTGTTCTTCACGCGGTTGACGAACTGGTTCACATCGCCACCGTCGGCCTTGATGCCTTCGAGCATTTCCAGCACCGCGCTGTTCGCCCCGCCGTGCAACGGACCGAACAGGGCCATGATGCCCGCGGCAATGCTGGCGAACAGGTTCGCCTCCGACGAGCCGACCAGCCGCACCGTCGAGGTCGAGCAGTTCTGCTCGTGGTCGGCGTGCAGGATGAACAGCAGGTCGAGCGCCTTGGCCACGTCCGGGTCCACCTCGTAGGGCTCGGCGGGCAGGCCGAAGGTCATCCGCAGGAAGTTCTCGACCAGGCCGAGCGAGTTGTCCGGGTACAAAAACGGCTGGCCGATCGACTTCTTGTACGCGTAGGCGGCCAGCGTCGGCACCTTGGCCAGCAGGCGGATGGTCGACAGTTCCACGTTCGGCTCGTCGAACGGGTTGAGCGTGTCCTGGTAGAAGGTCGACAGCGCGGACACGGCGCTGGAAAGCACCGGCATCGGGTGCGCGTCGCGGGGGAAGCCGTCGAAGAAGCGCTTCAGGTCCTCGTGCAGCAGCGTGTGCCTGCTGATCTTCTGGGTGAAGTCGTCCAGCTGTGCCCTGGTCGGCAGCTCGCCGTAGATGAGCAGGTAGGAGACCTCGATGAAGGTGGAGCGCTCGGCCAACTGCTCGATGGGGTAGCCCCGGTAGCGCAGGACGCCCGCGTCACCGTCGATGTAGGTGATGGCCGACGACGTGGACCCGGTGTTGACGAACCCGGGGTCGTAGGTGATGTGCCCGGTGGACGCCAGCAGCTTCCCCAGTTCGATGCCGGGAGCGCCCTCGACGGCGTTGACCACCTTCAGCTCGTGTTCGCCGGTCGGCAGGCGGAGCGTTACCGTGCCACCGGACGCCGCAGTCGCGTCGGACATTCCAGTCCCTCTCACGGGTCACACGGGCCGGCGGCGCCTGCAGGTCGCACAGGCAGCCTCTTCGTTCGCTCGTGACCATGAATTGGGCCTGGAGCGCACACCGCCCCGCTGGGGTATGAATGCAGTTCTCACGCTAGTCGAAACACGGGCCTTCGCGCAGCCACTGTGTTACGTAGCGCAAAGCGCTAGAGATCAGGTTCACATCAGTTCCGCCGCCGTGGGCGGCTCCGCCCCGCTCCGGGACACCGTGATCGCCGCCGCCCGGACCGCGAAGGTGAGCGCCTCCCGCCAGCCGTCCAGGTCGATTTCGGTGAGTTGCCGCACATTTCGCTGGTGCAGCCAGGCCAGCAGGGCACCCTGCACGGTGTCGCCGGCGCCGATGGTGTCGGCCACCCTGGCCGGTGCCGCGGGCACCCCGAGCTCGGCCGATCCGGTGTGGACAGTGACGCCCTCGGCACCGCGCGTCAGCACCACCGCGTCCACGCCCGCGTCGAGCCAGCCCTTGACCGCGGTGACCGGATCGGCACCCCCGGACAGCCACGCGGCGTCGTCGTCGGACAGTTTCAGCAGCCGGACATCGCTCAGCCAGGAGGCGAACCGCGCACGGTAGGCGGCGGGGTCGGCGATCAGATCGGCCCGGATGTTCGGATCGAGCGCGGTCAGCACGCCACGGGCGGCCTCCCGCCGCAACACCGCCTCGTACGCGCTCGCGCCGGGCTCCAGGACCATGCCGAGGGTGCCCAGCGACAGCACGGACACCTCTTCGGGCAGCGGGCCGGGGTCGGCGAAAAGCCGGTCGGCCGTACCGGCGGTGTAGAAGGTGTAGCTCGCGGTGCCCCGCCCGTCTAGCAAGACCACGGCCAGCGTGGTGGGCTCGTCCCCGGGCTGCACCAGCGAGAGGTCGACTCCCGAAGCCGCGAGCCGCTCGCGCAGCGCCTGGCCGAACCGGTCACGGGAAATCCGCGACAGGAACGCCGCCGGCACGCCGAGCCTGCCCGCCGCCAGCGCCACGTTGTACGGTCCGCCGCCGAGCCGGGGCACCAGGCCGGTCAGGCCGGTGTCCATTATGGATTCGCCGGGCACCAGGTCGACCAGTGCCTCACCACCCACCACGATCACGTCCGAGATGCTATCCCGCTCGCCCGTCCCCCACCGTCCGCTCAACCGAGCCGCTCCTCGAAGCCAGTCCACCCAAGAGCAGCTCCGAGAGCGCCGTGAAGGCTTCGGCGTCGGAGACCCCGGCCCGCGCTCCCACCACCCCGGCCTGGATGCCCTCCACGAGCAATCCCGCCATCTCGGCGATCAGCGTGGCGTGCACCTCCCGGAACACCCCGTCCTCGACACCCTGCTTGATGAACGACCGGATGCGCGCGGCCGCCGCGCGGCTGTTGAGCTCGTAGGCCGCCCGCGCCGGGGCGAAGTCGTTGATGTCGCGCATGAAACCGGCCGAGGCGCGGTTCAGGTACGCCGAGATCCCGGCCAGGTACTCGCCGATGATCTCGCGCGCGTCGGTGAGCCCGGCGATCCGCTGCTCCAGCAGCTCGGCGGCGCCCTTGAAGAACCGCGCCACCACACGGACGGCGAGCTGTTCCTTACTCGGCGCGAGCGCGTAGAGCGTGGACTTCGAGCAGCGCATCTTCGCCGCCAGGTCGTCCAGCGTGAAGGAGACGAAGCCCTCGGCGAGGAACAACTCCTCCAACTCGGCGAGCAGCACGCGCTGCCGGTCGGTGAGCTGCCTGTCTCGGGGAGCTCGCAGGGGAACGCGTTGGGCCATCGGGACACCGTAAGTGCTGTACTGCATTCAGACCTACAGTACTATTAGCAGTACACTCAGCTGGGGAGGTTGCCATGGCGGTCGAACGGTTGCTGCCGGATGTCCAGTCGCGCGATCTGCTCGCGCTGGCCGCCGAACTGGCCCGCGAAGAGCTCGCCCCGCTCGCGGCCGGATACGAGGAAGCCGGGCGGTTTCCCCGGGAACAGTTCCGGGTGCTGGGCAAGGCGGGCCTGCTCGGGCTGCCGTACCTGGAGCGCTGGGGCGGCGGCGACCTGTCCTACGAGGTGTACCTGCAGGTCCTGGAGGAGATCGCGGCCGGGTGGATGTCGGTCGGGGTCGGGCTTTCGGTACACACCATGTCGTGCTTCGCCCTGGCCCGCCACGGCACGGACGAGCAGCGCGACCGCTGGCTGCCGGCGATGCTGGAGGGCGAACTGCTCGGCGCGTACGCGCTGTCCGAGCCGCACGCAGGTTCCGACGCGGCCTCGCTGTCCACGCGCGCCCGGCGTGAGGGCGACGAGTACGTGGTCAACGGGACGAAGGCGTGGATCACCCACGCCGGCGCGGCCGACTTCTACACGACCATGGTCCGCACGAGCGACGAGGACATCTCGTGCCTGTTGATCGACGGTGCCACGCCGGGCCTTTCCGCCGGGCGGCCGGAGCGGAAGATGGGGCTGACCGGGTCCACCACGGCCCAGTTGCTGTTCGCCGACGCCCGCGTGCACGCGGACCGGCGGATCGGCCCGGAGGGCGCCGGGCTCCGCATCGCGCTGTCCTCTTTGGACTCCGGACGGCTCGGGATCGCCGCCTGCGCGGTCGGTCTGGCACAGGCCGCGCTCGACGAAGCGGTCGTGTACGCCAGGGGACGGACCCAGTTCGGCAGGCCCATCATCGAGTTCCAGGGCCTGGAGTTCCTCCTCGCCGACATGGCCGCCGCGGTGGAGTCCGCCCGCGCCACCTACCTCGACGCCGCCCGCAGGCGGGACCGCGGCATGTCGTTCCGGCGGCAGGCGTCGATCGCGAAGCTCGTCGCGACCGACGCCGCCATGAAGGTCACCACGGACGCGGTCCAGGTCCTCGGCGGCGCGGGATACACCCGCGACTTCCCGGTCGAACGCTACATGCGTGAGGCCAAGGTTTCCCAGATCTTCGAGGGCACCAACCAGATCCAGCGCCTGGTCATCGCCCGAGAGCTGAAGGGCTGCTACTCGCGATAGCGGCGGTCGGCGACCACGCCCTCGCCGCGGGACTCGTCGAAGCGGTAGACCTCACGACCGCGGACGAACACCCGGAGCGCCCGGTTCATCACGTCCAACGGGTCACCGGACCAGATGACGATGTCGGCGTCCAGCCCCTCCTTCAACGCGCCGACCCGGTCGCCCAGGCCCAGCATGCGCGCCGGGTTGACGGTAAGGGCACGGAGCGCGGCGTCCGGCTCCAAGCCTTCCTTGACCGCCAAGGCCGCCTGGTACACGAGGAAGTTGATCGGCACCACCGGGTGGTCGGTGGTGATCGCGACCCGCACGCCCGCGCGGTGGAGGATGCCGGCCGAACGGAGCGTGCGGTGCCGCAACTCGACCTTCGCCCGGGTGGTGAACAGCGGGCCGAGGATGACCGGGATGCCGTGCTCGGCCAGCACGTCGGCGATCAGATGCCCCTCGGTGCCGTGGTTGACCACCAGCTTGTAGCCGAACTCCTCGGCGAGCCGGATCGAGGTCACGATGTCGTCGGCCCGGTGCGTGTGCTGGTCCCAGTACAGGTCGCCGTCGAGCACCTTGGCCAGGGTCTCGAGGGTGAGGTCGACGTCGAACGGTTTGCCTTCGGACCGCGCGTGGTCGCGCTGCGCCACGTAGTTCCGGGCCCTGGTGAACGCCTCGCGGATGACCGCGGCCACGCCGAGGCGGGTCGACGGGGTCTGGTTCTTGTCGCCGTAGATCCGCTTCGGGTTCTCGCCCAGCGCGCTCTTGACGCTGACCTGCTCGGCGAACACGGCGTCGAGCGCGGTGCGGCCCCAGGTCTTCACCGCGACCGTCTGCCCGCCGATCGGATTGGCCGAGCCCGGTTTGATCACCACGCTGGTGACCCCGCCGGAGAGTGCGTCGTCGAAGCCGACGTCGAAGGGGTCGATACCGTCGATCGCGCGGAACCGGGCGCCGTTCGGATCGGTCTTTTCGTTCGTGTCGTTGCCGGCCCAGCCTTCGCCCTCTTCGTGCACGCCGAGATGCGTGTGCGCGTCCACGAAACCAGGCAGGACCCAGGCGCCCGCCGCGTCGATCAGCTCCGCGTCCTCGGGGATGTCCACGCCGGCGTCCGTGCCGACCGCGATGATCCTGCCGTCCTCGATGAGCACCGTTCCGCCGTCGATCGGGTCCCCATCGACCGGCACCACATAACCACCGACAATCGCGCTCGCCATGACCCGACACGCTAACGGATCGCGGCCTCCCCAGGCGCCCCGCCCGCAACATGCCGGCAACTTGCCGCCCCCATTCGCGAGTCGGGCTTTCACGACAGGCGAGTCGGGCTTCCGCAACACGCGAGTCCAACTTCCGCAACACGCGAGTCCAACTTCCGCAACACGCGAGTCCAGCTTCCGCAACACGCGAGTCCAGCTTCCGCAACACGCGAGTCCAACTTCCGCAACGCGCGAGTCCGGCCTTACGATCACCCGTCGGCGAACCCGCGAGCCGCGAACGCCGAACTCGTGCGCGCCGAAGGTGGAACTCGCACGCCGCGAACGGGCGACTCGCGCGCCGCGAACGGGGGACTCGCGAACGGCGGCACGCAAGTTGGCGCCGACTCGCGGTCAGGGGGTCACGTGGACGCCCCAGCTTCCGGCCCACGAGGTGCCGGGCGCCAGGTTGATCAGGTCGGTGCGGGAGTTCAGCGCGTCGGCGGGACAGGTCATCGGCTCGATCGCGATCGCGCGGCCCCGGCCGACCAGCTCCCCGGGGGTGAACACCTGAACCCACCGGAAGTCCGGGCCGGTCCACACATCCACGCGCTTCTCGCCGTGGGAGAGCACGTGGTGGTGACGCCCGTCCTCGGAAGCGACCAGACCGCCGAACGCCGTGTCGAGGTCGACCCCGGCGAGCAGGCGACCGGCACGAAAGTCGTACTCGGTGCCGTCGACGTCCTGCTCGTCGGCGTAGGGCAACTGCGCCTCGGCCAGGTAGGGACGGACGCGGGTCGCCGACAGCGTCAACGTCAGCTCGTCGGCCGGCAGGTCACCGATGCGGAAGTAGGGGTGGGTCCCCACGCCGACGCCGATCTCGGACTCGCCCTCGTTACGGATCTCGTGCGTCACGGTCAGCTCGCGCGGGGCCAGGTCGTAGGTGATGCGGGCGTGCAGCGGGACCGGCCAGCCCGGCTGCGCCTCGACCTCGATCTCGAAGGTGATCGCCGACTCGGCGTGCTCGACCAGCGTCCACTCCCTGTGCCGCGTCAGGCCGTGGATGGCGTTGCCCCGCGAAGGCTCGGTGACCTCGAGTTCCTGCTTCTCTCCCTGGTACGTCCACTGTGCGGCCTTCGTGCGGTTCGGCCACGGCAGCAGCACCTGCCCGGCTCCCTTCGGGGGCTCGGCATCGGCGTCGAAGGTTTCGAGATAGGGCACACCGCCGATCTCGAAGGCCCGCAGGCCCGCGCCGATCTCGGTGACCACGGCCCGGGCGCCGCCGCGGGTGATCTCGAACTGCTCTCCGGTGGGATTCGCCATACCAGCAATGTATCCGCGACGCGAAGCACCTCCGTTGAGGGTGGTGGCAGGAGACGGGCGGGACTATCCGCGACGCAAAGCACCCCCATCAAGGGTCGTGGCAGGAGACAGGCGGCGTCGTCAGGCCGAGTTCTCGCTCGCGGGCTTGAGCACCGCCAGCAGGTCCTCGCCGTCCGGGACGCCGAGTCCCGTGCACGCGTCCCAGCCGGGGCCCGCCGCGTAACCGCCGTTGTGACCGCTCGTGACGTCCAAGAATCCGGGCTGCTCCTGGCCCGGTCGCACACCGGAGTAGAGCCGGGCGTGCAGGGGACCGAGCGGCCCGCCCAGCGCCTGGGTCAGCCGGGCCACCAGCGCGGCCCACAGCGGCGCGACCGCGCTCGTCCCGCCGAGCACGACCTGCTGCCCGTCCACCAGGATCTGGTACCCGGTGGCGGGATCGGCATCGGCCGCGACGTCGGGCACGCCGCGCCCGGTGGTACCGTCCGCCCGCGCCGGCACGCCGGCATCCCGCTGGTAGTCCGGCAGGGCGAAGTGCGCGCTGACCCCGCCGCCGGTCGCGCCCCCGCTGGTTCCGTTGTTCCACACGGTTTCCGACGTCACCTCGCCGGCCCCGTCGGTCTTCAGGGTCGTGCCCCCGCAGGCGAGGGCGTGCGGGCTGCTGGCCGGGAAGTCCGCGTGCGGTTTGCCGTCGTTCTGCGCGTCACCACTGCCGTTGTCACCGGCCGCCACGGTGACCGTGATGCCGAGAGCCACGGCGTCCGCCAGTGCGGCGTCGAAAGCGGCCCGCGCCTGCTCCGTCCACTGGTCCTCGGACTGCCCCCAGCTGATGCTCACCGCGACCGGGGTCGGGGTGGCATGCACGGCGGTACTGAGCGCGTCCACGAAACCCTGGTCGGTGTTCGGCGCGAAATAGACCACCTGGCGAGCCTTGGGCGCGAGGGCGCCCGCCACCTCGATATCGAGCAGCACCTCGCCGTCGGCCGAATTCGGATCTCCGGTGGGCGAATTGCTTCCGTCGTCGACCCCGACCGAGGTGACCGAAGGGCTCTCGATGCCCATGTCCCGGAAATAAGTGTCCAGTTCGGACTGCCGGAAACCGCCGCCCAGTTCCAGGACCGCGATGGTCTGCCCCTCCCCGTCCGTTTCGGGCGGGAAGCGGTAGACGTTGGCCAGCTTGTCCGGCCGGTACGACGTCCCGCGGGCGGCGCTGTCGTGCCGTTTGAAATACGCGCGGGCCTGGGGCCGGTTGTCCAGGCCGAGCACGGCCAGCACGACACCCTCGAGCGCGGCCGGGATGCGCAACTCACCGGACCGCGCCCGATGCACGATCGAACGGCCAGTCACCGGATCCTTGCCCCGCACCATGCTCAACTCGGTGCCGAACAGGCCGGTCATCTCCGGCACCGGACCGCGCACCATGATCCGGCGAGACGCGGGGTGTACCTCGGTGATCTCGAGGTCCCCCAGCACGTCCTTCACCCTGGCGATGTCGGCCGGATGTGCGCCGTGGCGTTCGGCGAGTTCCCCGGGCGTCAGCGTACCGGGCACGGGAACAAGCGCCGCGCGCCGCCGGAGGATCAGCGTCGCCGACACGAGCTCGTCGGCGCAGAGTTCCCCCACGAACTCCGCCCCCGCCACTTCCGCCCGATGGCTGCCGGATAGCGCTACGAATTCAAGATCGGACATGGGCACATACTGGCCGATGGGGTGTGCCGAAGCCATAAAACGAGACTAACTAGACCAGTCGTCATAGTTTCGCTACAGTAGTGCTTTCCATGGCTCGCCGAACCGACACCCGCCAGCGCATGCTGGACTCCGCTGCGGACCTCTTCCACACCCAGGGCTACCACGCCACCGGCCTGAACCAACTGGTCACGGCCGGCGGCGCGCCGAAGGGCTCGCTGTATTTCCACTTCCCCGGCGGAAAGGAGCAGTTGGCGGCCGAAGCGCTCGAGGTTTCGGGCGCGCGGCTCGGTGAGCTGTTGCGGCAACTCCTCCACGCGGCCCCGGATCCCTCGGCGGCGATCGAATCCGTGATCAGCGCACTTGCCCGGAACCTCATTGAATCGGACTTCCGGCGCGGCTGCCCGATCGCGGGTGTCGCGATGGACGCCACGGGCAGCGAGCCGATCCGCCAGTCCTGCGCCGAAAGCTACTCGTCGTGGCAACGGATCATCGCCGAATACCTGGTGACACAAGGAATCGACGGCGAACGGGCCGGCGCGTTGAGCGTGGTCGCCCTCAGCGCCATCGAAGGCGCCCTGCTGCTGGCGAAGGTCAACCGCGACCTCGCTCCGCTTCAGGCGGTCACCCAACACCTGCGGAAGGAATTCTCGTGAAGGTGCACCACCTCAATTGCGGCACCATGCGTCCGTTCGGCGGGCGGCTGGTCGGCGGGCACGGCTCTCCCCTGCGCCGGGCGGAGTTGATCTGTCACTGCCTGCTCGTGGAAACCGGCTCGGAACTCGTGCTCATCGAGACGGGCATGGGCTCACCCAGCGTCGATCGCCCCGAGGAATGGTTGGGCAAACGGTTCGTCCGGCTGGTGGGCGTGCGCACCAGCCTCGAGGAAACCGCCGTGCAGCAGGTGAAACGGCTCGGGTACGCGCCCGAGGACGTGCGCCATATCGTGCTCACCCACCTCGACCTCGACCACGCGGGTGGGCTTGTCGACTTCCCGCACGCGGCCGTGCACGTGTACGCCGAGGAACTACACGCGCTGCAGTCACCGCCCACTCCCGGGAAGCGCTTCCGGTACCGCCCCGTGCAGTTCGCGCACGGTCCACAATGGAAGTCCTATGCGGATTCCGGCGAACCCTGGTTCGGTTTCGAGGCGGTCCGCGAACTGGACGGGCTGCCGCCCGAGATCCTGCTGGTCCCCCTGGCCGGACACACCCCGGGACACGCGGGAATCGCGATCGAGTCACCCGATGGCCGGCTACTACACGCCGGCGACGCCTATTTCTTCCACGGGGAAATGCACCCGCATCGCCCCTACTGCCCGCCAGGGCTGAAGTTCTTCGAATCCCGGGTACAAACCGTCAAGAAACCGCGCGTGGAAAACCAGCAACGGCTACGGGAACTGATCCGCCGTCACGACGTCACGGTGTTTTCCGCACACGACCCGCACGAACTCAACCGATGACACGCCACCGGTGCGCGTTTGGGGTCGACCCCGGGCGGGTAAGGGACGACCTCGGCGTCGGGGTCGATCCGGTCCGCGAGCCCCGCGGAGCGGAGCATGTCGAGCGCGGCCGCGTCCCCCAGCACGTCGCCCAGCACGTTGACGCCTTCCGCCAGGGCCGTCTGCTGAGCCTGATGGGCCAGTTCGACGATCTGCCTGCCGAGCCCTTCCGGACCGAGCGCCAGCGCCGACTCCGCCAGCCGAAGGTCCCGCAACGCGCCGTGCACATCCACGGTCACCGCGACGTTGTCGTCGCCGTCGTGCGCCCAGCCCTGAATTCCCGCCAGGCGCTGGGGAAGCCGCTCGGTCAACCGAAGCCGCTCGTCGACATCGGCGACCAGCCGGTCGGTGGTTCGCCGCTGGTTCACCCTCGGGTCCAGTCCTGGTCGAAATCGTCCTCGATCAGGGCGGGGTCGTAGGTCAGCCCGAGCCCGTCGATGACCCGGTCACCGTAGAGCTGGTGGGCGCGGTGGTTCGCCTTCGCCGTGGCATGTGCGGCGACGGCGACCACCATCCTCGCCAGTTGCGCGGCCCCGTACCGCATGGCCCGCGGGCTCACCTCGACCGACCGCGGCCGCCCGCCGACCCCGACCTCGACGGTGACGCCGTCCACGCTGGCCTTCCCGACGATCGTGCCGAACTCCATGGCCCTCCCTATGCCGACGGCCGGAAGACGCCGAGCAACGGCTCGGCCTTGGCGGTGTGCACCGCGTGGCCGAGGTCGCCGAACAGGTCGCCGGGCAGCGAAAGGTTCCCGGCCAGGTGGTTCTTGGCGGCGCCCACGATCTCGTCCGAGAGCGCGCCCGCGCGCTCCCGGTAGCGCGCCAGGTCCGCCGTGTCGACGGAGATACCGTTGTCGACCATGCGGGACATGGTGCCGCATCCGGCATCCGCTCGTAGCCGAATCGACGTTATTTGACCGCCGCGGCGCGATACCGCCAGAATGCCGGCAGCAGCGCGACGGCGACCATGATCAGCACGATCGTCAGCAACCCACCACCGGTGGCCGCCGCGGTCGTGCCCACCGCCGCCGCGGTCCAGCCGTGCGTGACGTCGGCGATCCGCGGGCCTCCCGCCACGACCACCGTGAAGGCGCCCTGCATCCGGCCGCGCATCTCGTCGGTCGCGGCCGCCTGCAGGATCGACTGGCGGTAGATCGCGCTGACCATGTCCGCCGCGCCACCCAGCACGAGGAACACCACGGCCAGCCAGAGCGATCCGGCCAGCCCGAACCCGACGACCGCCAGGCCCCAGACACAGATCGCCACGACCACGGCCGCGCCCTGCCGCCGGATTCGCCCCAGCCAGCCGGAGAACAGGCCGATCAGCACCGAGCCGATCGGGATCGCGGCGAACAACCAGCCCAGCGCGAGGCCGCCACCGTGCGGGTCGCCGAAGGTTCGTTCGGCCATCTCGGGGAACAGCGCCCGCGGCATGCCGGCGACCATCGCGATGATGTCGACGACGAACGACGCGAGCAGCACCTTCTGGGTGGCCATGTACCGGAACCCGTCCAGCACGTCGCGAAGCCCGGCGGCGCGGACCTGGCCGGACAGCGGGGGCATGGCGGGCAGGCGCCACACCGTGTACAGCGCGAGCAGCAACGCGATGGTGTCGACCAGGTAAAGGGCCGGCAGGCCGAGCACCGGGAGCAGCGCACCGGCGGCCATCGGCCCGAACACCGTGCCGAACATGCTCATCGTGCCGCTCAGCGCGGTGGCCGCGGGGAGCAGTTCGGGCGCGACGAGGCGGGCTACGATCGCGCTGCGAGTGGGCATGTTGATCGCGAAGAACGCCTGGTTGAAGGCGAGCAGCGCGAGCACGAGCCAGACCGAGCCGACGTCGAGCCAGGCTTGCAGCCACAGCAGTGCCGACACCGTGGCGATCCCGGCGTTGCCGAAGAGAAGCAGCTTCCGCCGGTCCACGGTGTCGGCGATGGCACCGCCCCACAGTCCGAAGATCAGCAGCGGGACGAGCGCGACGGCGCCCGAGAGTCCCACGTAGCCGGACGACCCGGTGAGGTCGAAGACCTGCTTGGGAACCGCGACGGTGGTGAGCTGGCTACCGATCCCGGTGACCGCGGTGCCCACCCACAGGCGCCGGAAGGCGGGCACCCGCAACGGTTCTCTGTCGATGACGACGGATCTTCTACGCCGGGTCCCCGCCTCAACACTCACAGCCCGCCAGTTTAGCCGCGCTAACTAACCTTCCGCGCGTGATTTACGTCTACGGCGCCACGCGCTCGATGCGCCAGCCGTCGTGGGTCCGCACGTAGCGAAGACGGTCGTGCAGGCGGTTCTGCTGTCCCTGCCAGAACTCGACCACATCGGGCCGGATGCGCCAGCCGCCCCAGTGCGGTGGGAACGGCACCTGCTCGACGCCGGCGAACCGGCGTTCGATCGAGGCGAGCGCGTTGTCGAGGTCCCGGCGGCTCTCCACCACCTGCGACTGCGGCGAAGCCCACGCCCCCAGTTGCGAGCCACGTGGCCGGGAGGCCCAGTATTCGGCCGTCTCCTTCACGTTGACCTTCTCCACCTCACCGCGCACGTTGACCTGCCGGTGCAGCGGGTACCAGGGAAAGGTCACCGAGGCGTACCGGGTGACGGTCAGGTCGTGGCTCTTCGCCGACGTGTAGTTGGTGTACAGGACCACGCCCCGGTCGTCGAGGCCCTTGCACAGCACCGTCCGCGACGACGGCCGGCCCTCGGGGTCGGCGGTGGCCAGCACCATCGCGTTCGGCTCGGCGACCCCCGCGGCGATGGCCTCGTTCAGCCATTTCTGCAGCTGCTCGGTCCAGGTCGCGGCGAGGTCGGCTTCGTCGAGGGAGTCTCCCTCGTAGGCCACCCGCATGCCCGGCAGGCGTACCGTTACGTCGTCGATGTTGCCGACTTCCGTCATGTCCCCTGACCTCCGCGGATGATTGGTGGGTAACTGCCGACGTTAGGGCCTATCATCCGGTGGCGAAACCCGCCGAACGGTGAGACACGACACGCCCGTCGCGCGAGGGTCGCGTTCGCCGCGTGCGAGCAAGGACCAGCCGGGGTGCAGGTCACGGGCGTGGTCGAGATCCCGCTCGGCGACGATCGCGTCGGTCGCCAGCGACGTGATCAGGGAGCCCCCGGCGGCCAACGGGGTCAACGACCACCAGTCACCGGAAACCGGTTCCTTGCCGTCGTCGCCCCAGACCAGCAACTCGGTGGCCAGGACGCGGCGGCCCGCGAGGTGCGCGAGACTGCGGTCCACCGCGGGATCTCCGATCGACAACGTCTGGTGCAGCAGCGGCACGCCGGCCCGGACGATCCGTTGCGTGGTCCGCAGCCGCCCCGGACTTTCGCCCGAACGACCCAGCACGAGCACTTCGCGGGCGCGCAGCCGCGCGTCCGGGGCCAGCGACGCGACCAGCTCGGCGGTGTGCCGCGCACGCGCGGTGATCACGGTCGGCTCCGGCAGGTACTCCAGCGCACCCCCGGACCCGACCTCGATGTCCACAGTAGACACGCTGCCACCCGCGCGGGGACCCGGCAGCGCGAGGGTCGCCGCCACCCCGGCCAGCCGCAGCCGGGCGCCGGCGCCGACCCGGACGCTGAGCGTCAGCTCGTCCCCGCCCAGCGGCGCCGAGGCCGAGTTGACCAGGTGCACCGTGTTCGAACCACGTTTGGGGACAAGCGTGAGCGGCGACATCGAACGGAGCTCCCGCAGCACCGTCCGCCCGTCCCGGCACTCGGCGACGACAAGGGCCCGCGCCCTCACGGACAGAGCTGCTTCCGTACCCAGGCGGCGACCCCGGGCGCGTCCGGAGTGTCCACAAGGGACTGGGCGATGACCGGGAGGTCGCCGCGCATCCGGTGCGCGTCCGAGGTCATCACGCCGAGATCCGCGCCGACGAGGTGCGCGATGTCGACCTTGTTGATCACCAGCAGATCGGCGGTGGTGACGCCGGGACCACCTTTGCGCGGCACCTTGTCCCCGCCCGCCACGTCCACGACGAAGATCTGGCTGTCCGCGAGTCCCCGGCTGAACACCGCGGTGAGGTTGTCCCCGCCACTTTCGATGATCACCAGTTCCAGCCCGGGGAACCGCTCCTCCAGCCGCTCCACGGCGTCGAGGTTCGCGGTGATGTCGTCCCGGATCGCGGTGTGCGGGCACGCACCCGTCTGCACCGCCTCGATCCGGTCGACGTCCAGCACTCCCGCCCTGCGCAGGAAGTCGGCGTCCTCCGTGGTGTAGATGTCGTTGGTGACCACCGCGAGGTTCAGTTCACTGCCCAGCGCCCGGCACAGCGCGGCGACGAGCGCGGTCTTCCCGCTGCCGACGGGACCGCCGATGCCGATCCGGTACGCGCGGCCCTCGGCGGCCGAAGGCTGGTAACGATCCGGCTCGGACACGGTCGGGTCGAAGTTGACCGGGTGCACGTGACCGTGCCCGTGGTTAGCTGGCAAAGAGACGCACCTCTTCCTTGTGCTGGCGCAGATGCGCTTCGGCGAGCAGGTCCAGTGCGGGTGCTCCGGTGCCGGGCAGTTCCGCCGGATCCACGCCCGCGACCGCGGCCGCCGCGTCGGCGACCGCTTCGAGTTCCGGACCCAGTGCCGCCACCATCCCGTTCACCGTGAGCGGGTCGAAGCCGAGCAACCGCACGGCCGCGCTCGCCGGTCCGCTGATCGCCAGGTAGGCCACGGCCAGCGCGGCGTCGCGCGGCGTCCCCCCGGCCACCCCGGCGAGCGCGCCGGTGATCACGGGGTGGTGGGGTCGTGCCGTCACGGCGAGCAGGTCGGCGATCACCGGCGAACGCCACGCGACCCTGCCCGCCCGGGCGGTACCCCGACCCTGCGCGCGTGAGGCTTCCCGCTGCGCGAACGACGGCGTGCGCGCGTCCAGTTCGGCGTCGAGCCGTGACCAATATCCTTTGTGGACAGAGCGAGCCGCGGCGTGCGCGGACGCGGCGGCGAAGCAGGCAGCCGGCGACCCGGCCGTCCACAGGCGCCCGTGCAGGAACCCGGGAAGGTCCCGCTCCGCCGTGACGAGCTTGCGGGCGACGGCCTCCTCCAACCCGCCGGAATGGATGTGGGCACCGCCGGGGAAGCGGGAGTCGGCCAGCAGCAGCGAAACCACGTGCATCAGAACAGGAAGTACCGTTGCGCCATGGGCAGCTCACGCACCGGCTGTGGCTCGATCAGTTCCCCGTCCACGTGCACGGCAAAGCTGTCCGGATCCACCTGGACGTCGGGCAGCGCGTCGTTGAGCACCATGTCGGTCTTCGTGACCGACCGCGTGTCGGCGACCGCCGCCAGTTCCCGGCCCACCTTGAGCTTGTCCGCCAGGCCCGCCCTGATGGCGGCCTCCGTCACGAAGTGCAGGCTGGACGCCACGGCCACCGACGGCTGGGCGCCGAACATCGGCCGGGCCAGCACCGGCTGCGGGGTCGGGATCGAGGCGTTCGCGTCGCCCATCGCCGCCCACACGGGGAACCCGCCCTTCAGCACGACATGCGGCTTGACCCCGAAGAACTTCGGCTCCCACAACACCAGGTCGGCGAGCTTGCCGACCTCGACCGAGCCGATCTCGTCCGCCATGCCGTGCGAGATCGCCGGGTTGATGGTGTATTTGGCGACATAACGCCGTGCCCGCAGGTTGTCCGCCGGGCCGTCACCGGGCAGCGCCCCACGGCGGCGCTTCATCACGTGCGCGGTCTGCCAGGTCCGGATGATCACCTCGCCGATGCGGCCCATCGCCTGCGAATCCGAACTGATCATGGAAATCGCGCCGAGGTCGTGCAGCACGTCCTCGGCGGCGATCGTGGTCGGCCGGATCCGGCTTTCGGCGAACGCCAGGTCCTCCGGCACCGACGGATTGAGATGGTGACAGACGATGAGCATGTCGAGGTGCTCGTCGAGGGTGTTCGCGGTGTGCGGGCGGGTCGGGTTGGTGGACGAGGGCAGCACGTTGGGCAGCCCGACCACCTTGATGATGTCCGGCGCGTGCCCGCCACCGGCGCCCTCGGTGTGGTAGGCGTTGATCGACCGGCCGCCGATCGCATCCACTGTGGACTCGACGAAGCCGGCCTCGTTGAGGGTGTCGGTGTGGATGGCGACCTGTCCGCCGTACTCGCCGGCCACGGTCAGCGCCGCGTCGATGGCCGCGGGGGTCGAGCCCCAGTCCTCGTGCAGCTTCAGACCACCCGCGCCGGCCTCGAACTGCTCCCGCAACGCCTCGTGCCGGACCGTGTTTCCCTTGCCCAGCAACAGGACGTTGACCGGCATCGCGTCCATCGCGCGCAGCATGCGACCCAGGTTCCACGCGCCCGGCGTGACCGTGGTGGCCTTACTCCCCTCGGCCGGCCCGGTGCCCCCGCCGACCAGCGTGGTCAGTCCGGAGGCCAGCGCGGTATCCACAAGCTGTGGACAGATGAAGTGGACGTGGCAGTCGATGCCGCCCGCGGTGAGGATCTTCCCGTTGCCGGACAGCACCTCGGTGGCGGGACCGATCACCAGCGCGGGATCCACCCCGTCCATGGTGTCCGGGTTGCCGGCCTTGCCGATGCCGACGATCCGGCCCTCCCGGACGCCGACGTCGGCCTTGACCACCCCCCAGTGGTCCAGGACGACGGCCCCGGTGAGCACCAGATCCGGCGCGCCTTCGGCACGGGTGGCCATGCCCTGGCCCATCGACTCACGGATCACCTTGCCGCCGCCGAAGATCACCTCGTCGCCGGCGCCCACGCCCATGCTGCGGTCCTCGGTGACCTCGATGAGCAGGTCGGTGTCGGCGAGCCGGATCCGGTCGCCGACCGTCGGCCCGAAAAGCTCGACATAACGCTCACGGTCCACTAGGACTCCGTTCCTGCCCGGGGCCCCGAGACCCCCGCTGGGGGCATGCCTCCAGGCCCCCTTCGCAGACCTGGGACGGCCCGACGACCGGCCAGCGGTACCAGTTCGACCTCCCGTTCGACCCCTGGCTCGAAGCGCACCGACGTCCCCGCGGGGATGTCCAGCCGGTGCCCGCGGGCCGCTTCCCGGTCGAACTCGAGCGCCGGGTTGGCCTGCGGAAAGTGATAGTGCGAGCCGACCTGCACCGGCCGGTCACCGGTGTTGACCACGCGCAGCCGCACCCGTGGCCTGCCGGGGTTCAACTCGACGGGCTCGTCGGCGGGGATGATCTCTCCAGGACGCATGCATGCCTCCTACCTGTCGGCGACCTTGCGCTCGAACACGACCTTGCGGTGCCCCAGCCTCACACGATCGGGTCGTGCACCGTGACGAGCTTCGTGCCGTCCGGGAAGGTGGCCTCGACCTGCACCGAGTCGACCATCTCCGGCACCCCGTCGAGCACCTGCTCGCGCGAGAGCACGCCGCGCCCGCCGGCCACCAGGTCCGAAACGGACTTCCCGTCCCGGGCGCCCTCCAGCACGTGGTCGGTGACGAGTGCCACGGCCTCCGGATAGTTGAGCCGCACCCCGCGCTCCAGCCGCCGCCGGGCAACGTCGGCGGCGACGTGAATGAGCAGCTTGTCGACTTCCTGGGGGCTCAGGTGCATGCCGTAGGTCATATCACCACGCGTGCCCATCCACGCGACGGCGCAACACAGGATTTACACGTTTGGGCCGCTCCACGACTGGATCGTTCTCGTAATCGTGACCGAAACCACCGCATCTTTCGCTTGTTGCCCGCCCGTAAGAGGGGCACTCTTTGGGCTATCAGTGCGACGGTGCGCGTCCCGCGTGTCACTCGCACGTAACACGGGCAAATACCGGGGAACGCGCATCGAAAGGTCTCCAAAGTGACTACCTCAGCGCCTGTTGCGAACACCCAACCGACCACGCAGGACGACGGTTTCCGGCCGGGTCTGGAGGGTGTGGTCGCGTTCCGTACCGAAATCGCCGAGCCGGACCGGGCCGGGGGCGCCCTGCGTTACCGGGGCGTCGACATCGAGGACCTGGCGGGGAAGGTCAGCTTCGGCGACGTATGGGGCCTGCTCGTGGACGGCCGGTTCGGCCACGGCCTGCCGCCCGCCGAGCCGTTCCCGCTGCCGGTGCACACCGGTGACGTCCGGGTGGACGTCCAGGCGGCGCTGGCCATGCTCGCGCCGATCTGGGGCTACCGGCCGGTCCTGGACATCACCGACGCCGAAGCACGCGAGCAGCTCGCCCGCGCGTCCGTGATGGCACTGTCCTACGTGGCCCAGTCCGCCCGCGGCATCGGCATCCCGGCGGTGCCGCAGGCCCGCATCGACGAGGCGACCACGATCACCGAGCGCTTCATGGTCCGCTGGCGCGGCGAGCCGGACCCGGCGCACGTCAAGGCCGTGGACGCGTACTGGGTCTCGGCCGCTGAACACGGCCTCAACGCCTCCACCTTCACCGCCCGTGTCATCGCCTCGACCGGCGCCGACGTGGCCGCCGCGCTCTCCGGCGCGATCGGCGCGATGTCCGGTCCGCTGCACGGCGGCGCCCCGGCCCGCGTGCTCCCGATGATCGAGGAGGTCGAGCGCACCGGTGACGCGGCGAAGCTGGTCAAGGGCATCCTCGACCGTAAGGAACGCCTGATGGGCTTCGGGCACCGGGTGTACCGGGCCGAAGACCCGCGCGCCCGCGTGCTTCGCCGCACCTGCAAGGAACTCGGCGCGGAACGCTACGAGGTCGCCGCGGCGCTGGAGCAGGCCGCGCTGAACGAGCTGCGGGAACGCCGTCCGGACCACCCGATCGAAACCAACGTGGAGTTCTGGGCCGCGGTGATCCTGGACTTCGCGCAGGTTCCGCCGCACATGATGCCGGCGATGTTCAGCTCGGCCCGTACCGCCGGCTGGGCCGCGCACATCCTCGAGCAGAAGCGGACCGGCCGGCTGGTGCGGCCGTCGGCGAAGTACGTCGGACCGGGCCCGCGCAAGCCCGAAGAGGTCGAGGGCTGGGACGAGGTCCGCCCTGGCTTCTAGTGTCCACCGTTCGACGGACACGACGATTCAGTGCAGTGGACGTCCCCGATGACGGGGCGTCCACTGCACTATTTCGGCATGAAACCCCTTGCGTCGAGTCGCGGTGATCAAGGCGACCACAAGGAGCAGGCGTGAAAACCCCGGCGGTCAGAGTTCGCGGCCTGCGCAAGGAATATCCCGGCCAGGTCGCGGTCCACGAGGTGGATCTCGAAATCCAGTCCGGTGAGGTGTTCGCCCTGCTCGGCCCGAACGGCGCGGGCAAGACGACCACGGTGGAAATCCTGGAGGGCCAGCGGAAGCGGACGGCGGGCCACGCCGAGGTGCTCGGCGAGGACCCGGGCACGGCGGGACGCGCCTGGCGCGCCCGGATCGGCGTCGTGCTGCAGACCGTCAATGACGCGGCCCAGTTGACCGTCGCGGAAAGCGTGCGGCATTTCGCCCGCGCCTACCCGAACCCGCGCGACCCGGACGAAGTCGTCGAGCAGGTTGGGCTCGCCGAGAAGGCCGGTGCCCGCATCCGGTCACTGTCCGGCGGTCAGCGCAGGCGGCTCGACGTCGCGCTCGGCATCATCGGCCGGCCTGAGCTGCTGTTCCTCGACGAGCCGACCACCGGTTTCGACCCCGAGGCCCGCCGCCAGTTCTGGCAGCTGGTCTCCGGTCTCGCCCGCGAGGGCACCACGATCCTGCTCACCACGCACTACCTCGACGAGGCCGAGGCGCTCGCCGACCGGGTCGCGGTGCTCGCGCGGGGCCGGATCGTCGCCGAAGGCACCCCGGCCGACCTCGGTGACCGCACCCGCGGGGAGGCGATGGTCCGCTGGCGCGACGATGACGGCCTGCACGAGGAACGCACACAGTTCCCCACGAAATTCATCACGCAACTGGCCGAGGGTCGAGAACTCGCCGAGCTGACCGTGACCCGCCCGAGCCTCGAAGACGTCTACCTGAGCCTGATCGGAGGGCAGGAATGACCGCCGCCGCCCTGCCCGGCACGCTCACCCTCGGCCTGGCTCAGGGCGGGGTGGAGCTCCGGAAGTTCTTCCGGCAACGGGAGGCCGTCGCCTTCACCTTCGCCCTGCCCGCCCTCCTGCTGGCGTTGCTCGGCTCGATCTTCGGTCACAGCTTCGCCGACACCGGCGTGACCGCGGCCCAGGTGTTCGCCGCGAGCATGGTCGGGTCGGGCATCGTGTCCACGTCGTTCGTCAGCATGGGCACGGCGATCGTGTTCGACCGTGAGGACGGCACGCTGAAACGGCTGCGCGGCACGCCGATCCCGGCCGGTGCCTACTTCCTCGGCAAGATCGTCCTGGTCGTGGTCTCCAGCCTGGCGGAGGTGGCGCTGCTGCTGGTCGTCGGCACCCTGCTGCTCGGTCTGCACCTGCCCACGTCGCCGGAGAAGTGGCTGACCTTCGCCTGGGTGTTCGTGCTGGCGACCACCAGTTGCGCGCTGCTCGGCATCGCGGCCAGCTCGGCGGCGCGCTCGCCGAACGGCGCCACAGCCGTCATGAACCTGCTCTACGTGGGTTTCCAGTTCATCTCGGGCGTGTTCGTCACCCCCATCACGGCACTACCCGCCACTATGGTCTACGTGGCGTCCTTCTTCCCGCTCAAGTGGATCTGCCAGGGCTTCCGCTCGGTGTTCCTGCCGGATTCGATGGCGGCATACGAGATGGCGGGCACATGGGAACTGGGGAAGGTCTCGCTCGTGCTGGGCGCGTGGGTCGTGGCGGGACTCGTGTTGTCCCGGTCGACGTTCCGGTGGACGGACAACCGGTAGCCGAACCGGACGCGTGGCAGCACTGGTTCTGGCTCTGGCACCTGTTCTTCGCCCTCGACTACGCCTTCACCGTCTGGCTGATCCTGACCAGGGACGAGGGGCTGCCGGCCGAGCGGCTGGTCAGTGTGGGGACGCTGACCGCCATCGCCGTCATCTACGCCTTCTTCATGCGCGCGGCGTTGGAAGGCCGTCATGAGGTGGCCTTCTCGGTGGCGGTGCTGGTGCTGCTGGGGGTGGCGATCCTGGCCGACTCCGTGGCGGGGTTCGCGCTGTTCGCCGGATGCCCCATCCTGTCCATGGCCGCTCCGACGTCGGTGCGCCGGCTCCTGGCGGCGCTGGCGGTCCTGCTGCCGCCGGTGGCAGTGCTTCTGCGATCCGGCATCGGCGACCCGTCCTTGCGCATCCTGCTGCCGATGACCGCGATCCTGGTCCTGTTCAGTATCTGCGTCGGCACCTGGTTCGGGCGCGTGCTGCGGCAGAGCCAGGAACGCGCCGAGTTGATCGGACAGCTGGAGGCCAGCCGGGCGCAGGTCGCCAAGCTCTCGCGCGAGGCGGGCATCTCCGCCGAACGCGAGCGGCTGGCCCGCGAGATCCACGACACCCTGGCCCAGGGCTTCACCAGCATCGTCGCCCTGCTGCAGGCTGTCGAGTCCGAATTGGACAGTGATCCGGCCGCCGCGCGCAGGCACTTCGATCTGGCCGCCCGCACGGCCAGGGAGAACCTGGCGGAGGCGAGGGCGATGGTCGCCACGCTCACGCCGTCCGCGCTGGCCACCGGAACCCTGGAGGAAGCGGTGCGCAGGCAGGCCGCACAACTGTCCGAGGAAACCGGGATAACGGTCACCTGCCGGATTCCCGAACCCCTGCCCGCCCTGCCGACCGTGACCGAGGTGGTCCTGCTCCGCGCGACCCAGGAAGCGCTGTCCAACATCCGCAAGCACGCGAAGGCCGGGCACGTTTCGCTGGACCTGTCCGCCCGGAATTCGTCGGTGCGCCTGGTGATCGCCGACGACGGTGGCGGGTTCGACCCGGCCCGCCCGGCACCGGGCTTCGGCCTTGATGGCATGCGGAAGCGGGCAAGGCAGGTGGGCGGCGCGATGAGTGTCCGAACCGGACCAGGGACGACGGTGACCGTTCAGGTGCCGGTGTGATCGCCGTGCTGCTGGTGGACGACCATCCGGTGGTCCGCGAGGGACTGCGCGGGATGCTCGAAACCGAGCCGGATTTGACCGTCGTCGGCGAGGCGTCCTCCGGCGACGAGGCGGTCGCGCAGAACCGGGCCAAGCGGCCGGACGTGATCCTGATGGACCTGAGGATGCCTGGGCTGGACGGAGTCGGGGCGACGCGGAAGATCCTCGCCGAGACGCCGGAGCGCCGGGTGGTCGTGCTGACCACATACGAAACCGACGCCGACATCCTGCGCGCGGTGGAGGCGGGCGCGGCCGGTTATCTCCTCAAGGACGCCACGCGCGCCGAACTGTCCGGTGCGATCAGGGCGGCCGCGCGGGGCGAGACCGTGCTGGCGCCGTCGGTGGCGGGCAAGCTGGTCCGGCGGGTGCGCAACCCCGCTCCCCAGGCCCTGTCGGCGCGGGAGACCGAGGTGCTCCGGCTGGTCGCACAGGGGCACACGAACGCCGACATCGGCCGCGCCCTGCACATCAGCGAAGCGACCGTGAAGACCCACCTGCTGCGGATGTTCGCCAAGCTCGACGTGTCCGACCGCACGGCCGCGGTGACCACCGCCATGTCCCTCGGGTTGCTCTGACCATCGGACGCGCGTGTCTCCCTGACCACTGACAAGATGTCCGCATGTTGGCAAGCACCGACACCTCCTTGCTCAGCCGGCTCGCCACGGAACAGTCGGCCAAACGCGTGCCTTCACTCGTCGCCGCCGTGGTACGGGACGGCGAGCTGGCCTGGTCGGGCGCGCGGGGCCGAATCGACGGTGAACTCCCGGACAACGACACCCAGTACCGCCTCGGCTCGATCACCAAGTCGCTGGTCGCCACGCTCGTCATGCGGCTGCGAGACGAGGGCAGGCTCGACCTCAACGAGCCGCTCGACAAGCACCTGCCCGGCACCGCCTTCGGCTCGTCGACCATCGCGCAACTGCTCTCGCACACCGGTGGCCTGACCGCCGAGTCGCCCGGATCCTGGTGGGAACGCAGCCCCGGCGGCGACTGGCCCGCATTCGAGGCGAGCCTCACCCCGGAAACGATCAAAAACCGGCCCGGCAGCCGGTTCCACTACTCGAATGTCGGTTACGGCGTACTCGGCGAACTGGTCGCCCGCCAGCGCGGCATGCGCTGGCTCGACGCGCTGCGCGAGGAAATCCTCACCCCGCTGGGGATGACCCGGACCACCCCACACCCCGAAGGACGGCACGCACTCGGCTGGGCGGTCCACCCCTTCGCCGACGTGCTGCTTCCCGAACCCACCCCGGACGCCGGCGCGATGGCGCCCGCCGGGCAGCTGTGGTCCACCGTCAACGACCTCGCCCGCTGGACCGCCTTCGTCGGCGGCGACACCCGTGAGGTCCTGCACCCCGACACGGTCGCGGAGATGCGCGCGGTCGCGACGGTCGACGACGCCGACGCGTGGACCGCCGGCTACGGCCTCGGCTTCCAACTCCTCCGGCACAACGGCAAACGGCTCGCCGGGCACAGCGGGTCGATGCCGGGCTTCCTGGCCTGCACACTGGTCGACGAGAACACCGGCACCGGCGCGCTCGCGCTGGCCAACACCACGTCCGGGCCCGCGATCATGGCGCTGACCGTCGACCTGATCTCGATCGCCGACGAGCGAGAGCCGAGGCTGCCTGCCGAATGGCAGCCCGGTGAGGTGGACCTGGGCCTGCTGGAGCTGACCGGCCTGTGGCACTGGGGACCGACGCCCTATCACCTGCGCCTGATTCCCGGAGGCATGCTCGACCTGTCCCCGGTCGACAACGGCCGCGCCTCCCGGTTCCGCTCGCTCGGCAAGGACAAATGGCTCGGCCTCGACGGCTACTACGCGGGCGAGACCCTGCGGGTCGGGCGCACCGCCGACGGCACCCCGCACTACCTGGACCTGGCGACGTTCATCTTCACCCGCACCCCCTACGACCCGTCCGCCCCGATCCCCGGTGGAGTCGACGACACGGGCTGGCGGTGAAATCGCACAACCGGGGTGCGGAGGGGAAAACGAGCCTGCGACACTTGGGGCCATGACCGAGCTGACGATCCCCGCTGAACTCAAGCCATCGGACGGCCGCTTCGGCTGCGGACCCTCCAAGGTCCGGGCGCGGCAGCTCGCCAACCTGGCCTCCGAGGGAGCCGCCTACCTGGGCACCTCCCACCGGCAGAAGCCGGTGAAGTCCCTGGTCGGGCGGGTGCGCGCGGGACTGACCGAGCTGTTCGGGCTGCCCGAGGGCTACGAGGTCGTGCTCGGCAACGGCGGCACCACCGCGTTCTGGGACGCCGCCGCCTTCGGTCTGGTGCGCGAGCGCGCCCAGCACTTCACCTACGGCGAGTTCTCCTCGAAGTTCGCCACGGTCACCAAGGGCGCGCCGTTCCTGGCCGACCCGGTCGTCGTCAAGGCCGAGCCGGGCAGCGCCCCGGAAATCGCCTACGAGCCCGGTGCGGACCTCGTCGGCTGGGCACACAACGAGACTTCCACCGGTGTCGCGGTGCCGGTCCGGCGGCCGGTGGGCAGCGAAGGCGCGCTGGTCGCGATCGACGCGACGTCGGGTGCCGGTGGGCTGCCGGTCAAGGCCGAGGACTTCGACGTCTACTACTTCGCGCCGCAGAAAAGCTTCGCCTCCGACGGTGGGCTGTGGCTGGCGCTGATGTCCCCCGCGGCCATCGAGCGGATCGGCGAGATCGGCGCGAGCGACCGCTGGGTCCCGGAGTTCCTGTCGCTGACCACGGCGCTCGACAACTCGCGCAAGGACCAGACGTACAACACCCCCGCCGTCGCCACGCTGTTCCTGCTGGTCGACCAGATCGAGTGGATGCTGGGCAACGGCGGCCTCGACTGGACGGTCGCGCGCACGAAGGACTCCTCCGACCGGCTCTACGAATGGGCCGAGGAGACCAGCTACACGGTGCCGTTCGTGAAGGATCCGGCGCTGCGCTCGCAGGTCGTCGGCACCATCGACTTCGTCGACGAGGTGGACGCTTCCGCGGTGGCGAAGATCTTGCGCGCCAACGGAATCGTCGACGTGGAGCCGTACCGGAAGCTCGGCCGCAACCAGTTGCGGGTCGGCATGTTCCCGGCCATCGAGCCGGGTGACGTGACGGCGCTGATCAGCTGCGTCGAATGGGTCGTGGAGCGGCTGGCCGGCTAGCGCCGCACCTGACGTCGCGGGCGGTGGTGGAGAGGGGCCGGCCTGAATGACCGCATCCGGCAATTTCTCGCACTTGGTATCGGCGCGCCTCCCACGTCAAGCCGACGCGCCGTTCTACCGTTGAGCATCCATACGGTGATGTCAGGAGGCGGCGAAAATGCGAGCGCTGAGGGTTGTCGGGCTGCACGAGGACGGTAAGTCCATCGTGTGCGAAGACCCGGCGCGCGGCGAACGTTTTCTGCTGCCTGCGGACGAAAGACTGCGGGCGGCCGCGAGGGGGGACGTAGCCCGGCTCGGTCAGATCGAAATCGAGACGGAGAGCCAGATGCGACCACGCGAGATTCAGGCCCGCATCCGCGCGGGGGAGTCGGTCGAGCAGGTGGCCGCGGCCGCCGGGATTCCCGCGCAGCGCGTCGAGCGGTTCGCCTACCCGGTGCTGCTCGAACGCTCCCGGACCGCGGACCTGGCGCAGCACGCGCACCCGGTGCGGGAGGACGGCCCGGACGTGCGGACGCTGAGCGAGGTGGTCGCGTATGCCTTCGGCGTGCGCGGCCAGGACTACACCCAGGCGGAATGGGACTCCTGGAAGGGCGAGGACGGCAAGTGGGTCGTCGTGCTGCGCTGGCGCACGGGCCGGTCCGACAACAGCGCGCACTGGTCGTTCTCGCCGGGCGCGCACGGTGGCACGGTCGCCACCCTCGACGAGCACGCCGAAGACCTGCTCGACCCGAACCGCGTCCCGCGGACCCTCCGCGCGGTCGAACCCGAGACGGTCGAGCAGCCCGCGCCACCGGCCGCGCCCGAACCGCCCCCGGCCGAGGAACCCGCCGCCGCGGCCACGCCGGCACCCGAGGAGCCCCCGGCCCCCGCTCCCAAGCCCGCCCCGAAACCGAAGCCGAAGGCCAAGAAGGCCCACCCGGCGGTCCCCGCCTGGGAAGACGTCCTCCTCGGCGTCCGCTCCCAACGCGGCTGACCCGCGAGTCCCACCCTCGCCACGCTCGAGTCCGGCTTTCGTGACACGCGAGTCCGGCTTTCGTGGCACGCGAGTCCAGGTTTGGTGATGGGCGAGTCCAGGTTTCGTGGCACGCGAGTCCAGGTTTCGGCGCGCAAGTCCCACATTGTCGCGTGCGAGTTCTGCATCCGCGGCCTACGCGCGATAATGCGTCATGGCCGACGAACCGCTCGAGTCACTGCGCCGGCTCTGCCTCGCGTTGCCGGAGGTGACCGAGCGACTCAGCCACGGCGAGCCCACCTGGCTCGTGCGGGGCAAGAAGACGTTCGTGATGTATGCCGATCACCATCACGACGACCGGCTGGCCTTCTGGTGTGCGGCACCGCCGGGCGCGCAGGAGGCGATGGTGGAAGAGGAGCCGGACCGCTTCTTTCGGCCGCCCTATGTCGGGCACCGCGGCTGGCTCGGTGTGCGGCTGGACGTCCCGACCGACTGGGCCGAGATCGGCGAGATCGTGACCGAGGCGTACCGGGTGGTGGCGCCAAAGACGCTGACCGCCCGGTTGCCGCGCTGACATCCGCGAGCGTGGAACTCGCCCAGCAGAAACGGGCAACTCACGCGACACGAAAGCCCAACTCGCACGTCACCAAGGCCCGACTCGCCCGGCGCGAAAGCCCGACTCGCGGGCGCGGGTCAGAAGGCGACGGCGAGGACGCCGAACCAGGAGAGGGCGATGCCGGCGGTCGCGCCGAGCGCGATCCAGCGGACGATCGGCAGCCGCCGGGCCAGCCACAGCGAGGGCGCCATGCCCCCGGTGACCACGAGGGCGGCCACCACCACCAGCCAGCCGCTGACCTCCGCGGCCAGCGCGACGGTGAGCGCGAGCATCGCGGTGATCACGACCGCCGCGACGAATCCGGCGACGACCAGGCCGGTGCCCCAGGGGGTCGGCTCGTCCCCAAACTCGGCGGTGCCGAACAGGCGGCGAGCCAGCGTGGGCTCCGGCTCCTGTCTTGGCGGCGGCGAAACCACGAGCGTCTCGTCGGTGACCGGGTCGACGTAGTACACCAGCGTGCCCATCGCGTCCGCCACCTGCACCGCGAGCTGCTGCCCCCGCCGCGACACGACCGCGGCGGCCTGCCCGGGCTCGCCGTTGTCCTGGGCGCGCCGCACCGCCGCCGCGACCCTGGCCCACTCGTGCAGCGCGTCGGACAGTTCCACGCCGATCGCCAGGCTGTGCGGATCGATCTCGCGCGCGTGCGCGGTACCGCGTCCCTTGAGCACGGCGCGCTCCCCGCGGACCCGCAACTCCACGCATGCCTCCCCGACAGTCGTCCGGAACACGGGTGCCGCCCCGGACCCATGGCTACGCCGGGCGCCCCCGCCTCACAGCTGTGTGAAACGTCACGTTTGAAACTCGCCCCGACGAGATCGTTGCCAATTTACCGCCCCGCGAGTTCGTAGAACGTGATGGCGGCCGCCGTGGCGATGTTGAGCGAATCGACCCCCGCCGACATCGGGATCCGCACGGCCAGATCCGCGGCGGCCAGTGCGGCGGGCGTCAGGCCGGGCCCTTCCGAGCCCAGGAGCACCGCCACCTTGCCTGGTCCGACCGAACGCAGCGGCGCCGCGCCCGCGCGCGGGGTCAGCGCCGCGATCCGGAAACCGTGTTCCCGCAGCAGATCGAGGCCGTCCGGCCACGGCTGGAGTAACGTGAACGGCACCCGCAGCACGTTGCCCATCGAAACGCGAACACTGCGCCGGTACAACGGATCGGCGCAGCCCGCCCCGAGCAGAACGCCGCCGACCCCGAGTGCCGCCGCGTTGCGGAACAGGGCACCCAGATTCTCGTGGTCTCCCACACCTTCCAGCACCGCCACCACCCGCGAGCGCGCCAGGATCTCCTCGGCGGAGGGCTGCGGCGCCCGGTCGGCAACCGCAAGCACACCGCGGTTCAGGTGAAATCCGACCACTTCGGCCATTACCTCCGCCGAGGTGACATAGGCGGGCACCGCGGGCAGATCGGGCGCCAGCTCCTGGATCCGGCGCTCCACTCCGAGCACCGCGCGCACCGGATACGCCGATTCCACGAGCCGCCGTACCACCACCGTGCCCTCCGCGATCACGAGGCCGCGACCACCGGGACGGTCGGGCCTACGGTCCGCAGTGGACAGATCACGGAAGTCGTCGAGGCGAGTGTCGCCGGGGCCATCCGGGTAGATCAGACGCACCATGAAAGGGAGTGTGGACTCGAGGTCTTCCGGCCGTTCGTCCTGGGTACCCCTAAGACGAAAGGAGCATCGATCACAGTAAGTCAGCCCAACGTAGCGGACAGCACCAGTTTGGCCGATGTAGGCGGCAGGTCCGTTGTGCGAATGTTTGTCGGCCGGGCCACACCGGATAAACAGACGGGGATATAAATGGGTAAGGACCTTTCGGCGGACAGTTTCGACCACCGGGACCGCGCGAGATATCGCCGGAAGGTACAACGCTGCCTGGACACCCTGGGTCGAATGCTGTCCGACGGCGGCTTTTCCTTTCCGGGCCGGCACGTGGGGCTCGAGGTGGAGCTGAATCTCGTCGACGCGAAGATGCGACCGGCCATGTCGAACGCGATGGTGCTCCAGGCACTGGACAGCCCGTCGTTCACCACCGAACTGTCCCAGCACAACCTGGAACTCAACGTCCCGCCGCGACCGCTGGCCGGCACCTGCCTGGTGGAGTTGGAGCGCGACGTGTGCCGATACCTGTCCCACGCCCAGGAAACGGCACTCGACTGCGACGTCCGGCTGGCGATGATCGGCATCCTGCCGACGCTGGCGCTGGACGACTTCGACCAGAAGTGGATCACGCACAGCACCCGCTACACCTTGCTCAACGACCAGATCCTGGCCGCGCGCGGCGAGCACACGATCCTCTCCCTCGACGGTGCCGGACTGGCGGAGCGCGGGCCGGAACGGCTGCGTGCCCAGACCGAATCGATCCTGCCCGAAGCCGCGTGCACCTCACTCCAACTGCACCTGCAGGTGACGCCGGAGGAGTTCGCGGCGCACTGGAACGCCGCGCAGTGCCTGGCCGGGGTGCAGGTGGCGCTCGCCGCGAACTCACCGTTCCTGCTGGGCAGGGCGCTTTGGCACGAGACCAGGATCCCGCTGTTCCTGCAGGCCACCGACACCCGGCCGGAGGAACTGAAGAACCAGGGCGTTCGCCCGCGGGTCTGGTTCGGCGAACGCTGGATCACCTCGATCTTCGACCTGTTCGAGGAGAACGTCCGGTACTTCCCCGGCCTGCTTCCGGAGACCGACGCCGAGGACCCGGTGGAGGCACTGGAGTCCGGCCAGGCGCCGAAGCTGACCGAGTTGCGCCTGCACAACAGCACGGTGTGGCGCTGGAACCGGCCGGTCTACGACGTGGTGGACGGGGTGCCGCACCTGCGCGTGGAGAACAGGGTGCTGCCCGCCGGGCCGACGGTGGTGGACATGCTGGCCAACGCCGCGTTCTTCTACGGTGCACAGCGGGCACTGGCCGAAACAGAACGTCCAATTTGGACACAAATGTCCTTCCATGCCGCGGAGGAGAACCTGTACGCGGGCGCACGTAACGGCTTCGACGCGCAGCTCTACTGGCCACAGATCGGCTGGACGTCGCCGGACGAACTGGTGTTGCGTGTGCTGCTGCCGCTCGCCCGTGAGGGCCTGCGCGACTCGCAGGTCGCCGAGGAGGCCATCGACCGGTATCTGGGCTTGATCGAGCAGCGCTGCCTGACCAGACGTAACGGCTCACGCTGGCAGCGGGAGGCGGTGGCGTGCGCCGAGCGCCGAGGCGCCGACCGCGAGTCCGCGCTGGCCAGGATGCTTGCCCGCTACCTCGAACTCGCCCGCGGCGAACAGCCCGTGCACACCTGGCCGAGCGAGTGAGTAAGCTCACCTTACTTGACCTCTATCAATGTCGAGCTTACATGCTGAGACGGCGGCTCCCCGGTTAGCAGACCGGTCAACTTGCCACTAGTTTGGAACCGCACAGACGTCGAAAAGAAGGAGACCTTGATGGCTCGCTACGAGCTCCCCGATCTCGACTACGACTACGGCGCACTCGCCCCCCACATCTCCGGTCAGATCAACGAGCTGCACCACACCAAGCACCACGCGACCTATGTCAAGGGCGCCAACGACACCCTGGACAAACTCGCCGAGGCGCGGGACAAGGGCGACTTCGGTTCGATCGTCGGCCTGGAGACCACGCTGGCCTTCAACCTGGCCGGGCACGCCAACCACATCGTCTGGTGGAAGATCCTGTCCCCCGAGGGCGGCGACAAGCCCACCGGCGAGCTGGGCTCGGCGATCGACGACGCGTTCGGCTCCTGGGACAAGTTCCAGGCCCAGTTCACCGCGGTCGCCACCACCATCCAGGGCAACGGCTGGGCCGCGCTGTCCTGGGACCCGGTCGGCAAGACGCTGATCACCCAGCAGCTGCGCGACCACCACAACAACCTCATCCTGCCGACGGTGCCGATCCTGCTCGTCGACGTCTGGGAGCACGCGTTCTACCTGGACTACAAGAACGTCAAGGCGGACTACGTCAAGGCTCTCTGGAACGTCTACAACTGGGCCGAGGTCAGCAAGCGCTTCGACAACGCGGTTGCCGGGGGCAACGGCCTGCTGCTCTGAGCGGCCGCACGGCAAGGGGTCCTTCCACCGTGGAAGGGCCCCTTTTTTCAGCGGGATCCCGGCGCTCTCGGCACCGGGATCCCGCCAGTTCCCGAACTGACTGCCGCTCCCACCACGAAGCGACGACATGAGGTTAGCCTAACCTAAGCAATCCGGCAAGCCAATCTTCGGCGACCGGGATTTCCGCACCGGACCGCTTCCACCACCGCCCTCAACGGAAGCGCTTGGCACCGCTGTAGCCTCCCCGGGTGAAGACGTCGACAGTGGTCGCCATCCTCATCGCGGTGC
Organism: Amycolatopsis sp.; assembly: GCF_035276945.1. Classification (GTDB taxonomy): domain Bacteria; phylum Actinomycetota; class Actinomycetes; order Mycobacteriales; family Pseudonocardiaceae; genus Amycolatopsis_E. The sequence continues at coordinate 114,420 of NZ_DATELF010000051.1, read as the reverse complement.
TGCTGTTCTTCGCCTCCGTCGCGGCTGCCACGGGTTATCTGTGGACACGCCACGAGCAGGGCGGGCAGGCGAGCACCGCCGGGCTGCTGCCCACCACCTGGCCGACCGGGGAAGGCCGCGCCCTGCGTCCCGTGCCGATCCCCGCGGGTGAGCTGGTCTCTGCGTTACCACCGGATTCCGTTCCACAGGTGCTGTGCCAGGCGCTGAGCCAGGAACGCTGGAACCACCTCCTCGGCGGGACCACTCTGCGCGAGGTCAGGGGCAAGTCCTGCCATCTCGTCACCGAGACGCTGGACGTCAGCCTGGATCTCGACGGGACGCCCGCGGCCGTGCGGGAAGCCCGCCAGGTGGACATCGCCGGGCACCCGGGCGAGGTCGAGTTCCCCGAGCCGAAGGTGAACGCGCGGCTGAACGTGCGCCTGGTCGCCGCGGCACCGACCGACCAGATCCGGCCCTACCTCCGCGTGGGTTTCAGCCGGGCCACGGATCGCCCGGGACCGGCGCTGGACGAGCTGATCACCACGGTCGCCCGTGAAGTGGTCGCAACGACCATGACGGCCGATCTGCCGCTGCCGCCGGTGGCACCGGACGGGACCATCCCGATGCGTCAAGCCGATCCGGTGCCAGGTCACGGCATTCTCGACTCACCGTGGCCGGCGATCTCGTGGCAGCTGTGCACCCGGCTGGCCCGAGAACTCGCAGGTACCCCCAGACCGGCATTCGACGGCCGCTGCACCGTCCGCGGCATCCAGGTCGCCTACACCGACGCCGTTTCGCCGCGGCGTTATCCCGACACCATCGCCGGCAGGCCGGCCCTGGTCACCGCCGATTTGGTGGCGATCAGGCTCACCGACGACACAGTCCAGGAGCTGACCTTCACCGGCAGCGGCCGGTCGCTCGAGGCGCTCGCCGAGAAGGTCCTGCCCGCTCTGCTCGGTACCGCCTGACGGGCTTGCCCTGCCGGTGAACAGCACATGGAAACCGGTGAACGGGCGGGCCCGCCAGGTCACCCCGCCTCGGCGGAGCAGCGCGACCGCGCAGACGGCCGCGGCGAGCATGGAGACAACGCCGCCGACGAAGAACGGCGACCGGCCGCCGAAGGTGTCGGCCATCCAGCCGACCATCGGCCCGCCGACCGGATTGCCGCCGATCATCACCAGCACGTAGATGCCCATCACCCGGCCCCGCATCTCGGGGCCGACCGCGGTCTGGACCAGTGCGTTGGCGGTGTTGAGGAAGGTGATCGTGGCGAACCCCAGCGGCACCAGGGCCAGGCCGAACGCCAGATACGTCGGCATGAGCCCGGCGAAGAACTCCACCGCGCCAAGGCCGAACGCGGCGGCCAGCAGCAGGCGAACCCGGGGCTTGCCCTTCGCGCCGCGGCGCGCGGCCAGCAGCGAGCCGGTGAAGCTGCCCACCGCGAGCAAGGTGGACAACAGGCCGTAGCCGTCGGCCTCGGTGCCGAACACGTTCCCGGCGATGATGGCCAGTGACGTGAAGAAGGTGATGCCGAAGGTGCTCACGAAGAACATCAGGGCCATCACGGTCACCAGGTCCAACCGGCCGCGGACGTAGGCGAGCCCTTCGCGAAGCTGGCCCTTGGTGCGCGCGAGCGCCGGCGCACGGTAGAGCTGGTCGGAGTTCATCAGCAACAGGCCGGCGATCACGGCGAGGGTGCTCACCGCGTTCGCCAGGAACATCCAGCCCGTCCCCACCAGGGTGATCGCGAACCCGGCGATCGCTGGGCCGACGATCCGGGCCATGTTGAACACCGACGAGTTGAGCGCGACCGCGTTGGCGATCTGCTTGCGCCCCACCATTTCCGCCACGAAGGCCTGCCGGGCGGGCACATCCAGCGCGGTGAACGCGCCGAGCACGACGCACAGCACGTACACCTGCCACAGCGTGACAACGCCCGTCACGTCGAGCAGCCCCAGCACCAGCGCCTGCACGGCCGAGCCGCTCTGGATGAAGACGCACAGTCTGCGCTTGTCCATGCGGTCGGCGAGTACCCCGGCCCACAGTGACAGCAGCAGCGTCGGCGCGAACTGCAGAGCCACCGCGACGCCGAGCGCGACCGGGCTGTTCCCGGAAAGCCGGAACACGAGCCAGTCCTGGGCGATGCGCTGCATCCAGGTGCCGATGTTGGAGATCACCTGACCGGAAAAGAACAGCCGGTAGTTCCGCACTCGCAGGGAGGCGAACATGCTTTCTTTACGGGCCGGTGGTGGGGCCTGTCCCCGGGTAGCTGTGGTTGTCGGAAAGGACTTCTGCTCGCCACCCGTGTTCGGCCGCACTGTTATTCGTTCCCCGCCATCCTGTCGATGATCTCGGCGGCGTGGGAGAGCACTTCGCGCTCCTCGCCGCTCAACTCCGCCAGCTTGCGGTCCAACCAGGCCTCACGAACGGAGATCGTCTCCCGCACGAAGCTCAGGCCCACCGGGGTCAGCGTCACGATCGACTGCCTCCCGTCGGTGGGGTGCGGGCTGCGCTCGACGTACCCGAGGTCTTCGAGCGCCGCGATCACCCTCGTCATCGACGGCGGCTGGACGCCTTCCTTCGCGGCCAGTTTGCTCGGCGTGAGCGACCCGCACTTGTACAGCGTGGACAACGCCGCGAGCTGCGTCAGCGTGACGTTCTGGCCGGCCCGCTGTGCCCTCAATTTGCGGTTCAGCCGCACCACCGCGAGCCGCAACCGGCTCGCCAGCGCAGGCTCCCGCATATCGGACACATATTTAGCATACCTTACGATCCACACCGCAGTCGCGGTCTGACCCAGCAGCATCTCGCCGACCGGATGGGCGTCACCGAGGGACGGGTCTCCCAGATCGAGCAGGGCAAGGTGTCGGGCCTGGACGTGCCTGCCCGCTACGCTGCCGCGATCAGCGGCACGCGCGATCTACTTCGACGACGGCGACATCGCCGCCATCGCCTGAACAACCAGGTCACCGGAGGGCGGCTTGGATGGGGCCGATGGCGAAGTAGACGACGAACGCCAGCGAGATGACCCACATCAGCGGGTGGATCTCACGGATCTTGCCCGTTGCCACCCGGATCACCGTGTAGCTGATGAACCCGGCGCCGATGCCGTTGGCGATCGAGTAGGTGAACGGCATCACCACGATCGTGAGGAACGCGGGCAGTGCCACGGAGAAGTCGGTGAAGTCGATGTCGCGGACCTGGCCGATGAGCAGCGCACCGACCACCACCAGCGCGGGCGCGGCCGCTTCGACCGGCACCGACTGGTACAGCGGGGTGAGGAACATCGCCGCGATGAACAGGATCCCGGTGACGATGTTCGCCAGGCCCGTCCTGGCACCCTCGGCGATACCGGAGGCGGACTCCACGAAGACCGTGTTGGAACTGGCCGAGCCGAACCCGCCGGCCGCTCCCGCCAGGCCCTCGACGAACAGCGCCCGGCCGACACGCGGCAGTTGCCCGTCGGGAGCGAGCTGTCCGGCTTCCTTGGCCAGGCCGGTCATGGTGCCCATCGCGTCGAAGAAGTCGGCCAGCACGAGCGTGAACACCAGCAGGATCACGGTGAGCACCGGCAACCGCGTCCACGCGCCGAAGGACACCTGCCCGACCAGCGACAGATCGGGCAGGCCGACGATCCGGCTGGGCAGCGCCGGGTAACCGAGGTTCCAGCCCTTCGGGTTGGTGCCGTTGGACGGGCCCGCGTGCACGAGGGACTCGACGATGATCGCCAGCACGGTCGTGGCGAGCACGCCGATCAGGATGCCGCCGCGCACCCGCTTCGCCACCAGGATCCCGGTGATCAGCAGCCCGGCCACGAACACCGCGGTCGGCCAGGACGCGATCGATCCGCCGATGCCCAGGCCCACCGGCACCGTGGTGTTCGCCGCGTCCGGCAGCCGCCGCACGAACCCGGCGTCGACCAGGCCGATGAAGCAGATGAACAGGCCGATGCCGACCGCGATGGCCGACTTGAGCGCCGCGGGCACGGCGTTGAACACCGCGGTGCGGAATCCGGTGAACACCAGCAGCACGATGATCAGGCCCTCGATCACCACCAGGCCCATCGCCTCCGGCCAGGTGACCTGCGGGGCGATGGTGACCGCGACCAGGCTGTTGATGCCGAGCCCGGTGGCGATGGCGAACGGGTACCGCGCGATCAGTCCCATCATGATGGTCATCACACCGGCCACCAGCGCGGTGACCGCGGCGACCTGCGGCACCGGGAGGATGTTGCCCAGCACGTCCTTGTGCGCGCCGGCGTCCGTGGGCGAGAAACTGCCGATGATCAGCGGGTTGAGCACGACGATGTAAGCCATCGTGACGAAGGTGACCAGACCGCCGCGGATTTCCCGCCCGGTGGTCGAGCCCCGTTCGCTGATCCGGAAGAACCGGTCGATCGTCGACATGCCGTCCCACCTTGTTTCGAACCCGATCGGGTTAACCGCGCATCCGCGGGTAGCCTTCCTGACGTGGCCGATTCGATCAACTCCCGGGTGGCGAAGGGCACCTTGCGTCCGGTACCCGAGCTGCCGCCCCGGCTGATCGACCTGTTCCCGATCGTGCTGGTCGGCACCGGGCTGTGGCTGGCCGCCTTCGTGGTGTTGCTGGTCCACGCGCTCATCAGCGACCAGGCGCCCGGCGTGTGGCTGTGGACCACCGTCGCCGGCGTCGTGATCAGCTGCATGGGCCTGGGCATCATGAGCTGGCAACGCGCCGCCGCCCGCCGCGGCTCGAGAAGCGCCCAAACCGGCCTCTAACCGCGCGAGTCCGTCCTCGCGACAGGCGAGTCCAGGTCTCCCGACGCGCGAGTCCAGCTTTCGCGACGCGCGAGTCCAGCTTTCGCGGTGGGCGAGTCCAGCTTTCGCGGTGGGCGAGTTCGGCTTTCCGGCCGCTGCGCGGGCGCTAGGCGTACGCCGCCACCGGGTCCGAGCCCTCGAGCAGGGCCGTGATCAGGTGCCGGTCGGGCCAGCGCTCGCAGGCCCAGGCGAAGGCGCGGGCGAGACCGAACGGCGTGTCCTCCGCGTGATGTTCCCCGTGAAACCGACCACTTTCGACCCACCACGGCGCGGCACGCTTGACACCGTCGACCTCGACCGCCAACTCTTCGTGCACGAGTACTCCGCCGTCCGGCAGCGGGATGTCGAGCAACTCGGCCACCAGGGTGATCGCGGTCAGCTCCAACCACGGAACGTACTCACCATCGTCCGGTACGCGCGCCGAAACCAGTTCGCTCAGCACCGGAACGTCCAGCAACTCGGCCAGCAGTTCGGCCCGCCCCGGCACCTCGAACAACTCGACGGCGACCAGCCGGTCCGACGGCCAGACGGGGACCAGCCACGGCCGGTCGAGGACGGCGGCGTGTTCGGCGTCGAGCACCGTGCCGTCGACGGCGCGCACCCGTTCGGGCGGAGCCAGTTCGGACCAGTCGAGATCGGCGTCCGCCACGGCCGCATAAGCCCGCGACGTCAGGCCGGACGCGATCGAGCGCGATGGGTCACCCAGCCGGTCCAGCAGGTCGGCCGCGTCGTCGAGATCGGCGACACCCAGTTCGGTGCGCACGCCGATCGCGGCGAGCACGTCCAGCGCTTTCTGGGGGTGCAACCCCCAGATCCCGCCTGGGGCCAAGCCTCCAGACCCGCTCCGGACGCCGACCTCGGGCACCGGGTCGTACAACCCGGCCAACGCCGTGGCGTCCGGCATCCGCCAGTCCTCCGGCGCGCGGCCGGCGAGCACCGCGTTCCGGGCGAGCCACTGGCCGGACGGACCGCTCAGCGCCTGCCAGGTTTCCCGCTCACCGGCGAGCAACCCCAGCGCCTGCGGCCACGCTTCGTCGGCGACCAGGTCGAGATCGCGGATCTCCCCGCCGGCCACCGCGAAACCTTCGACCGCCCCGACCCTCGTCAACGCGCCGGCGGGCCAATCCGCGGCGAAATCGGGATCCAGCACGGAATACGGGCCGTCCGGACCAAGCATGTCGGGATCGAACACCTCGAGCAGCGGCGAACCGGGCAAGATCAGCTCGTCGGCTCGCCGCCAAGTGTCCTCAGTGGGCAGTGCGAGCGCGCCCAGCCCGCTCACCCCGGCCTCCGACGCCAGTCGCAGCACGGCCTCGGCGAGCGGCAGAGTGTCCAAACCGGACTGTGCGTCTTCGACGCTGCGGTCCACCGCTTCCCGCAGCGCGGGCGCGTCGAGCAGGTCGCCCGCGTCGGCTCGTTTCGCGCCGAGGCGCTCAAGCAGAGTATGAGCGGCGTCAGGGTGCACCAGACGCAGGCCGGTCACCTCCGCCCGTGCCAGCAAATCCAGCAGTTCGCCGCCGAACTGCAGGGCACCACGGGGACCGGGCACGGTCCGGCCGTCGGCCAGCGGAACCGGCAGTGCCCCGAGGTCGTCGGTGGAGACGGAGTGCGCCTCCAGCAACGTCAGCAGGACTTCGTAAAGGGAATGCCACCAGGCGACCGGACGGTCGACGCCGGTCAGGATCTCGACCAGTTCCGGCATGTCGAGCCGCTCGGCGCCGACGACGGCGAGCGCGCCCACGGCGTCGGGACCGCACGGCGTGGCCAGCCGCGGCACGATCTCCGCCAGCAACTCGACCAGTTCCGGCGAATCGACGCTCAGTACGCGCGCGCCCGAACAAGGCAGCTCGCCACCCGCGGCGGCGGGCAGCCACGCCTGCCCGGCCAGCTCCCGGAGCACCAGCTCCCGCAACTGGCCGTCTACTTCGGACAGCGGGAACCCGGCCCGTGGCACCAGGGCGAGGCGCTGCTCCGGCGCGAGGAGGCGAACCAGTTCGGGGTAGCCCCAAGCCGCCGTCCGGAGTGCCGCTTCCGAACCTGGAAGCAGACGGCGGCGCGACGGCTCGAGCGGCACGGAAGCAAGCAAGCGGGCGGGCAGCGACAGCCGCTCGTCGGTCGGTGTCGGAGCGTGCAGCACGTCGTGTGAAAACGCTTCCGGCTCACCGTCGAAGGGAACGGCCCAGACGCACCCATTCCCGTTCCAGGTCAGCCAGCGCCGGACGGAATCCGGCGCGGACAGCTCGACCAGACCGTCGACTTCGGATCTGGTCCAGGCGACGCCGTCGACCTCGACGCGCGCCAGCCACGGCAGGGCGAGCAGCAGATCCTCGACCTCCCCGGCCAAGCGGTCGAGCAGGTCCTCCGGGTCGATGTCGTCGGCCAACGGCAGCCGGACCTCGGTGTCGAAGCCCTCCGGCGGTTCGTCACCGGCAGGCCACGGCAGCCGGAGCACGGGAACGTCGCCCTCGCGCCCGGCCGCCTCCCGGGTCGCCTCGGCCGAGAACGCGACCCCGCCGGTCCGCGAGATCACCCGGGGTTCGCCGGTGACCGCGAGCACCGCGGCGAAACCGACCCCGAACTGGCCGACCGCGCCGTTCTCCTTCCGCGACGCGCGCAGCGAGGAAAGCGCTTCGACACCGGCGGAATCCAGCGGGGCGCCGGTGTTCGCGAACCGCAGTTCACCGTCCACAACGGACACCCGGACCGCACCTGGCGTGCCCACGGACATCGCCGCGTCGGCGGCGTTCTGCGCCAGTTCCACGAAGAGCCGGTCGCGGTAGGCGCCCACCCGGAGATCACGTTCGGCGTTGGTGTCCTCGGTGAACCGGGTCGGCGAGTCGCGCCACGAGCGCAGCACGGACTCCCGCAGGGCTTCGGTGCCGAAGGGATCCTCGGTCACGAGAGGGTCATTCGCCGTCATCGGCGTGGACCGCGTCGGCCAACGGCTCCATGTCCAGCAGCGAATCGTCGTAGACCAGTTCGGCCACCGGCACCGAGGAGGTCAGCTCGACCTCGACCTCGGAATGCGCGCCACAGCCGTACTCGGCGTTGACCACATGCCCGTCGGCCGGGGAGATCTCGTTGCCGCACACGCCGAACGCGGCTCGCAGTGAGCCGGCCAGCGGCAGGTAGAACCCGCACGTGCCGCAGCTTCCCGGCGCGCTGCGGGCCATGTCGGAGCGAGGCCCGAACTCGCCGTTACGCCACCGTGAGGCCACTTCCTGACGACCGAAGCGGGAAAGCACGTGCACCCGGCCGAGCCCGGCCTCGTGCGCGACCGCTTCCACCGCGGAGTCGTCGGAGGCCAGGTAGGCGGGGACCAGCCGCGGATCGTCTCCGTCGGTGGGAAGGATGTCGCCGACCCCGAGGTCACCGGCCCGCACCCGCCGCTCCCACGGCACCCACTTCGGCGCGACCAGCGCCTCCGGTCCCGGCGTGAGCACGACCTCGCTCACCGTCACCGGCATGCCGAGCCCGCAGGTGGCGACCGTGACCGACCAGTGCCAGCCCCGGTAGCCGGGCACCCACGCCTCGAACAGGTGACTCACGGCCACGGCGTCCTCGTGCCGGACCCCGGCGTGCGGACCGACCTGCTCGGCCCCCGCTTCGGCGACCGCGGCCTCGCGGGCAAACTCGACGGCGTCGACCAGGGCTCGCCGGACGGAACCGTCGTCCAGGGTGAGCAGCAGCGTCATAAGTCAATTGTGCAGCGGCGGTGACGGGGATACACGTTCGGGTCAGATGAGGCTGCGACTTCACTTCCGACATGTCAGGGTGTGCCCGTGCGCATACTTCTCGCCATCATCCTCGTGGTCACGCTCACCGCTTGCGCGACCGCCAACTCGAGCAAGGGCAACGTCCCGAGCTTGCGGCTCGAGGTGCTGGCGACCCTGCCGCACGACAGGGGGTCCTTCACCGAGGGTCTGGAAATCTCCGGCGAAACGCTGTACGAGAGCACCGGGCTCGAGGACCGCTCGTTCGTGCATGCCGGCCCGGTGGGCCGGCCCCCCACGATCAGCACGGACTCGTTGCCGTCCCCGATGTTCGGCGAGGGCATCACCGTGCTCGGCCCCACGATGTGGCAGCTCACCTGGAAGGACGGCATCGCCATCGAGCGCGACACCGCCACCCTGGCGGAGCTGCGCCGCGTCAGGTACGAGGGCGAGGGCTGGGGACTGTGCCACGAGCAGGGCAGGCTGGTCATGAGCAACGGCACCGACCGGCTCACCTTTCGCGACCCGGCGAGCTTCGCCGAGCTCGGCGAGGTCACCGTCCACTCGGTGAACAAGACGTACTCCCAGCTCAACGAACTGGAGTGCGTGGACGGCAACGTCTACGCCAATGTCTGGCAGACCGACTACATCCTCCGCATCGATCCCGCGACCGGCGTGGTCACCGGGCTGATCGACGCGTCCGGCCTGCTCACCGCCGAACAGCAGCAGGGCGCGGACGTGCTCAACGGTATCGCGGCGATCCCCGGAACCGACGAGTTCCTCATCACCGGCAAGCTCTGGCCGGTGACATTCCGGGCACGGTTCCTGCCCGCGAGTTGAGGTGCGTGCTGAAGAACCACGCAGGTTCAGGCAAGATTGACGCGTGGGGCGCAAACGGAAATGGACGCCGGAACCCGGGGCCGGCCAACCGTGGCGTCCCGATGCCCCACCCCGGCGCCCGGTGGCCGCGCGAGATCAGGCACGCCGCCCCCCGCACATGACGGAGCCGATCGACCCTTACCCGAGGAGTGATCGCGCCGCCCCGCCGCCTCCCGGAGCCCGCCCTTACCCACCGCGGCAACCGCCGCCGCGAAGGACGGAACCGCTCTACGAGCACTACGACACCGACGGCGGTTATCCGCGGCCCCCGCGCGAGGAGACCCACCGCAACCACAGCGAGGCAGCCGCGGGCACGTTCCCGCGTATCCCGAAGAAGATCACGGTCACCCGCGTCGCGATGATGCGCGGCCGCGAACTCGGCGGCCGGGCCGTCAACGCCTTCCATCGGGCGACGAAGGCCGACGGCGCCGAGAAGTCCGGGCTCACGTCGCTGACCTACGCGGTGATGCTGAACTACGCCAGTGACGCGGCGATGGCCGTGGCGCTGGCCAACACCCTGTTCTTCGCCGCGACCAGCGGGCAGGGCCGCGGCAAGGTTGCGCTCTACCTGCTCGTCACGATCGCCCCGTTCGCGCTGGTCGCACCGGTGATCGGACCGGCACTGGACCGGATCCAGCGCGGCAGGCGGCTCGCCATGTGCGTGTCGTCGCTCGGGCAGGCGCTGATGGCGGCGATCATGGCGCTGCACTTCGACGACTGGGGGCTGTACCCGGCCGCGCTGGGCATGATGGTGCTGTCCAAATCGTTCACCGTGCTGAAGTCGGCGATCACGCCACGGGTGCTGCCGCCGGAGATCACCCTGTCCAAGACCAACGCGCGGCTGACCGTGTTCGGCCTGGCCGCCGCCGGGGTGTTCGGCGCTGTCGCCAGCGGGGTGAACTCGATCTTCGGCTCGGGGGGCGCGCTGTGGTTCACGGCGCTGATCTGTCTCGCGGCCGCGTGGCAGTCGATGCGCATTCCGGCCTGGGTGGAGGTCACCGAGGGTGAGGTGCCGGCCACGCTCAAGCTGCGTGCCGGGAAGAGCCGCCAGCCGCTGGGCCAGGACGTCGTGGTCGCGTTGTGGGGCAACGGGACGATCCGTGTACTCACCGGGTTCCTGATGATGTTCGCCGCGTTCGCCGTGAAGGCGCAGGCCGAGCACAGCGGGGACAGCCCGTTCGTGCAGTTGCTGATGCTCGGTGTCATCGGCGCGGCCGCGGGCGCGGGCGGGTTCGTCGGCAACGGGCTGGGCTCCCGGCTGCATTTCGGGCACCCCAACCAGGTGGTGCTGGCCGTCGGGGTGGCGACGCTGGTCTCGACCGTGCTCGGCGCGATCTTCGCCGGGATCGTCACGGCCGCGATCGTCGGCCTCGTGGGCGCCACGGCCAGCGCGCTGGCGAAGGTGAGCCTGGACGCGGTGATCCAGGAGGACCTGCCCGAGGAGTCGCGGGCCTCGGCGTTCGGCCGATCGGAAACCGTGTTGCAGCTCGCGTGGGTCTTCGGCGGCGCGGTCGGATTGCTGCTACCGCCCATCTACTGGGTCGGCTTCCTGGTGGTTTCGCTGCTGCTGGCGATCGGGCTGGCGCAGACCTTCCTGGTCCGGAGCGGGACTTCGCTGCTGCCGGGTCTGGGCGGCAGGCGGCCCCGACACCCGGCGCGCACTGCCGACTCGTAGTGTTTCACCCATGCGGAGGCTGTGGCGCAACGTGGTGGTGCTGGTCGGTGGCGTGCTCGCGCTGAGCGGATGCTCGGCCGCGGGGCCGCCCGAGGTCACCTTCTATTCGGACGGCCACACGGTGAACGCCAGGCCGCTGAAGGAATGCGACGCGCTGGTACGCGACTGCACCGCGGACCCGGACGCCGCGGTCAGCCTCAAGGTCCGCCCGGGCAAGCCGGTGCAGGTGTCGGTGCCGTCGGAGATCGGCGACACGCCGTGGCTGGTGATCACCCAGTACGCCGACGCCACCGGCACGCTCAAGGCCAAGCAACAGTTCTTTTCGCCCAACGCCAAGCTCGCCTACACGGCCACTTCGGACACGCCCGCGGATCAGCTCATGGTGGTCGAGGTGCAGCAGCTGGGGGCGGCCTACGCCGCGGACGCGGCGGGTAATCCGGTCCTCGACGAAAACGGCAATCCCCAGCTTCTCGCCCGCGCCTACTGGTCGCTGCAGGTTCAGCCCGGTTAAGCGTTTTCCCGTGGCCTACGGGTCGAGGTCGCGCGCGACGGCCCGCATCACCTCGGCGATCCGCTTGGTGTGCCGGCGGTCCGGGTAGCGGCCCCGGCGCAGATCGGGCTGGACCTTCATCTCCAGCAACTTGATCATGTCCTCGATGAGGCCGTGCAGCTCCTCGGCCGGCCTGCGCCGCGCCTCCACCACCGACGGCGGGGCGTCGAGCAGGCGGACGGAAAGGGCCTGCGGGCCGCGCCTGCCGTCGGCCACGCCGAACTCCAGCCGCTGACCTGCCTTGAGTGCCTCGACGCCGTGCGGGAGCGCGGTCTTGCGGATGTAGACGTCTTCGCCACCGTCCTGCGTGACGAAACCGAACCCCTTCTCCGCGTCGTACCACTTGACCTTGCCGGTCGGCACTGCCCTCACCCAATTCCTTCACTCTGTTACACGACGAACGCGCCCTGGGCGTACCCGGGACGCGTACCGTTCAGCCTATCGCTGAAACGTGCCCTATGGGGAGTGGATAGCGCGTTCTAACCTTTGACGCATGGGAACTTCGGCGAAGACATACCCTCGCAAACCCTGGCTCATGCGGCTGGGCATAGGTGTGTTCGCAGTGGGCGTACTCGCCGTGCTGGCCGTATTCGTCATGTTCGCCGCGGGCCTACGTGACCTGCCGGTCTGGCTGAGCGCGGCGGCCGGGGTGGCGACCCCGCTCGGCATCGCGCTCGGCCTGATCGCGCTCGTCAGGGAACACCGAGCCCGCTGACCGCCAGCCAGGCGGGGAACTCGGCGAGTGTGTCGAAGACGACTTTTGCCCCGGCGGCGAGAAGCTCGTCGCGGGTGCACGGGCCGGTGGCGACGCCGATCGGGACCACGTTCGCGGCCTGCGCGCCACGAACGTCCCCGAGATGGTCGCCCACATAGGCAGCTGCGCCGTACTCCTTCAGCGCCGTCGCCTTCTGGTGTGCCCACAACTCGCCGATGAGCACGTCGACGTCGAAACCGAGCGCCTTGACGTGCCGCGCGGCGTTCGGCCGGTACTTTCCGGTGACCACCAGCGTCCGGCCGCCCACCCGGCGCACCGCCGCCAGTGCCTGGTGCGCGCCCGGCAACGCGACCGTCGAGGCGACCACGATGTCCGGGTAGAGCTCGCGGAACCTGGTGACCAGCGCGGGAATGCGGTCTTCCGGCGCGCCGGAGTCCCGGAGCACGTGGTCCAGCGGGGGGCCGAGGTGGGCGGCGAAGTACTCGCCGTCCAGCGGCAGCCCGCTCTCCTCACCGAGCGCGTTCATCACGGCGACCATCCCCGGCCGCGGATCGATGAGGGTCATGTCGAGGTCGAACCCGATGGTGGTCGGCACCCGGGCCACGGTAACGGTTTACAGCACGATTTAAAGAGTCGAAGTTCTTGACATGAGTCATACTTGTGTCAAGCTAGCAGAGTGGCCAAGATCACCTTCATGGAGCAGACGAAGGCATCCCTCCGCGAGGCGCTGCTCGATGCCGCCACCGACCTGCTGGCCACGCACGGCTACGGCGGACTGCGGATGGTCGACGTCGCGGCCGCCGCGGGAGTGAGCAGGCAGACCGTCTACAACGAGTTCGGCAACAAGACGTCCCTCGTCCAGGCCGTGGCGTTGCGTACGACCTCGGAGTTCCTGGAGGGCATCCGCCTGCGGCTCGATTCGGCCGGGGACCTGCTCACCGGCGTGCACGCCGCCGTCGTCTACACGATCGAGCACGCCACGGACAACGAACTCGTCGCCTCGGCGTTGGGCACCCGGGCCGGAGAGGACCTGCTGCCACTGCTGACCACCCGCGGCGAGCCCGTGCTGTCCGCGGCCAGCGGCATGGCCGCGGTGGTTTACCGGGAACTCGCGCCGGATCTCGACGAGCACAGCGCCGAACTGCTCGCGGAAACCGTGGTCCGGCTGGCGTTGAGCCACCTCACGCTGCGAACCCATTCCGCGACCGAGGCCGCGGACATGATCTGCGCCGCCGTCGTCGCCCCGTTCCTAGCCAGTCGCCGATCGTCCACAATGGAGTAGACATGACCGAGACGTTGAGTTCCCACCGCACCGGCTTCGCCTCGCTCCGCGAAGGCGGCCTGAACTGGGATTCCTTCCCCCTGCGGCTGTTCGTCAAGGGAAACCACAAGTTCTGGAACCCCGCCGACATCGACTTCAGCCAGGATCCCACCGGCTGGCAAAGCCTCGATGCCGAAGATGAACGTTCGGCCACCTACCTCTGCGCCCAGTTCATAGCCGGGGAAGAGGCCGTCACGCAGGACATCCAGCCGTTCATGAGGGCGATGGCCGCCGAGGGCCGGTTCGGCGACGAGATGTACCTGACGCAGTTCGCCTTCGAGGAGGCCAAGCACACCGAGGTGTTCCGCCGGTGGATGGACGCGGTCGGGCTGACCGGGGACCTGACGCCGTTCGTGGCCGAAAACCCGTACTACCGCAAGCTTTTCTACGAGGAGCTGCCCGAGTCGATGAGCGTACTGGAGCGGGACCCGAGCCCGGCGAACCAGATCCGCGCGAGTGTCACCTACAACCACGTGATCGAGGGCAGCCTGGCGCTCACCGGGTACTACGCCTGGCAGGTGATCTGCACCGAACGGCGGATCCTGCCCGGAATGCAGGAGCTGGTGAAGCGGATCGGCGACGACGAGCGCAGGCACATGGCCTGGGGGACGTTCACCTGCCGCCGCCACATCGCGGCCGACGACTCACTGTGGGACTCCGTGCAGCAGCGGATGGGTGAGCTGCTGCCGCACGCCCTCGGCATGATCCAGTGGGTCAACGACCAGTTCGCGGAACCCCCGTTCAACCGGGATCCGCAGGAGTTCCTCAACTACGCGGCCGATCGCGCCCAGCGCCGGCTGGGCGCGATCGAGTCGGCGCGAGGCGTTCCGGTCGAGCAGATCGATCTCGACTACTCGCCGGAACACCTCGAGGACACCTTCGGCGAAGAGGACGCGAAGGCGCTTGCCGAGGCGGGCAAGTGAGGGAAGTGTTGCGGGGCAACACTTCCCTCACCGGCCTCACTTGCCGCAGTTGAGTTCCTTGACCGATGCCGCCAACCGTTGCTCGAGGAAGTCGAGCAGGTTGCGGGCGGCCTCCGGGTCTGGCGACGGCGCCTCGGCGAACAGGCCCTGGGCCGCCTTCAGCCGCTGCCGGCCGATGGTGACCATGTTGGTGCAGTACGCCTTGGCGGTGTCCGTGGCCAGGTTCACCGGGGGCTGGTTGACGCCGGCGCGGTACAGGTTCGCCTTCACCAGGTTCGGCTGGTCGTCAACCAGCGTCATCGGGTCGTTCGGTGGAATGAGCGCCGACGGTGGCTGCTGGAAGGCGGCCGCCTGGAGCTCGTTGAGCGCGAGCGACGTGGTGGGCGCGCCACCCGCGGTCAGATCCGGTGCGGTGAACGGCCGGCAGCCGAGAGCCGGCTCGACAAAGGCGTTGAGCAACCGGTTGTCGCTGCCGTTGGCCAGGACCGTCGCGTTCGCGATCGGGTTGCCCGCCTGGGCGGTGCGGCCGTCAGCCGTCGCCAGGTAGGTCGTGTCGACGTTGTCGCTCTGGTCCTGGTCGACCACGCCGAAGTCCCGGACGGTCGGGCAGGGCAGGCCGTCCTTACCGGTGCCGAGCGGGGGAATTACCAGCTTCTTCGCCGCGATCTCGCCGTTGGCGGCGGAGAAGAACGCGGGCGCGTTGCAGTAGGCGAACTGCCCGAACTGCGACTCGCCGAGCCCGTTCACGCAGTTGCCCTGCTCCAGCGAGTTCGCCGTACCCCGCAAGGCGAGCGTGTCACCGTTGAAGCCGAACCAGATGCCGACCACGGCCCCGGCGGGCAGGGTGGGCACGACCGGTGCGGCGGCCGGCTTGGTGCCGCGGTCGATCACCAGCGGGCGATAGACGGACAGCTTTCCGGTGGCGGGGTCGAGAATGGTGGCTTCGACGAACGCCGACTGGCCATCGGTCGCTTCGTGGCAGGCGCCGCCGGGCTCGGTGCCGGTGAGCACGTACGGAGCGGCGAGCCCCTGCGCGGTCAACGGGTTCGCCGGCACCGTCAGCGTGCAGTTGGGGTTGGGCTCGTCCGCTGGCTTCCGCTGGTCGTCCTGGTCCTGCTGGTTCTGCCGACGGCCGCCGTCGGCCGGGTCCTGCTTCCGCTTCCGGTCACCCCTCTCCTTCGTCGGCGGACTCGTCGCCGGTGTCCTGGTCCAGGTCTCCTTGGTGCGCTGAGCCGTTGCGCTCGCCTGGACGTCCTGCCCGCCCGGCCTGTGCTGGGCCGCGAGCGAGGTGAGGCCGAAGGCGAGGGTCAGCGGGATCGCCAGAAGCAGGCCGCCGAACAGAAAACGCCGTACAGGTCGGGATGCACGATGGCGAGCACGTCGTCGGGGCAACGTTTTTCTCCTCGTCCGGTTGGTTTGACAGGCGTTGACCTGTCCCCCCTGCTGAACGGCTCGGAACGCTAGCACGGATAACGGAAAGATCACACCAGGGCGAACGCGTCCAGGTGGGACAACAACCGGCCAAACAGGACAGAAGAAGAACTCTCCTTGGCAGCAAAGGGAAAACGGTGAATCGAGACGCTCACCACTCCCGTTTCCGGGGCGACTCATGTAGGTTGCCTCCCGACAACCGATCGAGACCTAACCGAGATCTTGAGGGTCCTTGCCGGTTGGGGGAGCACCTGGCCCACAGGGAGGGATCGTGTACCAACTGGCGGTGCTCGCCGCGTCGGAGTCCCCGCACGACGCCGGGGTGCACCAGGTGGCCGCGCTGTCGGCCCGGATGGCGTTCGCCTTCATGTGCCTCGGCCTGAGCTGGGGCACCTTCACCAGCACCGGGTGGCTGTACCGGCTGACCGGCCGCCAGGCGACCCGGAGCAGTCACATCGTGTTCGTCACGCTGGCGATCGCCTTCGCGACGATCCACGCGCTGGCCTTCCTGTTCATGGAAAACGACGTGTTCGGCCTTGATGACCTGTTCGTCCCGATGATGTCCCGCGGGCTGCCGGAGGCGCTCGGCACCGTCTCGCTGGAGCTCATGCTCGCCATCTGGCTTTCCAACGCCCTGCAACGGATGTTGCGGTACGGGCAGTGGCTGCGGTTGCACCGGCTCGGCTATCCCGCCGTCGCGCTGGGCGTGCTGCATTCCTTCGTCGGTGCGGCCATCGACGGGCACCTGGAGCCGCTGTGGATCTCCGGCCTGGCGATCGCGGTGCCGACCGCACTGGTGGTCGCGCTGCGGTTCCTGCCGCCCGGGCTGCTGACCCGGTCCGGACTGGTCAAGGCGGAGCGGTGAGCCTGCTGCGGGTGAGCGTGGACAATCACCGGTGCCACCGATATGCCTTCTGCCAGGCCGAAGCGCCCGAGAACTTCAAGGTCACCGAGGACGGCCGCCTCGACTACGAACGCCGGCCGCGCACCCCGGACACCGATCGCGTGCTGATGGCCGCGCGAAGCTGCCCGATGCAGGCAATTCACGTGGAAATGCGATGAAATCCCCCGAACACATCGCGGTGGTGGGAGCCGGGCTGGCCGGGCTCCGCGCCGCCGAACGGCTGCGGGAACTCGGCTTCCACGGGGAACTGACCATCATCGGTGCGGAAAAGCACAAGCCCTACCACCGTCCCGCGCTGTCCAAGCAGTTTCTCGAGGGCGGGCTCCGTGGCCGCGACCTCATGCTGCCGAGCTACTTCGACCTCGACGCGGAATGGCGGCTGGGCACGCCGGTGCAGCGGCTGGATCCCGCGCGGCGCGTGCTGTATCTGCCCGGCGAGCCCCCGGTGCGGTACGACGGGCTGGTCATCGCCACCGGGGTCCGCTCGCGCGCCCTGCCCGGAGCGCCGCTGCGCGACCCCCGCGTGCACATGCTGCGCACGATCGACGACGCGACCGCACTGCACCGCTCACTGGCCGCGTCGGACCTGCCGTGCCTGATCATCGGCGGTGGCTTCACCGCCTGCGAACTCGCCTCGACCCTGCGCGATCTCGGCCGGGACGTGGTGCTGGTGTCCAGGTCGAAGACGTTGCTGCGCGGGGCCTTCGATCCGGTGATGGGCGAGGCGATCACCGGGCTGCACCGGAGCAAGGGCGTCGACGTCCAACTCGGCGCTCAGGTCCGGCACTGGGCTCCCGCCGAACGGGGCGTCGGCGCGTACCTGAGCACCGGGAAGTTCGTCGTCGCCGGGTGCGTGGTCCTCGCGGTCGGCGGCGAGCCCGAGACGGACTGGCTGTACGGCGCGGGTCTCGACATCTCCGACGGCGTGCTGTGCGAGCCGACATGTCACGTGGTCGGGGCGTCGGACGTCGTCGCGGCCGGGGACATGGCTCGATGGCCGAACCGCCGCTTCGGATCGACTCCACGGCGGATCGAACATTGGCTCAACGCCATGGAAATGGGCCGGGCGGCGGCGGAAAGCCTGCTCGCCGGGCGGGCGGCGGCCGTTCCGTTCGAGCCGATGCCCCGGTTCTGGTCGGAACAGTACGGAGTCCGCTTGCAGGCCGCGGGCATGCCGCGCCTCGGACGCCGGGTCGTCCGGCTTTCCGGGGACGCCCGCACCGGCGCAGGGGTACTCGGCTACTTCGCGGATGACCTGCTCGTCGGCGTGGTGGGCCGGGAAAGCCCGCGCGCCATGCTGCACTGGGCGGCCAAGCTGCGCGCGTCGCTGACCCCGGCGGCCGCGGCCGCCGCTACCCGCAGGCGGATCTGGCGGGCCTGGCGGCAAACGACATGTACAGCGGAAGGAGCCACTGCCTAAACTTCGGTTGGTCGACACCGATGGTCTGGAGGCGTCCATGTTCGCTGTGAGCTACTCGTCCGGAACCGCCGAGACGCCGATGCTGGGGGACACGATCGGCACCAACTTCGACCGCGCCGTGGCCGCGTTCGGCGACCGGGAAGCACTGGTGGACCGGCCGACCGGCCGCAGGTGGACATACACCGAGCTGGCCGCCGAGGTCACCGCGCTGGCGGTGGGCCTGCTCGAACTCGGTATCACCAAGGGCGACCGGGTCGGGATCTGGGCACCCAACTGTGCGGAATGGACGATGACCCAGTACGCGACCGCGAAGATCGGCGCGATCCTGGTCAACATCAACCCGGCATACCGGTCACACGAGCTGGCGTACGTGCTCAACCAGGCCGGGGTCAAGCTGCTGGTAGCCGCGGAGAAGTTCAAAACCTCGGACTACGCGGGCATGATCGCTGAGGTGCGGCCGAAGTGCCCGAACCTCGCCCACGTCGTGCTCCTCGGCAGCGAGGAGTGGAACTCCCTGCGGCGCGGCGAAAACGACCCCGGCCGGCTCACCGCGATCGGGCTGTCCACGGACGATCCGATCAACATCCAGTACACGTCGGGCACCACGGGCTTCCCCAAGGGCGCGACCCTGTCACACCACAACATTCTCAACAACGGTTTCTTCGTGGGCGAGCTGTGCAACTACACCGAAGCGGACCGGATCTGCCTTCCGGTGCCGTTCTATCACTGCTTCGGGATGGTGATGGGAAATCTGGCCGCCACCACGCACGGCGCGTGCATGGTCATTCCGGCACCCTCGTTCGAGCCGAAAGCGACGCTGGAAGCGGTGCGGGCGGAACGGTGCACGTCGCTGTACGGGGTACCGACGATGTTCATCGCGGAACTGGCCGAACCCGATTTCGGCTCCTATGACCTGTCCTCGCTGCGCACCGGGATCATGGCGGGTTCGCCGTGCCCGGTGGAGGTGATGAAACAGGTCATCGAGCGGATGGGCATGGCCGAGGTGGCGATTTGCTACGGCATGACCGAGACCTCGCCGGTATCCACCCAGACCAGGGCGGACGACTCGATCGAGCGCAAGGTGTCCACTGTGGGCAGGGTGGGGCCGCACCTGGAGGTCAAGATCGTGGATTCCGAGACCGGGCTGACCGTGCCCCGCGGCAAGCCCGGCGAACTGTGCACCCGCGGCTATTCGGTCATGCTCGGGTACTGGGAACAGCCGGACAAGACCGCCGAGGCGATCGATTCCGCGCGCTGGATGCACACCGGGGATCTGGCCGTGATGGACGACGAGGGTTACGTCAACATCACCGGCCGGATCAAGGACATGGTGATCCGAGGCGGGGAGAACATCTATCCGCGGGAGATCGAAGAATTCTTCTACACCCATTCCGACATCCTCGACGCCCAGGTCATCGGCGTGCCCGACGTGAAGTACGGCGAGGAACTGATGGCCTGGATCCGTATGCGCGAGGGCGCCACCCCGCTGACCGCGGAAAGCCTCCGCGAATTCTGCACCGGAAAAATCGCGCACTACAAGATTCCGCGCTACGTGCACGTCGTCGAAGAGTTCCCGATGACGGTCACCGGGAAGATCCGGAAGGTCGAGATGCGCGAGCGGTCGATCACGTTGCTCGGCCTGGGGTCCGTCGCCCGGGCCCGCCACGCGTAGCCCCGAAGCCGGACTCGCGCGCCACGAAACCCCGACTCGCCCATCCCCAAACCCCGACTCGCCCGTCACGAAAGCCGGACTCGCGAGGGGGCGTTGACCGCGGGCGTCGGGCTAAAGTGGTCGTATGCGCCTGCATGTCGTCGACGCGTTCACCGGCACCGCCTTCGCGGGCAACCCGGCCGGGGTGGTGTTGCTGGACGAACCCGCGGATCCGAAGTGGATGCGGACGGTGGCCGCCGAACTCAAGCACTCGGAGACGGCGTTCGTCGAAATCGGCGGAGACGGCCCGAAAAACCTGCGATGGTTCACCCCGACCGTCGAAGTGGACCTGTGCGGGCACGCCACCCTGGCCACCGGGCACGTGCTCGGCGGTGAGCAGGTTTTCGCCACCAGGAGCGGGGAACTGCGCACCCGGGCCGAAGGGGGCTGGGTCAGCATGGACTTCCCGGTCGACCCACCGTCGGCCGCCGGGGACGAGGTGGCTTCCGCGTTGCCGGGCGCGACGGTCGCGGAGGTCGTCCGTGGCAAGTGGGACATCCTGGTCCGCGTCGCCGACGCCGCCGAGGTCCGCGCGCTGAAGCCGGATCTCGAGCTGATCGCCGGCTGGGATGCCCGGTGCGTGATCGTCACCGCGGCCGCAGACAGGCCCGGGACCGACTTCGTCAGCCGCGTGTTCGGCCCCGCGGTCGGTGTGCCGGAGGACCCGGTGACCGGCTCGGCGCACTGCCTCCTGTCGCCGTACTGGTCGGCCCGCCTGGGGCGCGAAGAACTGGTCGGCGAGCAGGCTTCGGAACGGGGTGGCATCGTCCGGGTCGTACCGAACGGGGACAGGGTCACCCTCGCCGGTCAAGCGGTCACCGTCTTCCGTGGGGAGTTGCTGGTCTGATGCGCCTGCTGCTGAACGTGATCTGGCTGGTGCTGGCCGGCTTCTGGTTGGCGGTCGGCTATGTCGTCGCCGGAATCATCTGCTGTGTCCTGATCATCACGATCCCGTTCGGTATCGCGTCCTTCCGGATCGCGAACTATGCCCTGTGGCCGTTCGGCCGGACCCTGGTCGACCGGCGCGACGCCGGCGTGGCGTCGCTTCTCGGCAACGTCATCTGGATCGTCTTCGCCGGCTGGTGGCTGGCGCTCGGGCATCTGGTGACCGGGTTCCTGCTCTGCCTCACCATCATCGGCATCCCGCTGGGGCTGGCGAACTTCAAGCTGATCCCGGTGTCCCTGGTCCCGCTGGGCCGCGAGATCGTCCCCGCACCCTAGTTCGGATCATGAAGGCAGTCGTCTACGAAGGCGTCCGCACCCTCGGCGTGCGGGACGTCGCGGACGCCGCTCTCGAGGGCGGCTCCGCCGCCGTGGTCCGGGTGACCTCCAGCGCCATCTGCGGTTCTGACCTGCAGATGTACCAAGGCCGGACCGGAGCGGAACCGGGGCTGGTGCTCGGCCATGAGCCGCTTGGTGTGGTCGCGCAGGTGGGGGCGGCCGTCGAGACGATCTCGCGCGGCATGCGGGTCGCCATCCCCACCCACCTGTACTGCGGAAACTGTCACATGTGCGACCGCGCGTTGTCGGCATTCTGCCTCCGGGCACGACCGGAGGGGCTGGGCGCCGCCTACGGTTACGCGGGGATGGGTGACTATCAGGGAGCCCAGGCCCAACTGCTTCGCGTGCCGTGGGCCGACGCCAACTGCATCCGGCTACCCGGAGAGCCCGGCGACAGCTACGAAGACGACTTCGTCCTGCTCGCCGACGCCTTCGTCACCGGCTGGCATGCCACCAATCTCGCCGAGGTGGGCGCGGGCGACACGGTCGCCGTCTTCGGCGCCGGCGCCATCGGCCTGCTCTCCGTCTACTCCGCGTTGCTGAAGGGCGCCCGCGAGGTGTACTGCGTGGACGGTGTCGACGTCCGGCTGGACAAGGCCGGCGAACTCGGCGCCATCCCGGTCGACTTCCGGCAGGGCGACCCGGTGTCGCAGATCCGCCAGCGAACCGCACAGCCGATCGGGCAGGAAAAGCTGGGCGGCGTCGACAAGGTCATCGACGCGGTCGGCTTCCAGGCGCGCGACCGCGCCCGTCCGGACACCGAACGTCCCGATCAGGTGGTCGCGGACGCCGCGCGCCTGGTCAACCCGGCCGGTGCGGTGGCCATCGCCGGCGTGTACCCGGAACGGGACCTGGCCCCTCGGCCCGGCGCCACGGCCGCCGGGGACCTCACGGTTCCGTGGGCGACCTTCTTCGGCAAGGGTGTCACCGTCCGGTTCGGCCGGACCCACGACCGCCGATACACCACCGGTCTGCGCGACCTGATCACCTCGGGCCGCGCCCGTCCCGGCACGATCGTCAGCCACCACGGCAAACTCGAAGACGCGCCTGAGCTCTACCGCCGGTTCGAGAGCCGCGAAAACGGCGTCGTCAAGGCCGTCCTCCAGCCGTGAGCGGCACTTAGTCCTCCGGTTCCCACGGCAGTTCCACGACCAGGCACGGGCCGCCCGCGAACAGGCCGCCGTCGATGCCGAGCGCCAGGCCGCCCGCGTACAGGAAGGGCGCCTCGACCTGCGCGGGAAGGATGCCCAGCTGGTCGGCGATCACGCTGTGCCCGTGCACGATCCGCTCGCCGCCGAGCCGGACCAGCAACTCGGCCGCCGCCTGGTGTCCGTGCGGGCCGCGGAACGCGTAGCGGGACGTCATCCGGCGCCACACGTCCCACCACTCGGCGAGGTCGTCACCGGCCAGGATCTCGGCGGCCACCTCGTTGATCTCGTCGACGTCGTCGCCCCACTCCAGGTACTCGAGGGTGTCGGAGTGCAGCAGGAGGTGGTCGGCGGCGTGCGCGACGAGCGGGCGGGTGCTCAGCCACTCGACGTGCTCGCTGGTCAGCTCGTCCTGGTCCGCCGGCCGGCCGCCGTTGATCTGCCAGCTGCGCGCGAAGCTGCGCGACCCGAAGCCGCCGGAATCGCTGGGGATCTCGGTATCGCCGAAGTGGTGCATGCCGAGCAGCAGGATCTCGTGGTTGCCCAGCAGTGTCTGTACCGAGCCGCCCGCCTTGGCGGCCTGCTCCTGCAACCGCATCACCAGGTCGATCACGCCGATGCCGTCCGGCCCGCGGTCGACGAAGTCGCCGAGGAACCACAGGTGCGCGTCACCACCGCACCAGTCGTCGGCGTCGTCGACGAGCTTGCTCGCGCGCAAGGCGGCGGCCAGCTCTTCCCGATGCCCGTGCACGTCACCAACGACATACGTTTGGACATCCACCCCAAGACGATAAGCCTAGGTCCCCTTCGACAGATCGACCGGTCCGTTACAGCGGCGGTAGATGCCGTCCTCCCGGCACAGCAACTCCTCGTCGACCAGGTAGCGGCGCAGGCTGACGTGATCGACGCCGCCGCCTGCCCATTCCCGGAGCACGACATTGACCTCGCGTTCCGGGTAGTCGACGCCGGGTTCGAAACACTGGACCACGTGCTCGAGCACCAGCCGGCGCCGGCCGCGCTGTGCCGGGAGGCCGCGCAGCCGGTTCTCCCGCACGAACGTGCCGACCACGCGCGCCATCGTTCGGTCGACGTACCCGTGGTCCTCGGCCGACGGCCGTCGCACCTGCCGGGCCAGTTCTCTGCCTTCTGGGGGCAGGCCCCCGGACCGCCTCAACACCTCCGGGCGCGGAGCAACCCTGTCGCCCGACAACTCGACGAGGCCGGCAGCGCTCAGGCGCCGCAGCGCGACCGCCGCGGCGCGGACACCGACGCCGGCGGCTTCGGCTGCCTCGGCGGCGGTGTTCGCGCCGAGCACCAGCGCGGAGAACACCTTCAAGCGCGTCGGTTCGGCGAGCATTCGTACCAGCGCGTCGGCATCCATCCGCCGAATGTAGGCGCCGGGCTACCCTGCCGCCAAAGGAAATTTCACCGACCGAACGGGTCCCGGGTACGTCCGACCAGCTCGGCGATCGAGTCGATCACCATGGTCGGCCGGTACGGGTAGAGGTCGGCGGACTCCTTGGTCGAGATGCCCGACAGCACGAGGATGCTTTTGAGCCCGGCCTCGATCCCGGAATGCACGTCGGTGTCCATCCGGTCGCCGATCATGATGGTGTGCTCGGAGTGCGCACCGAGGTTGTTGAGCGCGGAGCGCATCATCAACGGGTTCGGCTTGCCGACGAAGTACGGCTGCCGCCCGGTCGCCCTCTCGATCAACGCGGCGATCGACCCGGTCGCGGGCAAAATCCCTTCGACGCTGGGCCCGGTGGCGTCCGGGTTGGTGGCGATGAACTTCGCCCCCGCGGCGATCAGCCGGATCGCCTTGGTGATCGCCGTGAAACTGTAGGTCCGGGTCTCGCCGAGGACCACATAGTCCGGGGCCGTGTCGGTGAGCACGTAGCCGATCTCGTGCAGCGCGGTGGTCAGCCCCGCCTCGCCGATGACGAAGGCCGAGCCGCCCGGCCGCTGGCTGTCCAGAAACTTGGCGGTGGCCAGCGCCGAGGTCCAGATCCGGTCCTCCGGCACGTCCAGTCCCGTCCGCAGCAACCTGGCCCGCAGGTCACGCGGGGTGTAAATGGAGTTGTTGGTGAGCACGAGGAACTTCGTGTCGTGGGCGCGCAGTTCGGCGAGGAACTCGTCGGCTCCGGGCACCAAGTGCTCCTCGCGCACCAGCACGCCGTCCATGTCCGTCAGGTACGTCCACGTCATGCTGTGAGACTAACGGCGTTTGGGCCCGGCTACGCGCGTCCGATCGCGCGCGAGGAAGCCGAGGAAGCACTGTGACTGGTGGCGATCGCCGGGTGAATGGTGACCGTGGTGGCTTTGATCGACAGCTGGACCACGGTGCCCGGCTCCAGGTGCAGCTCGGCGACCGCGGCCGGGGTGAGATCCGCCGACAGCCCCGCCGACCAGCCTTCGCCCGTGGTGCGCAGCCGGATCACCGGACCATGCGGTTCCAGGGTGCCAACCACCGCGGCCACGGTGTTCCGCGGACTGCCGGGATGACCGTCTTCGGCGGGGTACACCGAAACCGCGCTGGGGGCGAAAACCGCGACCGCCGGCTTGCCGACCTCGGCGTCCGAGGCGAACATCCCGGCTACCAAATCGCCGTCCTCGGTACGCAACCCTCCATCGGTGGCGGTCCCGGGGACGAGATTGAGCCCCGCGATCCGGGCGGTGAACGCGGTTCGCGGCGCGGTGAGCACTTCTCGTGTCGGGCCGCGCTCGACGATCCGGCCGCCGGCCAGGACGACCACCTGGTCGGCCAGGGCGAGTGCGTCCAACGGGTCGTGCGTGACGAGCACGGTCGCCCGGTTACCCGGCTCGGTGAGAACCCGGCGCAGCAGTCCCCGGATCGCCGGTGCCGCGTCGACGTCCAGTGCCGCCAACGGCTCGTCGAGCAGGAGGAGCTCGGGATCGGCGGCCAGCGCCCTGGCCACCGCGACGCGCTGCGCCTGCCCGCCGGAGAGCTGCCCCGGCCTGCGATCGGCGAACTCGCCCGCGTCGACCTGCTCGAGCCAGTGCCGGGCGATCTCCCGTGACCGGGCGCGGCCGACGCCCCTCGCCCTCGGCGAGAAGGCGACGTTATCCACAATGGACATATGCGGGAAGAGCAGCGGATCCTGGGACAACATGCCCACCGCGCGGGCATGCGCGGGCAGGCCGTGCAGGTCACGACCGCCGAGCGTGATCCGGGCCCGCCCCGGCCGCAGCAACCCGGCAAGGCAGCCGAGCAGGCTCGACTTGCCGGAACCGTTGGGGCCGAGGATCGCCAGCACACCGCCCGCCGGAACGTCGAAACTCACGTCCAGTTGGAAGGCACCCCTGGCCAGCACGATCTCGGCGGTGAGGCTCACTGTCGCAGGCCCTCCACGGCGCGCGGCCTCGCCACCGCGATGACCACGATGGCGACCACGATCAGCAACAGCGCCACCGCGACCGCGCTGTCCACATCGGATTCCGCCTGCGTGTAGACCTCGAGCGGGAGCGTCCTGGTCACCCCCTCCAGGCTGCCCGCGAAGGTGATCGTCGCGCCGAACTCGCCCAGTGCGCGGGCGAAGCTCAGCACCACACCCGAGCCGAGCGCGGGCACCAGAAGCGGGAGGGTGACCCGGCGAAACACCGTCCACGGCCGCGCACCCAAAGTGGACGCGACCCGCTCGTAGGCGTCGCCGCCACCCCGCAGGGCACCCTCGAGGCTCACCACGAGGAACGGCATCGCGACGAAGGTCTGCGCGATCACCACCGCGGTCGTGGTGAAAGGAACCTGGATGCCGGCGGTCTCGGTGAGAAGGTAACCAAGGAAGCCCTTGCGGCCCAACAGATATAACAGTGCGAGCCCACCCACCACCGGCGGCAGTACCAGCGGCAGCAGCACCACGGCTCGCAGCACCCGGATCCCGGGCACCGCCGACCGCGCGAGCACCACCGCCAGCGGCACCCCGAGCAGCACACACGCGAGCGTGGACAGCGCCGCGGTTTCCAGCGACAGCCGCAACGCCCGCAAGGCGGAGTCGGAGACGATCAGGCCCGGCACCCGCCGCAGATCCGTCCGCGACAGCAGCCCGGCCACCGGCAGCACCACGAGCGCCAGCGCCAGCCCAGCGGGTACCCACAACACCCACGGAACTCGCCGCGTGCCGGATCCCCGCTCAAGAAGTGCCAAAGCCCACCTTCGCCAGTTCCTGCTTGCCCTGGGCGCTCAGCACGAACTGCTCGAACTGCCGGGCAAGGTCCGTCTGCGGAGCACCCCTGACCACGGCGATCGGGTAGTTGTTGATCGCACCGGCCGCCTCGGGGAAGTCGACCTTGTCCACCTTGCCGTTCGCGGTCGCGGCGTCCGTCACATAGACGAGCCCGGCGTCGGCGTCCCCGGAAGACACCTTGGCCAGCACCTGCTTGACGTCCTGCTCCTCGCTGGCCGGCTTCAGCGTGACCCCGGTGTTCTTCTCGACCTTCTGGGTCGCCGAACCGCACGGCACCTGCTGGGCGCAGACGATTACGGTCAGCCCACCGGCGGCCAGATCCGCGAACCCCTTGATGCCCTTGGGATTCCCCGGCGCGACCGCGATGGTCAGCTTGTTCGTGGCGAACACGGTGGGCGTGCCGTCGATGACCCCGCCCTGCACCGCCTTGTCCATGTTGGCCTGGTCGGCGGAGGCGAACACGTCGGCTTTCGCCCCGTTGGTCAACTGCTGCACCAGAACCGAGGACCCGGCGAAGTCGAAGATCACGCTGACGCCGGGGTGCTGGGCCTCGAACTCGGTCTTGAGCTCCCCGAACGACTCGGTCAGGGACGCGGCGGCGAAGACCGTCAACGCCTTCCCCTCGGGAGTTCCGCCCGACGAGCCTCCGGAGGAACCGCAAGCGGCTACCAGCAAGGTCGTCGCTATGGCGGCCAGAACCTTCTTCATCGCTCTCCTCCCGGAGTCTCCACGACAACCTGCGTCGCCTTCACCACGGCGACCGCGAGCACTCCCGGCCGCAGTCCGAGTTCCCGCACCGCCTCCGTACTCATCAGCGACACCACCCGGTGCGGGCCGCACTGCAGCTCCACCTGTGCCATCACCTTGTCCGCGGTCACCTCGGTGACCAGGCCGACGAACCGGTTGCGGGCCGAACGGCCGACCTCCGACGGATCCTCGGGCCGGGTAGCCTGGGTCCGGGCGAACGCGGCGAGTTCGGCACCGTCGACAACCTTGCGGCCCGCCGGGTCGCTGGACGCGGTCAGCTGGCCGGCCCGCACCCACCGGCGGACCGTGTCGTCGCTGACGCCGAGCAGCCCGGCGGCCTCGGACAACCGAAATTGCGGCATAGCGGGGACATTATCTCCGCAAGTACGGCTCTGACAACGAAACCTGTCAGGCGTTCTCGCCGAGGAGGTCGGCCCGGATCAAGTCGATCAACTCGCGCTGGAACCGCTCGATCGCCGCGCGCTCCTCGGGCGAGAACCGCCGGAGGACCTGCTCGGTGGCGTCCTGGGCCGAGCTGAACAGCGGGGTGAGCTTGTCCTCGTCCACCGGCACGATCTCGACGAGCACCTTGCGGCGATCCTCGATGTCGCGGACGCGGCGGACGAAACCGGCTCGCTCGAGCCGGTCGATCACCCCCGTCACCGCGCCCGTGGAAAGCCCGGTCAGCTGCGCGATCCGGCCGGCGGTCAACGACCCCTCCGCACGGGCGGCCAGATCGAGCGCCTTGTGGTCGGTGGCGGACAGGCCCATCTGCTCGGCGATCCTGGCGTGCCGGAGCACGGCGAGGGTGCTCATCTCCCGTCCGAGTTCACTGAACCGGGCCAGCTCGTCCGGCGGCACGGAGTACCTCGGTTCCTCCTCCGCCATCCTGCTCCCTCCACGCACGAAAAGACCCGATGCGCGAAATATTCTAGTGATCGTCCTGAGCCGGTTTAACCAGCTAGGCTGGTTCCAATGAGTGTGGTGAACCTCGGACTCCCGCGCGTACCGGCAACGCAGGACCTCCCGGCCAGGCCGCGGCCGGACAACCCCGCCCTCGTCGACACGTTCGGCCGCGTCGCCACGGATCTCCGTGTCTCCCTCACGGACCGCTGCAACCTGCGCTGCAGCTACTGCATGCCCGCGGAGGGCCTGCCTTGGCTGCCGAGCGAGAACGTGCTCACCGACGAGGAACTGTTGCGGCTGCTGCGAATCGCGGTGAACCGCCTCGGCGTCACCGACATCCGGCTCACCGGCGGTGAACCGCTGCTGCGGCCGGGCCTGGAGGGGCTCGTCGCGGAGATCGCGCGGCTGCGTCCCCGCCCCCGGCTTTCCCTGACCACCAACGGAATCGGGCTCGCCAAGCGAGCGGCCGCGCTGCGGCAGGCCGGCCTGGACCGGATCAACGTCTCGCTGGACACCGTCGATCGCGAAACGTTCACCCGGCTGGCCCGGCGCGACCGGCTGTCCCACGTGCTCGCCGGGCTCGCCGCGGCACGGGAAGCCGGGCTCGACCCGGTCAAGGTGAACGCGGTCCTGCTGCGCGGCGTCAACGAGCACCAGGCGCCGCGCCTGCTCCGGTTCTGTCTCGAACACGGCTACCACCTGCGGTTCATCGAGCAGATGCCACTGGACGCCCAGCACGGCTGGAACCGCGCCGACATGGTGACCGCGCAGGAGATCCTCGACGCGCTGCGCGCCGAGTTCACGCTCACGCCGAGCCCCGCCAAGCGCGGTGGCGCGCCGGCCGAACGCTGGCTGGTGGACGGCGGCCCCGGCGACGTCGGCGTGATCGCGTCGGTGACCAGGCCGTTCTGCGCGGCGTGCGAGCGAACGAGGCTCACCGCTGACGGCGCGGTCCGGTCATGCCTGTTCAGCAACGACGAAACGGACCTGCGTGGCCTCCTGCGCGGGGGTGCCGACGACGAAGAAGTGGCGCGGGCCTGGCGGATGACCATGTGGGGCAAGCTCGCCGGGCACGAGATCAACGAGGCCGGGTTCGCCCAGCCGATCCGGCCGATGAGCGCGATCGGCGGCTGACCAGGCCGGCCAGGGCGCCAGGAGAGGGAAAGGACAGCCCTTGACCACCACTGTGCTGGTGCGGTACTTCGCGTCCGCGCGCGCTGCCTCAGGTGTGGACCAGGAGATCCTCCGGCTGCCCGCCGGCGCCTCCGTCGAGGAGGCTCTGGGGGCTCTCCGGGAGCGCCATCCGGAGACCCTCCCGCGCGTTCTCGAGGCGGCCAGCTTCCTGCTCGACGGAGTCGCCGTCCGCGACCCTTCCCGACCGCTCCCGGACGGGTCCGAACTCGATGTGCTGCCCCCCTTCGCAGGGGGTTGAGTGCCCGGTTCGGGTGTCGCACCAACGGCCCAGTCACTCAAAATTGACGTGACCCATGCCTCACGATCCGTGAAATATCTCGGCTTGGATACGGCCCGGTAACGGGCAGTTGACCAGCAAGAACGTCTGAATCGGCAAAGGTTGCGTTACGTTACTGTGATGTAGGTCACATCACGAATAATTTCCGATCACGCGCTTCGTTACGTACCGTCGCTTTTCGGCTGGCCCCGACCAGCCATGGCACGACCGGGATTCCGAAGCGCCACACCTGTCCGGCGGAATCCCGGAACCCGATACCCCGAGCGAAAGACGGCTCCTGGACAGGGCGAGGGGACCCGACCCCACGGCGGCGCGGGAAGCCGAGAAGTTGGAATGTCCTACCGAGGCAAGCACCGCAAGATGTCCCCCGCCGTTCGCAACATCGCCCGCGCCGCCGTCGCGGGAATCGCGGTCGGCACCCCGCTGGCGATCGCTGCGACCCCCGCGCAGGCCGCCAGCGTGAACTGGGACGCCATTGCGCAGTGCGAGAGCGGTGGCAACTGGAGCACCAACACCGGCAACGGCTTCTACGGCGGCCTGCAGTTCACGCAGGGCACCTGGAAGGCCTACGGCGGCACGGGCAGCCCGCAGAACGCTTCCCGTGAGCAGCAGATCGCGGTCGCGGAGCGCGTTCTGCAGGGCCAGGGCATCGGCGCCTGGCCGGTCTGCGGCAAGAAGGGCGGCTCGGCCGGAACCTACAAGGGGACCAACACCCAGGGTTCCATCAAGCAGAGCACCCCCAAGAAGAGCACGCCGGCCCCCAAGAAGACCACGCCGGCCCCGAAGAAGGCGACCACTCCCGCTCCGGTGCGGACCACCGCCGCGGCGGCGCCGAGCTCGAACCCGAACGGTGACTACACCGTCGCGGCGGGCGACACCCTGTCGCAGATCGCCGCGAAGTTCAACGTTCCGGGTGGTTGGCAGCAGCTCCAGAAGCTCAACTCCCAGTACATCCCGAACGCCAACCTGATCCTGGTTGGCCAGAAGATCGCCACCAAGTGACCTGCTGAAGGCCACTGTGCCCCCACCGCTATCCCCCGGGCGGTGGGGGCGCGGCATTCTTCCGTGGGAGTGCCGGGCCACGCTGCCCGGCACTCCCACGGAAGTACCACGAATCTTCCCGCGGAAAACCATCTTCCAGCGGAAAATTCAGAGCCACTGAAAACACGGACGTTCAGGGCGAGTTGACCCACTCGTCGGTGCCGTCGGCGAAATGCTGGTGTTTCCACACCGGCAGGCGGGCCTTGACCTCGTCGACCATTTCGGCGCACGTAGCGAAGGCTTCGGCCCGGTGTTCGGCGGCCACGGCGCAGGCCAGGGCCACATCGCCGATCTCGAGAGCGCCGAGCCGGTGGCTCACCGCCACGGCACGCACGCCCGCACGGCGGGCAGCCACCTCGGCGACCACTTGGGCCAGCACCTCCGAGGCGCTCGGATGCCCCTCGTACAGCAAATTCAGCACGGTCTTGCCGCCGTCGTGGTCCCGCACCACACCGCCGAAGGTCACCACGGCACCCGCCGCGGCGCCGGCGACCAGATCGGCGTGAGCCTCGACGGACAGCGGTTGCTCGGTGACCTGAGCCAGCGCGATCCGTACCGAGGACGGCGAGGGCCCTGGTGCGGCCTCAGCAAGCCGTGAATGGTCTCTACCAGACAACTGGTCCAGAGCATGCTCGAGAACCCCTTCCAGCACGCTCAGGCCGTCTCTGACGCCGCCACGCGAGCCGGGCAGGTTCACCACCAGCGTCCGGCCGGAGACGCCGGCGAGCCCGCGGGACAGCACGGCGGTGGGCACCTTGGGCAGGCCGGCCGTGCGGATCGCCTCGGCAAGGCCGGGCAGCTGGTAGTCCAGCAGGACCGCCGTCTCGTCCGGGGTGCGATCCGTCGGGGAGATCCCCGTGCCGCCCGTGGTGATGACGACGTCCACATCGTCGTTCAAGCATCCACGCAGCGCCCGCCCGACCGCCTCGCCGTCCGGCACCACCAGTGGTTCCGGCACGTCGAAGGATCGCCCGGACAGCCAGTCCACGATCAGCGGTCCTGTCCGGTCGGCGTAAACCCCGGCGGCCGCACGATTGGAGGCGACCACCACCCGCGCAATGCGCTTCATTCCCGCTCCTGTGTCATGCGGGACACCCGCACCCGGTCGCGACAACAAGCAACTCCGCAATCGTGGCTCATCGTCGCTCCTGTGTTTTGGGGGAAACCCAGAGTCCGGTCTTCCCGCCCTCCTTGCGCACCAAACGCACCTCGTCCAGGGTGGCGGCGGGATCGACGGCCTTGATCATGTCATGCACGGTGAGCCCGGCGACCGCGACCGCGGTCAGAGCCTCCATCTCCACCCCGGTACGGTCCGTGGTGCGCGCGGTGGCCTGGATCCGCACTTCGGCCTCACCGAGCGAGAACTCCACGTCCACTCCGGACAGCGCTATCTGGTGACACAACGGAATCAGCTCCGGAACCCGCTTCGCGCCCATGATCCCGGCGATCCGCGCGGTGGCGAGCGCGTCGCCCTTGGGCAGCCCGTTCGACGACAGCAGCCCAAGCACTTCCGCGGTCGTCCGCACGACGCCGGTCGCCACGGCCGTCCGGGCCGTCGCCTGCTTACCCGAAACGTCGACCATACGGGCGGCGCCCGTATGGTCGACGTGACTCAGTTCGCTCACATGGCCAGCCTACTTCGGCTGAAGTATCCGAATCGCATTGCCGAAGGGGTCCCGCAGGCCGCAGTCGATGCCGTACGGGCGGTCCATCGGTTCCTGGGTGAACTCGACGCCCTTCGCGACCAAGTCCTCGTAGGTCTTGTGGCAGTCGTCGGTGGCGAATCCGATCCAGCCACCGGCCGCGCCCTTGGTGAGCACGTCGCGGACCTGCTCGGCGGTCTGCTCGCTCATCCTCGGCGGGCCGGGCTTCTCCAGCAGGATCTCGCGGCCCGGCTCGCCCGGCACGGTGACCGTCAGCCACCGCATGAAGCCGAGATCCTGATCCTCCTTCACCTCGAGGCCGAGTTTGCCGACGTAGAAGTCGAGCGCCTCGTCCTGGTCGAGCACGAAAATCTGGGAAAGTGTGATCGCGTTCAGCATGACGGCAACGCTAGTCAGCGGCTACGGCCGTGGCTTCTCCAAAACTGCTCGGTCTCGTCCAGGCCATGGTGAAGCAGGTGGGCACCGGCCGGGCCTCGCCACTCGCCCGGTACTCCGACGGCGACTGGCCGACGATCTCGGAGAATGTCCGGGAAAACGTGCCCAGGCTGGTGAAGCCCACGGCGAAACAAATGTCCGTGACGCTCCGGGTGGTCTCCCGCAGCAGCGACATCGAGCGCTCGATGCGGCGGCGCTGCAGGTAGCGATGCGGTGTCTCCCCGAAGGTCGCGCGGAAGACGCGGATGAAATGTGCCTCCGAGACGCAGGCGACGCGGGCGAGCGCGGCGGTGTCGAGCGGTTGTGCGTAGGCCCGGTCCATCGCGTCCCGGGCCCGCAACATCCGCCGGTTGGAGTCCTCCACCGCGGCGCTGTGCCTTCTGGGGGTTTTTCCCCAGACCCCGGCTGGGGGCAAGCCCCCAGACCCCCTGCCCGTCACCCCGCCGCGCCGGTGCGGCGAGCGGCCGCCTTGACCGCCTCGGCCACCGCCGGGGCGACCGCCGAGTCGAACACGCTCGGCACGATGTAGGAGGCGTTGAGCCGGTCGTCCACCACGTCCGCGATCGCGTTCGCGGCGGCGAGCAGCATCTCGTCGTCGATGTCGTGCGCCTGGGCGTCGAGCAGGCCGCGGAACACGCCGGGGAAGGCGAGCACGTTGTTGATCTGGTTGGGGTAGTCGCTGCGCCCGGTGGCCACCACGGCGGCGTGCTTCTGCGCCTCCAGCGGGTCGATCTCCGGGTCCGGGTTGGCCAGCGCGAACACCACTGGATCGTGGGCCATGGTGGCCACCTGGCCGGCCCCGAACAGGTTCGGCGCGGAGACACCGATGAACACGTCCGCGCCGACCAGCGCGTCGTGCAGGGTTCCGGAAACGTTGCCCTTGTTGGTGTTCTCGGCCAGCCAGCGCAGATTGGGGTCCAGGTTGGACCGTCCGTTGTGGACGATCCCGTCGATGTCGGCCGCGATCACGTCGGCCGGCTTCTGGTGCAGCAGCAGGCGGATGATCGCCGAACCGGCGGCGCCCGCGCCGCTGACCACGATCTTGCAGCCGGAGATGTCCTTACCGACCACGCGCAGCGCGTTGCGCAGCGCGGCCACCACCACGATCGCCGTGCCGTGCTGGTCGTCGTGGAAGACCGGGATGTCGAGCTGTTCGCGCAGCCGGGCCTCGATCTCGAAGCAGCGCGGCGCGGCGATGTCCTCCAGGTTGATCCCGGCGTAGACCGGCGCCAGCGCCTTGACGATACGGATGATCTCCTCGGTGTCCTGGGTGTCCAGGCACACCGGCCAGGCGTCCACGTCGGCGAACTTCTTGAACAGCGCGGCCTTGCCCTCCATCACCGGGAGCGCGGCGGCGGGCCCGATGTTGCCCAGGCCCAGCACGGCCGAACCGTCGGTGACCACCGCGACCGTGTTGCGCTTGATGGTCAGCCTGCGGGCGTCCGCGGGATTGGTGGCGATGGCCGTGCACACCCGGGCGACGCCCGGGGTGTAGGCGCGGGAGAGGTCGTCGCGGTTGCGGAGCTGGACCTTCGGCGCGACGGACAGCTTGCCGCCGAGATGCATCAGGAACGTGCGGTCGGACACCTTCCGCACCCGCACACCGGGCAGCGCGTCGAGCTCCTTGGTGACGTCCTCGACATGGTCGGCGTTGGAAACGTTCGCGGTGATGTCGACCACGATGGCGTCGGAGTGCGACTCGACGACGTCGAGCGCCGTGAGCACACCGCCCACCCTGCCGACCGCGGTGGTGAGGTCACCCGCCGCGCTCGCCGACGGGGGCGCCTCGACACGGACAGTGATCGAATAGCCAGGGCCGGGAACCGGCACGTCACCTACCCCTTTACTTGTTGATCTCGGTCTGCGGATGCACGTAGGGCACCGATTCCAATGGGAACGCGAGGTCACCGAACGGGGACAGCGCACCCTGCCGGTCGGCGGCCAGTTCGGTCACCGGGTGCTCGCCGTCGCCCACCTCGGGCCAGGTCGGGTCGATTCGCGCGCTTTTCCTGCCGTTGTCGCCTTTGGCCACAGCGTTCTCCCTCCTGCGGATACCTGTGGTCCAAGTCTGCCTCAACCGGCTGAGAACCTCGTGTCCAGGGAGGTATTCTCACCTGTGATGCCCGCGACCTCTCTGGCGGACTGGCTGCGTTCGGCCACCGATGACGAGCTGGCCGCGTTGCTGCAGGCCAGACGAGACCTGGCCACGCCGCCGCCGGCCGACAGCACAGTCCTCGCCACCCGTGCCGGGAGCGCGGGCTCGGTGGCTCGCGCGCTGGAAGATCTTGACACCGTCACGCTGGCCGCGCTCGACGCACTGCTGCTCACCGAGGCCGACACCGAGGCGGTGCCACTGGCGGCGGTCGCGACACTGCTCGGCACCGACCCGTCGCCCGCCCTGGCCCGGCTCCGCGGGCGCGCCGTGGCCTGGGGGCCGGACGACGCGATCCGCGTGGTCCCCGTGGTCCGGGAACTGGTCGGCCCATTCCCGGCGGGGCTGGGCGCCTCCGTGCCCGAGCTGGCCGGCGCCGACCTCTCCTCGATCCGCGACGACGAACGCGCGGTGCTGAACACCCTCGCCGCGGGCCCGCCCATCGGCCGCACCCGGGACGCGGGCCGCGAAACGAGCCTGGCCGAAGCGACCACGCCGATCCAGCGGCTGCTCGCGCGCGGCCTGCTGCTGCGCCGCGACGGCCAGACCGTCGAACTGCCCCGCGAGATCGGGATCGCCCTGCGCGGCGGACGCTCGTGCTCGCCAGGGGCGCTCGCCGAACCAGAACTGCCCACCATCCCCCATCAGACGTCCACAGTGGACACAACGGCCGCCGGCGAGGCGCTGGAGTTCCTGCGCCAGATGGAATCCCTGCTCACGCTGTGGTCCGAACAACCGCCGCCGGTGCTCAAGTCCGGCGGACTCGGCGTCCGTGAGCTGCGTAAACTCGCCCGCGAACTCGAGGTCGACGACACTCGCGCGACCCTGCTCGCCGAACTCGCGGCGGGTGCGGGCCTGGTCGCGGACAGTCAGGCCACCACGCCCGAGTGGGTACCGACGACTCTGACCGATTCGTGGCTGGCCTCCGCCCCCGCGCAGCGCTGGCTCACGCTCGCCCAGGCCTGGCTCGACCTGCCGCGTTTGCCGGGACTGGCCGGGCAACGCGACGCCAAGGACAAGCCGATGGCGCCGCTTTCGGACGACTTGCGCCGCCCGCTCGCACCGCCCGCCCGGCGCCGCGTGCTGAGCGCTCTTTCCGATCTCCCGGCCGGGTCGGGGGTGCGCGATCCCCAGGACCTGGTGGCGGTGCTGGCCTGGCGCGCGCCCCGCCGTGGCGGGCGGCTGCGGGACGAGACCGTGCGCTGGACCGTCGCGGAGGCGGCGGTGCTCGGCGTGCTCGCGCTCGGCGCGATGACCAGCGCGACCAGGGCGCTGCTCGCCGACGACCGCGGCGCCGCGCTGTCCGCGATGGCCGACGCCCTGCCCGCGCCGATCGACCACGTCCTGGTCCAGGCGGATCTCACGGTGATCGCGCCCGGCCCGATGGAACCGGAACTGGCCAGGGAGATCAGGGCGGTGGCCGATGTCGAATCCGCCGGGCACGCCACGGTCCACCGGGTCACGGAGTCCTCCGTGCGCCGCGCCCTTGATGCCGGCCGCACCGCGGACGAGCTGCACGAACTGTTCCGCAGCCGGTCGGCGACGAGTGTGCCCCAGTCGCTGACCTACCTGATCGACGACGTGGCCCGCCGGCACGGCCGCCTGCGTGGCGGGGCGGCCGGGTGCTTCCTGCGGTGCGACGACGAGGTGCTGCTGGCCGAGGTGCTCGGCCAGCCGGTGGCGGCCGAACACGAGCTGCGGAGGATCGCGCCGACCGTGCTGGTCAGCCCGTTTCCGCTGGCGGAGGTGCTGGACGGGCTGCGGGCCGCGGGATTCGCGCCCGCCGCCGAAGGCCCGGACGGGCGGGTCATGGACCTACGTCCCGGGGGCCGCCGGATCCCCCCGCGCCCTCGCAACACCCGCCGCGTCTTCAGCGAGCCGACGGTCAACCCGGACCAGGTGATCACGGTGATCACGCAACTCCGCGCGGGAGACCGGGCGGCGAGCCGGCGGAAGGGAGCGGAAGTACGGCTCCCGGGTGGTGGAGGTGGTTCGGACACGGCGGCGACGATGGCGCTGCTGGCGCGGGCGAGCCGGGAGCAACGCGAGGTGTGGATCGGCTACGTCGACTCGCACGGCACGGCAAGCCAGCGCATCCTCACTCCGGCGCGTGTCGGCGGCGGCGTCCTGATGAGCACGGACGACGAGCGCTATCCCCTGCACCGCATCACCTCCGCCGCCCTCGTCGACGACTGACCCGCCCCGCGAGTCCCACCTTCGCCGCGCACGAGTTCCGCGGTCGCGGCTCTGAACGTGGAACCGTGCGCCGGGAACGTGGGACTCGCAGTGCGGGAGTGGGACTTCGAGTCACCACGTGATCACGGGCCGGCCACTAACCACTGAACCAGCGGCAACACCAGACTGGCACCGAGTGGGACTCGCGCTGGGCCCCGGGTTCAGATCGAGCGGAGGCCCTTGAGGACGCGCGCCATGAACTCGCGCGAGGAGCGGTCGCCGAAGGTGAGGCCGGGCTGGTGGATCATCACCAGCCCCAGGTTGTCCATGTCACTGACCAACACCTTCACCACGTTCAGCGGCAGCACCAGGTACGCGGCGATCTCGGCGACCGAGCGGGTGGCCACGCAGCAGAGCTCGCAGATCCGCCGGTGCTGCACCGAAACCGCGCCCTCGAACCGGCGCCCGCGCTCGCTGGTGGACACCAGCGCCTCCAGCGCGAGGTCGTAGTCGGGCCGGGTGCGGCCGCGGGTGCGGGCGTAGGGCCGCATCAGCATGCGGTGCCTGATGTTCGCGGTGGACCCGGTGGCCGGCACCGCGGGCTTGGGCATGGCGGGCGACTGTTGCGCGACCGCCGGCGGACCGTGCCTGCCAAGGCCGGGAACGCGCACCGGCAGCAGCACCGCCGACTTGTTCAGTACGTACCGGGACGGCGAGTCGAGGCCTTCCCTGTCCAGACCCTGGTGCAGGGCTTCCCAGGCGTCGTGCTCAGGGCGGGACGCCCCGGATGTCGGTTCTCTCATCGGTTATCCGCGCACCCCACCCTGCAACTGCATGCGCAGCGCCGGCGTCATCTGCTGGCCGACCCGGTCCACCAGCAGGGTCATTTCGTAGGCCACCGTGCCGATGTCGGAGGTCGGCGCGGCGAGCACCGCCAGGGCGGACCCGTCGGAGATCGACATCAGGAACAGGTAGCCACGCTCCATCTCGACCACGGTCTGGTTGGCCGCACCGGCCTCGAAACAGCGAGCCGCGCCGGCGGTCAGGCTGACCAGCCCCGACGCGACCGCGGAGAGCTGGTCGGCGCGGTCCCTCGGCAGCCCTTCCGAACTGGCCAGCAGCAGCCCGTCGGAGGACACCACCACGGCATGTGCCGCGCCGGGGACCCTGCGGACGAAATCGGTGATGAGCCAGGCGAAGCCGCCCGACGAGTCTGCCCGAGCCGTCACTGTCCCCTCCTCCAGCCTGTCGTGGGCGGCATGCGCCGTGAGTGTCGCCGCTGCCAGGGTATTACCCCGAACGGCATTGTCGACCCGCGGTGAGAAGTGAACCCTTCCTTTCACCCCAACGGCCGCAGCCCGCACAGGACGCCGCACACCGCGCTCATCCCGGCTGTAGTGCGGTGTCGCGCGAAATGGCATGTTCCACCACGGAGATCAAGACCTGCTTCGCCGACTCCCGTTCCCGCGCGTCGCAGGCGATGATCGGCACCTCGTCCGAGATCGTCAGCGCGTCCCGGACGTCGTCGATCTGGTGGTGCAGCAACCGGTCGAAACAGTTGATCGCCACGATGTAGGGCAGGCCGCGGTTCTCGAAGAAGTCGATCGACGGGAACGCGTCGGCCAGCCGCCGCGTGTCCACCAGCACCACGGCGCCGATCGCGCCGAGCGCCAGGTCGTCCCACATGAACCAGAACCGGTGCTGTCCCGGCGTGCCGAAAACGTAGAGCACCAGGTCCGAGTCCAGCGAGATCCGGCCGAAGTCCATCGCCACCGTGGTGGTGACCTTGTCCGGGGTGGCGGAGATGTCGTCGACCGAGAGGCTCGCCTCGGTCATCTGCGCCTCCGTGGTGAGCGGGTCGATCTCGGACACCGCACCGACGAGCGTCGTCTTGCCCGCGCCGAAACCGCCGGCCACCACGATCTTGGCCGACTGCGTCGGCCCACTGGCCGCCGACGTGTTCGCGTCGGAGTCAAATTCTCCGAAGCCCACTGAGCACCCTCTCCATGAATTCGATACTGGGGCGGTCACCGACCACGGATGTCGCGGAGTGCACCAGAACAAGGCCCAGGCTGGCAACGTCGCCGATGAGCACTCGCACCACTCCCAACGGTAACCGAAGATACGCGGCCACTTCGGCCACCGAACGCGTGTCCAGGCACAGGCTGCAGATCGACCGGTGCTCGGGAACTCGTACGCGGCCCAGCGCGCGGCCGCGCTCGCTGGTCGACACCAGCGCCTCGACAGCGAGGTCTTGACTCGGCCTGGTCCGGCCGCCGGTCCGGAAGTAGGGACGGACGAGGCCGGACGTCTCGGCCGGTACCGGCGGCACGGGAGGCAGGCTCGGATGGCTCATCGGCCCCGGTGAAGCCGGGGGGAAGGCGGTGAACTCCGAGTCGCACGACGAATCGCCGAACAGTTCCGCGGCTGGTCCGGACAACAGGCGGTCGCGGTAGTCGTCCGGACCACCGTGAGCCGGGTCGGACGCGTCTTCCTCGCGCGAGTTCCGCGCCCGCCGTTGCCGCCACTCCCGGTCCACTCTGGCCCGGAAGGACGTCCAGTCCTCCTCGGCCGACGTGTTGCGCGGCTCGTCGCCGGAGGCGTCCTCGCTCGCTCGCTCGTCCCCCACGTTGGTGCTCTCCAGCCCCGCTTCCACGTCACTGCCTCCATGCCCGGCGCGCTATCCACGCGCCGCCCCCTGTAGCTGGGCCCGTAACTCGGGCGTCAGCTGCTGGCCCACCCGGTCCACCAGCAGCGTCATCTCGTACACGACGAGACCGATGTCACTGTCCGGCGAGCCCAGCACGGCCAGACACGAACCGTCCGAAACGGACATCAGAAACAGGAAGCCATTGGCCATCTCGATCACGGTCTGCGCGACCGGCCCGCCCTCGAACACCTTCGAGGCGCCGCGGGCGAGACTGGTCAGCCCGGATGCGACGGCCGCCAACTGGTCCGCACGGTCCTTCGGAAGCCCGCGGGAAGCGGCAAGTAACAGCCCGTCCGCCGAAACCACGACGGCGTGCGCGGCACCGGGTACCCGGTGCACGAAATCCGTGATGAGCCAAGCGAAACCGTTCTGCGCGCTGGCGGCGGCCTTGCTGCCGCCAGGGCGCCTCGAACCCGGCCTTGTCACTCGTCACTCCTAACCGCGGCGTCCGGTGGGGTGGACTCCCCGCCATCGACCGAAACACTCCGTCCCCCAGTGCCCTCACGCAGCGCGTGCCGGCCCGAGGTGTAACCGTGTTGGAAACTAACCATACGTTCCCGGGCAGTTGTCGCCGAACGTGCGATGGCGCTTTGCCCTGGCTGCCCGGCCGTCCGGTCGACGAACGAGTCCGGCTCTCCGCCGGAGACCGAACCCGGGATCAGGTAGGCGTTGGGAACGCGCTTCGGAAGCCCGGCAGAGGTGGTTTCTTCGGCCTTCTTGTCGAGCAGTGCCCGCGCGGCCTGCCAGCCTTCGTCGGCGACACTGCGCCAGGCGTCGTCCGCGACCCCGGCGGTCTGCTCCTGCGGAGCCTGTTCGGGCGCGACCTCGGCGGAGTCCTCCGTTTCCGGCTCCGCGGCCACCTCCCCGGCGCGGTCTTTGTCGCCCCCCTCGGCGAACCAGCGCGAGACGACCGACTGGTAGATCGGCAGGCGTTTGGTCGGGACGTCGTCGTCCAGCACCCGGGGTTCCGGCAGGACCGGTTCCGGCTCGGGGCCCGGCTCCGGCGGCGTGAACCGCGGTTCCCGTTTCGGCAGCTCCGGCGGGTTGAACTGGTCGGACTGCCTGCCTCCGTTCGGTTTCGGCTCGGGGGAGGACGAAGTCCGGCCCTGGCTCAAAAAGGCCGCACTGGAGGAACCGGCGACCAGATCGTCGAGGCTGATCGGCTCATCGAGCGGGCGCAGGCCACCGGCCGCGGTCTGCTCGGCCGCCGAGGGCGAGCGCGGACGCTGGGCAGGCACCTCGGGCGGGGCGTCCACGGCCTCGGCGGACGGCCAGGAGATCTCCGAGGCCGACTGCGGTAGCGGTGGCGGGGCTTCCGCGCTCACCGGGCCGAGCAGTTCGGCGGGCACCACGACGCGGGCGATCACACCACCGTCGATGTCCTCGTTCTCCCGCAACCGCACCTCGACGCCGTGCCGCCGGGCGAGCCGCGCGACCACGTAGAGACCCATTCGCCGGGTCACCGAGACGTCCAGTTCCGGCGGGTCGACCATGCGCTTGTTGGCCTCGCCGAGCTGTTCTTCGGACATCCCGACGCCGCGGTCGGTGATCTGGATGGCCAGCGCCTTGCGCCTGGTCACCACCGCACGCACGTTCACCTTCGTCTCCGGCTCGGAGAAGTAAGTGGCGTTGTCGAGCAGTTCGGCGAGCAGGTGCACGAGGTCGTGCACGGTCAGCCCGCGCACCGCGACGTCCGGGATGACGCCGACCTCGACCCTGGCGTACTGCTCGATCTCGGACACGGCCGCGCCGATCACGTCGGCCGCGCAGACCGGCTTCGGCACGGACTTGGCCAGGCCCGCGCCGGAGAGCACCAGCAGGCTTTCGCCGTTGCGGCGCAACCGGGTCGCCAGGTGGTCGAGCTCGAACAGGCTCGCCAGGTGGTCGGGGTCCTGCTCGTCGGCCTCCAACCGGTCGATGACACTGAGCTGGCGTTCGACCAGCCGCTGCGACCGGCGGGACAGATTGACGAAGATGCCGTTGACGTTCTCTCGCAGCAGCGCCTGCTCGGCCGCCATCTTGATGGCCTGCTCGTGCACCGCGTCGAAGGAGCGCGCGACCTCACCGATCTCCTCGCGAGTGGTGATCGGGACCGGCTCGGCCGCGTGCTTCGCCGCGGCCATCGGGTCGGCATCCTCGAGGATCTTGTGCACCGTCTGGGGCAGCCGGGAGTAGGCGATGTCGAGCGCGCTGCGGTTGAGCACCCGCAACGGCTTGAGCATCGCGCGGCTGATCACGACGGTCAGCCCCAGTGCGAGGACCAGCGCACCCAGCACGAAGCCGATATCCCGCCACGCGGCCATCAAAGCCGCGCCGGCGAGTTCGTCGGAACGCGCCCGGACGCTGTCGAGCAGGCCGGTCTCCACCGCGCGCAGCTTGTCGAGGTTGACCGCGCTGGCCGAAGCAAGCGCATCCCGGCTGATGCCCGGCGTCGCGCCGTTGGCGGCGTGCGCCAGTGCGGTGGCGGCCAGCTGGGCCCTGGTGTCGACCTCGGGGCCGCTGACGGTGTCGGTGTAGGCCTCGATCTCGGCGGTGGTCGCGTTGGCCTTGAACACGTCGAGCGAGGCCGCCGCACTGGACTGGGCGGCCCTGACCTGGTCGAGCAGGATGCCGGTGAACGCGTTCCGCAGCGCGGCGATCTCCAGCGCGGCGTCCTCGCGAGCCGTGAACTCCTTGGTCTCGGTGAGCGCCTGGGCGTTGGTCCGGTCGCGGAGCAGCACCCCGTCCTCCACAGAGGACGTCCCACGGCCGAGCTGGATCAACGAGTCGAGCACCGAGCTGTAGGTGGTGAACGCGGCCAGTTCCGAGTAGGGCGGCGTGTTCACCGAGGTGCGCAGAGGGGCCAGCGCGTCGAGCCGCGCGAGACCGCGATCGAACCGCTGCTGGATGGTCGGGTCGTCGAAGCGCACCTGGTCTTCCTGGGTGCGCAAGGCCGCGACGGCCTCGTTGACCGCGGAGATCTGGGCGTTGAGCGAGGTCTGCAGTTGGACGTCCGCCGGGTTGATGATCTTGGCCACGGCCAGCGCGCGCTCACCCTGCAGCAGGTGCACCACCTCGGTCACCCGGCCCATGAGATCGGCCTGCGCGGTGGTCTGTTCGAACTTGGTGGCCTGGTCCAGTTCGTCCACCGCGCGCAGGACACCGAGTGCGAGCGCGGTCACGGTCGGGATCGCCAGGACGAGCGCGAGCTTGGAGCGCACCTTCCAGTTACGTAAGCTCAGCCTGGAACCCGAGGATGGAGTGCCCGCTACCCCTGGGGTGTCTTCTTTCGGCACCGCTGTACCACCGTCGTTCCCGCCAGCGTTCGGCTTACTGGATTGCAGGTGCAGAGGGTAGCGAAGTGCCGCTGACGATGTAACCCTTGCTTGGCCAACCGGTTAATGGGCGCCACCGCATACTTCCCTGAGCGGACAAGACGCTCGCCCCACGATCTGTGCGCAATACTCTCAGTAAACCGTTGATCAACAGAGACGACACCTGGTGAACTTCGTCACTGGAGAAGGAGTTGCGTTGCCGGCACAGCTCGAAGTCCGCGCGCTCGATCACCGCTACGGCGACCACCAGACGGTGCGGGACGTGTCGTTCACCGTCGAGGCGGGACAACTGGTCTGTATCGTGGGTCCGTCGGGCTGCGGCAAGTCCACGCTGTTGCGGTGCATGGCCGGGCTGCTCGGCCCGGCATCGGGAACCGTGCACCTGCACGGCGACCTGGTGCGGGGCGTGCCCGAAGACCTGGCCGTGGTGTTCCAGGACTACAGTCGCTCCCTGTTCCCCTGGCTGTCGGTGACGGGCAACGTCGAGTTCCCGCTGCGGTCGGCGCGGATGGGACGCGACGAGCGCCGCAAGCGTGCGCAGGAGGCCCTCGAATGGGTCGGGCTCGGCGAGGTCGGCCGGAAGTACCCGCGGCAGCTTTCCGGCGGGATGCAACAGCGGGTGTCGATCGCGCGGGCGCTGGCCAGCCGTCCCGCCCTGCTGCTGATGGACGAGCCGTTCGCCTCCGTCGACGCGCAGACCCGGTTCGAGCTGGAAGACCTGCTGCGGCGGGTGCGGCGGGAACAGGGCAGCACCGTCCTGCTGGTCACGCACGACATCGATGAAAGCGTTTACCTGGCCGACCGCGTGCTGGTGCTTTCGCCCGCGCCGGCGTCGATCGTCGCCGACCTGCCGGTGGACCTGCCCGCCGAACGCGATCAGATCACCACCCGCGAGTCGGCGCGGTTCGTCGCGCTGCGCGGCGAAATCGCCCGCCTGATCCATCGCGAGTCCTTCGCTCGCGCACCGCGAGTCCCCCTCTGACGCACCCCGAGTTCGGCTCCCAGGTCACAAGAGTTCCTGATTCATGACAAAAGGGGTGGAAGGCTTGGGACCGCTTCGGCATGCTCGGTCCGGGACAGCTCCGAATAATCCGGGAGACGCGATGACCACGGTCCGGGACGCGGTACGGGCACTGATGCGGGGCTGGAAGCTCACCACGGTGTTCGGCAATCCGGGCAGTACAGAACTGACGTTCCTCGCCGACTGGCCTGACGACTTCCGTTACGTACTGGGCCTTTCCGAAACTTCGGTGGTGGCGATGGCCGACGCCTTCGCGCAACTGTCCGGGAACGCGGCGGTGGTGAACGTGCATTCCGCGGGCGGCCTCGGGCACGGGCTGGGCAGCCTGGTCACCGCCTTCCACAACCGGGCGCCGCTGATCGTGCTGGCCGGCCA
Source organism: Amycolatopsis sp. (assembly GCF_035276945.1). Taxonomy (GTDB): domain Bacteria; phylum Actinomycetota; class Actinomycetes; order Mycobacteriales; family Pseudonocardiaceae; genus Amycolatopsis_E. Next base: position 69,758 of record NZ_DATELF010000051.1, on the reverse strand, counting down.
GCAGTCGCGGTCGCTGCTTCCCGGTGACCCCTACCTGGGCGCGCTCGAGGCCACCGAGTTCCCCCGGCCCTACGTGAAGTGGAGCTACCAGCCCGCCCGCGGCGAGGACGTGCCCGCCGCCTTCGCCAGGGCCTACCACCTGGCCATGCAGCCGCCCACCGGCCCGGTCTTCCTGTCCGTCCCGGCCGACGACTGGAATCTGCCCGCCACGATCCCGCGCGCCGGACCTCGGATCGCCCCCTTCTCTCCCGATCCGGAGGCGCTGGCGTCGGTGGCGTCCGCGCTGGATGCCAGCACCCGGCCCGCGCTCGTGGTGGGCGCCGCGGTGGACGCCGACAACGCCGTATCCGAAGTCGTCGAGCTTGCCGAGAAAACGCTTACCGCGGTGTGGGCCGCGCCGTTCTCGGCGCGCAGTTCCTTCCCCGAGAACCATCCGCTGTTCGCCGGTTTCCTGCCGCCGAACCCGGCGGGCGTGGCCGGGGCGCTGGCGCCGTACGACTGCGTGGTGGTGCTCGGCGCGCCGGCGTTCACCTATCACGTGGTCTCGGCGAACGGCCCCGAGTTGCCTCCGCTCCACGTGATCAGCGACGACCCCCAGATCCTCGCCCGCGCCCCGGAAGCGGCCGGCGTGCTCGCGACCGCGCGAACCGCGGCCGCCCACCTCAAGGCCCTGGTGCGCACCGCCGATCGTCCCGCGCCGGAACCCCGGAAACCCGCGCCCCCGGCTCCCGAACCCGGTCCGGGCATGCCGATGTCGCCCGCGTTCGTCTACCGGACGCTCGCCGAACTGCTGCCGGAGGACGCGCTCGTCGTCGAGGAAGCGCCCACGCACCGAGGGGTGCTCCAGGAGCAACTGCCGATCGCCCCGCCCCGGGGTTTTCTCACCATGTCCAGCGGTGTCCTCGGTTACGGGCTCCCCGCGGCGGTGGGCGCGGCACTGGCCCAGCCCGCACGTCAGGTCGTCGCGGTTCTCGGTGACGGCTCCAGCATGTACGCCATCCAGGCGCTTTGGACCGCCGCGCGGCAACGGACCCGGGTGGTTTTCGTCATCCTGGACAACGGCGAATACGGCGCGGTGCGCAAGCATGCCACCCGGAACGACGCGGGGAAGGTGCCCGGCATCGAACTCGGTGGCCTGGATTTCACCGCACTCGCCCAGGGCATGGGCTGCGCCGCGCACCGGATCGACACCGCCACGCACCTCCGCTCCGCCCTGACCTCGGCCTTCACCTCCGCCGAGCCGACGCTCCTGCACGTCACCCTGTGAAACCCTGGTGCCAGGCCAGGGCACGCCGCTCCACCTGCGCCAACAGGGCGTTCAGCAGATACCCGAGCACGCTCACCAGCACGATCCACGCCCACATTTCCGGGAACAGGAAGTTGCCCTGCGCGTTGATCATTCGGAAGCCGATACCGCTGGTGACGCCCACCAGCTCCGACACCACCATCAGGATGATCGCGATCGACAACGCCAGCCGCATGCCCGCGAAGATCTTCGGCGCCGCCGCGGGCAGCAGCACCCCGGCGACCCGGCGCGGCCCGCGGATCCGGAACGCACGACAGGTCTCGAGCTTCACCTCGTCCACGGACCGCGCCCCGTCGATGCTGTTGAGCAGGATCGGCCAGATCGTGCCGAACAGGATCATCGCGATCTCCATCCGCGGCTCGAACCCGAGCACCAGCAGGAACACCGGCACCAGCAGGATGGCGGGCACCGAGCGCGCGAAGAAGAGCAGCGGCGAGACGTAGTCGGTGAGCACGGGGGAACGCCCGAGCGCGAGCCCGACCGGTACCCCGATCATGACCGCGATCAGCCACCCGAGGAACAACCGGCCGAGGCTGGGCAACACGTCGCCGGTGAACGCGCCGTCGCCGAACCAGGCGTGCCCGGCGGCGCCGAGAATCCGCCACGGCGGCGGAAAGTACGGGTTGCCCACGCTGCTCGTGATCCACTGCCAGGCGAGCAGGAACACCAGGAAGAACAGCCAGCGCCGGGCGAGCGCACACCACTTCACACCGCGCCTCCCGCCGCCGCCCACGGGAGCCAGCGTCGTTGCGCGGACAGCAGCCCGATGTTCACCAGGTACCCGAACAGGCCGGTGAACACGGTGGCCGCGAGCACCAGGTCCATCTGCTGTGTGGATAGGCCCCAGTGGTAGACGAAGTGACCGATGCCGACGTCTCCGGCGAAGTACTCGGTACTGACCAGCACGATCAGCGCCACCGCCGCCGACAGCCGAACGCCGGTCAGCACGAACGGCGCCACGGCGGGCAGGATCACCGCGAACGCCACCCGGAGCGGCGGGGTCCGGAACACGCGCGCGGTGTCCAGCAGTTGCCGGTCCATCTCCGCGACGGCGTACACGGTGTTGAACAGGATCGGCCAGCACGAGGCGAACGCGGCCAGTGCGATCTTGGTCTGCGCACCGCTGCCGAGCACGAGCATGGCCAGCGGGATCAGGGCCACCGTGGGCAGCGGCCGCAGGAACTCGATGACCGGGCCGGTGACCAGCCGCAGCGGCCGAACGCGACCGAGCAGCAGGCCCAGGGGAACGCCGACCGCCACGGCCATCCCCAGCGCGATCACCCACGACAGCAGCGTCGAGGCGGCATCCGGGACGAACCGCGGGTCGACGAAGAGCCCGAAGAATCGCGCCAACACGGCCGACGCGGGCGGCAGCACGCCGGCCTTGACCACACCCGACCGCCCGGCCACCTCCCACAGCGTGAGGAAGGCGGCGAGACCGATCAGCCGCCGGACCGCCACCGGAAGCGTTCCACGCAACGGTCAAGCCTGCGGCGTCGGCACGACGAGCTTGGTGGCGTCGAGCTTCGCCGTCAGCCCGCCATAGCTCTGCATCAGCGTGATGACCCGCTGAAGCTGGGTGGTGTTGACGGAGGTCGGGTAGGCGTCGATGTTGAGCAGCGCGGCGGTCACCCTGTCGACACCGGAGAGGTCGGGCAGCACTTCGGCGAGCTTCTTGCGGTCCGACGCGTCGGACTGCGCGGGGATCATCGCCCGCTGGAACGCGGCCACCGTCTTCGGGTTGGCGTCGACGAACTTCGACAGCGCGATGTAGCCGGTCTGCGGCATGTTCGCGGTCGAGCCGGTGACGATCTTGAGCACCGGCTGCACGCCCTGCTTCTGCTCGGCCGTGGTCAGGTAGGGCTCGACCTCCACCCCGGCGTCGAGCTGCCCGCCGGCTATCTGGGCCGGTATGTCGGGGAACTTCACCGGCAGGTAGTGCGGGGAGTTCGGGTCGACGTCGTTGTCCTTCAGAGTCGCGCGGACCAGCAGTTCGGCGACGGACGCGGCCTGCTGGATGCCGATCTTCTTGCCCACCAGGTCCTTCGCGCCGGTGATGCCCGAATCCGGCTTCGCCACCAGCACCACGGAGTTCTCGTTGGCGGTGTTGCCCTCGACCACGATCTTGGCGTCGAGCGTGTTCTGGACGACCGCCTGGAAGAACGAGACATAGTTGGTGACGGCGAAGTCCAGTTCGCCGTTCTGCAGCGAGGTGAAGGCCTGCGGGCCGGCGCTGAAGGACTTGAGCGTGACCTGGAGCCCCTGCTGGGTGAAGTAGCCGTACTTCTCCGCCAGCTTCGCGGGCGCGCTGCCCTGGCTATGCAGGATGCCGATGGTCAGCTTGGACTTCTCCAGCCCCGCCGCGGACCCGCCGCCCGCGGAACTGCTCCCGCTCGACCCGTTCAGCACACTGCACCCTGCGGACGCGGCCAGCGGCCCGGCGACGGCCGCCCCCAGCGCCAGCCGGACGAAGCCCCGGCGAGTCGTGGCCGCACCTGCGTTCATGCTCATAGACGACGCTCCTGACGAGGCGATTTTCTGTTATCAACTGTGACAAGCGGACGCGAATTGGTAAATCTCCGACCATCGTCGTGCCCGGGCGAAACCTATCAATGTCCGCCCGAAAAGCAAGGGATCCAGGCCCATTTCCGTTGCCGGAAGCGGGTTCCGGAGCAGGAACCGGAAACGGAAGGCTATTCCACCTAGTCCGTGGTGTGGCCACTGTCAAATGCCCGCGCGCGCTCCCTGGCACGCTCGACGCCGTCCTGCAGCCGGGTCATGCGGCCGCGCACGGCGTCCGGCTCGAGCCGCAACGTGGGTGGGTCGAAGGAGGTCTGGCGGCTTGCCTCGGCAGGAGGTCCGGGGGTGGTACCCCCAGCCGACTCTGCCGACGGGATGGTGTGTTTCGGCATGTGGACGCCGTTCGGCTGAGCCGAGGACTCGTCCCCGTCGGACTCGGGCCACTCCGGCTCCCGCTCCTCGGGATCATCCGCCGGCCAGTGCTCACCGGTCTGGAACCACTGCGACAGCACCTCCTGGTAGGCGGGCAGCCGCTCGGTCGGCTCGTCGTCCCCGATGTGGTGCCGCCGCAGCTCGTCGTTGTCCTCGTCCGGCCATCCCGGCGGGCACTCGTCCTGCTCGACCGGCGCCCGCCGGGTCTCCTCCGGGATCACCGGCAGCGCCAGGACCTCTTCCCGCTGCGGCATCGGCTCGGGCTCGGGTTCCGGTTCGACCGGCACCGGGGCGGTCACCGGGGGCAACGGCACGACGAGCCTCGCCGGGATGACCACGGTCGCCTTCAGCCCGCCGGTTTCCGCCGCGCTGAGCCGGACCTTGATGTCGTGCTGCCGGGCCAGGGTGGCCACCACGAACAGCCCCATCCGCCGGGACACCTCGACGTCCACCGCGGGCGGCTGGGTCAGCCGGGCGTTGGCGCGCCTGATCTCCGGTTCGGGCATGCCCGCACCCGAGTCGGTGATGTAGACCTCCCAGGCGCCGTCGCCGGCGACCGAACTCACCACGCGGACGGTCTTCTCCGGCGGCGAGTACAGCGTCGCGTTCTCCAGCAGCTCGGAGATCACGTGCACCAGGTCGCCGCACGCCTCGCCGCGCACCGCCAGTTCCGGCGCGGGGCTGAGCTCGATGCGCTGGTAGTGCTCGACTTCGGACAGCGCCGCACCGATGATCTCCTCGGCCGCCGCGGGCTCGGTGGGCGAGGAGTCCGGATCGTGCCCGGCGAGCACCAGCAGGTTTTCGCTGTTGCGCCGCATCCGGGTGGCCAGGTGGTCCAGTTCGAACAGGCCGCCGAGGGTTTCCGGGTCCTGCTCCTCGGCCTCCATCCGGTCCAGCACGGCGAGCTGCCGCTCGACGAGGTCCTGGCTGCGCCGGGACAGGTTGAGGAACATCGCGTTGATGTTCTCCCGGAGCAGCGCCTGCTCACCGGCCTGCCGCACGGCCTCCCGGTGCACCACGTCGAAGGCACGTGCCACCTGCCCGAGCTCTTCGCGGCTGAACACCGGCACCGGAGCCACGCTCCGCCGAGCGGTCGCTTCGGGATGCGGATCGGCCAGGATGCCCTCGACCGCCGCGGGGAGGCGGTTTTCGGCCACATCCAGCGCCGTCCGCCGCAACAGGCGCAACGGCCGCAACAGAGAGCGCGCGATGATCACCGCCAGCGCGACGCACAACACGAGTACGCCGATGACCGCACCGGCGTTGACGATCGCCGACCGGCGGGCGTCCGCGGCCAGCGCGTCGCACCGCCGCTGGATCAGCGCCTGCAACGCCTCCTGCACCTGGTAGGCGCGGTTGACGGTGTAGGTGGCGGCGGTGTCCCACCGCTGTGGGTCCAGACCATTCAGGTTCTGCCCGTTCTCCGCCCGGGTGACCGCCGACTCGAAGAGGTTGTTGCCCTCATCGACGATCATCCCGATCACGGTGTCGTCGTACATCCGCTGCCCGGCCGGGGTGGCGAACTTGCGGAAGTCGCTGCGGGCGGCGGACAGCTCGGCGTCGGCGCCCAGCAGCGCGCGCAGTTCGTCGCCGTTGATCTGGTGTTGCTCCAGCGCCTCGGCGAGCAGGGCGCGCTTGACCGACATCTGGTCCTTGACCCTGGCCAGTGCGTTCGCGGCCAGCCGCAGGCGCGACAGGTCGGGTTCGGTGATGTCCGAAACCGCCTGGTCGGACAGGTCGAGTATGCCGGAGATCAGCTCGTCGTAGGAGCGCAGCACGGCGTCGGCGGGCAGGTTCGACTGTTCCCCGGAGAACCGCAGGCCGGTGAGCACGTCCAGCCGGGCCCGGGTGGCCTGCAGCCCGGTCACGCCGGCCTGGGACAGCCGGTCGCGGTCGGCGTCGAACTCCTTGCCGAACTCGCCGATCGCCGCGTCCACCTTGGCGCGCTGGTCGCGCAGCTCGTTGAGGTTGCCCTGCCTGCCGCCCGCCACGTACCGGACGGTCAGGTCCCGCTCGCGCTGAAGCTCGTGGATGACCGCGTTGACCTTGTCGTCCACCCGGCCGTGCGCGGCCAGTTCGGCGAGCAGCTGAGCCTGGTCGAGATCCTGGTGTACCTTGAGGCCGGCCAGTGCCAGCACGGTCAGCATGGGGATGAGCAGGACGACGATCAGCTTCGTCCGCAGCCGCCAGTTCCGCAGCCGCCACCGCCCGCCGCCGTGGACCTCGGGTCCGCGGTCCACGGCGTCAGCGCCATCGGAACGCTCGCGCTGACGGGCCACCTGAGTTCCTTCTCGTCACCAATCCGCCGGACACGGATCGTCACCGGCATGGACTCGCTAACCTACTAGAACGGAGCTGAATCGTGGCACGGGCCAGAGCGCTCTCTACTCTCGGTGCGGTCCCCCGGCGATGGTATTGGCACGAGATCCTAAGCTCCACCCGCGTAGCACAATTCGCTCGTTCGCGAGGGGAGTCACCATGCGAAGGGTGGCGATCATGCTGGTCGCGACCCTGTATTTGGTTACTGGCTGCAACAACCTGCTCGGCGGATCCCGGTCGGATGACCGGCTCATCCCCGAGCTGACAACACTCCGGGTAGGGGTGGGCAATCCGATCGATACCGCACCCCTGCGCATCGCGGTCGAGGACGGTTCGTTCACCCGCGCCGGGTTGCACGTCGAACTCGTCGACGAGGCTTCCAACACCGAAGGACTGTCCGGACTGGCCAGCGGACGTCTCGATGTGGCCTTCGCCACAGACGTCGCCTTCTTCAAGGCCGCCGCGGCCGGGACCGCGCTCCAGCTTCAGGGCGAGGCCTGTACTTCCGCGCCCTTCACGATGGCGCTGATGACCCTCCCCGGCTCCACCTACACCCAACTGACCGGCAAGAAGACACCCAGGATCGCCGTCGACGAACTCGACGACCTCGGCGTGCTGACCGTGCGCTCGATGTTCGCGACCGCGGGCGGCGACCCGAGCAAGATCAGGTTCGTGCGGCGCTCGTTCGGCGAGATGCCGGCCGCCCTGCGCGACAGGTCCGCGGATGCCGCGCTGATGATCGAGTCCTTCATCACCGAGGCCCAGCAGAACCTGGGGGCGCAGGTGCTGGCCGACTCCTCGCGGGGCGCCACCATGAACTTCCCGATGACCGGCTATGCGTCCAGCGGGATCTTCGCCCAGGCCAACCCGCGGACACTCGCTTTGTTCCGGTCCGTCCTGGCGGACGCGCAGCAACGCGCGACGGATCCCAGCATCGTCCGGCAGGCGCTGCCGCGGCTGGCCGCGATCGACAACGCGACGGCGGATCTGGTCGCACTCGGCGAGTATCCGAGCTCACTCAACGGCGTCCGGCTGCAGCGGGTCGCGGACCTCATGCACAGTTCGGGCATGCTGGCCAATCGGCTCGACGTGCGGTCGATGGTACCGCCCGACGTCTCCTGAGCCTGTCCTCAACAGAGAAAACCCCAGTTCAGCCGCCGACGGCGTCCGGACAAACGCTCTTTGCGGAATTTCCGTTCGTGATCCGCTCGTGGTTGTCCAGGGCCAGGGTCGACAACACCGAAACGATCTGCGCAGCGGCCAGGCGTGCGGTGAGCGCTGACAGGTGTGCAGTATCGGTAAGCGCCTGCGCGAGGGCACGCTCGCAGCGCACTCCGCGCCCAAGGCGGCGGCTACCGGGGCATGCTGAGGCCGGTCGGAAGGCTAGATCGGCACGGCGGTGACCGCGATCTACGGCGAGGAGACGCGCCTCGCCGGAGCCTTGAACCGGTCCACGTTCAGTGGTGCGACCCGCCAACTCGAGGCCTACCGGCACGGCCACGCCCTGTTCGCGGGCGACGCGGCGCGCATCCATCCGCCGCTCGGCGGCCAGGGCCTGAACCTGGGCGTCCAGGACGCGACCAACCTCGGCTGGGAGCTCGCGGCGACGGTCCGTGGCTGGGCCCCGGACGGCTTGCTGGACAGCTACCACGACGAACGCCATCCGCCCGCCGCCCGGGTACCGCACCACACGTCGGCCCAGCGGATTTTGTTCGATCCACTGCCGAACGAGGACCTGGTCGCGTTGCGGGACATCTTCGCCGACCTGATGCGGCTCCCCGACACCAACCGGTTTCTCGCCGGCATGATGTCAGGCCTGGACGCCGAGGGCCGCGTGCCCGACCTGGAGCTGGTCACCGCCGGCGGGCCGACACGATTGGCCCGGCTGCTGCGCTCGGGCCGGGGGCTGCTCGTCAACCCCTCCGGCCGGCTCACGCCCTGGGCCGATCGTGTGGACGTGGTGCACGCGCCTGGGGCGGGCCCGCTGCTGATCCGGCCGGACGGAGTGCGCTGCTGGTCCGGCGAGTCGTCGCTCGAGGACGCGCTGCACAGGTGTTCGGCACGGAGACGACGCGCTCACCTGGTGCAGTGCCCGTATAAAGGAACACGTGACCGATGGCCCGCTGATCGTCCAGTCCGACAAGACCGTCCTGCTCGAGGTCGACCACCCGGCGGCCGATGACGCGCGGATCGCGATCGCGCCGTTCGCCGAGCTGGAACGCGCCCCGGAGCATGTGCACACCTACCGGGTCACCCCGCTGGCGTTGTGGAACGCGCGGGCCGCGGGCCACGACGCCGAGCAGGTGGTGCACGCGCTGACCGCGTACTCCCGGTTCCCGGTGCCCCAGCCGCTGCTGATCGACATCGTCGACACGATGGGCCGGTTCGGCAGGCTGCAGATCACCAACCATCCCGCGCACGGGCTGGTGATGGCCACCACGGATCGCGCCGTGCTGGAAGAGGTGCTGCGCAACAAGAAGATCAACCCGATGCTCGGCACGCGGATCGACGAGGACACCGTGGTCGTGCATCCTTCCGAACGCGGCCGGCTCAAGCAGGCGCTGCTCAAGGTGGGCTGGCCCGCCGAAGACCTCGCGGGGTACGTCGACGGCGAGGCGCATCCGATGTCGCTGGCCGAGGACGGCTGGGCACTGCGGGACTACCAACGGCAGGCCGCGGACGCGTTCTGGGCCGGCGGTTCCGGGGTCGTCGTGCTGCCCTGTGGCGCGGGCAAGACGCTGGTCGGTGCCGCGGCGATGGCACGGGCGCAGGCGACGACGCTGATCCTGGTCACCAACACGGTGGCGGGCCGCCAGTGGAAGCGGGAACTGGTCGCGCGAACCTCGCTCACCGAGGACGAAATCGGCGAGTACTCCGGGGAGAAGAAGGAGGTCCGGCCGGTCACCATCGCGACCTACCAGGTGATCACCCGCAAGACCAAGGGCGAGTACAGGCACCTGGAGCTGTTCGACTCCCGGGACTGGGGCCTGGTGGTCTACGACGAGGTGCACCTGCTGCCCGCGCCGGTGTTCCGGATGACGGCCGACCTGCAGTCCCGCCGCCGGCTCGGGCTCACCGCCACCCTCGTGCGCGAGGACGGGCGCGAGGGCGATGTCTTTTCACTGATCGGCCCGAAGCGTTACGACGTGCCGTGGCGGGACATCGAGGCCCAGGGCTGGATCGCGCCCGCCGAATGCATCGAGGTACGAGTGACGCTGACCGACGACGAGCGGCTGCGTTACGCGACGGCCGAATCGGACGAGAAGTACAAGCTGGCCTCGACGGCACGGACGAAGACGCCCGTCATAAAGTCTATTGTGGACAAACACGCGGGCGAGCCGACGCTGGTGATCGGCGCCTATCTCGAGCAACTGGACGAGCTGGGCGCCGAACTCGACGCCCCGGTGATCCAGGGCTCGACGCGGAACAAGGAACGGGAGGCACTGTTCGACGCCTTCCGCCGCGGCGAAATCGACCGGCTCGTCGTGTCCAAAGTGGCCAACTTCTCGATCGACCTGCCCGAGGCTTCCGTCGCGATCCAGGTCTCCGGCACGTTCGGCTCCCGGCAGGAAGAAGCACAGCGGCTCGGCCGCCTGCTCCGCCCGAAGGGCGACGGGCGCCAGGCACATTTCTACTCGATCGTGGCAAGGGACACTTTGGACACCGAGTACGCCGCGCACCGGCAGCGTTTTCTGGCCGAACAGGGCTACGCCTACACGATTCGCGACGCCGACGCCTACCTGTAGCACCGCCTGCCTCGGCTTGAAGTTCGCGCGGTATGAAGACCGACCGGGTCCGTCAGCCGATCCCGGCCATCGCCGTGAGGCGGCGGGCGAGCAGGGCGGCGGCCTTCCGCAGTTCCGGAGGCTCCAGTACCTCCACCTCGAAGCCCAGCCGGGCCGCGTGCGCGGCGAGCCAGTCCAGGTTGTCCCCGCCGACGACGAGCACGCACCACCCGTCGCGATCGTCCTCGACGCGCCCCACCTGGGGCGGCACCAGCTCCCGCACCTGGTCGGGCCGGGCGTGCACCCGCACCCGGGCCAGATACCGGTACGGCGCCCCGGTCACGGACCGCTGCACGTAGACGACCGGGTCCGGATGTTCCCTCGCCCGGAAGCGCCAGGTCGTCGCCACCACCTCACGCATCCGGTCCAGCCGGAAGGTGCGCCAGTCGTCGCGGTCGACGTCCCGCGCCATCAGGTACCAGCGGCGGCCGGTGGTGACCATCCGCACCGGCTCGACCGTGCGCTCGCGCTCCCCGCCGTCGCGGCCGGCGTACCTGAACCGCACCCGCACGGCGTCGCGACAGGCTCGCGCGAGCGTCACCAGCAGCTCCGCGTCGATCTCGACCCCGGGACCGACAAGGGTCTCAGTGGCGCCGTGCACCGCGCGCACCTCGGCGCGCAGCCGGGGCGGCATCACCTGGTCGAGTTTCGCCAGCGCCCGCAGCGCGGCCTCGCCCGCCCCGGCGACCGTGCCCCCCGCCGCCAGCCGCAGGGAAACCGCCGTCGCGATCGCCTCCTCGTCATCGAGGAGCAGCGGCGGCAGCCGGGTGCCCGCGCCGAGCTGGTAGCCGCCGCCGACGCCCGCCGACGCGTGCACGGGGTAACCGAGCGCGCGCAGCCGCTCCACGTCGCGGCGCACCGAGCGGTCGGTGACCCCCAGTTCGGCGGCGAGCTCGGCGGCGGTCCAGGACGGCCGGCGCTGCAGCAGCGCCAGCAACCGCAGCACCCGCTCGGTCGTCGCCTCGACGGTCACGCGCTCATCGTTCCACAAATCACGGAACGAAGCTGTCCGCTATATGCGAGAGGCTGGCACCATGACCGACCAGACCTGGAACCCCCTGCTCCGGGAACAGCTCGCCCTGCACCGGACCAGCCAGCTGCGCGCTCGCCTCGACGGACTCACCGACGACGAGTACTTCTGGGAGCCGGCCCCCCACTGCTGGAACGTGCGCCCGCGCGGCACCGGCACTGCACCGGTGCGGGCCGGGTCCGGCGCGATGACCATCGACTTCGCGATGCCGCAGCCCGACCCGCCACCGTTCACCACGATCGCCTGGCGGCTCGGGCACGTGATCGTCGGGGTGCTCGCGGTGCGCAACGCCACGCACTTCGGTCGCGCGGCCACCGACTACCAGTCGTTCGAGTACGCCCCGACCGCGGCCGCTGCGCTGACCCAGCTCGACACGGAGTACGCCACGTGGCTGGCCGGGGTCGAGTCCCTCGGCGAAACCGGCCTCACCCGTCCGTGCGGGGAGGCCGGTTTCTCCGAGGGGCCGTACGCCGGGCGTCCTCTGGCAGCGCTGGTGCTGCACATCAACCGCGAGCTGATCCACCATCTGGCCGAGGTGTGCCTGCTCCGCGACCTTTACCTGTACACCCACGAGCAGACCCGGCAGGAGGCGAGCTGAAATGGCCCGCGACGCCCAGATCACCTTCGACTGCGCCGACCCGGCCGGGTTGGCCGCGTTCTGGGCCGATACCCTCGGCTACCGGCTGCAGGACCCGCCCAAGGGCTTCGAGTCCTGGGAGCAGGCCCTGGAAGCGATGGGCGTGCCGCCCGAGAGCCGCAACGACGCCTCGGCGGTGGTCGACCCCGAGGGCTCCGGGCCCCGGCTGTTTTTCCAGCGGGTGCCGGATGATACACGTCTTGAAGACGCAATCGCCGCCTGAGGCGCCACACAAGCACGCCGGGTCGCCCTGCTGGTACCGATCGTGCCCCGCTATGTACCCTGGTCAGAGGCGGGATTGGTTCCAACGGGCACGGGTGGTGAAATGGTTTCTTCCGGTTCCGGTCGGCGGACTGCTGGCGACCGCCATTGCCAGGGCTGCGGCGGGGCGCTGGCCGCTGACAACACTGCGCGCTTGTGCGGGAGGTGCCACCGCGAGCAGCGTGACCAACTCCGCACGCCCCCTGCTCAGCTCAGGAACGATTTTTTTGAGACTAATGAATTCCGGGCAGCGTTTGAAAGTCAGCACATAGGTAAGGTGTTTAAGGCTTACCGAAACCATCCCCGACACCTCCAGCTTTTCGGAAAAGGGCTCAACCAGGAGCTTTTGGGGCGCTGGCTTGGGCTTACGCAAGCCCAGGTAAGCAAGATCGAGAACGGCAAGCCTGAGCAGAATCTTGAGGTTCTGCGGAATTATGCCCGGATCTTGCATCTGCCTCAGCACATACTTTGGTTTGACTTCCCGGGCCAAAGTCGACTAAAGTCGTTGCCGACTGCAAATACTGGAGGCTCGAATCGCGATGGAAGCCTGATCGTTCCGCAGTCGCAAGATGAAATTCTGCTTGCAAATACTGGCATGGATACCCTTGAGCTAATCAACCGTATCCGGTCGTCTGCGATAAACTCGTCAACGGTTGATGCCATAGCGATTAAAGTCGAGCAGTTATGCTGCGACTATCCGCATATGGACGCTCGCAAGTTGATACATAGCGGCAGGGAATGGCTCGGCAAAATGACCGACCTACTTGGAGGCCGCCTCAGCCTTGCGCAACATCGCAACATTCTTAGCAACGCTGGCATGCTCGCGTTGCTTGTCGGGTGCCTTGAAAACGATCTCGGCGACCAGACCGCCGCCGAGGCTACTCGGCGTATGGCAATGGACCTAGGTAAGGATGCTGGCGAATCCGGAATCGTGGGTTGGTCCCACGAAATGCTCGCATGGTTCCACCTTACGACAGGAAACTACCGCGCAGTCATTAATGCAGCAGGGGCGGGAATTCAAGCGGCCCCATCTCATTCCGTAGCAGTGCAACTCTATGGACAGCAGGCAAAAGCGTACGCTCGAATGGGCAGGCCGGAAGAGGTTCGTCAAGCGCTCGAAAAGGGTAGTGCCTTGCTTGACAATTTGCCGTTCCCGGAACGTCCAGACAACCACTTTGTTGTCGATCCCGACAAGTGGGACTTCTACGCGATGGACACCTATAGGATCGTCGGCCAAGATAATCTTGCGAAGCGCAACGCTCTGGAAGTCATCCGGCGCGGCGTCAAACCTGATGGTCAGATCGTGACGCCAATGCGTAACGCTGAGGCACAGCTAACGCTAGCCGTCATTGCCGCGCGGCAGGGCGAGACGGACGAAGCCGCAACACTAGGCATCGAGGCCTTGCAAAACGGGAGGCAGAGCCGCCCTTCACTTCTCATGGTTGCGTCTGAACTGGAACACGAACTCGACACATACGGGCAACGTGCGGGCTCGGACTTTCGTGAGTTGTTCGAACAGATCAAGCACACGCCGGGACAAGACGAGTCGTAACCCGTCCCATTGGGCCCGTCACGCCGTCACAGCCCGGCGTGACGGCGTGACGGGCCCAAGAGTCTCCTTGACCTCCGACTATGGCGGCGACGCCGCACGCGCGTGCGCTCACGCAAGGGTCAGCCGGTGCCCGGCGAGTCGTTCGGTCGGTCTGCTCCTTAAGGGCAACCGCCGTCGTTGGTAAGAAACTCGACTAATCCAGTGGGGCACAGTTTTGACCTGGCCATGTCATTTTGATCAGTGAATGATATAATCCCGTCGCTGCATTTTGGGTAACCGCAGTTGTGGCCTGACGTTCCTTTTTTTTGTCCGTATTGTTGCCAGTGAGATTTTTCGGCGACGTACCGGCCGCTGCCAAACCGTGCCGTAATGAGCCCGCGTTTTGCTAGTAAATCCATCGCTCTCGACATCCGAGTGTGACTCGCCCCATAAAAGCGGTGGGCCTCGACCTCGCTTGGCATCCTCGAACCCGGCTTACGTTTGCCGCTGAGGATTTCTTCAGCGAATCGGCTGGCGAGCTTCAGATACGGCAACATTGGGGCGCCGCGGCCGTAGCGATCCACCACGAAACGGCCCAGTTCTGTAGTCGCGACCCACTTTCGCGATGTATCGTTCTCCAACTCCTGGAATGCCTTTCTGAGCGTGCCCTGCGAAACACCGAATTCAATGGTCAAGTCTCGCTCATTGCCGAATCGGAAACCAGGTCGATAGACGTCGGACTCTATCCGGCTCCGAATGAGATTTGCGATCCTCTCATATTTGCATTCTACTGCCTCTGGATTCGATCCATCTAAAACAAAACTACCGCCCGGCCGTCGGATCAGAAGACCTTCTCTAGAAAGGTCTAGAAGCGCCCGCCTTGCGGTCCCTAGAGATACATTGTACGTTTCCGAAAGACTCCTTTCGCCGGGGAGCCGTTCATTAGCCCGCCAATGCCCATGAGTAATTTTCTCCCTGAAATGGTCGGCGAGCGATTCCCATAATAACCTTTTCGGGTTAGGAACGAAAATGTCACGCTCGTCGTGATTGCTCAACCCACTGCCCTTCCTTCGTATGATTCGTACCGTCATGGGCGCGCACCTCCACTGGTCATCGATTCGCTAGCGCGGCGGGATTCAGGCGCAGCGTGACTGGAAAAGAATGACTTGAGCGAAGCAAGCAAGCCCAGTCGTGCATGCCGATGATGCCTCGTCATCCGCTGTTCTGCGGTGGACAAGACGTGAAGTGCAGCGAGCACTTTTCGGCAGGTGCCGCATTCGTAGCCGGGTTCGGCGCACATCGCCGCTGCCGCGAATCGGGTCCCGCACAGTCCCAAAAACCAACCGCCCGACGACAGTCCATCCGTCATAGCCGTGTCCGATACCAGGTGATCCACGGCCGGACCGGCGGACGTCACGAATGTGAAGTGAGGTGTTGTGGTCGTTCTGGTTTCTGTGCCGTTCATGTTCCCGCCCTCTTTTCACGGTGGTTGGTTGTCGCTGCCGTTTAGTAGCTGTCGTAGGGCCGCCATTCGACACAGGTTGGCCGTGCTCGTGTTTCGAGCCATTCGAGCAATGCCGCTCGTGCTTGTCGTATCGGGATTAGTGCGGTGCGTGGGAAGACGGCACCGGTTGAGCCGTTGAAGATGAGATCGACGTCGGGGACTGGCCGCCGGGGGTTGTATGAATTCGCTATGGGCATGGCCGGGTCGTCGTTGTCCATGTAGTTGAGCGCGGCAAGGTCGTGTGCAGTGGAGGCACTGACTCGGAACTGGTGATTGGGAACGGGACCGGCTTTTGAGCTGTGGAATTCGACATCACCGACGAACAGGGTTGTTTCCCAGTGGACGTGATCCGTGTTCAGGATCTCGTCCACGAGCCTGACCGAGCCCGGCATTCCGTGTGTGACACGCGCAATGCCCGTGGTCAAGGATGCCGTGAGGATCATGCGGGGATCACGCTGCTACGCGGGAGATGGGTCATCGGGTTGCCTGCCCTTGCGATCGATTGTCCGGGGGGTTGGTGGCAACCGTGCGGCCACAACTGGAGCGCGTCTATATCAATCTGGGAATGCGGCATGTCCGCGCCGGAATATCGACAGGTCACGGGCCACCTCTCCCGCGCAACGGCCGGTTTTTCTGTCGCCTCCGCGCGATGGTGATCAACATCCCGGCGGAAAATATGTTCACCAATAATATTTTTTCTTGGAATGTGTGCGCGCGCGATTTGGCGGTTTAGCTGGGGTTATTCCAGCGGTGACATAGCCATATTCCAGTGCCGGAATAGTTGATTACGTTGTCCCGGGGCTTACTTGGGTCATCGGTTCGCAGAAGCGGGCAGAAAACTCAGGTAAAGGAACCAAACCTATTATGTCTGAACATATTTCGCGCGCCGTTTCGACCGGCGTGTTTTCGATCCGGGAAGTTAGCTGGATTCTCGGTGTCCATGAGTCCGAGGTGTGGCGCTTGATCCGGGTGGGTGTGCTGCCCAGGGTCCGCCGTCACGGTCGGATGGTCGTGCCCGCTTACGCGGTGGCACGGCTGCTGCCCGCCCCCAGCGAATGGGGGAAGCAGTGAACAACAAGCACGAGGACGAATTTTGTGCCAACGAATTCTATGCCGATGTTGCCGCTGGACTTGACGAGTTGGAGGCCGTGCCGACCGGGGTGTTGTCGGATGTGGTGACCCGCGACGGCGCGTGCATGTGGCTCACCACTGGTCCGGAGCACCCGGAGTGGGACGGGGATGAGATGACCGATCGCTCGGTGGCCGCGCGGATCTGCGCGGACTGCGGTGTGCGTGACGAATGCCTGGAGCTGGAATTCCGCACGGCAGGGTTCGCCACGTTCGGGGTGTGGGGTGCGCTGGCCGAGGATGACCGGCGTGCCGCCTACCTGGCCTGGTCTCAGCGGCGGGACGGGGGCCGGGAATGAACCTGACTCCGACTCAGTTGCTCGTGGCTCTGGCGGTGGCGCTGGTGGTGTTGTGCCTCTGGCGGGCGTCGGCACGCCGTGCCCGGCGCGCGGCGGACGCGGCTCGTGCGGGTGCGCGGTTGCTGTCGCTGACCGGCCGTGTCGTGGTCGGTGCGGCGCTGCTGTCGGCAGTGCAATGGCTGGCGTTCACCTACCCCGGTGCGCCGTGGCCGCTGCGGGCCGTCGCACTCGGGCTGCCCGCGCTGTTCACCTCCTACACGCTGACCAAGGCGCTCACGGTGACCACTGTGGACATCCGGCGGGAGATGCGGCGGGGTGATCGCCGATGACCGAACCACGTACGAACGGCGGGGAATCGGTCGAGCGGGTTGCGGTGCAGGTGGACCGGTTGTGCTGGTCGGGTGTGCTGCTCGGGCTGGCGTTCACGATGACCAATGTGCAGCAGTTCGCCGCGAACGGTGCGCGTTCATGGTCGCTGCCCTGGTGCACGGCATGGCTGCTCGACCCGATGGTGTCGGTGGTGTTGCTGTCCATCCTGCGGGCCGAACAGGTCACGGCACGCTACGGGGTCCGCACCGGTGGATGGGTGCGCGTGGCGAAGTGGTTCACGCTCACCGCCACCTACGTGATGAACACGTGGGAAGCGTTCACGACCGGAAGCCCGTCACGGGTGGTGCTGCACTCGGTGCCGCCGCTGGTCGTGTTCGTCGCCGCCGAGGCGGTGACCGATCTGCGGGACAAGCTCGGCGCGGCCATGGTGGCGGCACGGTCAGCCGCGTTCATGAACGCGGCTGAACCCACGCCGGCATCAGCGCCAGAGACCCCGACGGCGGTGCCGCCCGGGACGACGTCGGCTGGGGACACCTCGGACAACGCCACGCCGGGCGGGACCGTGTCGGCGGGCAACGGATCGGCCGAGCGTCGGCGGCGCACATCCTTTGCGGAGTATCTGGCCATGGCCCGGCAGGCACGGACACCCGAGGTGAGCGTGACCCCGGCGTGGGTTCGACAGGTCACCGGGTGCTCGCGTGGCCTGTCTTCGCGGCTTGCGGCCACGCTGATTGACGAAGGGGGTGGCCGGTGATGACCACCCCCGAGAATCCGGAGAACCCGCACCATCACACGGGCGAGCTGGTGTCGAAGGTGTACGACGCGGAA
The DNA here is from genome assembly GCF_035276945.1 of Amycolatopsis sp. Lineage (GTDB taxonomy): Bacteria > Actinomycetota > Actinomycetes > Mycobacteriales > Pseudonocardiaceae > Amycolatopsis_E. The sequence continues at coordinate 51,848 of NZ_DATELF010000051.1, read as the reverse complement.
TTGGTGCCCGACCACGACCCGGGTCGGGATCGGCGGCCGGTACCGGTGGTGCGCCACTGGGTGATCGACTGCACCGGGTACCTGATCCGGCGGGTCCGTGAGTCCGGCCGGGTGGCCCGGTGGCGCGGGCTGGTGGCCTACCGGGTGCGGAAACTGCCGCTGGATCTGCTGCGGCTGCTGTGGTTCCTGCTGCGCGGGCATGCCCGGTGGATCGTGAAGTGCTGGACTTGGGTCACCTACGCGGATCTGCGCAGCGATGTGCGGCAAGCACGGATGTCAGGCGACCCGAAGGCACGCCGTGAAGCACAGGAAACCATCCGCGCGGACGCGAAAGCACGGTGGGCCAAGTTCACCATCGGTGTCCGCCGAGTGGTGCTCGCTGCGGCCGTGGTGGTGGTTGTGCTGGTCGTGCTGGCGTTGGCGGAACTGCTGTTTGACCGGGCGGGTATGCCGCGCTGGCTGGTCGCGATCTACGACGTCCGGGATTTCTGCGGTGCGGCCATCGTGACCGTGGCGCGGTGGCTGGTCGTGCTCGGCCCGATCGGTTGGGCCATGGCGGCCATCTGGGAAGGACGCGACCGCACGCCCGGTGCGGGATGGCTGGCCCAACCTGACCGCGCGGATGCGGAGTCCTGGGTAGACGAACGCATGATTTCCCGTGCCCTGGCACACCTCGGGGTCGCCCCGCTCAACGCGTTCTTCAAGAACGGTGGCGAGCTGGTCTACCTCACGGCCGCACGCAAGGACGGAGATGGAACCTTCGCGCGGATCCGGTTGCCGCTCGGGGCCACCGCCGACATGGTGGCCGACCGCCGTACGACACTCGCGGCGAACCTGGGCCGGGCGTCGCTGGAAACCTGGCCTACCAAGGGTGATGAGGACGGAGTGCTGGACCTCTGGGTTGCCGACAAGGGCACTTTGCAAGGCGGGGCGGGTGATTGGCCGCTGCTGCACGACGGCACGGTGGACGTGTTCGAGGGCGTGCCGTTCGGACTGACTCAGCGCGGGCTGATCGTGAACGCACCCCTGCTGGAAGCCAACTGGCTGATCGGTGGACGCCCCGGGCAGGGCAAGACCTCTGCAATGCGGACCCTGCTGCTCGGCGCCGCGCTGGACCCCACGGCCGAGCTTTGGGTGTACGTGATGGGCGAGAGCCCCGATTTCGAGCCCCTGAGGCCGCGTCTGCGTCGCTATCGGATGGGGATGGATGATTCGGTCGCCGCCGATGCCGTGGCGGCACTGAAGGCGCTCATAGAGGAGATGGAGCGGCGCGGCCGGACGCTCGGGGCACAGCCTGGGCAGCCGCCGAAGGTGTCGCGCAAGCTTGCCGACCGTGCCGGACTGGGCTTGCACCCGCTGGTCCTGGCCATCGACGAATGTCACGAGTTGTTCCAGCACAAGAAATACGGCAGGCGGGCAGAGGAGCTTGCAGTCCGGCTGATCAAGCGTGGCCGCAAATACGGCATCATCCTGCTTCTGGCCACTCAATCGCCTACAAAGGACAGTATTCCGAAGGAGATCACCCGCAACGTGTCCTGTGGTGTGGCTTTCGCGGTCGCCGATCACATTGCCAATGACGGATTGTTGGGTGCGGGCCGGTACCGGGCAGGCATCCGTGCCACCGAACTGCGGATGAAAACCGACCGGGGTACCTGTGTAGCAGTGGGTATCACAAACGAACCATGGGAATTGGTGCGCACCTTCTACCTGCCCTTTGAAGACGGTATCGACCTGGTGAGCCCGGTCATTGCCCGCGCCATGGCGCTGCTCGCCGAACAAGGACGGCCGGTAGCCCTCGCGACCGGGGAGGACGAGACACCGGCACCGGCCGATCACCTGGCCGATATCGCGGAGGTGTGCGCGGGAGAGAAGCGCGTGCGCACACAATCCGTCCTCGCCCGGCTGATCGCCCGAAACCCCGGCGAGTACGACGGATGGACCCTGACCGACCTGTCCGCCGCCCTCGCCCGTCACCACCTCGCCCCGGCCAAGTCGAACGGGATCATGGTCATCCGGGCCGACGACGTGGCATCCGCACTCCTCGTCCGCGAGGACGAATCGGCCGGGGAAGCACCCGGGGAGGCCACGGGGAGCCGGGGAGTTCTCCCCAGCACCGAAAACACCCCAACTCCCCCGCCCGACCAGGGAAAACCCCGCCGAGGGAGGCGCAAACCTACCGACCGGAACACTCCCGGAAACCCCGGAAAACAGGGCGAGTCACCAACCCGGCCCGGCTCCCTCCCCGAGGACGGAACCACCGAGGGGAACGGCGATGACCGATAGAGCGCCGAGCACGGCCGATCCCCCGCAACACGCCCGCCCAACCCGCGCCCTAGACGACCCGCTCACGCTCGGGCGAGCGGCACGCATCGTGCGGCTAGCCTTGGCTCGCCAGACCGGACGGCCCGATGACCACACACCCAAAGCAGAGGCACCCATACCCGAGAACCGACCCTGAAGACGGCAGAGCCCCGGCGACCACGGTTGCCGGGGCTCTGCCGTATCCGGATCAGGCCGGGTACGCCGAAGCCGTGGCGTGCCGTAAGTCGCGCCACGTGATTTTCACCCGGTCCGGGTCGAACACCCGGGGACGGCCCGGAAATGCACGGATCACAGTCAGCTTTTCGATGAACATCCGGAGAAACTCCCGCTGCTCGTCCAACGTCATATCCGGCCACGCCGCACGCACTCCAGCAATGTCCACGTTGACCACCTTCGGCGGCAGCCCCGCGTACTCCGTGCGCAAACGCTGCTCGTTCTCCGCAATCGCCCGGCGCGCCTCCTGCCACTCGACCGAAGTCAACGCGCCCGGCGTGCCCCACATCGCCGCCAATTCACCACGCTGACGCTCCAACCCATCCAACTCTTTGGTGATCGCATCCCGGCGCAGGCCGTGCTCATCAGCTGCGATCGCGTTCAGGAATTCCGGCTTGTCCAGCTCCGCCCATAGGCGATCAACAACAAATGTTTCAGTCTTCTCCAACACGATTCCGATGCAGCCCTTTCCCCCGACATTCGGATGACAGGTCAGATACGGCACTCGCTGGTTTTTCATCTGTTTAAGTGAGCCGGTCAGTCGCGCCCCGCAAACCCCGCACACTGCCAGTCCCCCGGTCAGCAAATACTTGCGACCGGCTGGGTTGCCCTTGTGCTGGTCACCAATTGGGTAGGTGCCTTTTCCATCCGCGCGCTTGACCCGACGCGGCTGTGACAGTTTGAGCTTGCACGCTTGCCACGTGGCCTCGTCCAAAATTGGCTCCCAATTCCCTCGCGCGACAATCTGACCCCGGTACACCCGGTGGCCCGCCACTGTGGGAAGGGTGACCCAGTTCCGCACCGCGCTGGGCCAGATCGTGCCCCCGTGCGCGCCGATCAACCCGCGCGACCGGAACTCGGCAGCAATGTTCGCTAACGACCAGCCCGACAGAACCCACTCGGCAGCCTGCCGAATCGCGTCCGCCTCCTCCGGAACCTGTTCATACGTTTTGGCGCCGTCCTCGGTTTTCGCGTGCCGGTAACCGAACGGGCGACTCCCCGGCGCCTCACCCAACGCTGCTTTTTCCGCCAGCATGTCATTAATCCGCTTTTTTAGCCGACGCACCTCACCCGCACCAAGAACAGCTTTGATCCCGGCCACCTCATCACGGATACGAACGATCCCGTCCCGGTCGGTGTGCAATTCCGTGATGCCAGCCGCATCCATCAGCGCCGCCAGCTCAAACCATTGAATTTCGCGGCGCTCGATCCGGTATTGCTCCACTGCCCAAATGTGCGCGATCTCGCCCCGTTCGATCGCCTCACGCAACCGGTTGTATTCAGGTCGGACAACATCATCCGCCGCCGCCGATAAATCATTGTCCGCAAAAACCACAACCGGCACACCCGGCCACATCTTCGCCGCGTACGCACGTCCCCAACGCTCTTGTGCCGTCACACCTTCCTTACGCCCGGCACGATCGACCGAGATCCGGCAATACAGTGCCACGTACGCTACAAACAGAGCACCACCGCTAGTCATAGGCTCATCCTCACTCGGTTACGTCTCCAAGACAACTACCCGAACGCAGGCAGGCCAAGAACCGCGTGCACCTCGATGTGCGAGCCGCCCCAGGTCTCGAGGGCGACGCACGGATGGCGGCCCTGGAGGCGGAGGCCGAGCGGCTCGTCTCCCACGGCGCCGCCCGGCTCCGGCGCCACGAGCCCGCTCCCCCGCTCGACGCCGGTCACATCGTGATGGCCGACCCAGAGGGCAACGAGTTCTGCCTCGACTGATCACCCGCGCAGCCGTCACCACCGATGACCGGGCATGATTTTCCGTGTTCGGGGGAATACGGCCTGCGTGGCACGAAACCCCTTCACCACGGCCGAACTCGTCCCGCGGTACCTGGTCACCCTGGTCACCCTGGTCACCGCCGCCGTGGCCGGAGTGATCACGACGTTCGGCAGTGCTCGCTTCCTGGCTTCGCGAGGCGGCCAGCACCCCGTCGACGCGCTGCTGGCCGGTGAAGCGGTGGCGCTCGCGGTACTGGTCGTCGTCGCGTTCGTCACCGCTCGGCGAACCGACAGCGACACGATCGAGCGAATCTGCCGGCACATTCTCTGGGGGGACCTTCGTCGTCGCCGCGGTGCCGGGTCTCGGCTGGTTCGTGCTGTGGCCGTCCGGCGGCAGCCCGCAGGCGCTGCTGGGGCTCGTGGCCATCGTGGTCGGCTCGTTTCCGCTGGTCGCGGCCTACCGCCGGCGGTCGGCGCTGCCGACGGTAGTCGGCTGCTGCCTGCTCGTCCCGGTCGTGATGCTGGCACTGTGGGGTTGGCACTGGGGGGTTGGCACTGGGGGGACGGTTGTTCCTGCTGCTGCCGTTCTCGCTGGCGGTCGCCGTCGGCTGGGCACTCGTTCTCGCCCTGATCTCCTACGCCGCCACCCGGCGAGCCGAAAATGTCGTACCCTCGAACTAGTGTTCGGAGTTGTTGGTGAAACCTACCGCGAGGGGACCCAGATGACCATCGCCACTTCTCCGCTGCGGACGCGGTCGGGGCTGGACCTGCCCGCCGGCCGCTGGCACGGCCCGCTCTGGGCGTCGGACGAGCCGCTGAGCGAGCCCGGCCGGTACCGGGACTGCGTCGCCGAGTTCGGCCGCTCGAGAGCGCTGTCCGGCCACGGGCTGTGGCCTGTGCTCATTCCGCATGATCCACGCTTCGCCGCCGCGGGCGAGGACTGGCTCGACGATCGGAGCAGGCTGGCGCCCGCCCTGGCGGAGATCGAGGCGGTGGACATCGCCGAGACGCTCGCCCGCTGGTGGGATCCGTTCTGCTGCACCGGCGGTGTCGGCTGCCTCCGCCCCTATGGCGCGAACTTTCCCGGCCTGGCAAGGAAATCCGTGCTGCGGGTCGATCCGCACGCAGAGGCCGGGAACACCGGTTCCATTCTGGCCCGCCGGGGCGCCTACCGGCTCGGCCTGGTGCCGGTCGATCGGCCCGCGGACATCCCGGCGGTGCTCGGCTGGACCGGCATGATCAAGTCGACCGAGCAGGTCGCGGCGATCTCGGCGGTGTTGCGCAGTTGGGAGGATCGGTTCGGCGCCACGTTGATCGTGCTCGGCTTCGACGAGTTGGAACTCTCCATCGCCGCCCCGCCGCGAAACCAGGGCCGCGCGCTGGTGCTCGCCGCGGAACATCGCTCGTTCAGCGTGCGGAGCTTTTCCGGCCAGCCCGGCAATCTGCGTGAGTACGCGGGCGGCTTGGTGCACCGCCGTCATTGGCGATTCTCGTGGGATTGAGGAGGCCGCCTGCAGGACTTGGAGATCAGGATCGGCACCTCGGGCTGGCGCTACCCGCCGTGGCGGGGCGTGTTCTACCCGAAGGGGCTGGCCCAGCGCCGTGAGTTGGAATACCTCTCGCGGAAGATGAATTCTGCCGAAATCAACGGGTCGTTCTACTCGCTTCAGCGGCCGGAGCGCTATCGCGGCTGGTTCGAGGAGACCCCCGACGATTTCGCGTTCGCCGTCAAGGGCGGAAGGTTCATCACGCATATGAAGCGGCTGCGGGAGGTCGAGGCCCCGCTGGCGAACTTCTTCGCCTCGGGCGTGCTCGCGCTGGGCCACAAACTCGGTCCGATCCTGTGGCAGCTTCCGCCGAACTTCGTCTTCGAACGCCAGCGCCTGTGCGGGTTCTTCGACCTGCTGCCACGCACTACCCGAGCAGCCGCGAAACTCGCGAAAAAACACGACGACAAACTGAAAGGAGATGCTTATACGGAACCGGGCCGCAACCTCCGGCTGCGCCACGCGCTCGAGGTTCGGCACCCCAGCTTCGCCACTCCCGAGTTCACGAAACTCCTGTGCGACAACGAAGTCGCCCTGGTCGTCTCGGACTCGGCCGGGAAATGGATCGCGCTGGAAGAGGTCACCGCCGACTTCGTCTACGTTCGCCTGCACGGGGACGAAGAGCTTTACACCAGCGGCTACAGCGACGTGGCTCTGGACCGCTGGGCGGAAAAGGTTCTGAACTGGGCCCGCGGTTCAGACGTGTACGTCTACTTCGACAACGACGTAAAAGTCAAGGCGCCCGAAGACGCGATCGCACTGGCCGAACGGGTGGCGCGCGAGTGCCCACCCTCCTGACACGACAGAGACGGGTGTTCGAAGGGAGGGCACTTGAGTGCGCCTACGCGCTCGCGGCCTGGGCCCGGTGCTTGCCTTCCGCGATCTCCTCCACCATCTTGCCGCAGAAGGCGGGCAGGTCGTGCGGCTTACGGCTGGTCACCAGACCGCCGTCCACCACGACCTCTTCGTCCACCCATTCCGCACCGGCATTCCGCAAGTCGGTTTGCAGGCTCGGCCACGAAGTCACCCGGCGGCCGCGTACCACGTCGGCCTCGATCAGAGTCCACGGCGCGTGGCAGATCGCCGCGACCGGCTTCTCCTGGGCGAAGAACTCGTGGACGAACCGGACAGCTTCCGGCACGGTCCGCAGGAAGTCGGGGTTGGCCACACCGCCTGGCAACACCAGAGCGTCGTAGTCGTCCGGAGAGGCCTTCGAGACCTCCTTGTCCACCGGGAAGGTGTCGGCCTTGTCGAGGTGGTTGAACGCCTGGATATCGCCGGACTTGGTGGATACCAGCTCCGGCCGGCCACCGGCCTGCTCGACGGCCTTCCACGGCTCGGTCAACTCGATTTGCTCGACGCCTTCCGGTGCCACCACGAAGGCGACGCGCTTCCCGGAAAGGTTCTCAGGCACGATCGCTCTCCTTTCGTCGGCGGGATCGCTCCTTGTGCCGTTGGCTTACCCGGGGACCAGCGAGGACGAAACACCGGCCGTAGGCTCGGGCCGTGGTCGTGTACGCCGTCCCGCTCCGAAACCGCTTCCGTGGCATCACCGTTCGTGAAGGAGTTTTGCTGCACGGCCCGGCCGGGTGGGGCGAATTCTGCCCGTTCGCCGACTACTCGGACGCCGAGAGCGTGCCCTGGCTGGCCGCGGCAGTGGAGGCGACCGAACTCGGCTGGCCGCGACCGGTGCGGGATCGGGTGCCGGTCAACACGACCGTCCCGGTGGTTCCCCCCGAGCGGGCACACGATCTGGTCGCCGCGTCCGGCTGCCGCACCGCGAAGGTGAAGGTGGCCGACCCGCAGTCCTGTCTTATGGACGATTGCGAGCGGGTGGCTGCCGTGCGGGCGGCTCTCGGGCCCGGCGGCGCGGTCCGGGTGGACGCCAACATGGCGTGGGACACCGACACGGCCGTGCGGGCGATCCGGGAACTGGACCGGGCCGCGGGCGGGCTGGAGTACGTCGAGCAGCCGTGCCCCTCGGTGGCGGAACTCGCGGCAGTGCGCAGACGGGTCGACGTCCGGATCGCGGCGGACGAGTCGATCCGGCGGGCGGAGGACCCGCTGCGGGTGGCGGTGGCCGGGGCCGCGGATGTCGCGGTGATCAAGGTGTCCCCGCTGGGCGGCGTGCGGCGAGCGCTCGAGGTCGCCGAGGCGTGCGGGCTGCCGTGCGTGGTGTCCTCCGCCGTGGAGACGAGCGTCGGCCTGGCCGCCGGTCTGGCGCTGGCGGGCGCGCTCCCGTCGCTGGACTTCGCCTGTGGGCTGGGCACGATGTCCCTGCTCACCGGCGATGTCACCAGCCACTCACTGTCCCCGGTGGACGGCTACTTACCCGTCCCCCGCTCCGCCCCGGAACCCGATCTCGCGGGCACGGTGGCCGCCGACGACCAGACCACGCTTGTCTGGAAGGAGCGCCTCGCGCGAGTTCGTTCCTGGTACTACAGGGCTGGATCGACTTCAGTCCGGCGATAGGCCGAACTCGCCCACCCCCAGCCACCCCAACCCAGCCACACCGCGCCTACCGAACCGCCATCGACCACCTCACCCGCTCAGCCGGCCTCGCCGCCTGAACACAAACCCCACCCATCAAACACAAACTTGACTCGATCTTCACGACATACGCCGCCCAAGCCCTCTAGGCGATGGCCTCGTCGGCGTCGCGAATGTCGCCCTCGGCGCGGACCGGGAGGGTGTCGAACGCGGCAGGCGGCTCACGCCACGGCGAGACGGGGTCGCCACCACGAGCGGCCTGGATCGCGCGCCAGACCCGTTGCGGTGTCGCCGGCATGTCGATATGCCGCACGCCGAGGTGTTTCAGCGCGTCGACCACCGCGTTCTGCACGGCGGGCGTGGACCCGACGGTCGCCGACTCGCCGATTCCCTTGGCGCCCAACGGGTTTCGCGGCGTCGGCGTCTCCGTGCTGGCCGTCTGTAGGTCCGGGACGTCCGCCGCCGAGGGAATCTGGTAGTCGGCGAAGGTCGCGGTGACCGGGTTGCCGTCCTCGTCATAGGACACCTGTTCCCACAGCGCCTGGGAAATCCCCTGTACCGCGCCACCGTGCTGCTGGCCCCGCACGATGAGCGGGTTGAGCACCCGGCCGCAGTCGTCGACCGCGATGTGCCGCAGCGGCCGCACGTACCCGGTTTCGACGTCCACCTCGACCACCGAAACGTGCGCGCCGAACGGAAAAGTAGCGCCGTCGGGCCGGAAGTCGGTCTTTTCGGTCAGCGGGCGGCCCTCGTCCGCGGCGGCCAGCGCGACTTCGGCCCAGTTCAGCCCGGCCGTGGGCACACCGACCACGCCGAGCCTGCCGTCCTCGGCGAGTTCGATGTCCTCGGCCGAGGCCTCCAGCCGGGTCGCGGCGATTTCCTTCGCCCGGCGCAACACCAGTTCGGCGGCCTGCCGTACCGCGCTGCCGCCGATTTGCAGCGACCGCGAACCGCCGGTGCCGCCGCCGCGCGGCACCTCGGCCGTGTCCGACTGGAGGAAGCCGATCGCCTCGAGCGGAATGCCCAGCAGGTCCGACACGATCATCGCGAACGACGTCGGGTGTCCCTGGCCATGCCCCGAGGTGCCGACCTTGATCAAGGCGCGGCCGTCGGTGCCGACCTCGACCGAGGCGTACTCGCCCGCCCCGCCGCCGGTGATCTCCACGTAGACACTCACACCGATGCCCAACAGCATGTTTTCCCCGGCCGCGATCCGGCTGGCCTGCTCGGCACGCAGGTCCTCGTAGCCGGCCAGGCGCAGTGCCTCGGTCAGTGGAAGGTCGTAGTCGCCGGTGTCGTAGACAGCGCCGTTCAGCGTCCTGTACGGGAACTCGTCGGGCTTGAGGAGGTTCCGGCGCCGGATCTCCGCCGGATCGAGGTCGAGCTCGACCGCGGCGAGGTCCATCAACCGCTCCAGCATCGCGGCGGCCTCCGGGCGCCCGGCGCCGCGGAAGGCGCCCACCGGGGCGGTGTTGGTCATGGCGGCGATCGCCGCGTAGCTGATCCGCGGAATCCGGTAGACGCCCTGCGACATCACTCGCGTCGGTCCAAGCGCGAGCGCGCCGCCGAAACCGGCATACGCCCCGGTGTCGGCAAGGACCCGGCAACGCATCCCGACGATCGTGCCATCGGAACGGAAGCCGAGTTCGGCGTACTGGACCTGGGCGCGCCCGTGCGGCATCGCCTGCAGGTTCTCCGACCGGGTCTCGACCCACTTCACCGGCCGCCCGAGCCGGCGGGCCGACTCGATCGCCACCGCGTGCTCGGCGATCAAACCGGCCTTGCCGCCGAACCCGCCACCCACATGAGGGGCGATCACCCGGAACCGGGCGGGGTCCCAGCCGAAGAATTTCGCGGCCATGTTCTTCAACAGGTGCGGCATCTGGGTGGAAACGTGGATGGTGACGTCGAAGTCACCTTCGGTGGCCGGCACGACGGCGATCGCGTTGCCTTCCAGCGGAGCCACGGCGACGCGCTGGTTCTCCATCCGCGCCCGCACCACGACGTCCGCGCCTTCCAGCACCTCGGCGCCGGCCTCGTCCCGCTCGCCTGCCGCGATGTTGGACTCCAGTGCCGGGAACTGCACCGGCGCGTCCTCCCCGATCGCCTGCTCGGCGTCGACCGCGACGGGCAGTGGTTCGTAGTCGACGTCCACCAGTTCCAGCGCGTCGGCCGCGGCGGTGGGGGATTCGGCGATCACCGCCGCTACCGGTTCCCCCGCGAACCGGACCCGGTCCGCGGGCAGGGCATACCGCACGCACTGCGGGTTCACTTCGATGAACGCCGGCAATTCCGGCAGTCCCAGGTCCGCGGCGGTGTAGACCGCGACGACACCAGGGGCCTGCTCGGCCTCGGCGGTGTCGATCCCGTTGATCAGGGCGTGCGCGAAGGGTGAACGGACGAATCCGACATACAGCGCGCCGTCCAGGCGAAGATTGTCGACGTAGGTTCCCCGTCCCCGCAGCAGTTCCGGGTCCTCGACCCGACGGACCTCGGTTCCCAGCAAAGATCCCGGCATGCCACCGAATGTACTGTGGCGCGAAGCGCCTCCGTCGAGGGCGGTGGCGGGCGAGGGGCCGGCCGTACCGTGTCCGTTGAGGGCGGTGGCGGGCGTGTACCCTGACCTCGCATCCGGAGCTGTTCAGGGTGGCCTCCGGGCCGTTCCCTGATGTCAAGCGGCCAACCGCCAGGCGAGTATCGAGTCATGACGACTCCCACCGGAACTCACACCGAAACCAAGAAACTCCGCCGCAGCGCGGACGACCGGATGGTCGCGGGCGTCTGCGGCGGCTGGGCCAGAATGCTCGGCGTGGACGCTGCGATCCTGCGGATCCTGTTCGTTGCCGCCACCGTTCTGGGCGTCGGCACGCCCGTGCTGATCTACGCGGCGTGCTGGGTGCTGATGCCCGAAGAGACCTGACCGCGGGCCGAAAATCACGAAAAAGGGGCCTTGGCGGGTTCGCCAAGGCCCCCTTCCGTGCGTGGATCAGAAGTCCATGCCACCCATGCCACCGTCGGCGCCACCCGGAGCGGCCGGACCGGCCTTCTCCGGCTTGTCGGCGACAACAGCCTCAGTGGTCAGGAACAGCGCCGCGATGGAAGCGGCGTTCTGCAACGCGGAACGGGTGACCTTCGTCGGGTCCGGCACGCCGGCCGCGAGCAGGTCCTCGTACTCGCCCGTGGCGGCGTTGAGGCCGTGACCCGCAGGCAGGGTCTTGACCTTCTCCACCACGACGCCGCCCTCGAGGCCGGCGTTGACCGCGATCTGCTTGAGCGGAGCCTCGACCGCCACCTTGACGATGTTGGCACCGGTGGCCTCGTCGCCGGTCAGGCGGAGACCCTCGAACGCGATCTGGGCGGCCTGGAGCAGGGCCACGCCGCCACCGGCGACGATGCCCTCCTCGACGGCGGCCTTGGCGTTGCGCACCGCGTCCTCGATGCGGTGCTTGCGCTCCTTCAGCTCGACCTCGGTGGCGGCACCGGCCTTGATGACGGCCACGCCGCCGGCCAGCTTGGCCAGCCGCTCCTGCAGCTTCTCACGGTCGTAGTCCGAGTCGGAGTTCTCGATCTCGGCGCGGATCTGGTTGACCCGGCCCTGGATCTGGTCCGCGTCGCCGGCACCCTCGACGATGGTGGTCTCGTCCTTGGTGATGACGGCCTTGCGGGCGCGGCCCAGCAGGGTGAGGTCGGCGTTCTCCAGCTTGAGGCCGACGTCCTCGCTGACCACCGTGCCACCGGTCAGGATCGCGATGTCCTGCAGGATGGCCTTGCGGCGGTCACCGAAGCCCGGAGCCTTGACGGCGACGGACTTGAAGGTGCCGCGGATCTTGTTGACGACCAGGGTGGCCAGCGCCTCGCCCTCGACGTCCTCGGCGATGATCAGCAGCGGCTTGCCCGACTGCATGACCTTCTCCAGCACCGGGAGCAGGTCCTTGACGTTGGAGATCTTCGAGCCGAACAGGAGGATGTACGGGTCCTCCAGCACGGCTTCCTGACGCTCCGCGTCGGTGACGAAGTAACCCGAGATGTAGCCCTTGTCGAAGCGCATACCCTCGGTGAGCTCGAGCTCGAGGCCGAAGGTGTTCGACTCCTCGACGGTGACGACGCCTTCCTTGCCGACCTTGTCCAGCGCCTCGGCGATCAGCTCACCGATGGTGCGGTCCGCGGCCGAGATCGAGGCGGTGGCAGCGATCTGCTCCTTGGTCTCGACCTCCTTGGCGGCCTTGTGCAGCTGCTCGACGACGGCCTCGACGGCGGTCTCGATGCCGCGCTTGAGGCTGATCGGGTCGGCACCCGCGGCGACGTTGCGCAGGCCCTCGCGCACGAGCGCCTGGGCGAGCACGGTCGCGGTGGTGGTGCCGTCACCGGCTACGTCGTCGGTCTTCTTGGCGACTTCCTTGACGAGCTCGGCCCCGATCTTCTCCCACGGGTCCTCGAGCTCGATCTCCTTGGCGATGGAGACACCGTCGTTGGTGATGGTCGGCGCGCCCCACTTCTTTTCGAGCACGACGTTGCGGCCACGGGGGCCAAGCGTCACCTTGACGGCCTCGGCGAGGGTGTTCAAGCCGCGCTCGAGACCGCGGCGGGCGTCCTCGTCGAACGCGATCAGTTTGGCCATTGCGGTGTTGTCCTCCGGTATTGGGCGCCACCGGCTTTTCCTAGGTGCCGGCAGCAGGACATGTCCTTCGGCCAGGCTCGGTGCCCGCGACGGACGACCTCGCCCGGTAGTCCCGGACTCGGCCTCACCGTCCCGACCTTCAGGCGAACGGTCGGTGACCGCCCACCTAGCACTCGCCTATGTCGAGTGCCAACGCCGTGTTTAGCACTCTCCGGGAGAGAGTGCAAGAACAGCAGGTCAGAGCGGTGACGCAGTCAGGCCGACGGTTTGATGGAAATCGATGCCGGCGGCAACCGGTTCGAACTGGAAGGCGCCGTCGACCCGCCACCGCCCGGGCCGACCGGAATGTTGGGCGCGGGTGTCTCGGGCGACGAGTCGCCGGTCAGGAGGATCACCGCGACGACACCGCCGGCCACCACGAGCAGCCCGAGCAAGAGCCACAACCACTTGAGCCCGCCACGCTTCTTCGGTGGAGGCGGCGCGAAGCCGGGCGGGCCGTAGCCGGGCGGTGGACCGTACGGCGGCGGCTGGCTGCCAAAGGGCGGCGTGCCGTAGGCGGGTTGCCGCGGGTAACCGCTCGGCGGCGGACCATAGCCGGATGGCTGCTGGGGATAACGCTGCGGTGGGCCGTAGGGCTGCCGCGGTGGGGGCGGCTGCGGGGGCTGGTAATCCGGCTGCTGCTGTCCCCAGCCGGGCTGTTGCGGTGGATACGGCTGCATCGGGCTGCCCTCTCCCCTCGGGATCGCGGCCTGGGGCGAACCCGGTGCTTGCTCGGAGTTCACCGTGGGACCGAGTGCCTTGCGTGCCGCGGAGATCAGCTCGACACAGCTGTCGTACCGCTCGGCCGGATTCTTGGCCATCCCCTTGCGGATCACGTCGTCGATCGCGGCGGGCACCGCGACCAGCCGGGCCACCGCGGGCGGCTCGCCCGCCAGATGTCCCTTGATCACGGCGGGCACGTCGCCCTTGAACGGCGGGCTACCGGTCAAGCACGCGAAGAGCACGCAGGCCAGCGCGTACTGGTCGGTGCGCCCGTCCAGCGGCTCGCCACGCAGGTGCTCGGGGGCCGCATAGGTCGGCGAGCCGAGGAAGTCCCCGCCACGGGTGCGGTGCCCGGTGGCACCGCGGCGGGTCAGCCCGAAGTCGGCGACGTAGACGTGCTCACGCGCCGACTCCCGGCTGGTGACCAGCACGTTGGCCGGTTTGACGTCCAGGTGCACCAAACCCCGGTTGTGCAGGCTGTCCAGCGCGTCGGCGACCTGGTCGAGCAGCCTGAGCGCGCGCTCGGGCGCGATCGGACCGTCGGCGATCAGGCTCGCCAGGTCCGCACCGTCGACCAGGCGCATGGCGATGTAGTGCATGCCGTCGATCTCGCCGAAGTCGTACAGGGGCACGACGTTGGCGTGGTCGATGGCAGAGGTGTTCCGTGCCTCGTCGACGAACCGCTCCCGGAACTCGGCATCGGCCCCGAGGTGCTCACCGATCACCTTCAGGGCCACCTTGCGCCCGAGTCGGACGTCGGTGGCCCTGTACATGACGCTCATGCCGCCTTTGCCGAGCACCCCATCGATGCGGTAGTTGCCCAGCCGGCGACCGGTGAGGTCCCCCGGCACATCGCCTGTCACGTCGCGCAGCCTAGCGTCCGGGACGGTAGGGGGCGGCGGGCACCGAGAGTCGGCGGTGGTGCCGGGGCTAGGCGAGCTTCCGGACTTCCGCGGCCTGGCTGCGCCCGTCGCGGCCGGCCTGGATCTCGAACTCCACCTTGTCGCCCTCGTCCAAAGTGCGGAATCCGTCCGACTGAATGGCCGAGTAATGCACGAAAACATCCGGGCCGTCCGGGGAAGCGATGAACCCGTAGCCTTTTTCGGAATTGAACCACTTGACCGTGCCGACTGCCACGGCGTCCTCCTTGCGACCGAAGAACACTGGGAGGCCGTGCCGAGTCGGGCTCCCGGATGCGATCACGCTACCGGAATAACGCGCGTGGGCAATGCCCAATTCACGGAGATTTACGTGCTTGCACCAGAACCTTTCCGGGACCGGCGAAGTCCAGGGCCAGCCCCTCGCCGGTCCGAATCGATTGAAGGCCGGACGGGTCGATCGCGCGCAGGCGTACCTGCAGGGTGTCGGGATAAGCGAGCAGGAATCCCGCCCGGACCGTGATCAACTCACCGGGTTCGAGCGTGAGCTGGTCCACCGGACCCGCGCAGCCGAGCACGAGCGGCCCGGTACCGCTGTAATGCTCGAGAAACCCACCGTCGCCGCCGAAAAGCGTCTGCAGGCCCTGCCAGCCGGAGTCGGCCCGCACCGTCGACGGGCGCGCCAGGAACGCGTGCCTGGCCACGCACCAACCGGTCCGGCCGTCGAACTCCAGCGGATAAACGTCTCCCGGCCCGGCGGGCGCCAGATCAACCCAGCCGCCCTGCGCCGGTGCGGTGAACACCGAAGGGGCGCCTTTGCCGTGCCCGCGCAGCCCACCGCGGGACGCGGGCACCTCGGTGATCCCGAAGCTGCTCGCGATCATCGCCTCACCGGGCGCCTGCACCGCCTCACCGGACGCCAAGATCACGCGCGCCACCCCGAAACTGGGCGTGTGCCGCGTCTGGACCTGCAACCGAAACCTCCTGCCCGCCCACCGCCACCCACAACGGAGGCGCTCCGCGGCGCGGTGTCAACCCGCGGAGCGGGGAGAGTGTTGCATGGCGGTCTGGCCGGGGGAGGATGGTCCGGTGATTTCCGTCGACGACTACCGGGCCACCATCATCGACCTGCTGGGCACCGCCGCCAGGGCCAGCCTCCCGCTCGCCGGCTGCGCCGGCCTCGTGCTGGCCGAAGATCTGCGGGCCGGCGTCTCGCTGCCACCGTTCGACAACTCGGCGATGGACGGCTACGCGGTCCGCTCGGTCGACGTGGCCGAGGCGAGTCCGGCGGCACCGGTGGAGCTGCCGGTCGCCGAGGACATCCCGGCCGGCCGCACGGACGTGACCGAACTGCTGCCCGGCACCGCGCACCGGATCATGACCGGCGCGCCGATGCCGCACGGCGCGGACTCGGTGGTGATGGTCGAGCACACCGACCGCGGCACCGAACGGGTGCGCATCGAACGCGCCACCGCCCCCGGCGCGCACGTCCGGCGCACCGGCGAAGACGTCAAGCAGGGCACGATCGCGCTGCCGACGGGCACGGTGCTCGGCCCGGCGCAAATCGGGCTCGCCTCGGCGGTGGGCGCGGACCGGCTGACCGTGCGCCGGCCCCCGCGGGTGCTGGTCGTGTCCACCGGTTCCGAACTGGTCGTGCCGCCTCGCAAGCTGCGGCACGGGCAGATCTACGAGTCCAACAGCGTGATGCTCGCCTCAGCGATCCGCGAACTCGGCTGTTCCGCCGAGGTCATGATGAGCGTCGACGACGTGGCGGCGTTCCGCTCGGCCATCGAGCCGCGGCTGGGCGAGTTCGACCTGGTGGTGACCTCGGGCGGGGTCAGCGCCGGGGCCTACGAGGTGGTCAAGGACGCGCTGGGCGGGCTCGGGGTGGGCTTCGCCAAGGTCGCCATACAGCCGGGCGGGCCGCAGGGCAACGGCCGGTGGAACGGGGTCCCCGTGGTGACTCTGCCCGGCAATCCGGTGAGCGTGCTGGTGTCCTTCGAGGTCTTCCTGCGTCCCGCCCTGCTCACCTCGCTGGGGCACACCACCGTGGACCGGCGCAGGGTGCGCGCACGGCTGACCGAGGGTCTCAAGTCGCCGCAGGGCCGGCGGCAGTTCCGCCGCGGGTTCTACTGGCATACCGAGGGCGAGGTCACCGGAGAGGTCGGGCCGCGGGGCGGGCCCGGTTCGCACCTGCTCGCCGCGTTCACCCAGGCGAACTGCCTGATCGTGCTGCCGGAGGACGTCACTGAGGTGCCGGAGGGCACCGAAGTCGACGTTTTGTTGCTCACGCACGACTAAGCCCCGACTAAGCCACGATGCCGTCTACCACCGTCTTTCGTGGCGGCGCTCCGCGCTGCCATTACGATCCCGTGCGTGGGCATCTTCTCGTGGATCCTCTTCGGCGCGCTGGCCGGCTGGGTCGCCAACCTGGTCGTCGGCGGGCGCGGCCGCAGGCGCCTCGGGTGCCTGGTCAGCGTGCTGGTCGGGGTGCTGGGCGCCGCCCTCGGCGGGTTCGTCTACCGGCTGGCCACCGGGCATGCGAGGACCTTCGAGTTCGATCTGCCCAGCTTCGGCGTCGCCGTGCTCGGGGCCATCGTGCTGCTGGGGTTCCTCCGGTTGGTGTCGAGATCGGAACGACGGCCACGATAGGGTGACGGTTCGTAACGTTTACTCGACGAACGGTGATGATCATATCGTCCGGAAGGTAAAATATGCCTGGTGGCATTCGCCCGGCCGCCGGGCGGGTGTGTCGTCGGGGGACGCATCCGCCCGGCGTTGGTTTCCGGAACCTGAGCGCCACTGGGCGGTGTGCTCGCGGCTGACGGTAGCGTGGTGACCCGGAACTAGGTCGGCACGAGACCACGGGAACGCCCACCAGATGAGCCCCAACCCGCCGGAGCAGGCGAGCAGCCCGATCACGCACGCCCTGCGACTGGCCCGCGAAACCCTCCCACCGATGCACCCGGCAGGTCGCCCGTTCGTGGCGGGCGGCGTCGCCGCCACCCTCCTGCTGCGGCGCCTGTCCAAGCCGTTGGGCGCCCTGGCCGGACTCGCCACCCTCGCCACGGCCGCGTTCTTCCGTGAGCCACGCCGCGTCCCGCCGGACCGCGGCGGTCTCGCCGTCGCCGCCGCGGACGGCCTGGTTTCCCTGATCGAGGAGGCGGCGCCGCCGCCCGAGCTCGGTCTTCCCAGCCGGCCGCGGATGCGGGTCAGCGTGTTCCTGTCCGTGTTCGACGTGCACGTCCAGCGCGCGCCCGCGACCGGCGTGATCGAGCGCGTCGCCTACCGGCCCGGCAGGTTCCTGTCGGCCGATCTCGACAAGGCCAGCGAGGACAACGAGCGCAACTCGCTCCTGCTGCGCACCGAGGACGGCCACGAACTGGTCGTCGTGCAGATCGCCGGGCTGGTCGCGCGCCGGATCGTGTGCCAGGTCGCCGAAAGCGACAAGGTGTCCGCCGGGCAGACCTACGGGCTGATCCGTTTCGGCTCCCGGGTCGACCTGTACCTGCCCCCGGGCAGCCGGGTGCTGGTGAACAGGGGGCAGCGCACGATCGGCGGCGAGACGGTGCTCGCCGAGCTTCCTAGCGATTAAGGATTCTCAATGGTTCGCGCCATGACCCCCAGCGTCCGGCTGCTGCCCAACGCGGTCACCGTGCTCGCCTTGTGCGCGGGGCTGTCCGCGGTCCAGTTCGCGCTGCACCACCAGTACACACTCGCGATCGGCGCGATCGGCGTGGCGGCGGTGCTGGACAGCCTCGATGGGCGGATCGCGCGGCTGCTCGACGCCACCTCCAAGATGGGCGCCGAACTGGACTCGCTGTCCGACGCGATCTCCTTCGGGGTCGCGCCGGCGCTGGTGCTGTACGTGTGGCAGACCGACACGCAAGGGCTCGGCTGGATCACCTCGCTGGTGTTCGGGGTCTGCATGGTGCTCCGGCTCGCCCGCTTCAACACCCTGCTCGAAGTCGAGAAACCGCCTTATGCCAACGAGTTCTTCGTCGGCGTCCCAGCGCCCGCGGGCGGCCTGCTGGCGCTGCTGCCGCTGATCGTCGCCATAGAGTTCGGCGACGGCTGGTGGTCGGCACGGGTCGTGGTGTGGATGTGGACCATCGCGATCGCGCTGCTGCTGATCAGCCGTATCCCGACGCTGTCGCTCAAGACGGTCCGGGCCCCGGCGAAGGCCGCGGCCCCGCTGCTGGTGGTCGTGTGCCTGCTGGCCGCGGCGATCATCCAGTACCCGCTGGTCTCGCTGGCCATCGCACTCGTGCTGTACCTCGCGCACATCCCGTACTCGGTCCGCCGCTACCACTGGCTGGCCAACCACCCCGAGGCGTGGAACGTGCCGATCAGCGAGCGCCGCGCCATCCGGCGGGCGCGGAGCACGCGGCGGCTCCGGCTACGGAGGCCCCGTTTCCCGCGTGTCGCGGGCGGGAACCGCCTGGGCGTCCGGCTTCCCCGGCCGGACCACGTGGTCCGCGGCGTGCGGACCTTTTCGCCGGACGGGCAGGAGCGCACCCGGCGCCGCAGCTGGCGTCGGATCGGCCTGCGCCGCGGCGACCGCTAGCCAGCTTACCCAGCCCTCGCGAGTCCCACGCTCCCCGCGCGCGAGTTCCACATTCCACACATGTGATCAGGTGTACGCCAGAGGGTCGGGTTCCTGATCAGGGGAAACAGGGCTGAAAGTGATGCGTGTCACAGCGTGGCGTGTCGGCCGGTGGCGGGGCCGGTGTGGGCCGACCCGGTGATGCGTGATCTGTGCCGGTACTCGCAGCTCGTGTGGGTACTACCCTTGCGACCATGAGCGAGGCACCCGAGATCGGCCGGACCCTCCGTCAGATCAGGCTTGCCCGTGGTAAGTCACTCGCGGTAATCGCTGGGCTGGCGGGTATCTCGGTCAGCTACCTGTCACGGCTCGAATCGGGCGAACGGGCGCTCGACCGGCGTTCACTAATCGTGGCCCTAGCGAACGCTCTAGAAGTCGCGCCCAGTGAACTGATCGAACTACCAGTTCCCGCACCCGGAGACGGCAACACCAACGGCGCGGTCCAGTCACTGCGCGTCGCGATGATGTCCGTCAGCAGAGGACTCCCGGGCGGACAACTCGCCAAACTGGACGAATTGCGCGACCGCGCCCACGCCGTCGAACGCGCCGACTACCACCAACGGGGTGTGCTGATACCCAGCTTGGTCCGCGACGTGCACACCACCCTTGCCGCCGGACACGACAGGCGAGACCTGCTCGAACTGGCCGTCATGCTGCACGCGCAGACTGTCCGCGGGTGGCTGTATATCGTCGGCGCGCCCCTAGATCTGCGATGGCAGGCCGCCACCTTGGCCCGCCAGGCCGCCGAAGACCTGGAAGACCCGACAGCGCTGGGTGTCGTTGCCTGGGCTTCCGTCGTAGAGATGCTCGCCTCAGGCGCGTTCGACCTGGCACAGGTGGAGCTGGACGCAGCGGCAGTACCCACCGACACCAGCGAAGGACTGCAACTCAACGGCATGTTGGCCTTGTCGCACGCGCTCGTAGCCGCAGCGGACAACCGTCTGGGCGACATTGCCGCACCGCTTGAGCATGCGGCTGACATCGCCCAACGGACCGGGCAAGGGAACGCCTTCCGAATGGGGTTCGGGCCTGTCAACGTGGGCTTGTGGCGCATAGCCAGTGCGTTGGAGGCTGGCGACGCTGACACCGCCATCGAGGTGGCGCAGACCTTGCACCCGGAGGAGAACCCCAGCCGGGAACGGCAGGCAACCTTCTGGATGGACTATGGCCGCGCGCTGGCTGGTGTGCGCCGCCGGGATGAGGCCGTGAAGGCGTTGCGTAAGGCTGAGTCGCTGCATCCGCTGCGCGTGCTGCGTAACAGGTTCGCTCGGCAGACTATCGCCGAACTGGTCTCTCACGCCAAGCGCGACGCCGTTGGGCGCGAGTTGCGGGGTATGGCCTACCGGGCCGGTCTGCACGTGTAGCCCGTTCAGGTGTTTGCCAGGGCGGCAACATCCAAAGTGCATTGTCCGCCACGCTAGATCTTCGTGAGCGGGAGCAGTGCAAGGGACGTAGAGCGGCACGCCGTGACCGGTATGGATACCGAACGGGACCGGGCGTTGGTCGCCGCCATGGCCGAGGTTGCCGAGGCACTGACGCGACTGGTGTCCGCCTACGGCCGTGTCGGCACCCTGGAGGCCGTTGGTACGGACATCCTGCGGACGTACGGCAGCGGTGTGATCCGGCTCGGCGCGGAGATGGCGGCACACGCGGACCGACTCGACGGCAACGCGGCGCCTCGGTCGTCCCCGGGTACGGACCCATCCTCACTGACCATCCCCTGAAACGGCCCGCGTTCCTCCGAGGTTCCCCGCATCGGCATCGGGGTTGAGCGCGGGCCACCAAACTCCCGCACGGCGTGAGGTCCAAAGCATTCACTCGCGCCGCGTGGTTGGTTCTCGGCGGTATGGAGTCCGAGAACCGGGCGCAATCCCCGGCGCCCAGCTCGGCCGGTGCCGTCAGCTTCCCCACGCGGCGGCACCGGCCGAGCATCCACATTCGACTATCCACAGGAGACCGACAGTGGTGCAATGTGAAGTAGTGTCAGGGACGCTTCCGATTCGGATTTCGGCTCAGGTGCCGCCGCCCACGCGCATCGTGCAGGAACCCGTGGACTACGGTGACCGGGCCGAACTCGCGCGTCGTGTCCTCGCCGGTCTGCGCAATCTGCCCACTGTGCGGCCCGGTCACCTGGTAGCCGGTTGTAGTTGGTGTGGCGGTTCGGGTACCTGGACGGACCCCGAGACCGGCGAAAAGTGGCCGTGTATTCAGTGCAGGCATGGCAGGGACGGTAGCGACAACTAAAGTGACTAATTGTAGCTCATGCACCAATGCCGGGTGGGACATGGAAACCGGTCGCCTTCCCGTCCTTCCGCACCCCCAACGGTCCCCCGCACACGGCACACTTCGTGAACATGGTCAGGAAGTTCAGGCCCGGCCGGACCGTGCGCCGTTTCGGGTCATTGAGAATGGTCTGCACTTCGTAGAAAAGTTCCTCGCCCACAATGGAATCCCATTGAGCCGGTACCAGTTCCACGTTCTTCGTGCCTTCACCGTTGCGGACATCCCGCCAGTTGTGATCATGCTGGCGGAGTCCCGCGTAGATCGGATTGCGCCCGATGTGGGTGATCTCGCGGGGGGTGAACGGCTTGCCGTTGCGGCGCCGGTAGCCGCGCCGTTCGAGGTATGCGGCAATCTGACGAGTGGACACCCGTGCGCGCAGGAACCGAAAAACCAACCGGACCACATGCGCCTCCTCGGGCCTCGGTTCCGGATGAATTCGCCGGTCTCGGAATCGTAGACACGACTGAAACCATAAGCGATACGGCCGTGCGGCTTTCCTTCAATGAAGTTGTCACCCAACGCACGGGAGGTAGCATCAGAGATTTCAACGGCGCGTTTCTCCGCTTCCAGACCCCCGGACAGCAACGCGATACGGTCCCGAGAATCACGCGGGTTAAAGAATTTCCGTTCCGTGTGAATGAAGATCCAGACACGCGCTTTGGCGCAGGCACCGACCAGTAAAACCCATTCATCGGTATCACGGGAACCGCGCGACCATTCCCACATGCAAACGAAATCTGCGTCGAACTGACCTGTTTTCAGGTCCTTGATCAGCTTGGGGAACTCGACCCGTTCCCGCTGCCGGTAACGCGAGGCCGAACCGATTTCCCGGTACGGCTTGTCGTGCAGAGTGAAACCGTACTTGTCACCGTCGCGCTGGTGGTGCTTGTGCTGTTCCTCGGGACTGCGCTCTGTGCTGTGCCGGTTGAGGGAAACGTGCTGGAGCTCCCGGCCTACAGGGGTGCGGCCGTCAAGATCAGTTGGGCAAGCTTCGCCCTGCTATCGGTTGCTTTGTCTACGTTTGCGCTGGTCAGAGTGGCCATCGGGGCGAACGTACCTTTACGTACACCCCACGACAAGTTAGGTTCCCGGCGCGCGAGTTCTGCGTTGGCGACGCGAACGTCGAATTTCGCACGTCCTGAAGGTGGGACTCGCGCGCCCGGCGGGGCGCTCGCGCGGCCTAGAGTGTGTGCGTGACCTCGTCTCAGATCACGCTGACCATCCGGCACACCCCCTCCGCGCTCGACGCTCGCCGCGGCGTCGTGCGGCTGCACCCCGAGGTGCTGGACGCGCTCGGCCTGCGCGCCTGGGACGCCGTGCACCTCACCGGGGCACGGGTGAGTGCCGCGCTGGCCGTTCCGGCGGACGCCGGGGGCATGCCCGGGGTGGTGCTGGCCGACGACCTGACGATGTCGAACCTCGGGCTCACCGAGGGCGCCGAAGTCGTCGTCGCGCCGGCGAGGGTGGCGGCGGCCAGGACCGTCACGGTGGCGGGCTCGCGGCTGGCCAGCGCGTCGGTCTCCCCGCGCACGCTGCGGCTCGCGCTGATCGGCAAGGTACTCACGGTCGGGGACGCGGTTTCCCTGCTGCCCCAGGACCTGGCGCCGCCGCCCGGCTCGGACCCGGCGTCGGTGCGCGGCCAGCTGTCCAGGGCCATCGGCGCGACCTGGACCACCGAACTCCTCACCGTCACCGCGACCGATCCCGGCGGCGTGGTCACCGTGGGACCGTCCACAGTGGTCACCTGGCGTGACTCCACGCCCCGGGAACAGGCTGCCCCGGCGCCACAGTCCCCCGTGGATGACCACCTCGACGTGGAGATCGTCACCGAACCCGAAACCACCACCGTGCCGGTCAGCGACCTCGTCGGGGCGGGTGTCCCGGCACGGAAGCTGGCGGAGTGGTTCGATCTCGCCTTCCATCGGCCGGAACTGCTGGCGCGGCTGGGCACTTCCGCCCGGCTGGGAGTGCTGCTGTCCGGCCCGGAAGGGGTCGGCAAGTCGACTCTGGTCTGTTCCGTCGCGACCGCGGAAAAGGTGCGGGTGGTCAGCCTGGCCGCGCCCGGTATCGCCGTGCTGGAGCCGAACGCCGCGGCCTCCCGGCTCCGGGAGACGCTTCGCCAGGCGACCGCCGAGCAACCGACGGTGCTGGTCCTCACCGACGTCGACGTACTGCTGCCGGCCACCCAGCCACCCCCGGTGGCGACCGTACTGCTGAACGAGTTGCGGGATGCGCTGGCCAAGCCCGGCTTCGCGGTGATCGCCACGACCGCCCATCCCGAAGCCTGCGACCCCCGGTTGCGCGCCGCCGACCTGCTCGACCGCGAGCTGTCGATCGGTTTGCCCGACGCCAGGATCCGGACCGAACTGCTGCGCGTCCTGCTCAGGGACGTGCCGCTGGAGCCGACCGTGGACGAGGCGGCGATCGCCGAGCGGACGCCCGGTTTCGTCGCCGCAGACCTGCTTGCGCTCCGCCGGGACGCGGCGGTCCGGGCGGCGCTGCGGCAACGGGAAGCGGACGAACCGCGGATCTCCCAGCAGGACCTGCTGGGCGCATTGGAGTCGGTCAGGCCGATCTCGATGTCCACTTCGGACAACCTCGCCACCGGCGGGCTCAGCCTGGCGGACGTCGGGGACATGACCGAGGTCAAGCAGTCGCTGACCGAGGCCGTGCTGTGGCCGCTGCGCTACCCGGACTCCTTCGCCCGGCTGGGCATCGCGCCACCACGCGGAGTCCTGCTGTACGGGCCGCCGGGCGGCGGGAAGACGTTCCTGGTGCGCGCGCTGGCCGGCACCGGAGCGGTGAACGTGTTCGCGGTCAAGGGTGCCGAGCTGCTGGACAAGTGGGTCGGCGAGTCCGAACGTGCCGTCCGCGAACTGTTCCGGAAGGCCGCCGACGCCGCGCCCTCACTGATCTTCCTCGACGAGGTCGACGCGCTGGCCCCACGACGTGGCCAGTCCGGCGACTCCGGGGTGTCCGACCGGGTGGTCGCCGCGCTGCTCACCGAGCTGGACGGGGTCGAACCCGTGCGGGACGTCGTCGTGCTCGGCGCCACCAACCGTCCGGAGCTGGTCGACCCGGCGCTGCTGCGGCCGGGACGCTTGGAACGCCTGGTCTACGTGCCACCACCCGACGCCGAAGCACGCGCGGAAATTCTTCGTTCCAGTGCGAAGAACACTCCGCTGGCACCCGATGTGGACCTCGCCGAAATGGCATCCGGTTTGGACGGCTACTCCGCGGCGGACTGCGCGGCGCTGGTCCGCGAAGCGGCACTCACCGCCATGCGCGAGTCACTGGAGGCCACCGAGGTCACGGCGGCCCACCTGGCCAAGGCCCGCGACACCGTCCGCCCGTCCCTTGACCCGGCACAGCTCGCCGCGCTGGAGGCTTACGCGAGCGCGCGTTGACAGTTCCCTTTCAACGACTCCCTTTCAACGACTGGGGACGACGTTCACGACGCGTTGCAGGCGAGGCGTGACGAATACGGTGTTGTGGCGCGCCGGGTGCAGCCGGATGCGGTGGCTTACCGCGAATTCCCGGCCGCTGACGAGGATGGTGTATCTGGGTGCCAGAGCCCGGCGCACCCGGCCAGGAGTGGGACCCAGCACCGCGAGCCCGCTGAAATTGGATTCGTCGACCCGGATACGAGGGTTTCCGTTGAGCGGCTCGACCCGTCCGGCGCGAATCTCGCGGACCTTTCGGTAGGTCATCCGGAGAAACAAGAACAGGAGGAGCACGGCTAGCCCGACAAAGGGCCCGGGATCTTTCGAAACGGTACCGACGTACAGATAGAAGACACCGAAAACGAGCCACGCCAGCGGCCACGCGTAGCCTCGCCTGACGTACTTTCGCTGGGAAGGATGCAACCCGCCCGCGAGGTTCACCTGAGCCAGCTCGGCCTCTCCGGGGGTCATGGGCTCGCCCGCCGTGCCGGGAACGGCTCCCGGACTGATTCCGACCACCCGGCCGCGAATGGGCGTGAAGAAGACGGTGACTTCCTGACCACCGTGCGCGGTGACGGGGATGCGCGGATCCACCGGAAGCGACCAGACACCGATATTGACACGAAAGCGGGACTGCGCGTTGTAGGAAACGCGCGTGAAAAGACCTGACCGCTCTTGTTCCTGGTACATGTCCGCCGATTCGAGTCGGCCGTGCATCATCCGCACCCGGCCGGACAGCACTTCGAGGACTCGCGGTAGCACCGCCCACAGCCCAAGCAGCAGCATCAGCAACCCGAGGCCCAGATAGACCAGGTCCGGTCTCGGCAGGATATTCCCGTATCGCGCGATCCTCTCCTCCGCGGCGGGCTTGGCCAGCGCCGTCCAGACGATCCCGGTCACGATCGCGCCGTACTCGATGGGCAGGCTCCTGAGAACTGTCTTTCGCTGCGACGCATGAAGACGTCCGGCGAAGTTGGCCTGTTCCACCTCGCCGGACACCGTGCGGTTCGCACCCGGTGAGCCGCTAATCGCCGGATCCTCCTTCGGCCTCGCCGCCGGATTCGCCCTCGCCGTGTTCGGCTTCGTACGCTTCGCTGGCCTCGCTCGTTCGGGTGTCTTGTTCGTTGTACTGCCTCCGGGCCTCGGCTCCCACCGCGATGCCGTCGCCCCAGTTCGGTTTCGGCGGGCGGCCGCCATTCTCGACCCACTTGTCCAGGTTCAGGAAACTCTTTTCGAGTGGGTTTTCCCTTTCTCCTCCGGTAGCCTTCTCGATCTCTTCGGCGGTCTTGCGCGCCTCGGCCGCTTCCTTGGCTTCCTTACCCGCCTGCTTGAGTTCGTTCGCCTTCGACTCGATCTTGGCGGCCGCATTCAGGCTCTTGTCGACGGCGCGGTCAGCGGCCTTGCCGACCTTCTTCAGCGCGTTGGCCGCCGCTTCGATGGCCGCCTTCGACTTCCCCGCGTTCTTGGCCAGCGTCTCCATCTTTTCTACGATCTTCGCGATCCTGGTGCTGATCTTCTCGGCGAGTATCCCGCCTTCGACCACGGTGTCGGCGATGAAGGCCGCGACCGTCCCGCCGAAGGAGCACCACGAGGTGGCCAGCGCGGCGAGTCCCTTGACGATCAGCCCACCGACGAATTCCGAGATCATGTCGCGGATCAGGCCACGTTCGGTGCCCACTATCGCGGCACCGACCTGCATCGCGTTCGACGCGCCCTGCGCGTGTCCGGCGGCTCCTCGCAGGGAATCGGCGTAGCTCTTGGCGGTGGCCTGGTAGGCCGCGGCGCCGTCGCCTTCCTTGTACGCCTCACGGGCGCCGCCGGCTTTCCGCTCGTAGTCGCCCGCGGTCTCGTTGAGCTGTTTGGCGACGTTCTGCCAGGTCACCGCCTTGGCGGTAACGGCTTCGGGGTTGCCGGCGAGCTCGTCCAGACCCTTTTTGAGAAAGCTGATGTGCTCGATGAGCCAGCCGACACCGGCGCTGGCCAGCGTGCCGAGCGGGTCCATCGCGGCGCCGAGCAGATCCAGACCGTCCGTCGCGACGTCGAAGCCGGCCTGCAGCCAGTCGCCGTCCGAGAAGTCCTTGACGGTCGTCGCGACATCGTTGAACAGCCCGGATCCGGAAGTCTGGGCCGTGGCGTCGTCGACGAGGCTGCCGCCGTCGGAGCCCATGCCGGTGAAGAAGCCCGACGACGATTCGGACTTCGCGACGAGCGGGTTTTCCTCGCCTCCTTCGCTCGACGGGGCCTCGGTGGTCTCCGCGGAGGTCATGACTGGATGTCCTTACCGATCGCGGTGAGCGTGGACTTCGTGTTCTCCTCGTGGGCCGACAGCATTTCTTGCGCCGTCTTGACCTTGTCGGCCAGATCGTGGCCGGCGTCGCCGAGTCCCTTCACGAACGAAGTCGCGCTGTGAATCCAGTATTCGATACCCGCGGCGACGATCTGCCCGACAAGACCGAAGGCGTTGAAATCGCCCAACCCCTGTGCCGCACCGGTGGCGTCGATCGCCTGGTGGACCTTGTCGGCCGTGTCGCGCACTTCGGACTCGTGCCCGGCGAACGCCGCCAGGTCGACCTGATATCCGCCTGCCATTACCAACCCCTCTGCAGAACTGATCCGAAATCGTCGTCGCCGTCGTCCTCGACGGGCGGCCGTGCCGGACGCGGTGGCCTCGGCTGCGCGGGCGGGGCCGGCCTGCCGGGCTGCGGCGGTACTGGTGGCCACACCGGCGGCGTGGCCTGCTCGTCGTTGAAGACGAACTGGGGCGGCTCGGGAGGAGGCTGTTCGTCGGGGACTTCGGGCGCCGGAAGCTGCTCTTCGAGGAACTTCATGGCGTCGCTGTCGGTCCCGATCACCGGCGCCATGACCGCGGCGATCTGCCGAGCCGCCTGCGCCTGGGCGCGTTGGGCGGTGGCGAGAACCGAGGCCGCCAACTGGTTAAGTGGTATCCCCTGGGCCCGCGGGCCGAACGAAAGCTGCTGGAGTGCGCCGCTGGCGTTGACCGTCACGGTCGCCGCGCCGTCCCTGCTCGTCAGCGTCGCGGACAATTGCTGGAGCTGCGCCTTCGCCTGCTCTGCTTTGTGCCTGATATTCTGAATGTCCGATTGCTCGCCGGAATTCACTGCCACAGTGACCTCGTACGGGATAGTTCCTTCACATTAATGGGATGGAGCTAACCCGGCCCGGGTTCCCACGGCAAGCCAGAACGAAGATTGTCCGTTTTGCGGACAATGTGTCGCAAAACTGTTTGTTGCGGCAAAGATTCCTTTCGGAACCCGGTGCGGAGACGATGCCTGTTCCGGAAATCGACTGACGGGGCAACTCGCAGGAGGAACGGGTTGCCCGACCAGTCTCGCGAGTGCCCTCACACCGCGAAGCCCCGGCTCGAAGGGGCCGCACGATTACCTGAACAAGAGGTATGACAAGGGCGCTTCAGCCGTCCTTGCCCTTCAGACCCTGGTAGTCGTTGGTGACGATGACGATCACGCCCGGGGTGGAGTTCTGGATGCCCTCGAAACGCGGCTCGGCCTGCATGCCGAACGCGGACGACAGCGCCTTCGCCGCGGTCTCCTCGTCGGTGCCCGGCGTGTAGTAGGCGGTGGTGGTCGGGATGACCCCATACGGGTAGTTGCCCGACTCGGTGATGTTCCAGCCGGCGGCGCGGAAGTCGTCGGACGCCCGCGCGGCCAGGCCCTTGATGGTGCTGTTGTTGTAGACCCGCACCGGGACCCACTTGGCGTCGGACTGGCCGCCCTGGGCAGGCGGCGGCGCGGTCGTGCCCGCGGCCGGTGGCTGCGTGGTCGTGGCGGGCGGCGGCGGGACGGTGGTCGTGGTGCTCGCCGGCGCGGACGACGGGGAAGTCGTGGGCGGCGGGCCGCCCGGGCCGGGCGGCGGAGCCGCCGAACTGGCCGGCGCGGCGTTCTGGCTGTTCCCACCGCTGAGCGCGGTGACGGTGCCGATCACCACGGCGACCAGCGCGATGCCGACCAGCACCACGCCCGCCAGCCGCATCGGCCGGGACAGCCCCTGGAAGAAGTTCATCGCCCCTCGATCCCCAGCCGCCGCGCCACCCGTTTGCGGGCGCGCACGGATCGCAGCTTACGAAGTCGCTTGACCAGCATCGGATCGGCCAGCAGGGCCTCCGGCTTCTCCAGCAACTGGTTGAGCAACTGGTAGTACCGGGTGCCGGAGAGGCCGAACTCCTCGCGGATCGCGTGCTCCTTGGCGCCCGGGAACCGCCACCACTGGCGCTCGAAGGCCAGGATCGCGAGCTCACGCGGAGAGAGCCCGCCGGTCGGACCCGCGTCCTGGGACCGCGCGCGCTCGCTGGTCACCTCGGGCGGCGCCTCGCCGTTGTTCGGCAGGCTCTCCGCGGCTTCCATCCGACCCCAATCACACGAGTGTCATTCCGCGGCAGCCATTCAACCACGCGGGCCGGTGTCCGTGGTGGGATCACGGCCCGGCGCGTCATGACGTCGCCCTGGGTACCATCACGGGTTGTGACGATTCACCCCATCCGCATCGCCGGTGATCCCGTGCTGCACAGCCCCACCCGCGAGGTGGAGAAGTTCGACGACGAACTGCGCACGCTCACCGAGGACATGTTCGAGACGATGTACGCCGCCGAAGGGGTCGGGCTGGCGGCCAACCAGATCGGCGCGGCACTGCGGGTGTTCGTCTACGACTGCCCCGACGACGAGGGCAACCGGTTCAAGGGCCTGGTGGTCAACCCGAAGCTGGAGACCTCGGAAATCCCGGAGACCATGCCCGATCCCGACTCCGACTGGGAGGGTTGCCTTTCCGCACCGGGCGAGTCCTTCCCCACCGGACGGGCCGGCTGGGCCAAGGTCACCGGTTTCGACCGCGACGGCAACCCGATCGAGGTCGAGGGCACCGGGTACTTCGCCCGCTGTCTCCAGCACGAGACCGATCATCTCGACGGCTACCTCTACCTCGACCGGCTCGTCGGCCGCCACGCCCGCGAGGCCAAGCGGATGATCAAGCGCAACAAGTGGGGTGTGCCCGGCCTGTCCTGGCTCCCGCCCAAGGAACCGTAAGCCGACAGCGAACGCCCCCCGACAAGGCCGCCACCTGGGCGCACACTGGATGTAACGGTGTAATCGGCGACTGGGCAGACCAGTAGGCGCGCTCTGCGGAAACGGTGGTGGGGCGAATGGACTCCGAAGCGCTTGACGCCTACTCGCGGGCGGTCAGCACCGTGGCGGCCGAGGTGACTCCGCATGTGGCGAGTGTGCAACTGGCGGTCGGCGGCGGCTCGGCCGTGGTGTTCGCCGACGACGGGTACCTCATCACCAACGCCCACGTGGTAGGCCGCGACCGGAACGGCACGGCGACCTTCTCCGACGGAACCGAGCAGCCCTTCTCCGTGATCGGCGCGGACCCGCTCTCCGACCTCGCCGTGCTGCGCGTTCGCGGCGAAGCGCCGCCCGCGGCGCGGCTCGGCGACGCCGACAAGCTCGTCGTCGGGCAGCTCGTGGTGGCCATCGGCAGCCCGCTCGGGCTGGCCGGGTCGGTCACCGCGGGCGTGGTGAGCGCGCTCGGACGGGCACTCCCGGTGCGGACCGGTCGCGCGGGGCGGGTGATCGAGGACGTCATCCAGACCGACGCCGCGCTCAACCCCGGCAACTCCGGCGGCGCGCTGGCCGACTCCTCCGGACGGGTGGTCGGGGTCAACACGGCCGTCGCCGGGTTCGGGCTCGGGCTGGCCGTGCCGATCAACGCGACCACCCGCCGGATCATCGACACGCTCCTCGTCGAGGGCCGCGTCCGCCGGGCATACCTCGGTGTGGTCGGGGTCCCGGCGCCGCTGCCCGGCGACGTCGCCGAGCACACCGGCCAGCACGCCGGGCTGCGGGTGGTGGAAGTCGTGCCGGGTGGGCCGGCCGACCGCGCGGGGCTGCGAACGGGGGATCTCATCCTGACGGTCGGGCGCGAGCGGGTGTCCGACGCGCAGGACATCCAGCGGCGGCTGTTCGGCGAGGTGATCGGGACCCGGCTGGCGGTGACCGTGCTACGGAACGGCGCGATGGTGGACGTCATCGCCAACCCCAGCGAACTGGTCGGTTGACAGGCGGCGACGCTCTCGCCATCCTGACGACAGGCGTTGATCCGCCGCCCAACCTCCTTCGGCCTTCTCCGGCAGGGCCGCACGGTGGAGGCAAAGGGGAACGCATTCCTCGGATCGCTGATCATCCGCCTGTCGCGGGCTCGTTCGCCGGGGGCCGGGTTTCGTGACGCCGAGGGCCTGATGACAGCGAACAAGAACTTCAAGCGGCGAGTCCGCGAACGTGCACGACGCACGGGCGAGTCCTACACGGCTGCCCTCAGGCACCTTCGGCAGAGCAAGGAGTACCTGATGCAGTCGACAGAATGGCAACGTGTCGAAAACCCGGACTTCGGCTATGCCGTCCGCATTCCGCGGGGGTGGGACGAGCGGCCGCCGAACCTGAAGAACAGCCCGTGGGAAACCGTCCGCTTCGGTGACCCGGCCGACCGGCGGCACTCGGTGATCGTGTTCCGCCAGGCCGTGCGGCCGGGCCGCAGCGCACTGGAACTGGCCGAACTGGTTCAGCCGTCGCTCGAATCAGCCGGTTTCACGGACTTCGAGATCACCGAAAGCGGACTCGGCGGGAAGTCCGGCGCTTTGCTGCGGTGCGCACGGCACGACGCCGGGCGCACGTGGGCGGTCAGCGAATACATTGTGGTCGAAGGCAAGGTCAGCTTCTGCCTCGGCTGCGGCACCTCGATTCCCGACGAGGACGAAACGCTGTTCGCGCGTATGGCCGAAGGTTTCGAGTTGATCGGATAGCCACGAAGGGAAGTGTGGCCGTGCCCGCCCGGCCACACTCGCCCAAACGAAGAAAGCGGCCGATCGGCTCACGGAGTCCTCGTGGCCGCGCGCGCTGTATCGATCCCGCGTGAACGGGAAGAACCTCGACGGCTCTGGAACTCCTTTTTTCGAGCACCAGGTCGAACGGAACGGGCAGCGTTATCGATTCGCCGAACGGGACGCGCTGGGAACGCTGGTAATGCCCGCCGACCGATCGGCGAACAGAGTCACGGTCGGCCCGTATTCGTCGAATCGGCGGTACCGGGGCCTGTGCGCAGGCCCACAGCTTCTCCACCCGATCGGTGCGCGCGTTGCTCCTCGAAACGATCGCCATCACCAGCTTGGCACGATACGCCGGGACCGGGTCGCGGTCCGGCCGCTCGGACAGTTCCGCCCGTGGAACCACGACCAGATCAGGCTCCTCCAGCCGGTGCCCGGCTGGAGCAGACCTCCGGCGGCGTGCTCGTGGCGTCCGAGGTAACGATAGTACTGGAGAGCTAGCTCGCACTTGAGCTCCGCGGCTCGGCATGGCATGGTCGAAGGCACAACTGAAATCGCGGGAGCTCGCGCCTTGGCGGGCTGAGAGGGTGGCTGGTGTCCGTTCGGACCCGGTGCCACCGACCGCCGAACCTGACCGGGTAATGCCGGCGTAGGGAGTGAAATTTTTCGTGACCACACTGGAAAACGACGTTCAGCCGCGCGTGACCACCGGGCCGATCACCGGCTCGCGCAAGGTGTATCACCAGACCGAGTCCGGTCTCCGGGTACCTGCCCGCCGGATCGAGCTGTCCACCGGTGGCCACTTCGACGTCTACGACACCTCCGGCCCGTACACCGACCCGGACGCGCGGATCGACGTCCACAGTGGACTCCATCCGCTCCGCCGTGGCTGGGCGGACGGGCGTGCGCACAACACCCAGCTGGGCTGGGCGAAGGCCGGGGTGATCACCCGGGAGATGGAGTTCGTGGCCGCCCGGGAGCGGGTCAGCCCGGAGTTCGTCCGCGACGAGGTGGCCCGCGGCCGGGCGGTGATCCCGGTGAACCGGCGGCATCCGGAGAGCGAGCCCATGATCATCGGGAAGAACTTCCTGGTGAAGGTCAACGCGAACATGGGGAACTCGGCGGTGTGGTCCTCGGTCGAGGAGGAGGTCGACAAGATGGTGTGGGCCACCCGCTGGGGCGCGGACACCATCATGGACCTCTCCACGGGCAAGCGCATTCGCGAAACTCGCGAGTGGATTCTGCGGAACTCGCCGGTGCCGGTCGGTACCGTGCCGATCTACCAGGCACTGGAAAAGGTCGACGGGGATCCGGAGAAGCTGTCCTGGGAGGTCTACCGGGACACCGTGATCGAGCAGTGCGAGCAGGGCGTGGACTACATGACCGTGCACGCCGGGGTGCTGCTGCGCTACATCCCACTCACCGCCAACCGGGTGACCGGCATCGTCTCGCGCGGCGGTTCGATCATGGCGGCCTGGTGCCTCGCGCACCACCGGGAATCCTTCCTTTACACCCATTTCGCGGAGCTTTGCGAGATCCTGCGGGCCTACGACGTCACCTTCTCACTCGGCGACGGCCTGCGGCCAGGCTCGATCGCGGACGCCAACGACCGGGCCCAGTTCGCCGAACTGGAGACCCTGGGCGAATTGACCCACATCGCCCGCGAGCACGACGTCCAGGTGATGATCGAGGGTCCCGGGCACGTGCCGATGCACAAGATCAAGGAGAACGTGGAGCTGGAGGAACGGCTCTGCGGTGAGGCGCCGTTCTACACCCTCGGCCCGCTCGCGACCGACATCGCACCCGCCTACGACCACATCACCTCGGCCATCGGCGCGGCGCAGATCGGCTGGTACGGCACGGCGATGCTGTGTTACGTCACCCCGAAGGAGCACCTCGGCCTGCCGAACCGGGACGACGTCAAGACCGGCGTGATCACCTACAAGATCGCCGCGCACAGCGCCGATCTCGCCAAGGGGCATCCGTACGCGCAGGAGTGGGACGACGAGCTGTCCAAGGCGCGCTTCGAGTTCCGCTGGAACGATCAGTTCAATCTGTCCCTGGACCCGGACACGGCCCGTTCCTTCCACGACGAGACGCTGCCCGCCGAGCCCGCGAAGACCGCGCACTTCTGTTCAATGTGCGGGCCGAAGTTCTGCTCGATGCGGATAACCCAGGACGTCCGGAAGTATGCTGAAGAACACGGGTTGTCCACAGTGGAAGCGATCGAAGCCGGTATGCGGGAGAAGTCCGAGGAATTCGGCGCGAACGGTAACCAGGTGTATCTGCCCGCACTCGAAGCCCCGTCGTCGCGAGAAACGCCCCGGCCATGACCACCACTCCCCGCACCGCACTGACCATCGCCGGATCCGATTCCGGCGGTGGCGCGGGCATCCAGGCCGACCTGCGCACCTTCTTCGCCTGCGGCGTGCACGGCCTGACCGCCGTCACGGCGGTCACCGTGCAGAACTCGCTGGGTGTGCGGGGATTCACCGAGATCCCGCCCGAGGTGGTCAGCGCCCAGATCAAGGCGGTGGCGGGCGATATGGGCGTGCACGCGGCGAAGACCGGCATGCTGGCCACCGCGGAGATCATCCAGACGGTCGCCAAGACCCTCGATGAGGTCCACATCGGACGAGACGCGCACTTCCCGCTCGTGGTGGACCCGGTGGCGGCGTCGATGCACGGCGACGCGTTGCTGCGCGAGGAGGCGCTGGAGGCGATCCGCACCGAACTCTTCCCGCGCGCGACGCTGGTCACCCCGAACCTGGACGAGGTGCGGCTGCTCACCGGCGTCGAGGTGACCGACCGGGAGGACCAGCGGCGCGCGGCGGACGCGCTGCTGGAGTTCGGGCCGCTCTGGGTGCTGGTCAAGGGAGGCCACCTGTACGACGATCCGGAGTGCGTCGACCTGCTCTCCGACGGTGTGCAGTACATCGAGCTGTCCGGCCACCGGCACGAGACACCGCACACCCACGGCGGCGGGGACACCCTGGCGTCGGCCATCACCGCGGCGCTGGCCCACGAACTCGGCGTGCCCGACGCCGTCGCCGAGGGCAAGCGGTTCATCGAGCGGTCCGTGGCCGAGGCCTACCCGCTCGGCGAGGGCATCGGCCCGGTTTCCCAGTTCTGGCGGGTCGACCTCCACAAGGGGTGGTGACCTTCGGCCAGACTGTGTTCATGACCGAGGTATCCATGACCGAGGAGAGTTACCCCACGGCTCTGACGATCGCCGGCTCCGACTCCGGGGGCGCCGCCGGCCTGCAGTCGGACCTGCGGACATTCCTGACCTGCCGCGTGCACGGGCTCGTCGCGGTCACCGCGGTGACCGTACAGAACACGCTCGGTGTGCACGACCGCGCTGACCTCCCGCCGCACATCGTGGCGGGGCAGATCGAGGCGGTCGCCACGGACATGGGCGTCGGCGCCGCGAAAACGGGGATGCTGGCTTCGGCAGAGATCATCGCGGCGGTGGCCGAGGCCTGCGGCAAGGCCGACATCGGCCGCGACCGGCAGGTGCCCTTCGTCGTCGATCCGGTCGCGGCCTCGATGCACGGGCATCCGCTGTTCGACGACGCCGGCCTCGACGCCCTGCGGGACCTGCTGCTTCCGCGCGCGACCGTGCTCACGCCGAACCTCGACGAAGTCAGGCTGCTCACCGGTCTGGCCGTGACCGACCGCGAGCTCATGCACGAGGCCGCGATCGCGCTACACGCGCTGGGGCCGCGGTATGTGCTGGTGAAAAGCGGCCACCTCACCGAGGATCCGGAGTGCGTGGATCTCCTGTACGACGGTGAGAAGTTCGTCGAACTGCCGGGGCCGCGTTTGGCCACTCCGCACACGCATGGCGCCGGCGATGCCATGGCCTCCGCGCTCACGGCCGGTCTGGCCCGGGGCATGAGCGTGCCCGAAGCCGCGCGCTTCGCCAAGTGGTTCGTCAGCAACGCGGTCGCGCACTCGTACCCGATGGGAGCCAAGGTCGGCCCGGTCTCCGCCTTCTGGCGCCTCTCCCCGGAAAACCGGAACTAGTCAGGTAAGACTGTCGTCGGCGAGAAGGGCCTCGAACGCGGGCAGGGCCGCGGCGATGGCATCACGATGGTGCTCGGGAAGTCGCTCCAAGCGCCTGCCCAGCTCGTGAACACGGGTCAACCAGACATTCTTGAGCGTGCTTTCGCCTTGCTCGGTCGCGGTCGCGAGCCACGCCCTGCGGTCGATCGGATCGGGCTCGCGGCGCGCGTAGCCGGCCTCCACCAGCGAGGCGACGATCCTCGACATGGTCGCCGCGGCCACCCCCTCCTTCGCGGCGAGATCGCCCAACCGCATCGGTCCCAGCGCGACGAGTGTGGCCAGCGCGGAGATCGACCCGTGACCCAGGCCGGGCGCACCCGCCTGGCGCAGGGACCTGGACAGCCTTCCTACCGCCAGGAAAAGTCGCCCAGCGACATCCTCGGTTGACGACTGGTCCACCACCCATGCTCCTTCTGCCCAACGGGTCCCCGACCACGAGGTGCGACCACAATACGGGCTACGCGGAAGAAATCGTGGTAAAGAGCGCACCTTGTCCGCCGAAGGCCCCATTACCAACGCGGCGGGCTCGACGCGTGCGCCCAGAACCGCTGCGGGATCCGGCCCGCGCCGCGCGCGAGCCTGCCCGCGACGACGGCCGAGCGCATCGCGTACGCCATCCGTTCCGGGTCCTGCGCACGGGTGACCGCGGTGGACAGCAACACGGCGTCGCAGCCCAATTCCATGGCCAGTGCGGCGTCCGACGCCGTGCCGATGCCCGCGTCCAGCACGATCGGCACCCCGGCCCTGGCCACGATGAGCTCGATGTTGTGCGGATTGCGGATGCCCAGACCGGTGCCGATGGGCGCGCCCAGCGGCATCACGGCGGCACACCCGGCTTCCTCGAGCCGCAGGGCGAGCACCGGGTCGTCGTTGGTGTAGGCCAGGACGGTGAACCCGCCTGCGACGAGTTGCTCCGCCGCGTCCAGCGTTTCGACCGGGTCGGGCAGGAGGGTGCGCTCGTCGGCGTGCACCTCCAGCTTGATCAGGTCGGTCTCCAGCGCCTCACGGGCAAGGCGCGCGGTGAGCACGGCTTCGGCGGCGCTGCGGCAGCCCGCGGTGTTCGGCAGCAGCCGGATCCCCAGGCGGCGCAGGAGCGCCAGCACCCCGGAGCCGCCCTCGGCGTCGGCCCGCCGCACCGCCACCGTGGTCAGTTCCGTGCCGGAGGCGACCAGAGCGCGCTCCAGCACGGCGAGGTTCGCCGCACCACCGGTCCCGATGATCAACCGGGAGGTCAGCTTGTGCTCGCCGATCACCAGCTGCTCGTCGTGGATCTCCTCGTCCGGCATTTCCTCACCCACCTTGCACCGCTGTCAGGATTTCCAGTCGCGCCCCCGGCTGTACCACGACCCCGGCCCAGTCCGCGCGCCGGACGACCTCGCCGTCCAGCGCGACCGCGATCCCGCGCTGCGTGGTACCCAGCGCCGCAAGCAGTCCGAGAACGGTGGCGCCGTCCGGAAACGACCTCCAGTCCCCGTTGACCTGTACCTCCAACTTGCCCTCCGATCACCTGAGCCGGCCGGGATGTGCCGCCTCGACGCCCTCCGGTGGTTTCTCCCCGGCAAGCCAGGCGACGATCGCGTCCGCGGTCACCGGCGCCATGAGCAACCCGTTGCGGTGATGTCCGGTGGCGGCGAACACCCCGTCGCCGAGTTCGCCGAGGAACGGCAGGGTGTCCACGCTCGCGGCGCGCAACCCGGCCGCGATCTCCACCAGCTCGTACTCCCCGATGCCCGGGAAGATCCGTTCGGCGCCTTCGAGGAGTTCACGGACTCCTCGCGCCGTTACGGTCTCGTCGAACCCGGCCTCGTACTGGGTGGCGCCGAGCACGAGTTCACCGTCGGCACGCGGCACCAGATAGATCGGCCGTCCCTCAACGACCGCGCGCACCGTGCGGGACGGCGGCGGCAGGCTCGTCCGGCGCGCGCGCAGCCGCAGGATCTCGCCCTTCAACGGCCGCACGGCACCTTTCAGCTCCGGGTGCAGGTTCGCGCTCCACGCGCCCGCGGCGATTACGGCCACGTCGCAGGTGAGGTCACCTTGACTCGTCGTGACGTGTCCCGCGGCGACCTCGGTCGCCTTCTCCGCCAGGAACTCCGCTCCGCACCGGTCCGCGGCGGCGCGCAGGGACCGCAGCAGCTTCCGGTTGTCCACGGCGAGATCGCCCGGCACGAGCAGCCCGCCGCGCACCGCGCCGCTGAGCCCCGGTTCGACGATCCGCATCCGCCTGCCGGTCACCGTCTCGACCGCGCGCCCGACGGAGCCGAGGTAGTCCGCGAGGATGGCCAACTGGTCGGCGTCTCCGCGGTCGAGCGCGACCACGACGGTGCCCGCCATGGACAGCCCGGGCCCACCCCCATCCGCCGCGAGCTCTTCGGCGAACGCGGGCCAGCGCCGTAGGGATTCCTCGCCCAGCCGCAGCGCGGCCTCCTCACCGGGCCAGGCCTCCGCGATCGGGGCAAGCATCCCGCCCGCCACCCAGGAAGCCCCGCGGCCGGGTTTGGGGTCGACCACTGTCACCCGGTGCCCGGCCGCCGCGGCCCGCCAGGCCACGGACAGCCCGATCACGCCACCGCCGACCACGGCGATCCGGTTGCTTCTCACGAAATCACGCTCCCTGCGCCGGCATGATCCGGATCAGGTTCCACGGTCGGAGCGGCGACAGCTCCCTCTCAGCCCATGCCCCGGGCTCCCGTGCGGACTCCTCCAGCATATACGTTCGAACCATGCCAGGGCTCAACGGTGAACAGATCAGGAAGCGGCTCGGCGAGGCACGGCTCTACCTGTGCACCGACGGCCGCCGGGACATCGGAGACCTCGCGGAGTTCGCCGACGCGGCGCTCGCGGGCGGGGTCGACATCGTCCAGCTACGGGACAAGACGGACGGGGTTCCCCTTGAGGCGATGCAGGAACTGGCCGCGCTCGAGGTTCTCGCGGAGGCGTGTGCGCGGCACGGCGCGTTGCTCTCGGTGAACGACCGCGCGGACGTGGCGCTGGCCGTGGACGCCGACGTGCTGCACCTTGGCCAGGACGACCTCCCGGTCAGCGTCGCCCGGCGCATCCTCGGCGAGAACCCGGTCATTGGACGCTCCACGCACACGGTCGGGCAGGCCGAGGCGGCGGCACGGGAGCCCGGCGTCGACTACTTCTGCACCGGGCCGTGCTGGCCGACCCCGACCAAGCCCGGCCGTCCCGCGCCCGGTCTCGATCTCGTCCGCACGGCGGCGGCCTTCGGCACCGACCGGCCGTGGTTCGCCATCGGCGGGATCGACCTGACCCGGCTGCCGGAGGTCGTGCGGGCCGGGGCGTCCCGCGTGGTGGTCGTCCGTGCGATCACCGAGGCCGAGGACCCGGAGGCCGCCGCGCGGGCAATTCGTCGCCGGCTTGCCTAGGACCCCGAACTCGCCCGCCGCGAACCCCGAACTCACGCGTCCCGAAAGCCGAACTCGCCCGACCCGAAAGCCCGACTCGCCCGACCCGAAAGCCCGACTCGCCCGTCGCGAAAGCCCGACTCGCGAGTTGTCAGCCGCTGGTGGGGGAAGAAGCGCTCGACGGTGGGGCCGACGAGGAGGACGACGGGGCGCTGCTCTCCGCCGAGTCCTCGGTCGGGGTCACCGGCGCGCTGCTGCTGGGCCGGCCTGTCCGGCTGGACGGCGTGACGGTGTTGGTGCGTGTCTCGGTGGTTGTCGGGTGCACGGGGGTCGTGGGCTTGTCCTTCGACGCGCCGCCGTTGCCGAGCCTGCTGATCGTCGTGCCGGTGCCGCCGGACACCGCGTGGCCGGTGACCGTTTCGAAGCCGGTGATCACGAGCATGCCGACGACGAACGCGACCACACTCATGCCCGCCGCCAGCGTCCACCGGCTCTTCCACCACGGACGCGTCGGCTTCGGTGCGGGACCGATGGCCTCACCCGGGACGAGCACGGTCGGGGCGTCGGCGTTGGGCAAGCCGCCGCCCAGGGCTGGCAGGGCCTGGGTCGGCCGTGGCAGATGCACCGTGGGGGCGTTCGGGTCCACTGCCGCGTTCCGTGGGTCGACCGGCGGCCGCGGGTGGCCTGTCGGGCCGTTCGGGGGCGGCACCGGGCCGTTCGGGCGCATCAACGGGTTCGCCGGGCTCTTCGGCGGCGGCTCGACCAGCCTCGTTTCCTGACGTAACCGGGTGTCGGTCAGGGCGAGAACTTCCTTCGTCCTGCGCGCCGCGTCCCTCGTCCTGCGCAGCGACCGCAGGTACACCTCGCTCCCGATGGTGGTGACCACGCTCGCGATTCCCGCGCCGGCCACGGTGCCCTCGACGCCCAGCGTCGACCCGAGAAAAGCCGCCGTCACCGCCGCCAGGGCTGACGCGATCACCTGCCCGGGCTTGAACGCCCGCTTCTCGCCGGCGCCTTCCTTTTCGACCATGGTTCCGTTCTACTCGCCACTGCTCTTTATCTCACCGTTGCCAACGAGTTAATCGAACGAAACACTCCCGATGTTAGCAGCAGGTGAGGTGCGCCACGTTCAAAGTCCACATTGGACAAGAAGGTGAGCGCTAACGCCTTACTTACCCACGTGAGTCGGCGGTGAAACGACCGAGCAGTGGAGGCATTCGCCGGGCCTTGGATGCTCCGGCGAAGGCGGCGCGGGTTCGGCCAGCACGTCGTTTCGGACGCCGGCGCCCAACAGACCGCCAACAATGGTGAGCCCGGCGCACACGACCAGGGATATCCGCCATCCCGCGGTCAGCACCGCGGGGTCCGAATAGGACTCTCCCCGCAGCCCCGCGATCGCCGGCAGCACCGCGATGGCCAGCAGGCTGCCCGCCCTCGCGACCGCGTTGTTGACCCCCGAGGCGACTCCCGCGTGCCGGTCCGGCGCGGCGGCGAGCACGGTCGCGGTCACCGGCGCGACCACGGCGGCCAGCCCCAGCCCGAACACCACCACGGCGGGCAGCACCACGGTCGGATAGGAAGCGCCGGGCGCGATTCGCAGCATGAGCAGCATCCCGGCGGCGATCAGCAGGGGACCGGCGACGAGCTGTGACCGCGGTCCGATGCGCTGCGCCAGCTGCCCGGAGCGCCCGGAAAACACCAGCATGATCGCGGTGATCGGCAGGGTCGCCGATCCCGCCGCGGTCGGTGAATAACCCAGCGACACCTGAAGTTGCATCGTCAGCAACATCAGCACCCCGCCAAGCGACGCGTACACGACGAAGGTCAGCCCGTTGGCCAGGGTGAACGTGCGGTCGGCGAACAACGACGGCGGCACGAGGGGGTCTGCGGAACGGAGGAGAAGCCGGACGAACAGCGCCAGCCCCGCGACACCGGCCACGGCCGTCACGAGCACCAGGGGGTGCCCCACACCCCGGGCGGGGGCTTCGACCAGCGCGGCCGTCACGCCGCCGAGCCCGAGCGCCCCCAGCACGGCGGCGAGCACGTCGGGCCGCCCGGCACTGGTCACATCGCGGGATTCCGGCACGTACTTGCGCGCGAGCCACACGCAGGCCGTCGCGATCGGCACGTTGATCAGAAACGCCAGCCGCCACGACCACACCTGCACCAGCAGCCCGCCGACGAGCGGCCCGATCGCCGCCGCGATCCCGCCGAGCCCCGACCAGGCCCCGATCGCGCGGGCACGGTCCGCGCGGACGAACGATGTCTCCAGAATGGCCAGCGACCCCGGGGTCAGCAA
Organism: Amycolatopsis sp.; assembly: GCF_035276945.1. Classification (GTDB taxonomy): domain Bacteria; phylum Actinomycetota; class Actinomycetes; order Mycobacteriales; family Pseudonocardiaceae; genus Amycolatopsis_E. The sequence goes on along the minus strand of NZ_DATELF010000051.1, from coordinate 10,367 downwards.
GGCGCCACCGACACCCTGCAACACCCGCATCCCCACCAGCATCGACGTCGAGACCGACGCCGCCGACAAGACCGAAGCGACGCCGAACCACACCACGCCGAGCACGAACATCCGCCGCCTGCCGTACCGGTCGCCGAGCGAGCCGGCGATCAGGATCAGCGAGGCCAGCGCGAGCAGGTAGCCGTCCAGGATCCATTGCAGACCCGAAACGGACGCATCCAGTTCGGTCCCGATCCTGGGCAGCGCGACATTGACGATCGTGCCGTCGAGCATGGCCATGCCCGAACCCAGCACGGTCGCCGCGAGCACGCCGCGCGCCTGTCCGCTCCCCCAGGCGATCGTCACGGTTTCGTCAGTGTCGCCACGAACTTGTACCGGTCACCTCGGTAGATGGACACGACGTACTCGACGGGCTTGCCATCCGCGCCGAAGGAATGCCTCGACAGCAGCAGCATCGGGCTGCCCACGTCCGCGCCGAGCAGGTCGGCCTCCCGCGGCCCGGCGAGCGCTGTCTCGATCGTTTCCTCCGCACGCTCCATCTCGACACCGTACTGCTCGCGCAGCGCCGCGTAGAGCGAACCGCCGGCCGCCACGTGCTTGCGCAGGCCCCGGAACCGGGCGAGCGGCAGATGCGTTGTCTCCAGCGCCATCGGCTCCCCGTCGGCCAGCCGCAGCCGGCGCATCCGCAGTACCTTGGCGCCGCTGCGGATGCCGAGCAGCTTCGCGAGATCGTGCTCGCTCGGCAGTTCGTCGATCTCCAGCAGCTTGGACGACGGTTCCCGACCCAGGGCGATCATGTCCTCCGTGTAGGAGGACAACTGCAGCCGCTGCGCCATCTTCGGCTCGGCGGCGAAAGTGCCCTTGCCTTGAACACGATGCAACCTGCCTTCGGCCGTCAGATCCGCGAGCGCCTGCCGGACCGTCGTGCGGGAAACCGCGAAATCGGTGGCCAGTGAACGCTCTGTGGGGATCGGCGAACCGGGCGGCATCGCGCCAAGGAGGTCGAGCAGATGCTGCTTCAACGCCCAGTACTTCGGCTCGCGCTGGCCTCGCGTTGCTAACTCCACCATGACTTGACTCCTCCTCGAACCGCGCACCGAGTCCAGGATGAAACTACCCTTTCCACATGCCGGTTTGCTCGGGGTACTATTGGTCTAGACCTCAAAAGGAACTGTTGCGAGTGGATGTCGGCACTCCCGGTTCCGAACAAGCTCACCCGGTGAAGGGATGCCGATGACAGTACCCGGACAACACATGGCCGCCGAGATCGCCGAGCAGCCCACCGTGCTCGCCGGGCTGGTGGCACGGCGGACGGGAATCGCCAACGTGGCCGAGGTGATCGCGCGACGACCGCCCCGGTTCGCGTTGCTGGCCGCGCGCGGTTCCAGCGACCATGCCGCGCTGTACGCGAAGTACCTGATCGAGGTACTTCTCGGACTGCCGGCCGGGCTAGTCTCGCCGTCGACCGTCACACTCTACGGCGCGCGTCCCGACCTGCGGGACGTGCTCCTGATCTCCGTCAGCCAGAGCGGCGGTTCGCCGGATCTGCTCGAATTCACCGAAACCGCGCGGGAGCAGGGCGCCTTGACGGTGGCGGTGACCAATACACCGTCCTCGCCGCTGCACAAGGCGGCGGAGCTCGCCGTCGACATCGGCGCGGGCGTCGAGCAGGCCGTCGCCGCGACCAAAACCTACTCGGCCACCTTGCTGGCGCTCTACCTGCTCATCGACGCCGTGCGCGGGGGCGATGGCGCCGAGGCCGCGGAACTCGGTGCGCTGGCTCAGGAAGCGCTCGCGGTGCCGGTGCGGCACGCCGTCGACCGGTACCGTTTCGTGGACCGGATCATCACCACCGGCCGCGGCTACTCCTATGCCACGGCACTGGAATCCGCGCTCAAGCTCGCCGAGACCAGCTACCTGGCCGCCCGCGCGTACAGCGGGGCAGACCTGCTGCACGGTCCGGTCGCCGCCGTCGACGAAGGGACCGCCGTCCTCGCGGTCACCGGAGCGGGCCGCGGTGGTCAGGCCATGCACGACGTGCTGGACGCGGTCGCCGAACGTGGTGCGGACGTGCTCGCACTCGGTTCGTCGAGCGCCGACGTGCCTGCCGCCGTCCGGATTCCGGTGCCTGCCGTGGCCGAGGAGCTGGCGCCGGTACTGGAGGTGCTCCCGGTGCAGAACCTCGCGCTTGGTCTGGCCCTGGCGCGCGGCGGCGATCCGGACCGCCCGCGCGGTCTGCGCAAGGTGACGAAGACGCGATGACCCGGTTCGTAGTCGGGGTGGACGCGGGCGGCACGTCGACCCGCGCGCTGGCCGTCGCCGAGGACGGCACCGTGCTCGGCAGTGGTGGGTCCGGCGGCGCGAACCCGAACTCACACCCGCCCGAGCAGGCCGCCGCCCGGATCGGCGAAGCCGTCGCGGCAGCGCTCGGCGACCTCGATCCCCGGCAGGCAAACGCTTGCGTAGTCGGGATGGCGGGCTCCAGCAAGCTGACCGACCCGGCGATCGCGGCCCTGTTCGAGGCCACCTGGCAGCGACTCGGCCTGGCCAAGGTCGGCGTGCTCAGCGACGCGGAAGCGGCGTTCGCCTCGGCGACCTCGGCCCCGGACGGCACCGTGCTGGTCGCGGGCACGGGGTCGATCGCGGGCAGGATCCGCAAGCGCCGCATGGTCTCCACCGCCGGCGGTTACGGGTGGCTGCTCGGTGACGAGGGGTCGGGATTCTGGCTCGGGCGGGAAGCCGTCCGGCGAGCTCTCGACGAACTGAGCCGCGGGGCCACGCTGGGTGCGCTGTCGACGGCGGTGCTGGCCGAGGCCGGGGTGGACGCGGGCGACCGGATGCACGCCTGGCGCAGGCTGATCACCGTCGTCAACGGCGAGCCACCGATCCGCCTTGCCCGGTTCGCACCGCTGGTGAGCGGCTCGGACGACGCGGGCGAGATCATCGACCGGGCGGCCGCCCTGCTGGCGGAGACCGCGATGGCCACGCGAGAGCCCGGCGAGGACACGCCCGTCGTGCTCGTAGGCAGCGTGCTCTCCGGACCGGTCGGCGCGAAGGTGCGGGACAAGCTCGCCGGGATCGAAGTCCACGCCAGCTCGGACGGGGTGCTCGGGGCGGCCTGGCTGGCCGCTGTCGACGCCTACGGCGAAACCGCCCGCCGGCCCGAACAACGTGTTTGACCGGTTATTCGCCGCCGCACTGTCCCGAACGGCCGCACTCGCGTACGGTGGGACCCGGCCCCCGGACCTCCCCCTCGCCGGGGGCCGTCTACTTCTCCGCCAGCCGCAGGCCCGGGTGATCGGCGGGCAGTGACCGGTACAGCACCCAGCCGCTGACCGCGATGGTGAGCGCTTGTAGCGGCCAGGTGAGCACGGTGCGTGCCACGCCGAGCGCGACGAGTTGTCCAGCCCACCACAGCGGCAGGTAGACCGCGACCCGCAGCAGGTACTGGCACGACCACAGCAGGCTCGCCCGCGAGTAGGCGCGCAGCAACACCGGATCCTTGCGCCACCGGGTTTTCTGGCCGAGCAGCAGTCCGACCACGACACCGAGCAACGGCCAGCGGACGACCACGCTCGCCGCCCACAGCAGCGCGCTGGCCACATTGGACAGCAACTGGATGAGGAAGAAGTCCTGCGCCCGCCCGGTGTGCAGGGCGATCAGCGCCGCGACGATCACCGCGGCAAGGCTGACCACCACCACCCGCGCCCGGTCCCCACGAACCAGCCGGACCGCGCCCACCACGACGGCGACGCCGATCGCGGACACCGCGCCCCAGGCGATCGAACTCCCGGCGATCAGCCAGCCGAGCACGAAGGCCAGCGGGGGCAGGCTCGCGTCGAGGGCGCTTTTGCGACCACCAAGAATGCCGGCGAGAGATTCGCGCTCGGGGCCACCTTGTGAGGTCACCCTTACAGCCTGCCTGATGACCCGAACGATGTTCGAAGAGACCTTGGCCACACGATCGTGATGCCAGCCGGGAATAGTGGTGACGCGCGGGCTGTCAAGATAGGAAACTCGACGTCCGAGGGAACCGACGGTGGCGTAAGTCGGTATTTCCGGTGCAAGCTCGGTCACGGCGAACTGCATCAACGTGCTGGCGAAAGGGGACAACAGCGTGTATGGCTACCAGAGCTACGTCGCACTTGGTGACAGTTTCACCGAAGGTCTGAACGACCATCTCGCCGACGGCACGTTCCGCGGCTGGGCCGACCGGCTGGCGGAGATACTGGCCGGCGGCCGGCCCGGGTTCGAGTACGCGAACCTCGCGTTGCGCGGCAAGATGCTCGCCGAGATCATCGAGGAGCAGGTTCCCCTCGCCCTCGAGGCCAAGCCCGGCCTGGTCACCTTCTGCGGCGGCGGCAACGACGTGATCGTGCCCGGCACCGACGTCGACGAGATCTCCGCGCAGATCGACGAGGTAATCGCCAAGATGCGGGCCGCGGGCATCGAAGTGCTGCTGTTCAACGGCCCCGACCCCAAGCAGCTCTCGGTGATGAACGTGCTGCGCGGCAAGATCGGCATCTACAACGCGAACCTCTGGGCCATCGCGCACCGGCACGGCGCCAGGGTCGTCGACCTGTGGGCCATGGACGTGCTGCACGACCCGCGCGCCTGGAGCGACGACCGGCTGCACTTCACGCCCGAGGGCCACCACCGGATCGCGCTGCACACGGCCGAGGTGCTCGGCGTGCCCACGACCGAGGACTGGCGGGAACCGTGGCCCGCCGTCGACACCCCGCGCGACTGGATCACCCTCCGCCGCTCCGACCTGGCCTGGACCAAGACACACCTGCTGCCGTGGATCCGGCGCCACCTGCGCGGCCAGTCCATGGGCGACGGTCTGTCCCCCAAGCGCCCGCAGCTCTCCCCGCTCCTCCCGCTCCAGGCCCCCACCGCCGAGGACCACGCCACCGCGGGCTGAGGCCAGCCACCTCCTGATAGCTTTGACCCATGCCGCTCCCGCATTGGACCCTGGAGGGGTTTCTCCCACCGGGGCGGCTTCCCGCCGACCTTGCCGACATCTATGAACGACTCGTCTTCGACGCCCCGCACCGCAACGACCGCGAGATCCTGTTCAGCGCGCTGAACAGCTATCTGGGCGCGGTCGCGCGGATCATCCCCGCCGGCCGCGCCTGGGTCGGTGGTGCCTTCATCGCCCGCAGCGAGTTCGTGCCGAGCGGGCTCGACGTGGTGCTGATGCCGGACGACTGGGGCAGCCTCAAGCGGATGACCGGCCCCGCCCGCGACTCGCTGTACGGCCTGCTCACCCTGCGCGGCGTGATCGTCGGCCAGCCCGCGATGTACCTCGACCAGGTGCAGCCCGTCGGTGGTCTGCTCGACGGGTTCCTGTGCTTCCCCGGGGACGAGGAGACCTGGGCACGAACCTGGTCCGCGGGTGGCACGCGAGGATTCCCCGAGGTGGTGTGGTAATGGAGTTCCGGCGGATCGCCGACGACATTCCCGGCGGCACTTGGCTGGACGACCTGGCCCGCGCCTCGGCGATGGCCGCGCATGCCAAGTTCGAGCGCACCGCGCGGTCACCGCTGCTCAAGGTATCCATGCTCGGCTCGTCCAACCTCGACGCCTATACCTTCTCCGACATCAGCCGCGCGTTGCAGGACGCCACGGCGAAGATCGGGCACATCATCCGGAACCCGCAGGGTGAGATCACCTACGTCCAGCCCACCGATCGTGACAAGGCGCCGCTGCTCCAGCGCGGCCAGGCCGGGAACACGATCTTCTTCGGCTTCCCCGAGCCCGTCCCGGACGACGCGCTCATCCACGACGGGATCGAAACGCTTTCCGAGCGAGCGGTGAAGGAGCTGTGCGACTTCCTGCCCGCCAACGGATCCGACGACGGCGCGCTCGACGCCGTGCTGTTGCAACGGGACACCGTGCGAAACGCGGTCAGCGACATCGTCAACGCGGTGGTCAAGAACGCCGGCATCGGGCTGCGGCTCACGCCGACCTCGGGTGAGGACGTGTCCAGGAGCATGACCTTCGAGCAGGCCAGGGTGCTCCAGGCCAGCCTGCGCGAATCCCGGGACGCCGTCGGGTACGAGACGGTGTCCGGGCGGCTCGACGGTGTCCGCACCCGCCGCCGGATCTTCTATCTGGAACGCGAGTCGGGTGGCACGATCCAGGGCGCGGTGTCGCCCGATCTGCTGGACCAGATCAAGGAGAACCTGGACCGCCCGGTGACCGCGCGGCTCCGGGTCGTCCGCACCACCACGATCGACGGCAGGCGGGGCCGTCCCGTCCACGAACTGCTCGACATCACCCCGGAAGTCACCCTGTTCAGTCAATGAGCCGCGCCTGTGGTGAACAGCGCCGAGGCACCGAGCGCGGTCAGCGTGCGAGCGTGGTTCCGGGGCTGTCCGGACCCCTTCGCGTCCAGAAGCCATTACGGTCTGAGCCCAAAACAGTACCGCCAGTAATACCATGGCAGGAAAGCAAACGGCCGTCTGACGCTCCCCCATTGCGTCAGACGGCCCAGGTCGAACCCTACGCCAACTACGAGCGAAGTCACTAAGAATTCGCTAACCGCGTTCAAGCTCCAGGGCGGCCGATCCGTCCGCCGTGGCGGGCGCATGCCGCGGGCTGACGCGTTTGTACAGCTCAAGGGCGAGCGCGAGCTGCACGCGAGCGTCTTCGACGGCTCCGGACGCCCGCAGTATCCGGCCCAGGATTCGTCGGGAAACCGCTTCCTGGAGCAGGAACCCGCGTTGCTCGGTCAGTTCGATCGCCGATCGCGCGCAGCGCCGCGCGGCTTCGAGATCACCAAGTCCGAGGTGCAGTTCCGCCAGATTGTTCAGCGATACGGCAACATAACCGTCGTCGCCGAACCGGCGGTCGATCGCGAGGGAGGCGGTCTGGTGCTCGATCGCCTCCACATACTTTCCGGCCCGCTTCTCGGCTTCGGCACAGTGGTTCAGCGCCTGCCCGTGGAGGTCGTCATCGCCGGTCCGCGCGGTCTCTTCGGCCGCGGCGCGTAGGCGGTCGATCGCCTCGTCGTACCGGCCACGGAGGGTCAGCGCGCAGCCGAGATGGATCTCCGCGGAGACGACCAGCCTGCGCTCGCCAAGGGAACGGGCGATCGTCAGCGCGGCCTCCGCGTCGGCCAGGCATGCGCCGGTGACCTCGAAGGTCCTCGCGAACGTGCACCGCGAGACGAGCATCCAGTAGCGGCCCTCGCCGCTGCCCGCCGCCTCGGCGGAGGCCATACCGAGCGACAGCAGCCTCGCCCACTCGTCCCACAGGGGCCGCACCACGCGATAGGTATGGACCACTCGGGCCAGCCGCCAGACGTCCTCGTGCCGGCCCGCCGCCTGCGCCGCGGTCAGGGTCGCGAGCAGGTTCGGCCACTCCGCGGCGAAGAAGGCCAGTGCGTCGTCGAAACCCGCGGGCTCCGGGGTTTCGAACTCGGCCGCGCGGAAGTCGAGCCCGTCGACGACCGGCGGCAGGCCGCGCCGCGCCCGGTCGGCGGCCGTCAGGTAGTACCGGACCGCCTGGGCCGGCACCCTCGAGCAATCCACCGGGGTGGCGAGTTCCCGTTGGTAGAGCCGGACCAGGTCGTGCTGGGTGAACACGTCCGGGCCGCTCTCGGTCAGCAGGTGGTGCGCCGAGAGGACGTGCAGCCGCCGCCGGGCCTCGGCCAGGTCGGTTCGCTCGATCGCGGCGACGAGATGCGGCCCGACGGTGGAGATACCGAGCGCCCCGAGCGCGCGGAAGGTCTCCGCGACGCCCGGCGGCAACACCCGGAAGGACACCTCGAGCGCGGCACGCACGCCCGCGTCGTCCACGTCCAGCGCGCTCAGCCGCGTGCGTTCCTCGGTCAACTCGGCGAGGAACCGCTCGGCGCTCCACTGTGGACCGGAAGCCAGGCGGGTGCGCGCGATCCGCAACGCGAGTGGGAGATCACCGCACAACTCGGCAAGCCGCTCGCGATGCCCGGCCGTGCGGTGACCGGCGAGCCCGGCGATGAGCCGTACCGAGTCCGGCCGGGACAGCGGATCGAGGCGGCGCACCCGCGCGGCGTTCGACACGATCAGGCCGTCCAGTCTCGCCCGGCTGGTGACCAGCGCCATGGACCGGCTCCCCGGCGGGAGCAGCGGCCGCACCTGTTCGGCGCTGCGCGCGTCGTCGAGGACCACCAGCATCCAGCGTCCGGCGATCAGCGACCGGTAAAGCGCTACCCGCTCGGCGTGCCGCTCGGGAAGATCCGCGAGCGGCACGCCCAGCCCCAGCAGGAACTGGGTGAGCACGTCGCCGGGCTCGGCGGGTGGATGGTGCGGATCGAACCCGCGCAGCGCGGCGAACAGCACGCCGCCCGGAAACCGTTTGGCGGCGCGGTGCGCCCACGACACGGCCAGCGCGCTCTTCCCGACGCCCGCGATGCCGGTGATCACCGCGACCGCGCCTTCAGCCAGCCCGTCCAGCCAGTCCAGCTCGGCTTCCCGGCCGGCGAGCGTCCCGGACTCCCGGGGCAGTTGCCGGGGAATCACGCGCGTGACGTCGACCGCGGGCGGCCGGGCCGGCTCCGTCGCGGGCAGGCTGTCGTTGAGGATCCGTTCCTGCAGGGCACGAAGTTCCGGACCGGGATCGATGCCGAACTTCGCCGAGCTGAACCTGGCGACCCGGCGGTAGATGTCCAGGGCGTCGGCGCGGCGACCCGAGTAGTAGAGCGCGCGCATCAGTTGCCCCACGGTCCGCTCGGCACGCGGGTTTTCGCGGACCATCGCGGTGAGTTCGGCGATCAGTTCCGCGTGGCGGCCGAGTGCGAGGTCCGCGTCGACCCGCGCGCCGTGCACGGCCAGGCGCAGGTCGGTCAGCTCGGGAGCGGACACCGAATCGGGCACCCCGGACAGCTCGGGGCCCTCGAACAGCGCGTATGCGAGGGCCAGCAGTTCGGCGCGCTCGGGCAGGGGCAGGCCCGCGGCCCGGTCGAACAGAACGTGTGCCCGGTGCACGTCGATCCGGTCGGGATCGATGGCGAGCCGGTATCCGGGTGCGGCGGTTTCGATCCGCGCCTGCTCCGGTGAGCCCAGGGCACCCAGCACGCGCCGCAGGTGCGAGACGTTGCCGTGCACGATGGTTCGCGCCGTGGCCGGGGGATTCGCGCTCCACAGCGCGTCGATGAGGTCATCGAGCGGGACGATCCGGTTGGGCTCGAGCGCGAGCAACGCGAGCAGGCCACGCACGGCGGGACCGCCGACCGGCACCGGCCGTCCGGCGTCGAGCAGCTGTACCGGTCCGAGCAAGCGGATGCGTAAGCCGTCCCCCACGGCACCTCCCCGGGGGATATTGAACACGAGACGGCACCGCGCCACCAGTCCCGATCCGGTGGCGCGGGCCGCGCTCGGTGAAACATGCGGCTGGGTCGGGTGCTCCCGGCCGGGCTCGCTGTCGGAGCACGGCGACGGGAGCCACCCCGAGCGAAGGAGCGCCTAGCCACCGGCCGACAAGCGTGACCGCTCAGGCGGTCGCCATCACGGTGGCGACACCGTAACAGGGCGCTATAGCCGCACTACAGGCGACCCGCGCGAAGACCTTGTGTGATTCAGCCAACTGATCTTCTGGCGCGGGCTCGGCTGGAGGCCTCAGCGCGTGACGGGTGTGAAGTCACGGCTGCCGACGAAGGTCGGCCGGGGCTTGGCGGCGGCGTACGGCTCGACCAACGTGTTCTCCACGCTGTTGAACACCACGAAGATGTTCGACCGCGGATACGGCGTGATGTTGTTGCCGGAGCCGTGCATGATGTTGGAGTCGAACCACAGCGCCGACCCCGCGGGGCCGGTGAACTGGTCGATCCCGTGCTCCGCCGCGAGCCTGGTGATGTCCTGGTCGCTGGGCACGCCGACCTCCTGCTCCTTCAGCGAGCTCTTGTAGTAGTCGTCCGGCGTCTCGCCGACACAGGGCAGGAAGGTGCGCTGGGAGCCCGGCATGACCATCAGCCCGCCGTTGAACGGGTAGTTGTCGGTGAGCGCGATCGAACAGCTCACCGCCCGCGGCCGGGGCATGCCGTCCTCCGCGTGCCAGGTCTCGAAGTCGGAGTGCCAGTAGAACGGGCCGCCGGTGAAACCCGGTTTGAAGTTGAGCCGCGACTGGTGGACGTAGACGTCCGAACCGAGGATCTGCCGGGCGATACCCACCACCTCAGGGCGGCGGATGATGTCGTCGACGACGTCGCTGAGGCGGTGGACGTCGAACACGGACCGCACGGCGCCGTTACCGTTCTCCCGCACGATGCGGTCGTCGCCGCGCAACGTGTCGGTCTCGGCGAGGCGGGTCATCTCGTCGACCAGGTCGAACACGTCGCGTGGCGGAATGATCACGTCGGCGGAGTGGTATCCGCGCTTGTCGTA
>NZ_DATELF010000050.1:0-27982 GCF_035276945.1 Amycolatopsis sp. | reverse complement strand
GCACGGCGACATCCTGGTACACCGGCGAACCGACAACGACCTCTGGGCACTGCCCGGCGGCCAGATGGAATTCGGCGAATCGATCGCGGAGACAGTAGCGCGCGAAGTCTACGAAGAAACCGGACTACGCGTGAAACCGCGTCATGTCATCGCGGTCTACTCGGATCCCAGGCACGTATTCGCCTACAGTGACGGCGAAGTACGGCAAGAATTCTCGGTCTGCATCGCGTGCGACCTAATCGAAGGCGAATTGAAGATCAGCGACGAATCCAAAGAGCTGAAATTCGCTCCCGTCAGCGAAGTTCTCGCACTCAACATGCATCCCCGCATCAGAGCACGCATCACCGACTATCTCAACGACGTCGTCGGCGGCCTCAACCCTGACCAGAGCTAGCTTCCACCCTGTCGCTTGTACGCTCAACGGCACCAAGCAATTCCGGCCACGCTCGCCGAACAAACCGGGAAACCACGTGTTCCGCGCCGTACCGCTCGGTTATCTCCCGTACCCGATCTTCAATGGTCGTCGGCCCGCCGTCAGGTGTCGTTGTCAAGTCGGCCCACCACAGGGCGTCCCGAAGTGGGGTCTTCTCATCCTCGAATTCGGCCAGCTCCGCGGACAAACCCCGTAGCTCAGCCTCCACAGCCGCACATGAATGGTGCGCCACCAGGTGCACCAGCCGTTCCGGCGCACCCAAGCTTCGCAAGTAACGCGCACCGTCGATCGGATGGAACCCGGTATCCACCAGCTCTGGCGCATACCCAACGTCGTGCAGCACCCCCGCCGCCACCAGCAACTCACCGTCCGAGCCAAAGACCGGCGCAGCCATCCGCGCACGCTCACGAACACCCTGCACATGCGCCCACCGACGAGGTAACGCGTCAGCAAGCTTGCCGCCAGCTACCTCCGTCGACCAAGTCACCAGGTCCATGCCACCACCGTAACGGCCACATCAGCGACCCTGAGCCATGGTTACCTTGGTCGTTGCTTGCCGAACTTGGCTCTATGGGATCAAGGCGCGCCGCCGTCGGCGGCGCGCGAGGCCGGCCACGTTGAGAGCCGGGCGGGTGCCGCGTCGCGGCACAAGCCGGGCTGCCGCTCCGCTCCGCCCGGCGAGCCGCGCGGCACAACCGGACAACCGTGCCCGGCAACGCAGCCAACGGCGGCGCGCAGAACCACCGCGACCAATCCGCGCAACGACTGTGCAGCCGCGGTTCACCCAGGGTCCCTCGCTTCTGATCGTCTAACGCTGTGCCACCGGCATCAAGGGCGCCTACGGCGTCGCTGACGCGATGGGCCAAGGCCCACCCTTGACACCGCCGTCACAGCGCTAGGTGCGGCAAGGGCGAGGGGAACGGGGGCGAGTAGCCACCAAGTCCTTTACCGCCATTGTCGGCTCACCACAGGAGGCACGATGCGCCGCACGCCAGCAGGACCCAACCAGACGGCTCTGTGGACGCGAGCCGAACTCCTGAACGTGCTGACTTGCCGTGCCCCCCACGTGCCCCAAGCAACGGCAACCGGCGGTCAACCAAGGTCAACACCGGTCAAGACCAAGATCACCCGCAGACACGAAAAAACCGCCTTGACCTGCGTCAAAGCGGTTCTCACGAGAGTGGCCAGGGCCGGGGTCGAACCGGCGACCTTCCGCTTTTCAGGCGGACGCTCGTACCAACTGAGCTACCTGGCCGGAAACGCCGGCGGTCTGCCAGACGTGTTGCGACCCTGACGGGACTCGAACCCGCGACCTTCGCCGTGACAGGGCGACGCGCTAACCAACTGCGCCACAGGGCCTTGCTGTACTGCGTACTCCCAACGGGATTCGAACCCGCGTTGCCGCCTTGAAAGGGCGGAGTCCTAGGCCGCTGGACGATGGGAGCTCAGCCGGTTTTCGGCGAACCGACCGACCGCGCTCTCAGGGTCCCCCCGGGAGCGAGTACCAGCATAGGGCACGCCCCCTGCGTGTTCCAAACGGGTATCCCCTTAACCCCCAACAGGCCGCCGACCTGGGCAAACGCGCTCAACGTCGCAGGGCCTCCACTGGACGCGGCCTGGATCACGTCGATGTGGGACCGGTCACTCCTCGCGTACGACAGGGGGCCGCGGAACTCCGGAAGTTCTCGAGCCAGTCATGGTCGGCTCGAGTTTCCTCAGCAGGTCAAGCAGTTCCGCCCGTTCCTCGGCCGACAGCGCGGCCTCCAACAGCTCGGCCACCCGCTCGTCGGTGAGGTCTTCGGCGCGGCGCCATCGGTCGAGCAGGTCTACGTTGGCCTGTGCGCGGGCAACCAGCTCGTCCGCCTGCTCGGGCGACCATGCCGTGCGGAGCAGCCGCGTACGGCCACCCTCGGGGTCCGCCACGACAGCCTCGGGCACGGTGACCCCGACCGCGCGCAGGGCCGCGAAATGCAGGCCACCGCGATACTCCCTCAGCACCATCAGCCCGAACCCGACGCGCGCGAGAGCGTCTGCGGGTGGGGGGACCCGCTGCCATCCGGCGAACAGCGCGAGTCCGCTCGCGTCAGCCTTTTGGACGAGCGCGAGAAGCAACTCCGCCAGCCGTTCCGGACGCTCGATCCCGGCCAGGTGCGCCTTGGCCCAGCGCTCGAGCGCCTCGACGTAGGCCTCGACAGCGGCGTCGGCGGTGATCGCCCTTGTGGCCGCGGGAATCACGAGATCCGACAGCCAGCGGGGAAAGATCCCGAACAGTTCGGCCACCACCGCCGGTGGCGGGTCCCCCAAAACGGCGGAGCGGCCCCGCAGGTACAGGGCGCGCCGGCCGACACCGCGCTCGCTCTCCACTTCGGCCAGCTCCGGCGAGGTCATGAACTTCCCGCCCCAGACCTGGACAATCGGCCGCATCTCGCGTGCGGTCTCGATGCTCGACATGCCCACTCCTTATCTTCGCAGGCAATTACAACATCGTTACCGAACCTGTTCGAAGCGCAGGTGCACGCCACAATCGGCCGAAATCATTTGCCCAGCCAGTGAGCAGGCCGGTATGTTCGCCCTTCCAGGGGTGTGGCCAGGGGGCGCACCCCTGGCCACACCATCCGGCGGACTCAACCGCGCATCAGAAACGTCAGCGCTGCACGGGAACCTGGCCGTGCTCGTCCGGCACCAGCCCCAGCATGTCCAGCAACTGCGCACAGTCCTCGGCGTCGAGTGCCCCGGCCGCCACCGCCAGCCGCGCCCGCCGCACCTGGTCGTCCGACACCCGCGGAGCATCCGCCTGCCCGGCGCGCTGGGAGGGCACGCCGCCTCCGGCGTCGCCCCCTTCACACCGAAGGAGGAACTGTCGAACTTCCACCGACCCGCTCATGGCTCCTCCTCGACGTTGCCCGCACGCAAGCGACTTGGCGCGAGGCTAGCGATCGGGAACAGCTCGCCACAGCCCCCCGCAGAGTGAACCTCCTGCGCCCGCCCCGTACGCACAGCCACGATGGGATGAACTACTCCCGACGACCACTTGGCCGTTCGCCGTACTTTTTCGAGCTCACCACTCGCGGACCAGGCCCGAGTCGTGTAACAATCGACTTGCTGACACACCCCCGGTCAGCGCCTGTGGAGATCCCCTCCGACCCCCGCGTTCCTCCCCCTGGCGCGGGGGTCCTCCATTGTTCGGGTCAGTACGTTCGTGCCTTCTCAACGCCCCGAGAGGTTCTGCCAGGACCCGCTTGGGGAGATTTCCGCGAGTTGAGGGCAGGTTGCTACTTTCGGGCACACGGCAGCTCGAATGGAGTAGCTGGGCACCAACTCGGCGTGTGTCTTGGATCACAGTTGATCGAGCGCCGAGATCCAAACGTTATCGTGTCCAAGTGCCTCTTCCATCACTAGGACGTCTCAGCACCCGGACAGCCCTCAAGGCGGTCAACCCCGGGCGTCACCGGAACACGCCGGCCAAGGAGGTTGACACCGCCGCCGAAGACCACGAGCTGACCAGCTACCTCGCGGCGCTCGCTCCCGAATCCGATCCGGAGAGCACGGGCACCGGCAAGCGGTTCGGCGAGGCGCAGGTCTACCAGCTGCGGATGAACCTGGTCGCCAGTGCGCAACTGCGGGACCTGGCACAGGAGCGGGGAACCTCCCCACAGGCCCTCGCCCGCGACTGGGTGCTGGAGCGGCTCTCGTGGGAAGCTCAGGCCGCCTCCGAACAGCGCCGCCAGTTCAGCGACCACTCCGGGACCCTGGACACCGATCAACACGTGTTCAACCAGAACTGGAACGACCCGGCCTAGCCGCGACTCGCCCAAGAACAAGCCCCCGGCGGATGACCCGCCGGGGGCTTGCGACGTTCGTGGCAGGAAGGGTCAGATCACGCGCACCTTCTGGGCCTGCGGGCCCTTCTGACCCTGCCCGACCTCGAACTCCACGCGCTGGTTCTCCTCGAGGGTGCGGAAGCCGCGCCCGTCGATCTCCGAGTAGTGTACGAAGACATCGCCTTCGCCACCGTCCTGGGCGATGAAGCCAAAGCCCTTCTCGGCGTTGAACCACTTCACAGTGCCTTGCGCCACCGCTTTACTCCTCGTTACATCCGCATCGGCAGCCGGGTGAACCGGCGACCGGGCCGCCCCGGGCGGTTCCAACGAGACGAGCAAAGAGCGTGTTCGGCTCCGGGCCCGCGTCAGAAGTTCCGCGAGTGTGAAGCCACGAACACGCAAAACGACGGCCTGCCACGAAGCCTACCGGGATCTGGCGAAATCTGAACCCCTCGCGGCGACCGTTCCTCGATGTCACCGAAACGTCGTACCGCGATCGTGGCAAGATCCACGAACAGACCCGATAGGCTGACTTTGCGCCGGTGAGCGATGTATCAGTGTGGGGAACGTGACGTCTATCACCCCTTTGAGGATCAACGCGGGCGCTCGGGCAGGCGTCTTGTGGGCACTAAGGGGACAAAGGGTAGGGACAAGTTGCTTACGCACAGAATCGCGCGCCGGACGCCGGCACTGGTCGGCCTCATCCTCGCCGCCGCGCTGGGGGTCAGCGCCTGTGGCGGCTCGCCGACCACAACCACGAATCCGGCTTCGGCCGTGCCCAACGGTGGCGGCCAGGCAGCCACCTCCGCCGAACCGGCGAAGTTCACCACCACACCCGCGAACGGCGCCGCGGGAATCGCGCCCACCGATCCGGTGAAGGTCATCGTTTCCAACGGAAAGATCGACAACGTCACGCTTGCCAAGCCGGGCGGCGGCACCGTTGCCGGCCAACTCGCCGACGACAGGACGAGCTGGTCCACCAGCGAGCCGCTCGGCTACGGCAAGAGCTACACCTGGCACGGCACCGCGACCGGCACGGACAACAAGCCGGTCGAGATCTCCGGTTCGTTCACCACGGTGACGCCGAAGAAGCAGATCTCCGGCAGCCTCAACGTCGGCGACGACCAGACCTACGGCATCGCCGTCCCGATCGCGCTCACCTTCAGCAGCAAGGTCACCGACAAGGCCGCCGTGGAGCGCCAGCTGTCCGTGGAGACCACACCGAAGACCGAGGGCTCGTGGGCCTGGCTCTCCGACACCTCGGTGCACTGGCGGCCCAAGGACTACTTCCAGCCAGGCACGCAGGTCAAGGTCGCGGCGAAGATCTACGGGGCGAGCTTCGGCAACGGCACCTACGGCAAGGAGGATGTGACCGCCGGCTTCACCATCGGCCGTTCCCAGGTCGTCAAGGGCGATACCCGAACCCACCACATCCAGGTGATCAGGGACGGCCGGCAGATCGCCGACTACCCGGCCAGCTTCGGACTCGACTCCGACCCCGGCCGGGTCACCCACAGCGGCACCCACGTCGTGATGGGGAAGTTCGCCACCTACTCGATGAGCAACCCGCGCTACAACTACTTCGACGTCAACGTGCCGTGGGCGGTGCGGATCTCCAACAACGGCGAGTTCATCCACGGCCTGGCCGCGTCGATGTGGGCTCAGGGCAAGCGGAACGTGTCGCACGGGTGCGTGAACCTCTCCCCGGCGCGGGCCAAGGAGTACTACGACGGCGCGCTCGTCGGCGACCCCGTGGAGATCACGGGCAGCACGCAGCCGTTGACCCCGTCCGACGGCGACTACTCGGACTGGACGTACTCCTGGGCCGCCTGGACCAAGCTGTCGGCACTGAACAGCTGATCCAAGGGCCGGGAGTTCTACGCGATTTCGGCGCATTCCTCGTGGCGGAGGCGCCGCATCAGGCGGCGCCCGCCAACAAGTGGGAGGCTCAACCCGCGATGAGCCACCCAGCGTGCCGGGCCTCTTCAGGTAGGACGGCGCTTCGCGCCGCTACTTGCGAGGGTCCGGCGGGTTCGGCGGAAGCTCCGTTCCGCCCACTTCGTTCAGCCACGCCGGGACCGGCGTGAGTTGCTGTGTCTGGTCGTCCAGCAACCGGGCCGCCTCCGCTATGCCCGACAGCTCTGTAGGTTCGGTCATCTGTTCCCGCATCCTCCTCCTGGAGTTCCCTATCTTGCCGTGGCGGTGAAGAGTGTTCAACGCGGGTCACGCCCACGCGGACCAGGGGCGTGACCCGCGTCGGGTCACCGGGCGGTGGCGACGCCCCGCGCCGGCGTGGCCTGGACGTCGATCTTCGAGATGGGCACCCGCGCGGTCTCCGGGATGAGCAGGATCGGCACCAGCGCGATCGCCGCGGCGATCATGAGGTAGAACGCGGGCCAGTCCTCGTTGCCCGTGGCGTGGATCAGTGCCGTCACGACCAAGCCACAGGTGCCGCCGAAGACCGAGGTCGACACGTTGTAGCCGATCGCGAAGGACCCGTACCGAACGCGGGTCGGGAACATCGCCGGGAACGTCGACCCGATCACCGCCAGCATCAGCAACAACAGCAGCGCCACCAGGCCGAACCCGACGACCAGCAGCGCGATGCTCCCGCTCTGCATGAGCTTGATCGACGGGTAGCTGAGCACGAGGAACCCGATCGCCGCGGTGAGCAGCATCGGCTTGCGGCCGATCCGGTCGGACAGTGCGCCCAGCGGCGCGATGAGCGCCATCTGCACGACCTCCACCCCGATGATGATCACCGTGGCGGTGTTGTCGTTGATCTTCAGGGTATCCGTGAAGTAGGTCGGCATGGTCGTGAGCAGCATGTAGTCGGCGATGTTCAGCAGCAGCACGATGCCGACCAGGTTCAGGATCATCCGCCAGTTCTGCACCAGGGTCTCCCGCAGCGGCGCCTTCTCCGCCTTCTCCCCGGCCGCTTCCAGCCGCTTGAACTCCGGGGTGTCCTCCAGCTTCGACCGCAGGTACAGCCCGATGAGACCGAGCGGCAGGGCGATGAAGAACGGAATCCGCCACGCCCAGCTCTCCACTTCCGCGGCGGAGAAGGACAGCGTCACGGTCAGGACGACCGCGTTGCCGAGCACGTACCCGGTCAGCGTGCCGAACTCCAGGAAGCTGCCCCAGAACCCGCGACGCCTGGTCGGGGCGTACTCGGCGATGAACGTCGCCGCGCCGCCGTACTCACCGCCGGTCGAGAAACCCTGGATCAGCCGCAACAGCACCACCAGCACCGGTGCGGCGAACCCGATCGCCGAGTAGGTCGGCAGGCAGCCGACCAGGAAGGTGCATCCGGACATCAACAGGATGGTCAGCGCCAGCACCCGCTGGCGGCCGATCTTGTCGCCGAGCGGGCCGAAGAACGCGCCGCCGAAGGGCCGCACCAGGAATCCGATCGCGACCAGTGCGAGCGATTTCAGCACCGCGGTGCCGCTCCCACCCGGAAAGAACACCGTTCCTATACTCGCAGCGATCGCGCCGGAAGTGAACACACCGTAGTCGTACCATTCGGTTGCGTTACCCATCGCCGAGGCGAGAACGGCCCGCTTGACCGTTCTGCGGTCGATTTCCTCCGTCTGAGCCGCTGCTTCCGTCATCTACCCCGACCTCCTTCAGTTCCGTATCAGCGCTCGAAGTTCGCACCATATCCGCTATGGGTAGCAATTTTCTCGCTTCTCTCGGTTCTTGTCTCTTCAATCACCGCGATGACGTGTCCCGGTGAGCGAAGAACGACGCCGCATCCGGAGGCGCCGGGGCCGGGTACCAAGCTGGACACGCACTACGACAGGTGCTTCGGGTGCGGTGACCTGGAAGGTGGGCTGCACATAGTCCACAGTGGGCGAACGGGCACATGTCCACTCGAAATTCGCCGAGGCACATCAGGGTGCGCCCGGACTCACCCACGGCGGGCTACTGGCCTGCGCGTTCGACGAGGCGCTCGGCTCGACCGTCGGCAAAATGCCGCGGCGTCCCGCGGTGACGGGCAGGCTGGAGACCGACTTCGTACGCGCGGTGCCGGTCGGCTCGGCCCTGTACATCACGGCGAAGGTCGACGGCGTCGCCGGGCGCGAGATCTACGCGAGCGCCGAAGGCGGGCCGGTCGCCCTCTGGGCCAGTGCCTGTTCGTCGAGGTCGGCTTCGAGCACTTCACCACGCACGGCCACCCCGACGCGCTGCAAAAGTTCCGCCGCCACAGGGAAGAATCCTGGGAGATCGACCCCTGAACTCAGGTCAAGGTGCGGGGACGGATGAAGTTCGCGCGGTCGACCAGCGTGATGCGGTCGGTCGCACTGTCCGCGAGGCGCGCCAGTGAACGGTAACAGCGTTCAAGTCCGAATCGGATGTCGCGTTCGGACAGTGCACAGCCGAGCACCATGGTCGGGCTCTGGTGCCCCGGCGGCACCGACCGAACCAGTTCGAACGCGGCCTCCAGCACCTCGGCGGCGAGCCGCGTGTGGCGCTCGGCGTCGAGCCTGAGGCGCTCCAGCCGGGCGCTGGCGTCGGCGAGATCGGCCTCCGACACCGTCCCGTTCCCCGTCGCCCGCGTCCTGATCTTGATCGCCGCCACCTGGGCCGCGACGTAGTGCGTCGACGACGAGGGCACCGACTCCAGCACCTCGACCGCGCTCGACCGCGCTCCCTGCGCCAGATACACCCGGGCCAGCCCGAAAGCGGCGCTGACATACGACCTGTCCGTGCGCCAGACGAGCTCGTACAGACGCGACGCGGCGAAGTAGTCGCCGACCCCTTCGGCGCTCACCGCGAGCGCGAGCTTCGGTGCGATTTCGCCCGGCAGGTCGTCGTAGACCGCTTCGAAGGCCACCTGCGCGACACGCTGCCGCCCGCCCGCCAGCTCGATCAGACCGCGGTGCCAGTCGATCCGCCAGTCGTGCGGGTACCCGGCGCGGATCGCCAGGTACTGCGCGGCCTGCAACTGCCTGTTCGCCTCGGCCAGCTCACCAAGCTCGATCCTGGCGCGCACGATCCGCAGCCGGACCTCGATCGACTGGCGTGGGGCGCTGACCAGCGCGTCGATCGCGCCCTGCGGGTCGAGCACCGTCGTGGTGGCCAGCACGCCCGCGCCGGAGTCGCTGGTGTCGACCTGCGGGATCGGCAGGCCGCCCACCACCTCGACCGCGTCCGGCAGCGGCACCTTGACGGCGCGGCCCGCGGCCACGGGGGCGTCCGGGACGACCAGGTCCACCCCGAAGGCATTGGACTCCGGACCGAAGACAGTGGACGCACCGGGCCGCGCTTTTCCGGTGCCCAGCGCCATGATCTCGCGCAGCACGCCGGCGAGCTGGTCGGCCATGTCCTCGGCGGAGATGAACCGGCGGTCGGGGTCGGGATGCGTGGCCCGCTTGAGGAACCGGTGGTAGGAACCGAAAAGCTTGAACAGCGGCACGTCGTCCGGGCTCGGCAGCCGGTCCTTGTACTTCGTGGTGTAGCCGTTGAACTCGAAGCTGAGCACGGCCAGCGTGCGCCCCACGGTGTACAGGTCGGAAGCGACCGATGCGCCCTGGCGGGCCAGTTCCGGAGCGCTGTAACCGGTGGTGAAGAACAGCGGGCTGGAGTAGTCGTCCATCCGGCGCACGGCGCCCATGTCGATGAGCTTGAGCTGCTCGTGGGTCTGGATGACGTTGTCCGGTTTGAGGTCGCAGTAGAGCAGGTTCTGGCTGTGCAGGTAACCGAGCGCGGGCAGGATTTCCAGGCCGTAGGCGATGACCTGGCCGATCGGCAGCGGCTCCGGTCTGCCGGTCCTGCGATGGTGCTCCAGCGCGATCTGCCGGAGCGACTGCCCGCCGATGTACTCCATCACGATGTAGCCCACCGAATGCCCGGTCTTCGGGTCGGGGTGCTGCACGAAGTTGTAGATCTTGACGATGTTCGGGTGCTCGACCTCGGCCAGGAACCTGGTCTCGTTCACCGCCGCGGCCATCGCGTTCGCGTCACCGGTGTCGATCAGTCCTTTGAGGACGACCCAGCGGCCGTTGACGTTGTGGTCCTTCGCCAGGTAGATCCAGCCGAGACCGCCGTAGGCAAGCGCCCCCAGCACTTCGTACTGGCCGCCGACCATGTCTCCCTGGGTCAACTTCGGCACGAAGGAGTACGGCGTGCCACAGTTGCCGCACACGCCTTCGGGGCCGGCCCCGCCCCGGCCGACCTTCCCGGAGCAGTTCCCGCAGTAGCGCTTCTCCTCCGACACCATCGGATTGGTGAGCACCGCCGACGCGGGGTCGCGGTAGGGCACCGGTGGCACCTCGACCAGGCCGGCGCCGAGCCGGCCGCGCCGCGAGGTGCGCCGCCCCGTCCGCCGGGACGTGCCGGGGAAAGCGCTGGAGCCGGTGCCGGCCCCGGTTCCCGTGCCGGTGCCCGTTCCGGGGACGCTGCCGCTGGTGCTCTCCGGGAGCACGCTTTCCGTGCCGGGGTCGGGCAGTTCCAGGCTCTGCTCGGGCGGCGGCGCCGGCGGCAAGATGCTCTGCGTCGGCGGTGCGGGCGCGGCGAGCACGCTGGTCATCTGCGGGTCCGGATCGGCGGGCCGAGGGGGCGGTGCGGCCGGCGCTCGCGTCGGTTGTTCCGGCATCCGCGCGGGTTGCTCGGGCGCTCCCGCGGGCCGGGCGGCCCGGGGCGGCTCCTGTGAGCCGGTCAACTCGTCGACGGACCGCTTCCAGCCGGTGCCCGATGGCTCGTCGAGATGACCGGAAATGGGTTCGTCGTCCGACGCCGCGTGCCGCGGACGACGTGGTTCTTCCGACATGGTCCTCCCCACCCTCTCAGGACTGATACGACACGGGCGGCGGCGAGGCGGGGCCGAGTTGCGACAGCAGCCAGGTGTTGTAGCTCTCCCGCCACGCACTTCCGTTGCGCACGTTGTCGAGCACGTAGTTGACGTAACGCACCATGTCCTCGTGGCCCTTCGGAATCCCCACGCCGTAATTCTCCTGGGTGAAACGGTCGCCGACCACCTCGAGGTTCGGGTCCTGGCGGGCCATTCCGGCGAGGATCACGTCGTCGGTGGACACCGCATCCACCTGCCCTTGCTGCAGCATCACCAGACAGTCCGACCAGTTGTTCACCGACACCGGAACCGGTCGCATCGGGGACTGCGAAAGCGTTTTCAACGAAGTGGACGCCTTCGCCGCGCACACCTTCTTGCCACGAAGATCGTTCAGCCCGGTGAAGCCGGAATTCTTTTCCACCAGCACGCGCTGGCCCGCCTGGTAGTACACGGACGAAAAATTGACCTTCTTCAACCGGTCACAGGTGATGCTGTAGGTACGCACCACCACGTCGACCTGCCCACTGGACAACATGCTTTCCCGGGCCGACGAAGGAATCGCCTTGAACTGCACGTGGTTGTGCCAGTCCCCGAACAACGCGGAGGCGATCTGCTTCACGATGTCGATGTCGAAACCCTCGAATTCACCGGTGGCCGGATTGAGGAAGCCGAACAGGTAGGTGGTCTGGTCCACTCCGACGACCAGCCGCCCGCGCTGTTTGATCGTGGCCATGGTCGAACCGGCCGAAATCCCCGAACTCGGTGACAGGCTCCGGGTGTCGCAGTCGGGCGAACTCGAGCCGCCACCACTGGTGTCCGCCCCGCCGACACTCGCCGGGGCCGGCTCCCGCACGTCATGGACCGGCGCCGGGTCGACCGGCGTGCGCACGCTGCCGCAGCCCACCGCGAGCAGCGCGACCGCCGCCAGCAGCGTGCCCAGGCTGGAGCGTCTGATCATCAGCGGTACTCCCTAAGCCGGTCCCGGATCCCGATGGTCACTCCACCCGCGGCTACCACCGCGAGCGCCGCTACGCCGGGAGCCAGCAATGTGAGCGCTTTGGCCCCGTCGTCGGTGTAGTCCACGAAGCTCTGCCTGCCGTCGTTGATCGCGTTGCCCAGCGCGGTGTCCACGTTCGCGAAGGAGGTCGCGGCGCTGTTCGGCACCGAGGTGTCGACGGCTTCCTTGACCGCGTCGACATACCAGCCGCCATCGTCCTTGGCGCGCAGGTCCTTGTGCGTGGTCAGCCAGTTGTTCGCGTTGTCGATCGCGGTCTGGAGCTGGTTCGCGGCATCGCCGGTCACCAACCCCTTCGCTTCGCTCAGCAGGCCCGTGAACTGCGGCGCCAGCTTCTGGAAGTCCACTTCGTAGTCCCCGCCGGCGCCCCTCGCGACCAGTGTCATGGTCTCGTCGCCGCGGGCCTGCACGGCGGCGGCTCTCGCGCGGACGAGCACGTCCACCGGATGGCTGCCGTCGTCCTGGCCGTTGCCCACCAGGATGGCCTGCACCACGAGCGCCACCGAACCCCACAACAGCATCAGCACCATCGCACCGGTCGCCACGACCAGGCCGACGTTGAGCAACCGGTTGGTGCGGCGGGTGAGGTAGACCTGCGTGGCGATCAACGCCGCGAGCGTGCCGACCAGCAGCACCGCGGCGAACCACGGAAAGCCCCAGGCGTCGCTCTGCTGGCTTTCCAGGCCCGCGGTGTCGATCTGGTAGAGATCGCCGGCGGCCGGGAGGATCGTGGCGTGCATCAGGTTCGACGCCTCCTGCAGGTAGGAGGCGCCGACCGGGTAACCCAGCCGGTTGTTGGCCCGTGCGGTCTCGACCAAGCCGGTGTAGACCGGCAACTGCTGGTTGATGACGTTGACCTTGGCCGCCGCGTCGCTGGAGACGTCGGATGCCGCTCTGGACAGCGCGGCCCCGGCGCGGGCGATGTCCTGGTCGTAGCGTGAGCGCAGTTCGGGTGGCTCGGTGCCGGTGATCAGGAAGGCGATGGCCGCGGTCGCGTCGGCGTCCGACAGCGAGCGGTAGATCTCCTGCGCGGCGGCGGCCAGTGGCTCGCGATGGCCGATCAGGTCCTCGGTCGTGCTGCTCTTCTGCTGCACCATGATGGTGCCGACCAGCCCGGTGACCAGGGTGAGCACGACCAACCCGACCGCGATCACGGTCAGCAGTCCCGGCGTGGTCCGCGCGGAGCGGATCACGCCGCGCACGGCCGTCGCGGGGAGTTCCAGCAGCCCAGCCAGCCCGGACGGGGTCGTTTCCGGTGGTGGTGTCGGAACGGGAGCCTCCGGTACGGGGCCGCTCGGCGCGGCCGGCCGCATCGCGGTACTCGTCATCTGGTCCACCCCTCGCCCGGCTACCACCCGCATGAAGGTATCCGAGACACCTGAGTGAGCGCACGCCTCCTGGCCAAAACCGTGCTGGTACGCCTAATGCACGGCTTCCGCCCGATTCCGCACGCCAATCTTGGCGAAGGCGTTATTGATATGTGTCTTTACGGTTGCCTTGCCGACGAACCGCGGTCACTCACTCCGGCTCCCCACTTCCGCGCCACGAACCGTCCTCCGGCCCCGGAGGCGGCCTGCCACCGGCGAGCGCGATCCGGGTGGGGAAAGCCGGGAGCCCCCGCTGCGAAGCGGGGGCTCCCGGTGACGCAAGCCTGGATCAGATGATGCTGACCGAGGTGGCCTGCGGCCCCTTCTGGCCCTGGCCGATCTCGAACTCGACGCGCGCGTTCTCCTCGAGGCTGCGGAAGCCGCGGCCCTGGATTTCCGAGTAGTGCACGAAGACGTCGGCACCACCGTTGTCGGGAGTGATGAAGCCGAACCCCTTCTCGGAGTTGAACCACTTCACAGTGCCCTGAACCATGAAAATATTCTCCAAATACAGCAAACAAACGGGGCACCGCTGCGGTGCTCCGGGCCTTCGCGAGACGGTTTGCCTTCCCCGGAGTGGGGGGAGCCACTACGCCCGCTAAACCTTGCGAGCGTGGGCTAACACGAACACAAAAGCTTTGAGACCACCACCAGTACAGCACACTTTGGACGGCCGCGCCAAGTCGGCTCCGCCACACCGCCGTCAGTTCGTCCGGCTGTCGACGGGGAACAGCGTGGACAGCCGGACATCCGGGTTGATCACGTCCGGGTCGGTGCGCACGTCGATCACGCTCGGCCGCTGGTGGTGCAGGGCGCGGCTGATCGTCGGCTCGAGCTGTTCGGGGGATTGGACGGTGTACCCGGCGGCGCCGAAGGAGCGTGCCCAGGACGCGAAATCCACGGGGCTGAACGAGACCCCGGACAGCCGGCCGTGCGTGCGCGCCTGATGCATCGCGATCTCGCCGTACAGGCCGTTCTGGGCCACCACCACGATGACCGGCGTTCGGTAGCGCACCGCGGTCTCGATCTCCTGCCCGGTCATCAGCATGCTGCTGTCCCCGACCATGGCGACCACCGCGCGCTTCGGCGACGCCAGCTTCGCGGCGACCGCGGCGGGCACGGCGTAGCCCAGCGCGCGGTCGGCGGGACCGAGCTGGGTGTGCGGCTCGGTGAAACACCAGTATCGCTGTACGAAACCCGCGAAGGGACACGAGTCACTGGTGACCACGGCGTTCTCCGGCACCACCTTGCGGACCGCGCGCACCACGTCGGCCGGATGCACGAAGGGGCTGCCGCGGGTGTCCGGCGGGGTCATGAAGGTGTGCGTGACCGCGTTCGCGGCGGAGCTGCGCCGGGCGCGCGGCTCGGCGACCGCGCACAGCTCGCGCAGGAACGGGCCGATCTCGGCTTCGACGCGGAAGGTGAGCCCCCGCCGCGGAGTCCTGGACAGGCCGGTCCCGACCGCGACCAGGGTCTGCGAGGGCAGCGGGTAGCGGTAGTTCTGCGTGGTCACATCGTCCAGCCTGGCCCCGATCGCGAGCACCAGGTCGGCCCGGTCGAGCGCGTCGAGCTGCCGTTGTGGAATCCCGATGCCGAGGTGACCGGCATAGCGGGCGTGGTTCTCCGGGAACGCGTCCTGCCTGCGGAACGCGTTGTACACCGCGAGGCCGAGCTTGTCGGCGGCGGCGATCAGCTCGTCGCGGGCCTGCCGGGCCCGGCTGCCCGCGATCGCGACCGGGTAGCGGGAATCCGCCAGCAACGCGGCGACCTCGTCCGCGGAACGCAGCAGGGCGCCCGAGCGGTCGGGCGTCAGGTCGGGCACCGGGACCGGGCCGTCGTAGGGGGCGACCCAGAAGTCCGGGGGCACCGACAACACGACCGGTCCGCGGCGGCCGGTCTGCGACTCCTCCAGCGCCTCGGCCACCAGGTCCGGGATGTCGACCGCCTTGTCGGCCTTCGCGGCCCACTTCGTGTACGGGCGGAACAACTCGATCAGGTCGCGCTCGTCGGGAACGCCACCGGTGAGGTTGAGCGCGGGCCGATCAGCGAGGATGACCACCATCGGGGTCTCGTCCTCGAACGCCGTGTGCACGCCGGCCAGCAGGTTCATCGCATTGGGGCCACGGGTGCCGAGCAGCAGCGCGGGCACGTCGCGCAGCTTGCCCTCGGCCTCGGCCATGAAGGCCGAGCCCGACTCGTGCCGCGTGGTGACCAGGGTCATCTTCGGCTCGAACTGACAGGCGTCGAGCAGTTCGAGGAAGCAGCCTCCGGGCACCGTATAGGCGCGCCGAACCCCGGCGTCGACAAGGATACGGAGCGCCGTCTGGGCGACGGTCCAACTCTGCGCGTGCGTGGTGATGGCTCAAGGTAAGCAGCGTTCATTCACCCGGTCAAGTGACGAGATCATCACGGAGGTGGCGGCTGATACGGCAGAGAGTAGCCACCTAAGCTCGAAAGAGTGACAAGCGAAACCGTCTTCACCTATGGCGCGCCCGCGCTGAAGTACGGGCCGGGCGCCGCGGAGGAAATCGGATACGACCTGGTCCAGGCGGGCGCGCAGCGCGTTCTGGTGCTCACCGACGCGGCCGTCGCCGCGACCGGATGGCCCCGGCGGATCGCCGACAGTCTCGTCTCGTACGGGCTGCACGTGGAGATCTTCGACGGCGTGCACATCGAGCCGACCGACGTGAGCATGCGCAAGGCCGTCGACCACGCCCGTGGCAGCGGTCCCTGGGACGCCTTCGTCGCGGTCGGCGGTGGTTCGACTATCGACACCGCGAAGGTGGTGAACCTGCTCACCAGCGACGACGGTGAGCTGATGGACTACGTCAACCCGCCGGTCGGCGGCGGGCGGGCACCGGGCTCGCCGCTGAAGCCCCTGGTCGCGGTGCCGACCACGAGCGGAACCGGCTCGGAGAGCACCACAGTCTGCGTGCTGGACGTGCTGTCGCTGCGGGTCAAGACGGGGATCAGCCATCCACGGCTGCGGCCGACGCTGGCCGTGGTCGATCCTCGGCTGACGGTCAGCGCGCCGCCCGGGGTCACCGCGGCCACCGGAATGGACATCCTGTGCCACGCGGCCGAGAGCTACACC
Source organism: Amycolatopsis sp. (assembly GCF_035276945.1). GTDB lineage: Bacteria > Actinomycetota > Actinomycetes > Mycobacteriales > Pseudonocardiaceae > Amycolatopsis_E. The sequence continues at coordinate 11,456 of NZ_DATELF010000050.1, read as the reverse complement.
GCGAAGCCCTACACCGAATTCGAGCGCAAGCGGCCGGAGCAACGGGTGCCCTACTGCGGGGCAAACCCGATCGCCGACATGTTCGCCGAGCGCGCCCTGATGTTGCTGCGCGACGCGTTGGCCGCCGCGGTCGAGAACGGGGAGGACGTGCGGGCGCGCGAGAACCTGTCGCTCGCGGCGACCTTCGCCGGCATGGGGTTCGGGAACGCCGGTGTGCACATCCCGCATGCGAACGCGTATCCGATCGCCGGACAGGTAAGGGATTTCGTGCCCGACGGGTATCCGCCCGGGGTCCCTCTCATACCCCACGGGATGGCGGTTTCGCTGACCGCGCCCGAGGCATTCCGCTTCACGTTCCCCGCCGCGCCTGAACGGCATCTGCGGGTGGCGGAACTGCTGGGCCCGGATGTGGACCGGCCCGCCGACGATGCCGACCACCTGCCGACCGTGCTGCGGAGGCTCCTGCGCAGAATCGGGATTCCCAACGGGATCGGCGCGGTCGGCTACTCGGAGTCCGATGTGGATGGTCTCGTCGAGGGCACGGTCAAGCAGCAGCGCCTGCTCGCCACGGCTCCCCGGACGCCGAGTGAGGACGACCTGGCTGGGATCCTGCGGCGCTCGGTGACCTTGTGGTGAGTCAGGCCGCGACCTGATCGGTCCACGCGTTCATGAGGGCCGCGTAGCGGGGGGACTCGGAGAGCAAGGTGCGGTGGCTGCCGAGCAGGGTCGCGCGCCCGTCCATCACGAGCACCCGGTGGGCGCGCACCGCCGCCGACAGGCGGTGGGCGATGACGACCAGAATGCCGCCACGGGCGGAGAAAGCGTTTTCTGCGCTCGCCTCCGCGACCGGGTCCAGGTTCGACGTTGCCTCGTCGAGGATGATCACCCGCGCTGGGCTGGCGTAGACGCGCGCCAGGCCGAGCAGTTGGGCCTCTCCGGCCGACAAAGCGCTGTGGCCGAGTTCGGCATCCAGACCACCCAACCGTCCGAAAAGATCCTCGGCGCCCACCGCGCGCATCGCGTCGACAAGGTGCTCGTCGGTCGCAGCCGGGGTGAACAGCGCGAGGTTCTCCCGCACCGTCCCCGCGAACACGTAGGTCTCCTGCGGTACCAGTGCGACCATCCGGTGCAGCGAAGCGGGCCGCACCTGATCGACCGGCACCCCACCGAGCAGCACCTGCCCGGCCTGTGGCCGCACCAGGCCGGTCAGCAGGCCGGCCAAAGTGGACTTCCCGATCCCGCTCGGGCCGACGACCGCCAAGTGCTCACCGGCGCGCAGTCGCAGGTCGAGCCCGCGCACGATCGGCTCGGCGTGCTGTCCCCAGCCGAAGGTCAACCCGCGCACGCTGATCGTCTCGTCCTCCGGTTCGCCCCCGCCGGGCCGCTCGTGCCGCACCGGCGCCGCCTCGGCGAGCCTGCGCAGGGCGACCAGCAACCGCAGCACCACCGTGCTCGCCGTCGAAGCCAAGCCCTGCAAGGCGGGCTGCATGGTGGAAGCCAGGTAAACCAGAGAGCCCAACGCGGCGCCCGCCGTCATCCGCCCGGACGCGACCAGACCCGGCGCGGCCGCGAGCACCAGCAACAACGGCACGAACCCGCCGATCGACACGACCAGCGTGCGCAGCGCGGCCGCCTTCGCCATCCGCATCGCGACGGTCACCTGGCCCTGCACGACGTCGTGCAGGGCCAGGGCGGCCACGGATTCGGCACCGCAGGCGACCACGTCCCGCATGCCGGCCAGCACCCCGCCCGCCGCCTCCGACGTCGCCTCGTCAGCCAGCGTGACCGCTCGCTGCCGCCGCGCGAGGGCAGGCAGCAGGCACGCGAACAACACGATCGCCGTGACTACCGGTACGGCGACCAGCCAAGCCAGCGCACCGGCGACGGTGAACAGGCCGGCCAGAGCACCAGCGGTGGTCACGAGCATGCCACGCGCCTGCACCAGCAATCCGCCGGTCGCGTCGCGGACCACCTCGACATGTTGGGTGATCCGGGCGACGCCGCTCGCGTCCGGCTGGTTCCGCGGCGGCGACGGGTCGTGCAGCACCCCACGGACGACCGAGGTGACCAGCGCGTCCCGCATCGGCTCCACGACACCCGCGAGCAACTGCCACACCAGCCGGGAGCCGACCGCCCCGATCAGCGCGACCAGGCCGAACAGCGCCAGGTAGGCCGCGCCCGCGCCCGGATTACCCGCCGCGAAGCCGTGGTCCACGGCCAGTTCCACGAGCCGGCCCGAGAAGAACGCGGGCACGCTTTCCAGCACGGAACAGCCGAGCATGGCAAGCCCGCCACGCCACTGCGCGGCCAGCGTCGCCCAGTAACCTTTCACCCGAACACCGCTCGGTAGCCGGGATCCGTCCACAGCTTCGCGTGGGGGGCCAGCGCGCGCAGGCGGCCGTTTTCCAGCCAGGCCACCAGATCCGCCCGGCTCGCGGTGACCGCCCGGTGCGTCACGGCGATCCTGGTACAGCCCGCACCGGCGATGGCACTGTCCACCATGGACTCGGTCACGGTGTCCAGGCTGGCCGTCGCGTCGTCGAGGATCAGCACCTTGGGGCTGCGCACGAATGCGCGCGCGAGCCCGAGACGTTGTGCTTCACCACCGGACAGCGGAGTCTCTCGCAAGGGGGTCCGGTAGCCCTCGGGCAACCGGACCACGAGGTCGTGCACCTGCGCGGCCTGGCACGCGCCACGCACCGCTTCTTCATTCGCCCAGGTGCCGTACCCCACCGCGTCGGCGACCGTCGCGCCCATCAGGGCCGGCCGTTCGAACGCGTAACTGACCGCGGTGCGCAGTTCCTCGGGCCGCAACTCGGCGAGCGGGACACCGTCGAGCAGGACCTGGCCGTGTTCCGGAGCTCGCAGCCCGCCGAGCACATTGACCAAAGTGGACTTTCCGGAACCCGATCTGCCCACCACAGCAAGGAAAGCGCCACCGGGAACGGTCAGCCCGATGTCGGTGAGCGCGCCGGGGACGGTCACTTCCCGCAGTTCGACGGTGCCCGGTCCCGGGGACACCCCGCGCGCCCCCGGGCCAGGCACCGGCGTGTCCAGGACCTCCGCGATCCGCGTTCCGCAGGATCGGATCCTCGCCAGCGTGGTGAGCTGCGGGATCTGACCGACCAGCGCCATGCCCAGCGCGACATAACCGAGTGCGGCGAGCACCTGGCCCACCGTCATCCGCCCGGCCAGCACGGCGAACCCGGCGGCCAGCAGCACGGCGAGTTCGACCGCGGGCAGCAACAGGGCCGCCCGCCAGACCATGCGGGCCTGGGTCCGCCACATTCCGGTGCCGGCCGCGCCGAGCCGGGGCAGCGGGCGAAGCACTCGCTCGGCCTCGCGCTCGGCCGTACCGGAGACGGCGATGGTGCGCAGGCCCCGGACCGCGTCCAGCAAGCGGGCCGAGAGTTCGCCGGAAACCTGTTGGTAGGCGAGCACGTCATCGGCGGTGTGGCGGATGTGGGAACGGGCGATCAGCAGCGCGACCGGTACGCTGGCCAGGAAGACCACGGCGAGCCGCCAGTCGAGCGCGGCCAGCAGGGCGATCGCGCCGATCGACGTGACCGCCGCCGATCCCAGGCCCACGAGCACGGAGGCGATCGAGCCCGCGTTGAAGCAGTCACCGGTCAGCCTGCTCAGGGCGTCGCCGGGCGCGAACGACAACCTGGTCCCCAGGGCGAGCATGTGGTCGGCGAGTTTCCGGCGCAGCCAGGCCGTGGCCAGGCTGGTGACCTTCGTGGTGAGGACCCCGGCGGCGACGTTGGCGACGATCTCGGTGACCCCGATGGCCAGCAGCCAGAGCACCTTCGGCCAGCTCAGCCTGCCGGAAATCGCCGAGTCGACCGCGGCGGCCAAGGCGTTCGGGAGCAGCAATCCGGCCCCGGCGGCCAAGGACATGCCGAGCACGACCAGCACCACGCGCGCGCGATCCAACCGGGCCGCTTCGGCCAGCAGACGGTCGCCCTGGTTGCGCATGCTTGTCCCTGACTGTGCGAACAGATACCAATCCGACCGGAACGTGACGCGGAATCCCGAACGTAGGTCGGCTTACGTTCGGTCGAGTTCGTGGCTCCGGCGCGACCGGAGAGTAAGACGACTGGGACTGTCCCGTTCGCGTGGTTACTGTCACCATGAGTGGATGGGAGCGGCGCACTTGGCCTGCGCCGCTCCCCCACTCACTCGCTGATCAGCTCAGTCCTCCGCGCGCTGCTGGCAGGCCAGCAGGCTGACGGTGCTGTGGCTGCACGGAAGCAGCAGGCTCGCGTTGCTCGCGGTGGTGCTGCCGCCCCCGCCCCCGCCGCCGCCCTCGGGCGCCGACATGGCCTGCAGGTCGAGAACCATATCCATTGGTTGTCCTTTCTCCAGTTTCCATTTCCACCGGTCTCAGCCGACCGGGGTCCGGGGGGCACCGCCGAAGAACGGCAGGGCGGCGGCACCGTCGAGGGTGATCGCGAGCGCGACGAGCACGCCGGCGCCACCGGTGTTGAAGTCCATCGAAAGCCGCGCGAGCTGATTGCCGGGGAACGCCGTCCCACCGCCGAACGGCATCGCATGCCAGGCCAGCCGGGACAGGTGCAGCTCGATCGCCCGTTCGGCGCCTTCGTCGTGGCCACGATGCCTGCCCATGGCCAGCGTCGTCAGCAACCCCGCCCGGCCGAGCATCAGCCCGGGATGGGCGACGAACTCGCCACGGCAGGCCAGCCTCAGCCCGGGCAGCTTCGCCGCGCTTTCGGCGTCCGGCAGGTGCACCGCGAGCTGTTCGGCCACCATCGCCACCCCGGCGCTGCCGATCGCGACATAGGGCAGCGTCCGCGCGTCGCCGTCACGAACCTGGAGCGAGCCGTCGTCGGTCTGGACGCATTCTTCGAGGTCACGGCGCAACGCCTGGTCCGCGAGGTCCAGCCAGGCGGAGTCGGCGGTGTGCTCGAAAAGCCGGACGAACAGCAACGCGGGGCCCGACCAGCCGCTGAGCAGGCCGGACCGGCCGAAAGCGCCCGGCGGCGCGGCGTGCGGGAGGGCCGCGGCCAGCCGGGCACCGATCACCACAGCCTGCTCGCGAAAGTCGCGGTCGGCCCGGACGCCGGCGAAGTGCAGCAGGTTGAGCCCGATCCCGGCCAGGCCGGTGTCCAGGCTGTGCTCGGTCGTCTGCTCGACCAGCCGGGCCGACGCGGCGAGCAGTTCGGCGGCCTCGTCGTGGTAGCCGAAGTTCTCCAGCACATAGGCGATGCCGTGCGTGCCGTCGTAGAAGCCCGGCCGGTGCGACGGCTCGCGCCGCAGGTAGTCGAGTAACCAGCGCTCGTGCTCGGGATACCGGCCCTCACCGGTGACGGCGAGCGCGTGCAGCACGCCGGCCGCACCGACCCCGAAGCATGCGCCGCCGACGGTGAACTGGTCGGGGTCTCCGGGAAACAGCCGGTCCGTGCGGTCGGGAGTGGCGCTGGCCAGGATCGCGGCGGCGATCGACTTGCGCACCATCGTCCAGTCCGGTTCCGCTTTCCCGAGTTCCGCCGAAAAGGCGGGCGGTGCGGCGTTTCGCGGGGTCAGGACCTTCAGGACACCGTGGGTGTACTCGGCGGGCAGGTCGAACCTGCGGTGGATGAAGTCGACCAGGCCCGGCAGCTTGCCCGGTGCGAGTTCCAGCAGCGAGGTGAGCGGCAAGAAGATCCACAGGCGGAGTGCGGCGAGCGCGTACTCGTCGATCTCGAATCCCGCGCGGTCGGCGGGAGCACGGAACCCGGGGGCGCCGAGCGCGGGCTTGCCCGGGCCGTCGACCCCGAAGGCAAGCTCGAAGTCGATCAGGGAGACGGTGTCGTCCTCGTCGACCAGGATGTTCAGCTGGTGCAGGTCCGCGAACACCACACCTCGGTCGTGGATGGCGCCGACCAACCGTTCGATCTTGTCCACCAGTGCGAGCGCGCGCTCGGTGTAGCGCTCGATGGCGCCGGCGTCCGGTTCCAGCCGGGTGAGCGGGTAGTTGCGGGCCAGCCACGAGCCGAGCTGGATCCCGCTCACCCGCTCCATCGCCATGAAGGTGTGCTCCCAGAACGTGAACAGGTCGTACACCTGCGGTATCCCCGGGATTCCGTCGAGTCGCCGGAGGATCCGGTGCTCCCGCCGAAGCCTGGCCACCGCGTCGACATGGTCGCGGTCGAGGCCTGCGTGCGGGCGTGCCTCCTTCAGCACGAGCTCCTTGCCGTCGGACTTGCGTGTCGCCGCGTAGACCCCGCCGCCGTTGGAGAAATGCAGCGCGGAATCCACCTGGTAGGCGAACTGGCCCGGATCGCCGGTCTTGCGGGCGGACAAGTGCGGCGCGAGACAGTCCGGCAGGGGTTCCCATTCCGGCACCTGGAAGGTCGGGCCGCGCTTGTCGGGCACCAGGTCACCCTGTGGATCACGAATCGCGAGAACACGCCTTCCCTCGGCCTCGACCCACTGTTCGGCGAACCCGCCGTAACGAACATACAGCGGCCCGTCGCCGTAACGAAGATCGCTCAAAATGTAGGGCCCCGGCTCGCCGGCCAGCACGTCGGAAAGATCCTGAAGAACCCTCTCCAGCTCCTTGCTGTCACTTGGATAAATAGTGACGAGCTTGCCGCTGGCGTCCCTGGCCGCGTATTTCGCGTTCCGCGAGAGCAAGATCCCCCTGGTGCGCAGGTGCTTGAACGGGACCGCCCGCGCGACGCAGTACGCCCAAACAGCGCCCAGCACCCGGCCGGCGTTTCCCATCGTCGCGGAAACGTGGATCTTCCAGCCCTGCCCGGGCAGTTCACGGGCCGGCGGCTGCAGGTGGCGCCACACGCCGCGGTCCAGCGAACGCCAGTCGTCCGGCGGCTCCGGGAGTTCCGCGGCGAACTCGTCACCTGGGTTTTCCGGCTTCCGCTGCAGGTCAAAGAAAACGGGGTCGGCGAAGCAGAACTCCTCATAGCGGAGATCCATGACTTCCTCCCCTGCTCCGGCATGGTCTGGGCCGAAACACTTCTTCTCGAATTCCCTATCTATTCCTTCATACTCGCGTGGGTGTCATCCATCCGCCAATCCGGGGGTTCTTTTCGGAGGCCAGGTGTAGGCAGAATGGAGTACTACCCGAAAGTATGAAAACTGTGCGTCTGACCGGCGACCAAGTTGACCACCCGATCGTTGGCGTAACCAAATCCGAAAACGACAAGCGCACAGGTCAGCGAAGTTCTAGAATAATCGGAAACCGGAGCCGGTAAATGATCATGCTGTTAACCAGTAAGTTAATTTCACCCCAACGGCGAGCAATCGCTACACCGCCGAATGGAGCAGAGCGGCCGACCAAACGGCCCCATCAAAAGAAGGCCTCTCCCCGGCTCCTATACTACGTCAAGTAGTAATTGAAGGGCACTACGCCGAATGACTGCTATCGGAGGACGGGTGGTCACGGGTTTCTCGGTGGCGGTCGCGCTGGCGTCGCTGCTCGTCGCCGCGTGGAGCTTCCTGCTCGCGGCACGAGGCCGGGCACCCGAGCGCCCCCTGCTGGCCGCCCTCGCCGTGGTCGAGGTGCTGCTGGTCGCCCAGCTGGTCATCGGCGTCGTGCTGCTGTTCACCGGCAACCGCCCGGCCAGCCTGGCCACCTACCTGGCGTACCTGGTGGGTTCGCTGCTCGTGCTGCCCGCGGGCACGGTGTGGGCGCTCGCCGAGCGAAGCCGGTCGAGCACGGTCGTGCTGGGCATCGCGTGCGTGGCGATCCCGGTGATGGTGCTGCGGCTGTACCAGATTTGGAGCGGAACGCATGGCTGAGAAAGAGGTGGCCGAGCCGAAGACGGCAGTCGGGGCAGGCCGGGTACTGGTCGCGGTGTACGCGATCTTCGCACTGGCCGCGACCTCACGCGCCGGCGTGCAGATCGCCACGAAGTTCCACGAGGCGCCGCTGGCCTACCTGCTGTCGGCGTTCTCGGCGGTGGTCTACGTCCTGGCGACAGTCGCGCTGGCGCGCTCGGGCCGGGTTTGGTGGCGGGTGGCGCTGGTGGCCTGCACCGTCGAGTTTCTGGGCGTGTTGACGGTAGGCACCCTCAGTGTCTTCGACCAGGCGGCGTTCCCGCAGGCCACGGTGTGGTCGGTGTACGGCCGCGGCTACCTGTTCATTCCGCTGGTCCTGCCGGTGATCGGCCTGCTCTGGCTGCGCCGCACCGCCCGTCGCTAGCTCCGGGCGGCCAGCGCCTGACGCAACGCCTCGGCCTCGTCGAAACTCACCGAACTGGCGAACCGCGCCAGCGCCAGACCGCGATCCCCCGTCAACGCGAGCGCGTCCAACATCAACTCGGCGACGTAGTCGGCCTTGCCCGCGGTCGGCGAATACAACCAGGCACGCCCGGATCGCTCACGCCGCACGATGTGCTTGTCGGCCAGCCGGGTGAGCACCGTCATCACGGTCGTGTAAGCGAGACCGCGCTCGGCCAGGTCGGCGTGCACAGTCCGTACCGCTACCGGTTCCCCGCGCGCCCAGAGCACGTCCATCACCGCGCGCTCGAGTTCACCCAGCCGCCCGGCGGCCGCCCCTCTTCCCGATGTCACGATTGCAAATTCTAAGGGACACCGGCCGGTCCCGCTGACCAAGAGCGAGCGGCTCGTCACCGCCTGGTCAGCCCTGGCCGTTCCCTTGCTCGAGCCTGGTGATCGCGTCCTAGAGCGGGGCCTCGAGACTGCGCAAGAAGACCTCCCACACCCCGAGCACCGGACCTCGTAGGCTCGCACCAGGGTGACCCCGGGTGTTGGCCCTCCCAGGCCTCGATAGACTACGTGCGCGGGGCGTTAGCTCAATTGGTAGAGCTGCGGACTTTTAATCCGTAGGTTCTGGGTTCGAGCCCCAGGCGCCCCACCACACCGCCTGGTCAGAGCGCCAGGGCTCGACCCGGGTTGATCTTGGTGCCGTTTTACTGCCGTTTTTCGCCGCCCAGGATCCCCAGCACATCCGCCGGCTTGCGCGAGGGTGCCTTGCGGCCGACGTAGGTATCGGTCGTCTGCGACACCCGCGAGTGCCCGAGCATGTCACCGGCCTCCCGAGCTGGCAGAGCGTCCGTGACCAGAGTAGCCACGGTCCGCCGGAACGTCCGGGGCGTGAACCAGTCCCCGATCTTGTGACGGTCGCGGAAGGCCCGCCAATCCCGGCGAAGGTTGCTCGTCTCGCGCAGGCCGCCCTTGGAGTTCGGAAACACCCACCCCGTCAACTCCTCAGGCTCCACGCCGACCTCCGCCGCCACCCGCACCCGCCGATCCAGAAGCATGTCCACCAGCCAGTCAGCCAGCGGGATGCCTCGCTCCGCCATCGCCGTCTTACCCTCGTTGATCTTGGCCCCTTCCGCCTTCGTGCGCACCATGTTGCCCTCGACCCGCGCTACCTTCGCCGCGAAGTCGATGTTCTCCCAGCGCACCGCGATCGCTTCACCGGTCCGCTCCCCGGTACCGCCGTAGAACCGCATGATGTCCGGCAGGTCCTGCCGCCGCGCGATCTCGTCGCCGTCGACCTTGGCGAAGATGTCCAGCACCTCATCCACCGTGAGCGCCCTCGCTGGCTTCTTCTTCCGCTTGCCCGCCTCGACCGGCCGAGCATCCCTCACGGGGTTCGTGTCCATCGCCTTGTGCCGCACTGCCAGCCCACACAGCCCGGACAAGATGGCCCGGCACGTCTTCGCCGAACTGGTCGACAACGACGTATTCACGTCCTGAAGGATTCGGTCGACCCGGCCGGCATGCAGTTCGGCGATGCTCAGCCCCTCCACCGCGGCTTCACCAGCGTTTCCCACCGGTGCACGTAGGTGTCCAGAGACGTTCCACTTCGGACGCCCTGCTCGACCAGCTCCCGGAACTCATCCAGCCACTTCTGGCCGACCTCGACGACCTTGCTGTCTCGCGTGATCTCGCCCGAGCTGATCTTGCGGTCCCGCAGCTTCTCCCGAAGCTTGTTCGCCGCCTTGTCCTTCGTGTCCGCCCAGGCCCGAACCTTCCGCACCACGCCGTCGTCCCGGAACTGGCACGAAGCCATCCAGCTCGTCCCATCCTTCTTCACCTTGATCTTGCCGTGCGTCCCCACCGGCAACCGTGGACGCCCCATCCCCGCTCCCCTCAGGCCGCACCAGTTTCAAGCGATTCGAACCACGCCACGACATCCGCCGCGCGGTACCGCACGTACTTGCCCACCCGCTTGCCGACCGGCCCGTAGCCCCGCGTACGCCAGTCGTAGAGCGTCTTGACCGGAATACCGAGGTAGTCCGAGACGTCCTCGATGGTCCAGAGCCGATCGAACTTGCTCACGTTGTGCAAACTGTCTCCCCAGGTCGTCAGGCTGCGTGTGGAATTGCCGAAGTTTCTGGACCGTCGCCGGGTGGTCCCGCGGCGGCGAGTAACGCCCGGTCGTACTCGGCGCGCCAGGCGATGCGTTCGGCTATGGCGCGCATGAGCAGATGCGCCCGAGGTGGCGCGTCCCGGTCGCCGGGCTGGAGCTTGCGCCAGATCAGCCGGGCCGGGTCCTGTTCCGGTTTGACGATGCCGAGCGCCGCGAGCATGTCTCGCACGAACCGTTTCCGGTCGGCCTTGTGGTCGGCCAGCGTCTTGCCGGACCACTTGCGTGACACCAGCACCCGGCGGCCGGGCAGGCCGAGCGTGGTCCGGCGATGTGCCCGGCCCTTGCAGTGCCCCGGCGTTGTGCGGGAGCTGGCGCCTTTGGGTTGTATGCCGTAGAGCAGCCAGACCGCGCACCGGGGCGAGCACGGCGTGACGGCCAGCTCGGCGTGCAACCGGTCGTGGTGCTCCCGTTGCCTCGCCGAGGTGGCCTCGACCACTTCACCCGTGGATTTCGTCAGGTACTTGGTCAGATAACCGATGTGCCGCCCCGCCTCCTCCGTGCCGCCGAGAATGCCCTTGGAATGCACCTGCCGCCCGAACGTCACGACATGTGCCGGTTCCTCGACGGCCTCCAGCGCGTCATCCCACTCCGTCAGCGGTTCCCGGCTGTCGGGGTCCACAAAGGACGTTGACCGCGGTTCCCATACCGGCAACCGGCCGCCTTCGTACACGAGGTGGTCATGGTTGGGCCACCAGACCTGGTGGTAGGTCGCCGCGGCGACCAGGCGGATGACCTCGTGCGGGATCGATCCCCGCAGCGCGGCGTGTAGGTGCGGTGCGGTGCGTTTCTGGGGTTCGACGGTGGCGAAGTACTGCACGTCCCAGCCGACGACTCGGCGGAGGTTCTGCCACCACCGATCGATCAGCGCGGAGAAGTGCACCGCGTCCCGCGCCGCCCGCCGATAGTCATAGGCCGCCGGGTCGACCGGGGTGCCGTCCTCATGCACCCGGCCGTAGATGCCCCTATGGATGTCAAGCGGCGGCGGGTTCTGATTGGCCGCTCGACGTGGGTGCCGGATCGGTGATCAAGTAGTAGATCTCCCGCGCGATGTAGCGCTTGAGGCAGCGGATGGCCTCGCGACGGGTCTTGC
>NZ_DATELF010000049.1:0-66640 GCF_035276945.1 Amycolatopsis sp. | reverse complement strand
TCCCGCCCGTTAAACCGTGCGTGCGGTTCTCCCGCACACGGCTTACCGACGCCGTTCACCACCGGCATTCGGTCTTTCCCGCCAGGGCTTGCCCGCCCTGGGTGCGACAACGGTTCCTACCAGGCTGATCAGTCCGCATTGGTCCGGCGAACGGTAGGCGACCACGGACAGCCCAAAGTGCCGCCCGCGTTGATGCCGCTTCCCGATGAACAGCACCAGCCGCTCCCGCGCGTAGTTACTGATCTTGTCGAAACGGACGGCAGAATGCCCATACCGAAAGAAGGCGCCCCAACCGCGCAGGAACCTGTTCATGTCCTCGACCACCGCTTCAACAGGCAACAGCAGCCGGGACCGGGCAGTGAGTTCCCGAAGCCGGTCCCGGGCTCGTTGCATCACCTGGTCGCTGGGCCAACGGGCGAGAAACGTGACGCCCTTACGTCCCCGAACACCCCGGGACCGCACCAGCCGGTGGTGAAAACCCAGAAACTCGAAACCTGGGCCACCCACCTCCAACCGCACGATCCGGGTCTTGGCCTCCTTCAGTTGCAAACCGAGATCGGCCAGTACCTCGCGAAGCCGCACCAACGCGGCCTCGGCTTGCTGCCGGGAACGACACATCACCGTCGCGTCGTCGGCACACCTCACCAGGACCCCGTGCTCCCACACATCCCACACCCGATCAAGCCGGTGCAGGTAAACGTTACAGAGCAACGGGGACAGCGGACCCCCTTATGAGGGGTTCCCTCGTCGGTCGGCGAGTACCGGCCCTTGTCGACCACTCCTGCTTTCAGCCAGCCCCGGATCTGCTCCTTGGCTGGGAACGTCCCGATTCGTTCCAGGAGGAAATTATGGTCGATCTTGTCGAACGCGGATTTCAGGTCGGCGTCGAGCACCCACTCGCGTTTCGCGTTCTTGACCGCGATAGCGCGGTGGATCATCTCGATCGCGTCATGACATCCGCGGCCTGGGCGGAACCCATATTGCTTGGGATCCAGCCTGGCCTCCCATTCGGGTTCCAACGCGTTACGTACCCGCTGTTGCTGGGCACGATCAGCAATAACAGGAATACCGAGCGGGCGTGTTCCGCCTTTTTTCGGGATGTGCACCCGCCGCGCCGGCAGCGCTCGGACAGGTCCGCCGTGGCGGTGCAGCAGCACCGCCAGCTCGGCCCTGGCCTGGGAGGTCACCGCGACCTGCCCATCAACGCCTGGGGTGCGGCGGCCCGTGTTGCGCTCGGTCACCCGGCGCACGCTGACCAGCGTGTTCGCCCGGCTGCGCAACATCAGCTTTTGCAGATTGCGGACCCGTTTCAGGTCCCCTGCCTGCGTCGCCGTGAAGATCCGTTGCCGTAGTCGCTGTACCTGTTCCTCTTGGCGACGCCACGCGATGGCGTCCCAGTCAGGCAGGTCCTCAGGTCCGTTCGCCACATCCTCAACGGCCGCGAGATCGATTATGACGGTCGTCGCGTCCCCGGATATGGCGCCTAACTTGCCCATACGGTTCCAGCGTTTCGTTGGCATCTGATTCGTCACAAGGCCACCCGGCTCACGTCAGCTCCCTTTCGGGCCCAGACACGGTGTTCTGGTATGCGGCCAGTTATACGACGACGACCGTGTTCGGAGGGGTCGGTCACCTGTTCTCGCTTTCCTGTCGCCTTTCGGCTGCCGCCGTTTGCTTCTTGGCCGTCCTGTCCCGCCACGGATCTCCGCCTTCCTTGCGGTCGGCCTACCGGTGGCCGGTCATCTCCACCGGACCATGACGGGGTTTCCATGTTCCGCACTGGCGAGTCGCGACCGGTGTCGGGCGCCCCCTATACCCCGGGACCGTGGTGCTCACATGGCCGACATAGAGACTCCGGCCACCACTGCCATCTCTCAACAGCGGGTCCTGTTCTCCGGTTCGGCGTCCCATCTCCGGAGTTCTGGGTAACGAGGCTTACGGGGGTTCACACCATTCGCCCTTCCGGTCTTTCCCTTGCCTGTAGCCGATGGATGGAACACCAGCCCTCGGGCTTTCTCCCGGGCTCCACACCCCGCCGTTACCAGCGACGCATGCCAGGAGCGGGAACGAGCATTGAGCACTCGCTCGGAGCTAACTGTCGATAATCGACCCTCCCTTTCCAGTTACCTCACTCAACCAGTGCGACCTCACGTCGCACCTCTATGGTCCAATGTTGCCGGACGTAGGTGGCGATTTCCGGGGCGTTCGCCCGAGCGGCATCGAGGCTGGTGATGCCCAGGACTGCGATGGCGGTCGTTTCCCCGGTGGTGGTGTCAGTAACGTAGCGTTCGATCAGAAACACTTGTGCGACATGGGGAAAGTCGATGTTCTCGGGTGCTGGCTGCACTCGGATCGTGCGGCGTTCGGCGCGTCCATGTCCACGGTTTTCGGTGGTGCATAGAGGAATGTCGCCCCAGTCGAGGGCGTCGAGCTGGGTGAACAGGTTTGGTTGATTGGCTTTGGCGATGAGGATGTAGTCAGCGCCTCGCTGTTCGACCAGGTAGGACGCGTGCGCGCGTTGGGTGTGCATGGCGTCCGCGGTGACGAGGACTCCGGTCAGGCCGATGGTGTCCAGCAACGGCTGGAAACAGGTGATTTCGTTGGTCTTATCACCCACTTCTCGTTGTGCCACAACGATTCCACTGTCATGAGTCATCGCCGCGAGCAGATGCACACCGCCCTGGCCGGTCTCATCGCAAGTACCGCGCAGGGTCTTACCGTCCACCGCGATCACCGTCATCCCGCCGGCGCGGCCAGCCAGCCATGCGCCGATCGCGGTGTCGAGAAGATCGCCATCCACTGCCTGCAGGACACGCCGCAGCGTGGCTTCGCCCGGCGCCCGGTACCGGCCGCGCCGTCGATCCCACCGTGCCCCCAGCGTCGCCAGCACGTGCTGTGGTGCATCCGCGGCCCATTCGCCGATCGCCACGAAGGACCGCGAACCGGCAACAACCGCGGCCGCGGTCACGAGAAGGACGGATATCAGTGTGTGCCGCACCCCGCGACGAGCACGGGGATCCGCCACCGTAGCGAGATATTCACGCAGGTCAGCAACCTCTCCCACACCCGGCGCCCCCACCCCCGGCAGCTCACAGGAACGGGCCAGTTCCTCCAGCGCAGCAGGCATCGGCGAAGATACAACAGCAGGCACGGCACTCTCACATGATCATGGGACTTCGACACTCACATGATCAACAAGGGCCGTGCCTGCTCTCCACCCACCCCCACCAGGCCCAACCCGACTTTGCCGGGACCGTGGGCGCGTCCGTACATCTGTCGTTTGAGCATCTTAAAAGTTGCGTGGAATCTGGCCGCCGGGATGATCAGGTCCCGACGGTACGACCACGGACTTGGGAGATGCTTGAGTGGCACGGTGGTGCTGACGGAGAGGTGGCCGGTGCTCGCGCGGCACAAGCGGGCGGCCGGCTGGTTGCAGGTATGGGCGGATCTGGGGCGCGCGCCGCGCACGATCGACGCGTATGCGCGTGGGTTGGCCGAGTATCTGGAGATGTGCGAGCGGGAGGGCGTTGATCCGCTGACCGCGAGCCGGGCGGATGTGGCCGGTTTTGTGCGGGAGTTGACCGAGCGGCCGGAATCGCGCGCCCAGCTCGCCACCCTCCCCCGGTTGAAGCCGCGGAAATTCTACGACCTCGTCGTCGAGGTCGCCCTCATCCGGCCCGGCCCCATCCAAGGCGGGTCCATGCACCGCTACATCCGGCGCCGCTCCGGCGAAGAGGCCTGGTCGCAGCCCAGCTCCGCCGCGCCATGGGCACCAAACGCTCCTCGCAGGAAATGCGGGCCGCTGATGGCCAGGTTCCTCGAAGGCACCGCCGCCAACGGGATCCCGTGGGACCTGGCGGTACGGATCTTCGAACAGATCCACGCCTTCAGCGGCTACGGCTTTCCCGAAGCCCACAGCCTGTCCTTCGCGCTACTGGTCTACGCCAGCCGTGGTTCAAGCTGTACTACCCGGCGGCGTTCTGCGCCGGGCTGCTGCGCGCGTAACCGATGGGGTTCTACTCCCCGCAGACCCTCATCGCCGACGCCCGCCGCCACGGCGTCACCACCCACCCGCCCGACCTCAACCTGTCCCTGGCCCACCCCACACTTGAGCCCGACCAGGGCAGTACGGGTGGGGTGGCGGTGCGGCTCGGACTGGCCCGCCCGGCCGCCACCCCATCCAGTTCCCGCGCGCCCACCTCGACCAGCTCGGCGCGCTCCCCGCCGGCCGACTGCTCGACCTGGCCGAAGACGGGACACGGGTACTCGTCGGTGGCGCGGTGACGCATAAGCAGCGGGCGGCGACCGCGGGCGGCATCGCGTTTCTAACTAAACGGCCTTGGCACGAGCCTTCTCGCGGGCGCACGTGACGGTGACTCACCGGCTGGTGCTGCATGTTGCAGCAGTTTTTCGACGCGAGGATCGGCCCGCGACTGCCGGAAGACAGCGAGTCCTCCGGCAAGGCAGGTCCGTCAACCGCGCGATTTCGCGAGGGCCGCCAGTACCAGGGGGAGCTCCTCGCCGGTCGGCGTGCTCAACCGCAAACCCGGCATCCGCCCCGGCTCGTTTCCGGTGAATACCCTGGTCACGATGCCGTGCGCTAGCAACTGCCGATGCAGACCGAGTGGGTCGTCGTGACGCAGGAACCGGTAGTGCACCGGCACATGGGAGTCGACCGCGCCGAGTTCGGCCAGCGCGTCCTGTAACACGACCGAATCGGCCAGCAGCCGATCGCGTGTCTCGGTCAGCCAGGACGGCGTTTCGAGCGCCGCTTCGGCGGCGAGGACGTCGAGGTACGACAGCGGCCAGTTCAGCCTGTGGTGGCGCACCTTCTTTCGGATGTCATCGTCAGGTGTCCAGAGCGCGCCTGTTCGGACTCCGGCGATGCCGAACGGCTTGTTCGGAGAGCGCAACACGATCACGTTCGGCTGTCCGCTGTGGACCATCGAGAGATCGTCCGAACCGGCGACGAAGTCGATGTACGCCTCGTCGACGATCAACATCGAGTCGGCATGTCGCCGGCACAGGCCGACCAGGTCGTCGCGGTGCAGATACGTGCCGGTCGGATTGTTCGGATTCGACATGATCACGTAGCGGTTCTCCGACATGGCCCTGTCCACGCGGACGAGTCGCGCCGCCGCGTGCTCCGGCGCGTTGTCGGGTGGGTTGTCGTGCCGCGGGAACCATCGGATGGTGTCGGTGTAGTCAGGGGCGATCACCGACACCTGCTCGGCAGGCAGCAGCGCGGCGAGCGCGCGGATGAACTCGGTGATGCCCCGGCCGACCACGAGTTGGTCCGCCGGTACACCGAGATACTTGGAATACACCGTGGCGAATCTGTCCTCGGCGTCATACGGATGGGCACGAAGCAGTTCCGGCCGGAAGGCTCGGACCACGGCACCGACCGACGGCGGCGGGCCGTAGCGGTTCACGCAGGTGCTGAGGTCGAGATGATCGTTACCGGACAGACCGCGCAGGTCACCGCCCTGGCGCTGCGCGGCCTCCGGCGGCTTGGGTTCGACGGCACGCATCCGTGCCGCCAGTTCCGCCAGATACCCGCTGGTGGGCAAAAGAAAGGCGTCGTGTCCGACCCGGGAGGTCGTTTCGTGGTGGTGGGTTGCGTCGATGCCGAGATCGGCCAGCCGGTCGCGGATCTGTCTGCTGTGCTCGCTCCCGAACAACCGGTCGCCGGCGAAACTGAACAGGTGGACTGCCGGCTTGGCCGACCCGAACGAAGGTGGCTCTGCGAACGCGTCGAAACCATCCATCGCGGCGCTCACATACAGGTACGTGTTCGCGTCGAACCGTTCGTTCAGTTTCGCCGCCTGGTTTTCCAGGTAGCGTTCGACGGTGAACGGGCCGGTCGCCACTGCCGCGAGGTTCGCCGGGGCGGCCACGGATCGCGAACGACCGAACTTGCGCTCGAGCGACTCGGGCGACAGGTAGGTCAGGTGCCCGACCATCCGCGCGATGCCCAGACCGTCGCCCGGGCGTTCGTCAGCGGGATAGTTGCCCTCGGCGAATCGAGGATCCGCGCGGATCGCGGCGCGGCCGACCGCGTTGAACGCGAGGTTGTCCGCGCTCATCCGTGCGCTGGTGGCGATCAGCACGAACATGCGAGCCGAATCCGGGAAGCGCAGCAACCATTCCAGCGCCTGCATCCCGCCGAGCGAACCGCCGACGACCGCGTGCAGACGGCCGATACCCAGGTGGCGCAACAGTTCCCGGTGCACCGTCACGATGTCCGATACCTCGATACGCGGGAATCTCGCGCCATAGGGCCGGCCGTCGCGCGCCGGTGACCACGGTCCCGTTGTGCCGGCACAGCCACCCAACACGTTCGCGCACAGCACGTGGTATCGGGTGGTGTCAATCGGTTTGCCCGGTCCGACAACGGCTTCCCACCAACCTGGCATGTCGTGCTCGTCGTGTCTTGCCACGTGCGCGTCCCCAGTGAGCGCATGGCACACGAAAACCGTGCCATGTGCCGCGTTCTCGGACGGACCGTAGGTCTCGTAGGCCACCTGCACGTCGGTGAGCGCCGTGCCTGACCGCAGGCGCAGCGGCCGATCATGTGGGAACAAGGTGACGCTGTGCAGATGGCGGCTGGTTGGCGCGGCGAATCCAGTCAGCATTCTCGTTTCTCCGGTGAGTGATTACGTGCGGCTTGACGCATCAACTGTTGATCGGCAGCGAGGTGCGGCACCTGGCTCTGGTTTTCGCGGCCGTGCCGAATTCGGTGAAGATCGAGGTGGACACCGGATCGGTTTCGGCGTACCACTCCGGATGCCATTGCACGGCAAGGCAGAATGCCGCGTGACCAGGTGCGGACACCGCCTCGATGACCCCGTCCGCGGCAACTGCCTCGACGCGGAGGCCACACGCCAGCTGGTCGATGGCCTGATGGTGCAGCGAATTCACCGAAATTGTGGGATTGCCGAGCAGGTCATGCAGCATGCCGTTACGCGCCAGGCGGATCTCGTGCGCCGGCAGGTACTGCTCGTCCCTGGGCAGGGAGTCGTCCTCGGTGTGGGTGGTACCGCCGGGCTGGCTGGAAAGGTCGCGCAGCGTGCCGCCGAGCGCGACATTCAGCTCCTGCAACCCCCGGCAGATGCCCAGCACCGGGATTCCGGCATGCAGCGCGGCCGGCAGCATGGCGAGGGCCAACTCGTCCCGTGCCGCGTCGGCCGCGGCCGGCGGATCAACGCCGCCGTACCAGCGCGGCAGGACATCTGTCTGGTGCCCGCCGAACACCACCCCGTCGAACCGGTCCAGCAGGTCGACGATGTGCTCGGCCGTACCGCCAACCATAGTGACCACACAGCCCGCAATGCGCTCCAGTGCCCGCACGTACACCTCGCGCACTGCCAGATATCCGACGCCGTCGACGAATTCGGTCGCCGCGGCCAGGGCGACGAGGGGACGCCCGTTCTCGATCATCCAGCCGCCCCCAGTGCGTTGGTCAGGTCCGCGATCAGGTCGTCGATGTGCTCCAACCCGATGGACAGCCGGACCGAACCCTCGGTCACCCCGGCCGCCAGCCGGTCGGCTTCCGGCAGTTGGGCGTGGGTGGTCGACGCGGGATGGGTGGCCATGGACCGCACGTCCCCGACATTGGTCACGTGCGAGACGAGGTTGAGCGCCTCGATGAACCGGCAGCCGGCCACTTGCCCGCCGACCAGTTCGAACTGAATGAGCGGGCCGCCGTTCCCGCCGAGATACCGCTTTACCAGGGTTGCCTCGTCGCCGACATACAGGCTCGGGTGGCGAACCGAGGCGACCGCGGGGTGCCCGTCGAGGAACCGCGCCACCTCGGCGGCGTTGTGCCCGTGCGCCCGCATCCGCAGTGGCAGCGTTTCGATGCCCTGGATCAGCAGGAAGGCGTTGAACGGGCTCAGACACGGGCCGAGATCGCGGACCAGCGTTTCGCGTGCCTTGAGCAGGTACCCGCTGCGGCCGAGTGAGGATTCCAGGTGCGTCCCGGTGTGGGTCCACACCACCCCGCCGTGCGCGGGATCCGGCTCGGTCATCAGCGGGTGGCGCTCCGCGTGCCTGGTCCATTCGAACGCGCCGGAATCGAGGATGATCCCGCCGAGCGCACTGCCGTGCCCGCCGACGTACTTCGTCGCCGAGTAGATCACGATGTGCGCGCCGAAGTCCATCGGCCGGCAAACATAGGGCACCATGGTGTTGTCCAGTACCAGTGGCACACCGACCTGCTCGGCGAGTTCAGCGACCGGTTCGACGGGAAACACGCGGAGCCCGGGGTTGGGCAGCGTTTCCGCGAAATAGCAACGGGTTCGCTCGTCGGTCGCGTCGACGAAGTTCTTCGGATCATCCGGGCTGACGAACCTGGTCTGGATGCCGAACCGGGCGAACGTGTTGCCCAGCAGGTTCCAGGTTCCTCCGTAAAGTTCGTTGGAGCTGACGATGTTGTCGCCGGCCTGGCACAGATTGAGCAGCCCGATAGCGATCGCGGCCTGCCCGGAGGAGACGGCGAGTGCCGCCGCGGCCCCGTCCACCTCCGCCATTCGAGCTTCCAGCACATCGCAGGTGGGGTTGTTCAGCCGGGTGTAGGCGTGCCCGTCGGCTCGTAGATCGAAGATGTCCGCCGCGGCTTGGGTGCTCGGCAGTTCGTATGCCGCGGTCTGGAAGATCGGTGTGACAACCGGTCCGGTCAGCCCCAACCGGAGTTCCGCCCCGGCGTGCATTACGCCGGACTCGGTTCGCTGGTATGTCTTACCGAGAGATGTCGGACCGTCATGCCGCGGCACGGTGCGGCTCCTTCAGGCTGGTCATGGACTCCACGATCGCGCTGGTCGCGCTCGGCTGCCCTTCCGGTCCTCGGGTGAACAGGCCGCCCAGCGCCCGGTCCACCGCGGCGTAGTTGGGATCGCGCAGCCGGACCTTCCTTGACTTGCCGAGATTCCAGAACGGTGTGCGCGGATCGAGGTGGTGCTCGAGGTGGTAGTTGTCGTTGTGGATGCCGGTGAGGAACTTCTCCCAGGTGCGGCTCTTGCGGTTGCGGGTCATGTAAAGGTCCACATTGGAGTCGCGGACCAGTGGGGTGTGCTCGGACAGTTCGATGTACCAGCCCAGGATCTGGAAACTGGTCAGGTAGGGGACAACCCAGAACAGGAGCAGCCCGGTCAGCCAGCCCTGTGCGGCGCACACGCCGACCACGGTGGCCCAGAAGACCCAGAACCCGGCCCGGTCGAGTACCCGCTTGCGGCGCTTGACCTGCGACGGCGAATCGGTTGTCCGTGCTCGATTCTGTTTGAGCATGCGGTACCGGTTGCGAACGAGGTAGCGCAGATAGGCCCAGGTCTGTGAGCCGAGCATGGGCATCAGTACAGCCCTGCGGACATAGGTCCGTGGTGCGCTGATCTCATACGCCTTCTGCTCGATGAAGAACCGCAGATCCGGGTCGCCGTCGGGGTTGCCGAGCTTGGGATGGTGGGTGAACACGTGAGAGATCTTGTAGGCGTAGTGCTGCTGGAATATCGGGTACGCGGTGAAAACCGTGCCGATGGCCATCTGCAAATTCCGGTTCGCAACGCCGACGCCATGCGCGCAGTCGTGCAGGATGGTCGACAGGCCGCGCTGGCGGGCACCAATCACCAGTACCGCCAGCGGATACAACCACCAAGACACCGCGAGACAGAGCCAGACGCACAGCGCCATCCATGCGACGTCCTGCAACCAGGCCAGGCCGGCGTGCCAGTTGTCACTGCGGTTCAGTTCCTTGATCTCGTCCTCGATGTCGTCGGCGAAGCGGTACATCCGGTATCGCTTCCCGTCGTACGCCCAGCTCGTTTCTGACATGTAATGGCTCCTGGAGGTCAGATTTTCGTTGGTGACCGTGCGGATCAAGCAACTGCGGTCGCGCCGAAGCAGTAGGTCGGCAGCGGCGGGAAGCCGTTGAACCCGACGGAGGCGTAAGGGGTGGTGTACGCGCCGGTCGCGAGAAAGTCGATGTGATCGCCGGGACGCAGGTCGGCGGGCAGCAGCACCGGTGTCTGCTCGTACAGCACGTCCGCGCTGTCGCAGGTCGGTCCGGCGACGACCGCGGGGGCCTGCTCGCCGGCGAACTCGCCGCCCGGCCGCCTGGCCACCAGCGGATAGGCGATGGCCTCGCCCTCGGTTTCCGCCAGCCCGCCGAACCGGCCCACGTCCACGTACACCCAGCGCCTGCCGTGCTCGCGGTTGACCACGAGAACTACCTCGGAGCGGATCAGGCCAGCATCGCCGGGGAGATAGCGGCCCGGCTCGATGATCAGGTTCGGAACATGTCGGAAATGCTCTGCCACGCTGTTGTTGATCGCCGTGGCGTAGGCGGTGAGACCGGGCACACCGGCGTCGTAGCGGACTGGAAGCCCACCGCCGAGGTTGAGCAGGTCGAGTTCGATGCCCTCGGCCGCCAGTTTGGCGGCGACCCGTGCCGCGGCCGCGACGCCCGACTGCCAACTGCCCGGCCGGCGCTGCTGGGAGCCGACGTGGAAGGTGCTTCCCCTCGGGTTCAGACCGAGCGACCTGGCCTGCCGCAACAGGTCCACCGCGTCCTCCTCGGTGCAACCGAATTTCCGGCTGATCGGCCACTGCGCACCGGTGGTCCGCACGATGATCCGGCAGCACACGTCGGCGCCGGGCGCGGACCGTGCGATCTTTTCCAGTTCCGCCGCCGAGTCGATCGAGTAGAGTCGTATTCCCCGCTCATGGGCGTAGCGGATGGCGGACTCCTTCTTCACCGTGTTGCCGAATGAGATGAGTTCAGGTTCCGCGCCCGCGGCGATGCAGGCGTCGATTTCGCCAGTGCTGGCCACATCGAAACCGCAGCCGATGGCTACCAGCGTGCGCAGCAGTTCCGGGTCGGCATTGGCCTTGACCGCATAGTATATCGCGGCACTCGGCATATCTGATCTCAGCGCACGATAGCGCTCCGTCACAATATCCAGATCGAGCAAGAGGCAAGGCGTGGGTGGCCGGATGGCTTCGAAGAATGCGTGGTGTCCGGTATATGTGGTGTGGTCCACGGGTCGTTCGCCGGTCAAGTCGATGCCTTTCCTGGGTGGTGGGTCGCCATGTTCACCGAATGCTGGTTTGGTGTTCTTCTGTTGGCGTCGCGCCCGCGCACCGGCGGACCGAAGGAAGGCGCAACTCGACGGCATGGCAACATGTTTCGCTCGCTGGGTCGGCAGGGAAACACGCAATATCGCCACCCGCGAACATCTGCAAAATAATGGCGGATAATGCGCCGACGTGCGCTGCCATGTATCTGGACACACGTATTGCAGCCCCCATCCTGATGTAGCCAGACACCGGGAAATGCACGGATCCTTTTGGCTCATGAAAAGGTGCTGAGATGATCTCCACAAGATCGTCTTCTTGAGGTGGACGGGATCGGCCGCGACGCTGCGTCCTACTTTTCAGAGTGCCGTTATTGCTCGTTGGTGTCAACTATTCGGCCGGAAATCACCCGGGTGCTCGCCAACCGTCCGTCTTTTGGTGGATTCGGTTCGGTAGCTTCAAACACCACGATAACACCGCATTTCAAGGAATCTGATCCCGCGATCTTCGGAACCTCCATGACACCCAGAATTCCTCGGAGTGTATGGAAGTTCGAACCGGCCTGCCAAAGCAGGAGGTGAAAGGGTGCCCGCCAACATCACCGCCCGGCGCGTGCTGCCCGCGCCCGAAATAGAGGACACGGTGGCCCGCAGGGGGCGACCTCAGGCAACTTGTCCGCTGGCGAGGTCTACCGGACACGGTGAGAAGGACAAGCGAATGCGGAATGACGGCCGGGAACGGACTCGGCCTCTTCCGCTGCTGATTCACGCGATTGCCAGGACACCCAACCGCCGGCCGATCCGACCAGGTTCCAGGTGCCTTCAAGTGCCCACCGTCAGGATTGAGCCCGGAGAGTCCCGTCGTCCGAAACACCGTCCCGGAGGGAGACCGTCGTGTGCATCCTGATCGTCGCGCCAGCGGGGATTAGCCACAGCCTCCCACCGTTCCCGCCGCATGGGCGCATGGCACAGTCATGGCGCCGACGCGAGACCAGGATGCGGCGATCGGTCCGGTGTTCGGCGCGGTCAGCGAGCATTACCTGGGCCGCCCAGTTCGTCCTCCCGCGCGGGGGGCGACCAGTTCCTCGCCTCCGAGACGCTCACCCGGGCCAGGGTCACACCCGACGAACTGGAGCCGATTCCTACCCATCCTCATTTCTGGATATGAGTCTTTGTTGAACAGTTCACGCGAAAGGGTAGTCCGGGTGAATGGAAGCAGATTGTTTTCGCTGGAAATCGTCTATCCGGCAGATCCTGATTTCGCGGCCGCCGAAGAAGTCGAGGCGAAAATATTCAGAAATGCCTATGGTCTCTCGCCGGAACTAATGGCGGACGAGTTGGCGCCCTACCGGGACGCGAGCGAGTTCCTGGTCCTGCGGGACAGCGTCACCGGCCGGATCGCCGGGGAGGTGCGGCTGGTGACGAACTCTCCTGCCGGTTTCAAGAGTCTCAACGACATGGGCCATGATCCGTGGAGCACGGATTACCGGACGGTGTTGCGGGAGAACGGACTGACCATGGCTCCGGAGTACACGGTGGACATTGCGACGCTCGGAGTGGACGAGGGGTATCTTTTCAAAGATGATCCGGAGATGTCGATCTGGGTACGTATCGCTCTCTTTCATGGGATATGCCAGTATTCCGTCGAGCGCGGTACACGGCACTGGGTCGCCATTCTCGACAACCGGGTGCTTGCCTTGATCCAGCGGATCGGCAAACCGTTCCAGAAATACCACGGCGTGGACTCCGCGGAATATCTCGGTTCGCCGTGCACCCCGGTCTGGTCCGATTTCACGGCCGCCACCGAGAACCTGCGGAAGGACCAACCGGTCCGATACGCACAGGTAGTGTGCGGAAAGGGACTGGACAGGGTGGTCGACCTTCCTCCTAAGGGAGCGCTTGGGGTGCGGTCGTAGACCAGGTCAGCTCCGAACGGCGCGCCGGGTGGGCGCCCTCCCGGATGGCCGGGTTGAGCCCGGCCGTGCTCCTGGAGGCCTTACCCCACGGTGAACTCCAGCGGCGCCCTGAACACGGCGGTCAGGCAACGTGACTTCAAGCAAGGCCGGACACGCACGGCGTCCACCTATCTGGCGGCACACCACACCAGTCAGGGACGGCGCCACGAACAAGGTGTGGATCAACGGTCCGCCTGATGACGGCGGCACGCTGATCGGCTACGTCGCCCACCGCACACCCCGCGCGAAGCGTTGGCCGAAACGCGACGAGAAATGGCACACCACAGTGGAAACCACCGGCCCGTTGGCACGGGCACGGTGGCGGTCGTGGTTCGACACCTCCGCCAAAGCCGAGGCGCCTCTCCTCGGTGCGTGGGCGGCACGCACGGCGGCCGCCGAGCGGCGACAGGTCATCAGCGCGCGCTGATGCGGTGGGTACTCACGATCACATCATCGAGCTGGACGTCGTAGGACGACGGGGCCGGGTTGGGCTGGTAGAGCTGCCAGCCCAGCTTGAGGGTATCGAAATGCGGGAAGACGAAGTCGCCCGATGCTCCGCCGTGCTGCTTTGTGGAAACAGTGAGCGCGGTCTGTTCGACACCGTCCAGGTATACGGTGACACGATTGTCGCTGGCGTCAAGGTGGAATTCCACGCACCGCCACCTTCCGGCGACAGCCGGGGCCGAGGTCTGCCAAGCGGTCCAGTCGCCCGTGGGACCCTGATCCGACCCCACGCCGAAGAAGTTGGCGCCAGAGGTGGGCAC
The DNA here is from genome assembly GCF_035276945.1 of Amycolatopsis sp. Classification (GTDB taxonomy): domain Bacteria; phylum Actinomycetota; class Actinomycetes; order Mycobacteriales; family Pseudonocardiaceae; genus Amycolatopsis_E. The sequence continues at coordinate 52,855 of NZ_DATELF010000049.1, read as the reverse complement.
GTACTGGCCGCCGAGCGGGCGGACCAGCGTCGGCGAATCGGAGCCGGAAGCCTCGGCGATAGTCCAGTGGGCCCAGTCGGGAGCGGTGGGGAACGTGGCCACCCTCAGGCGCATGCGGACCCAGAAACTGTTGCCGGGTGGAGTCAGGCCGGGCACCACGAGAAAGGCACGGCCGTTCCCGTCGGTGTGGATGTGCAACTCTTGGCCGTGCCCGGTGGAGTTGGGTTCGATTGCCAGGCTGCCGCCGGAGGTGTCGGCGGCCCAGCCGTGGCCCCAAGTGACCTGGCCAACCGGCAGGTGATCGAAGTCCTCCTGGAACAGGCGGCCGCCCTGCGCAACCGCCGTGGCGGCCGACGTCAGCAGCGCGACCGCCGCGGCTAGCACGGTCACAGCCGATCTTCTCAAGCGAATCATGTCCAGCAGTACGGCGGAAGAAAGGTCGGCGACGGCAGGGAAAGAGTCACCGGGTAATTCCGCGCTTTCGGGAAATTTCCCTCGAATCTAGCGGCTTGCCGGCACGGCGGCCATCACACCCGGGAATGGCCCTGCGCAATACGCACGGTCCGTGACCGGTTCCGGGTCGGCGGCCAGTGCGTTCAGGCCGATCGCGGCACGCGAGGTACCAGGGGCCAGCAACCGGAGCAGACCGGCCGAGATCTCGCTGGACATGCGGAACAGCGACTTACTGAGCCCCAATCAGTTCCGGCCCGCCGTACCGCTCCAGCTCGGGTTCGTAGCGCTCGCGGTAGACGCCGCCGGTCCGCAGCCGCCCGACGGGCAGCGATCGGTCCCTTCCCCCACCGCCGCGATGCCGGCCGCCATCGCCAGGTACGTCTGCTGGTCGAGCCGCCGCTCGGCCGGGCTCCCCGCGTTGACGTAGGCAGGTCGAGCCTCCAGTTCGCCACCGACGGCATCGGCGGCCTCCGGCGCCAGGTCACGGATCCGCAGCCGCGCGTGAGACCCGTCCTGCCAGTAGCGCACGAAGAACGTAAGGAGTTCGAAGCCACCTCGGAACTGGCCGCACTGTGCGGTTACCACCCACTCGCCCTGCGCATCGCCGCCGGGAATCTGTTGCTGCGACCCGACTCCCCCATCGCCGACGCAGTGGAAAACTTCCGTGGCGGCAACCTGCTCGACGCCCTCGCAGCACCTGACGACCCTGCCACCGCGGTCAGGACGGCGTTCGACACCTCGTATGCAGCCCTGAGCGCCGACGGTCAACAACTGTTCCGCCGCCTCGGTCTCATTCCCGGCGCCGACTTTCCTCCCGAAGCCGTTGCCGCGCTCAACGGCACCAGTCTGGAACGAACCCGAGCGCTGCTGGAACACCTACAGGCGGTACACCTGATATCGCAGCAAACCCCTGGTCGCTACCGTCTGCACGACCTGGTCCGCATCTACGCCAAGCAACGCGCGGAGGCCGAATCCGACCACGAAGGCCCGCTGAGCCGTCTGTTCGGCTGGTATCTCCAGGTCGCCGACGCGGCCGCAGCTCCGTTGTACCCTCTGATACTGCGACTACCTCTCCCCGATCCGGATCCCACTCTTTCCGTACCCGACCTTCCCGACCAGCCCGCGGCGGTGGCGTGGCTGGAGGCCGAGCTCAGCAATCTTCTCGCCGCAGCCGAGTATGCCGCCAACTGCGGTCCGCACGAGTTCTCCTGGCTGCTGGCCGATCTGCTGAGAGGCTTCTTCATGGTCCGCGGTCACACCGAGGAGTGGGCCGCCGCGACAACTATCGGACGACGCGCCGCCGAAGACCAAGGCGACTTGGTGGCGAACGCGGCCATGCACAACAGTCTCACCACTCTGCACGTGACCGCCAGCCGGCTGGACGAGGCCGTGGAACATTCCGCGCGAGCGCTCGAGCTCAGCCGGCAGGCCAGCTGGCGAGGCGGCGAGGCGGCAGCCCTCGCCAACACCGCGGCCATCTCCCGGATATGGGGTGACCTCGACCGGGCCGGAACCAAGGCACGGAGAAATTCGCTGACCCGTCAGCATCGCCTCAACGTGTTAACCAAGGTCGGGTGGCCCAGGGGAATCTCACCCCTGGGCTCCCACAGATCCGGGCGTAACAGTCTCCCGTTACCCGGCTCCTGTCATCCTGATCGCCAGGCGGTGTGGACCCATGCCCAGTGGGCGAAGAGCCTGGGGTATTGGCGGGTGATGCGTTGCCAGCACGCCAGGGCCTTGTGGAAGGGCCGCAGTCGCTTGTACTTCTTGCGGATCCAGCGCATCAGGTAGGCGTTGATGCGTGCCAGGAAGGGACACAGCGCGGAGCGGTAGAACGCACCGTAGTACTGCATCCAGCCGCGCACGATCGGGTTGATCTTTCGTGCGAGCTCGGCGAAGCTGTGCCTGGTTCTGCGGTGCAGCCGCCATCGGCGCACCTCACCGCTGATCTTCTTCAGGGCGTTCTTGCTGATCGCGGGCAGGAAGCTGGTGAAGTTCTTCCCTGCCCTGGTGCGTGCCTTGCGGGCGCGGAAGGTGAACCCGAGGAAGGTGAACGACGTGTGCTCGTGCGAGCTGCGCCGGGTACCGTCCTTGCAGTACACCACCTTGGTCTTGTCGGGATGCAGGCGCAGTCCGACCTCGTCCATCCTGTTCGCGATCGCCGCCAGGACCTCGCGGGCCTGGCGGTGGCTGTCGCAGTGCACTACGCCGTCGTCGGCGTAGCGTTCGAAGGGCACGTCCGGGAACTCCCGGGCCATCCATGCGTCGAACGCGTAGTGCAGGAACAGGTTCGCCAGCACAGGTGAGACCCCCTTGCCGGGTCCCGGTCACCGACCTGCGCACCACCCCGTCCCTCATCACCCCGGCGTCGAGCACGACCCGCAGCAACTTCAGCACGGACTGGTCGCAGACGCGTTCCTCGACCGCCTGCATCAACCGGTCTTTCGGAATCGCCTCGAAACAATTGGCGATGTCCGTCTCGACCACCCACACCCGACCCCGCCAGGACTCGTCCACGAGCACGTGCAGGGCGTCGTGCACCGAGCGTTTCGGGCGGAACCCGAAACTGCACGGTTACATATCCGCCTCGAAGACCGGTTCGAACACGATCTTCAACACGGCCTGCACGACCCGATCCCGCACCGACGCGATCGCCAACGGCCGCCACTGCCCCGACCGATCCCGTTTCGGGATCAACACCTGGCGAGCAGGCAACGGCCGATACCGGCCATCACGCAACTCGGCCATGATCTCGGCCAGGAACCGGTCAACACCGTATTCCTCGACCGCATCCAGGGTGAGCTTGTCAATGCCCGACGCGCCATCATTACGGCGCACCGCGACCCACGCACGCCACAGGACGTCCCTGCGCAGGACCTTGTCCATCAGCGTGTGGAACCGTCGCCCGGGACCGGCCTTGGCCGCCCGGCACAGCGTGTGTTGCAGGGCACGCACCTTACCCCGCGGAACCTGGGTTCCGCGGTCGGCGGGACTAGCCAAACCGGCACTCACCGGGCACCTCCACAATCAACCTCACGCATCGACGAAGTAGTGGCCCTTCCCTCACCGGCGGTTGTGTTGTCCACCCGGCTCAAGCAGTACCACAGCCACCTCCGACTCCCTTCCGACCGGCTCCCACTTCCCGGCTCGTCACCGGTTCTAGGTCGCCGCACTCCAGCCACTACACGCAGTTGGCCGGGCCGGGCCGGGCCGGGGAGGGCCTCTCCAGTTCCCGCCACCGCTATCCGAACGTTCCGAGCCCCTTACGCCGGGGAGTCCTTCACGGCTGCACTTCCAGGCTCTTCACCGCTTCCCTGGCCTTCGCCCTTCTCCTCCAGGCTCGGCACTCCCTCACCCCAGCCGTTTCCGACCGGGAAACGTAACGACGCGGCAGGCTTCACTTCACGTTACGAACCGTTCGGTTGCACACCCCCAAGGTTGGGGCGCTCGACGCTGGGCTTCGACCCCGCCCGTTTCCAGACGACACCACCAGCCTGCTACCGGGCCCCCCGGCAGTTACCCGGACCCGACTTCCACCGCCAAGCGACGACAAGCTTACAAAACCAGCCATCAACCACTCACCTGATCAACCACCTATCCCTACTGGACACACAGGAGGTTCACCATGGCCGCGAACACCCAGGGCGCCACGACGGGTCAGGCTTCCACGCTCGCCGCCGGGCCGGCGGTCACCGGCGTGAACCCGGCCGCGGGCCCCGCTTCCGGCGGCACGGCCGTCACGATCACCGGTTCCGGGTTCACCGGTGCCAGCTCCGTCACCTTCGGCGGCACCCCGGCCGCGTACACGACCTTTTCGGACACCCAGATCATCGCCTTCGCCCCGGCGCACGCCCCTGGGCAAACGCTGGTGAAAGTCGCCGGACCCGCCGGCGCCAGTAGCCAGAACGTGTTCTACACCTACCTCGCCACACCCACCGTCACCGGCATCAGCCCCACCACCGGCCCGACCGCCGGAGGCACCACCGTCACCATCACCGGCACCGGACTCACCGGCACCACCACCGTCACCATCGGCGGCACCCCAGCCACCTTCACCGTCAACTCCGACACCCAGATCACCGCCACCACACCCGCACACGCCCCCGGACAAGCACAAGTCACCATCACCACACCCGCCGGCACCAGCACCCAAAACGTGTTCTACACCTACCTCGCCACACCCACGATCACCAGCCTCACCCCCACGGCTGGGCCGGCCGCCGGAGGAAACGGCGTCACCATCACCGGCACGGACCTCGGTTTCACCGGTGCCGTGACGTTCGGCGGTACCAGGGCGGCCTTCACGGTGCTGTCCAACACGCAGATCGTCGCGGTCGCCCCGGCCGGCACCGGCACCGTTGTCGTGGCCGTGACGACGCCGGGCGGAACCAGCGTGGGGTCTGCCTACACCTACGTGCCGGCGCCGATGATCTGAACAGACCGAGGCCCGTCTTACGGACTCCCGTAAGACGGGCCTCGGGTGTGCTCGTCAGTGCTCGTCAGTGCTCGTCAGTGCCCGTCGCCGTCGGGCACGTTGTCGGCGCCCGGGACCTCGTTGGGCAGCAACACCTTGCTGTCACCGGGAAAGGGCTTGGTGAAGTTGTTCGAGGCATACCAGATGTCGCGGTTCGCCTGCGCCATGTTCACCATGTCCTCGGTCGCGAAGTTCTGCTTCGCCGACCACTGTGCCCAGGCCGCCTGCACCGCACTGGTGGTCTGGGCCACCTGGGGATTGGTCGAGTTCAACGGAATCTGGTTGGGCAGGACGGTGTACGGCATGAAGTCCGGCCGGTCGGTGAACGCGTCGAACATCGGGGTCGCCGTCATGTCCTGCTGGTTCATCGGGGGCAGGCCGAGGATCTGCTCGATCGTCCTGATCACGTTGAGCTGGCTGTAGTAGTCGTGCACGACCGCGCCCTTCGCGGCGTACGGGCTGATCACCAGTGTCGGGTTGCGGTGCCCGTCGACGTGGTCGACACCGTTCTGCGAGTCGTCCTCGATGACGAAGATCGCGGTGTTCTGCCAGTACGGGCTGTGCGAAACGATGTCGATCATCCGGCCGGTCGCCAGATCGCTGTCCGCGACGTACGCGGACGGTGTGATCCCGCCCGGCGTGGTGCCCGAGGTGTGGTCGCTGGAGAACCACATCATGTTGAGCGCGGGCAGGTTGCCGTTGCGGACGTAGTTGTCGAAGTCCCGCTTGAACAGGTCGACCCGGTACTGGTCCGGGATGTTGAGGTCGAAGTTGGGATAGTCGGGCTGGGTGATCTTCTGCAACGACGGGATGTCCGTCCTGGGCTGGTAGGTGCCGACCGGCACATGCAGCTGGCCGGTGGCCTTGCCCTCCATGATCTGCGAGTCGTTGTACCACTGCGGCCAGGAACCGCCGGGCGTGCCCTTGCCGCTCGAGTCGACGTAGCTGTCGATCTGCTCGCCCCAGTTGGTCACCGTCTTGCCGTGGCTGAGGGCGTTGTCCCAGATCCAGCCGGTCTTCACGTCGGACATCGGGTCGCCGGTCTGGTACGAGCGGGTGTAGTTGCCATACATCTGCTGCATGTAGTTGTTGACGAACGCCTGGTTGAGCCAGTGGTGGCCTTCGGCGGAGTTGGTCCCGTCCGAGTACAGGTTGTCCACCAGCGGGAACTGCTTGACCAGCGCGTGGGTGTTGGGCGTGACCTGGCCGCCGAACTGCGCCAGGTTCGGGTCCCCGTTGCCGCGCGCGTCGTCACCGAGTTCCTGGTCGTAGGTGCGGTTCTCCTTCACGATCAGGAACACGTGCTGGATGGTCGACGGGTCGCCGACGTGGACGGGCACCGGGACCGGCCTGCCGTGGCCGTTGCCGGGCAGGTTGCGCTGCAGCAGGCCGTTCCACTGGTTGTTCTCGAAGACCTGCCTGGTGTAGGCCTGCATCTGCGCCGGGCTGGGAGCCACGATCGTCTGCACGGTTCCCACGAAGTTGTAGCCGAGGTGACCGGTGGCCGGGCTGGTGCCGGTTCCCTCGTTGACCGTGCCGGGAGCGCCCACCGAACCGATGCCCTGTTCGCTGGCCACGACGAGCCGGTCGAGCTGGGTGTCCTTCGCGATGCCGGTCGGGAACGAACCGGTGGGGATCAGACCCTCGAACCAGGGCTGGGTGTAGGGGTCCCGGTAGTCGTAGACCGCTACCGCGTTGTCCCGGCCGAGGCTGACCGCCAGGTGTGCCGGGTCGAGCATGGCCAGGCCGTTGGGCTGCGCGCCGAACGGCGCACCGGGCGCGGGACTGGTCGCGAACGTGCGACCGAGCGACTGCCGCTGTGTGTCTATTGTGGACACCGTGTCGTCGTCGGTGTTGGCGACGAGGACGTTCTTGCCCACCACGAGCAGCGCGCTCGGCTCCAGCCCGACCGGAAAGGTCCGGACCAATTGCCCCGAAGCGAGGTCGACTTCCGAGACCGTTCCGGTGGACGGCACGGCGTCGGGGTTGTTGGTCACGATGGGCGTGCCGTAGGAGTTGTCGGTCCGGTCGCCGGGCTGGGCGGGACGGCCGCCCTGGTTGCTGACGTAGGCCTTGCCGTCCACGACGACCACGCTGTTGGGCACGTTGCCGACCGGAATCTGCCTGGTCACGGTGTTGGTCGTGGTGTCGACCACGGCGAGGGTGTTGTTGCCGCTCAACGTCACGAGGAGGTCGGTCCCGGTGGGGGCCCAGGCGAGCCCGGCGGGCACGGCCTGCCGGCCGGAAACGCCCGGCAGGCCGACGCTGGTCTGGTTGGACAGGGTGCCGTCCGCGGCGACGTCGAACCGGGCCAGCGCGCCGGGCTGGGCGGCCCACAGGTGCCTGCCGTCGGCGGAGTAGAGGATGCCGCCGTCGGAGATCTTCCCGGTGCCGGCCTGCTGGACCACCTTGTGCGTCACCAGATCGAAGACGCTGACCATGCCGGTCGTCGCGCCGCCGGTGTTGAGCGCGGCGGCCGTCTTCCCGTCGGGGCTCAGGGCCAGCCCGAACGGCCTGCCCGCCTCCTTGATGACATCGCCGGCCGGGGTCACGAACTGGCCGGTCTGGGTCAGGTACGAACCGTCCGGCTGCGGCCCCACCGTCTTGTCACCGAGCAGCTTGCCGAAACCGCCGGTGGCGTACGTGACGCCAGTCCCCAGTACCATCGCCGATATCGCCGAAACGGCGACAATCGTACGTTTACCCCACTTCGGTCTGCGCATGAGGTTTCCTCTCTCGAGCCCACAGCCCAGTCGCCGGCCGACTCTAGGCGGGGGCATTCGAGCCGGGGCCAACAATGGCCCTACATGAAATGAACAATCGCCGGTGACCGCCCGGTGGATTCCTTTTGTTCCGTTTGGGCCGGCCCGGCCCGGGTGCGGGCCGGGCCGCGATGGGGTAAGCCAGAGGGCGTGGACCCGGCACGAGCACTCAGGCGGATCGCGTTCGAGCTCGAACGGGCCGACGCGCCGACCTACCGCGTGGCCGCGTTCCGCCGCGCCGCCGCGGTGGTCGACCAGCTCGCCGCCGAAGAGCTGGCGCACCGGATCAGCCAGGGCACGCTGCGGGCCCTGCCCGGCATCGGCGCGGCCACCGGAGCCGCCATCGAAGAGTCGGCCGCCGGCCAGGTGCCCGCCTACCTGCGGAAACTCCTCGACGCGGCGCCACCGGCGACGCGGGAAGGCCTGCGGTGCGCCGTGCGCGGTGATTGCCACACGCACTCGGACTGGTCCGACGGCGGCAGCCCGCCGAAGGAGATGGCCGAGGCGGCGCGTGCGCTCGGGCACGAGTGGATCGCCCTGACCGACCACTCCCCCCGGCTTACCGTGGCCCGTGGCCTGTCCGCCGAACGGCTGCTGACGCAACTGAAGGTCGTCGAAGCGCTGAACGGCGAACTGGCCCCGTTCCGGGTGCTCACCGGCATCGAGGTGGACATCCTCGACGACGGTTCCCTTGACCAGCGCGAAGACCTGCTGTCCCGGCTCGACGTGGTCGTCGCGAGCGTGCACTCGCATCTGCGGATGCCGTCCGAGCCGATGACCGAACGCATGCTCGCGGCCGTGCGCAACCCGCACGTCGACGTGCTCGGCCACTGCACCGGGCGCCTGATCACCGGCCGGGCCAGACCGGAATCGGTCTTCGATGCCGAAAGGGTTTTCACCGCGTGCCGCGAGCACGACGTCGCGGTCGAAATCAACTGCCGCCCGGAGCGGCAGGACCCACCCGACCGGCTCCTGCGCCTGGCCACCGAAATCGGATGCGTGTTCGCCATCGACACTGACGCGCACGCACCCGGCCAGCTCGACTGGCTCGGCAGCGGCTGCCTTCGTGCGCAAGCGGAAGGCATCCCACCCGAACGCGTGATCAACACCCGCCGCGCGGACGAGTTTCGTTCTGTGTAACGCCGGGGAAAGCCTGCCCGACCAATCGGCATGAAAACACTGGCCATCGTGGCCGTCGCGTTGTGCGTGCTCACCGCGTGCGGTGGCGAATCGAAGACAGCCGGCGAACCGGCGGCCTCGACGACCGAAAGCGCGGAAACGACCACCACTGCCGAGACCACGACGGCGACAACCGAATCTTCCGAGGAAACCACGAAAAGCTCCGAATACACAACCTCCGAAGAAACAACCACCGGCAGCGACAGTGACTGGGACGACATGCTGCCAGGTGTGTGGCGAGCGCCGCAGCCCTACGGGGGCGAGGAGCTGTGGACGTTCAATGGCAGAACCCATGGCGTGACCTGGAATTACTGGCCACGAGGGGTCGGTGTCGGCAATCCACTCGACAACGGCGTCCCGGCCCCGGTCAACATCGGCTCGATCTACTCCGTCGACGGGGATACCTTGACCATCGAGAACATGGTCGGTGGCGGCCGGGTCTACACCGACCTGACGATGCTCGACTCCGAGTCATTCTCCGTCGAATTCAACGGCGACACGATCACCTTCCACCGCTACACCCTATGAAGATCCAAGTGATGCACTGAACTGCGGAAGCTGAAGAGTCGCCGAAACCTTCGCCGAGCTCACCACTGCTTGACGCCGTCGGCACCGGCGAGTGCCCGGTAGAGCCGGTCGTGGTGGACCAGCTCACCATGGCGGCCGGTGGCGCGCACCCTGCCGTCGGCGAGCAGGATGATCCGGTCCGCGGCGGTCGCCACGGACAGCCGATGCGTCGCCGCGATCACGGTGCTCGTTCTGGCCTCATGGGCCACCGAATCGAGCAGGGTACGTTCACTGACCGCGTCGAGCTGCGAGGTCGCCTCGTCGAGCAGGAGCACGTCAGCCCCCCGCAGCAATGCCCTGGCGACCGCGAGCCGCTGGCGCTGCCCTCCCGAGATCGCCACTCCCCGCTCCCCGACCGGGGTGTCGAGCCCGTCCGGCAACCGCGCGATCCAGGCGTCCAGGGCGACCGCTTTCAGCGCGCCGTCCAGGTCGGCGTGATCCGGGTCCGGCACGCCATAGAGCGCGGCGGACCGGATCGTGTCGCCGAGCAACGGCGCCTCCTGCTGCACGTAGGCCAGCCTGCGGCGCAGTTCGGTACGGTCCATGTCCCGGAGGTCGCGGCCCCGCAGCGTGATGCGTCCCCGGTCCACGTCCGCGAAACGCTCGATGAGGCCGAGAACGGTGGTCTTTCCGGCCCCGGAAGGACCAGCGAGCACGGTCAGCCCGACGTCCATGTCGAGGGTCACCGCCCGCAGGATGGGGGCGTCGTGGTAGCCGAACCACACGTTCTCGAACCGGACGACCGCTGGACCGGATCCCGCCGGAGCCACGGCCCGCCCGGCCTCGGTAACGACCGGCTCGCCAGGGATGTCGCGCACTTCCTGGATGCGCTTCACCGCGGCGAAGCCCTCGGACAGCGAGGCGGCCGCGATGGTGGTCGTCTCGATGGGATCGCGGAGAAAGACGACGTAGAGCAGGAACGCCACCAGATCGGGCAGTCCCATGTCGCCCGCGGCGACCCGTGCCGCGCCGACCGCGAGCACCACCAGGAACGTCGCGTCCACCGCGATCATCGCGACGACCTCGAGGATCGCGCGGGCGCGGGCCGAGCGGACACCGGCGTGGTAGGCCGAATCGGCCTCCGCCCCGATCACGTGCTTCTCCAGTGCCTCGGTGCCCGAGGCCTTGACGGTGCGGAACGCGACGAGTGCGCGCTGGAGACCGGAGACCATCCTGGCGACGCGATCCTGCGCATCCTCGGTGGCACGGCACAGGCGGCGAAACGACCACCGTTCGGCGATGGTGGTGATCACTAACAGCGCCGCGACCAGTGCGAACATCGGCAGGTCGATCGTGCCCATCAGCACCAGCGCGGCGAGGACACTCAGCGGCGAGGCCGCGGCGTGCACGAGCGAGCCGGCGATGTTCTCTTCGAGCAACGTCGTGTCGCTGGCCAGCCTGGACAGGAAGTCACCGACCGGCCTGCGCTCGACGACGCTTACCGGGGCGAACAGCACCCGGCCGGCCATGGCTCGCCGGACATCCCTGATGACCTGCTGGCCGGTTCGCTCCAGCAGGAAGGTCGAGATCCCCACCAGTGCCAGCCCCGCGACCGCCGCACCGGCCAAGGCCAGCGCGGGGCCGAGCACTCCGCGATGCGCTTCCAGCTCGTCGAGCACCCACCGGGCCGCGAGCGGCTGGACCAGTGACGCCCCGTTGGCGGCCAGGTCGAGTACCAGTAACCCGGCCAGCAAAGCCCGGATTCCCCTGGTGTAGTCCCACAGAGACTTGCCGGGCCTTCGTCGCTTCGCTGTCGTCAACGGCTCGCGGCACGACATTCCTCGATCACACCAGGCGGAAATCGTAGGAGTGCCGGTTGAGGTGCATCACCATGCACGACAGCAACGCCCCGCCCTTGAGATATTCGCTCAGGTTCACCAGCGTGACTTCGAAAGCCTGCGCTGCCGCGATGTCCTCCAGTTGCCGGTTCTTGACCACCTCGGCCTGGTAGTCCTCGGTGCCTGCCTTCAGATCGTGCACATTGGACGCGTTGAGGATGGTGTTGTGCAGCCGCACCGAGTTGCAGATGCCCGATATGCAGACCTCCACGCCGACATCGATGATGTCGGTGTGTCGCTCCAGTTCCCTGATCTCCGTGCGGTCGTACAGCTCCGTGCACACCAGTGTCTGCTCCCGGGTCAACGGAAACACCGTGCAGTCGAGGTGGTACAGGTAGGGATCGGTGAGCTTCAGCGGTACGACGGTCATGCCGAACTCACGTCGCATCCAGTCGTAGGTCTCCGGCTCCGACCGGATGCCGTACCCTCCCACGTAGACGTTGCCGTAGAGATGTTTCAGCTCCGCCTCGCCTTCGAACTTGGCCGGAGAAACGTAGGTGCGGTAGTTCATCTGGTCGAAGAACCGCAGCCCCACCTCGGTCTCGCCCTTTCTCGGTTCGGAGGTGAAGTTGGACATCACGACCGTGTTGTTGCCCACGACGTGCTCCAGCACAACGCCCAGGTTCGCGGTGAACACGAGGTCCTGCAGTCCTTCGGTGGCCGGTGTGGGCAGGACGTAGACCAGGCCGCCCGCGGCGAGATAGTGGTACAGCTCCAGAAACTGCACCATCGCCTTCTTCGCGTCGGGAACGCGCTCGTGCTCCGGGAGCTCTTGCATCCACGCGTTGTTCGCCTCGCCGGTGTCGTAGGAGAACGGCGGATTGAGCAGGAACGCCGGGCACTCGAGCCGAGTCGGGTTCGCGGACCGGACCTGGCCCGCGATGCTGGTTGAGGTCATCGGTTTCGTTTCTTCCTGTCGTGACTTTTCCGATCGGTCCGGCTTCAGTCGGGGCTGATCGACACGAGCGGATCGACGCCGGCTTCGACGTGGTCATTCGGCGACTGGACCGCGGCGAACCGGTAACCCGGCGTGAGCGGGACGATGAGGTCCACCTGGGATCCGTATCTGATCTGGGAGAAACGGTCCCCTTGCCGGCAGGGCTGGTTCTGCTTGAGCGTGAAGGGCGTTATCGAGTCCACGTCGTAGTCGGCGACCTGCAGCACGTAGTAGCGCAGGCCGAGCGCGGGCGCGTCGATGCGGTTCACCACCCGCTGGTTGTGGTGCAGGTAGCCGGCCTTGTCGGGCGAAACCCGGAGGTCGTCCACGATACCCTGCTCGAGGTCGAGCATCGGATGGTTCTCCGTGTCCAGCGGATCGAATTCACGATAGGACAGGAAACCCGAGTACGGCACCCGGTTGACATGCACGTCGAAGAACGTCATGAAAATACCGAAGACGATACTCGTCCGGTCGTACGAGGGATCACGTATCGCGTCGCGCACCGAATAGGAGCGCCCCTTGATCCCGACAATCGGCTCAGCTGGCTCAACAATTCGCACATACAGCAGAACACCGTCCGCCGGAGAAAAGAAGAACCGAGGATCCACGAAGGCCGGCCGCGCCGGATCACGGAAGAAGTGATACTGGGACAGCCACGCTACCGGCTTGTCCCGCAAAGGTTTCACGTCGGAGTCGATCCACTCGTCAAGCCTCTTGGCCATAGTTCACCCTCAACCGGACACGAACCCGGGAACAGCCGGGCGGCCGTGAACGATCAACGCTCGCCCGCGCACAGCACGCAAACAGCCCACGCCCGGTCGCGTCGCGTATCCTGATCAAAATTTCCTAACCTGCTCGTAAAAAAACTACGGGCACCGCACTTCGCACGTAACCCAAGGGATTGGCCGAACGGTGCGCATGATTAATTGAACACACCGGCGAAGACATACGAAAGAATATGGCGAACGCCGCGTTCACCGCGCCTGGCCGGCCGATGGCGCTTACCCGGGTAACACCCCCCTCCAGTAGAACTGAAACTTGTTCCAGTTGGCAGACCGATCTTCCCCTGTGTTCCCTATAAAATGGCCGTTGCCCATAGAGATAACATGTTCTAGTCTGACCCGGTGACCCGTACGCTGGCCGGCACCGCGACCGCGTCAGCCTTCGCGACATCTGGCGGCGCACCATGAGTGTCAGCGCTCCCTACACGATCCGGTTTGCGTTCGAGCGCACAGTGGGGCCGAAGATCGGCACCCTCGTCAGCGGCCTGCGGGACTGTCAGTTGTACGGCGTCCGGTCGAACCGGGAAGTTTTCTGCCCGCCGCTGGAGTCGTCGCAGTGCCCACCGACGTCCGACGGGGCGGTCGTGGCCGGCGAGCGGTTCGTGCGGGAAAGCGCCGTCGAGCTGGCCCAGGCAACGGTCACCGACACGGCGTCCACATGCAACTCCGGATCGACGATCGACGTGGTCGGAGCCCCGATGACCGGCCACCGGCAGGTACACGGAGCACGGCTGGGGCTCGCGCACACCCTCGGGCCGGGTGGCGCCCGTGTGGTCACGCCGTATGGGAAGGACTGACGATATGAACGAGCAGGCGATGCGGCTTCCGAACCACCTCGGTCATCTGACCATCGCGGCACTGAAACGCCACCTGGCCAAGCCGGTGCTGGTGCTGGGCGAGACCGCCATGACCGGCGGCGAGACCGCGGAGCGGATCAGCCAGTACGCCCAGGCGTTCGACGCGCTCGGAGCGGGCATGGGCGCGGCCGTGGCGCTGCTTTCGCTCAACCGCGCGGAAGTGCTGTTGATCATCGGTGCCGGTCAGCTGCAGGGCGCCCGGCGGACGGCGCTGCACCCGCTGGGCTCGCTCGACGACCACGCCTACATCCTCAACGACGCCGGCATCACGACGCTGATCGTCGACCCGGTCCCGGCCTTCGTCGAACGCGCGCTCGGCCTGCTCGACAAGGTCCCCGGCCTGACCCAGGTGCTCACCATCGGGCCCGTGCCGGAGCGGCTGGCGCACATCGGCACGGACCTCACCGCGGCCGCCGCGAAATACGAGCCGCAACCGCTGGTGGCCGCCGACCTGTCACCGGGCCACGTCGCCTCGATCACCTACACCGGTGGCACGACGGGCAAGCCCAAGGGGGTCATGGGCACGGCGCTGACGATGGCGACCATGACCCAGATCCAGCTCGCCGAGTGGGAGTGGCCGGAGTCGCCGAAATTCCTGATCTGCACGCCGCTTTCGCACGCCGGCGCCGCGTTCTTCGCGCCGACCCTGATCAAGGGCGGCTCGCTCGTCGTGCTCCCGAAGTTCGACCCGGCCGAGGTCCTCCGCATCATCGAGGAACAGCGGATCACCGCCACCATGCTGGTGCCGACCATGCTGTACGCGCTGATGGACCACCCCGACTCGCAAACCCGTGATCTGTCCTCGCTGGAAACGGTCTACTACGGCGCCGCGGCGATCAACCCGGCGCGGCTTCGCGAGGCGATCGAGAAGTTCGGCCCGATCTTCGCGCAGTACTACGGCCAGTCCGAGGCGCCGATGGCGATCAGCTACCTCGCCAAAGGCGACCACGACGACAAGAGGTTGTCGTCCTGCGGGCGTCCCTCGGCGTTCCTGCGCACCGCGCTGCTCGGCCAGGACGGCACTCCCGTTCCCCGCGGCGAACCCGGGGAGATCTGCGTAGCCGGCCCGCTGCTCGCGGGCGGATACTGGAACCTGCCCGAGGTCACCGCGGAGACCTTCCGCGACGGCTGGCTGCACACCGGCGACGTGGCCAGGGAGGACGAGGACGGATTCTGGTTCATCGTCGACCGGATCAAGGACGTGATCGTCACCGGCGGATTCAACGTGTTCCCCCGCGAAGTCGAGGACGTCGTCGCCGAGCATGCGGCCGTCGCGCAGGTGGGCGTCATCGGCACCCCCGACGACAAGTGGGGTGAGGCGGTGACGGCCGTCGTCGTGCTCCGTGAGGACGCCGCGCACGACGACGAGTCGATCGCGCGCCTGACCGAGGAAATCAGGGCGACGGTGCGCGAGCGCAAGGGCCCGGTGCACGCGCCGAAGCACGTCATCGTGGCGGACACGCTGCCGGTGACGGCGCTGGGCAAGCCGGACAAGAAGGCACTGCGGGCGCAGTACGCGGGCGGACCGCAGGCGGTTCCGGCGCGCTGAGGGCGGGTTCGCCGGGCAACCGCGCGGCCCTGCCTATGACCAGGGTTGGGTGACCGCCCAGCTCACGTCCTCCGCCCACGAGGTGGCGCTGTCCCACGCGTTCGAGCCGCCGTTGCTCGCGATGTAGACGGTGTTGTCGTAGTGGCGGATGAACTTGGCCGGGTAGTTGTAGGAGGCGAAGGACGTGCCTTGCCCGTTCTTGCCCGCCTGGGGACAGAAGGTCGCGTCCGCGGCGAACTGCGCGGTGCCGTCGAAGGGCTGCCGCAGGAGCCGGAAACTGTAGTGCCGCAGCCAGTCACCGGGATAGTTTTTCGACTCGAACGAGACGCAGGAATTGTCGGCCAGGCCGCGGCGGACGATCCACGTGGAATCGGCCTTGTCGAGAGCCGAACTGCTCGGCGTGATCACGGACGTGACCGCCTTGTCGAACTGGTGCCGGATATACCGCGTCGTGCAACACGCGGTCGTGGCTCGCAACGAGATCGACGAGCCGGCCGTCAAAGCTCCACCGGCGACACCGTTCGAACCGCCGTAACCGGCCCCGACGATATTGGCCTGCACCGAGTTTTCCGCCGAGTCCGAAGGCAGGCCCGACGTCATGACACCTTCGAAGAACGACCCGATCGATCCGTTGCTGTTGTCCCCGCCCGTGCCGAGCACGATGGCGCCTTCCAGGTGCATGGGTGCGTAGCCGGCGGGCGAGGTAGGCAACGGTCCGGAATAGCGGGTGGTGAGACCGCCGGACCGCGCGTTGCCGTCCTTGATCGCGAAAAAGTTCTGGCCGTTGTTCTTCAGCATGGCCGTGACGAACGGCGCGCTGTTACCCGTGTTGGAAGTGTTCGTGCTGTGCCCGGCATTCGACTGGAACAGGCCGTTTTCGAGGTCGGCCTGAACCCACGGGCCACTTCCGTGGCACGGCGAGAACCAGCACTCGGTGCCGAAGTTGATCGCGTCCATGTGACCGTTGCCGTTGTCGCGATTGTTGGTTTCGGCATTGCCGTAGTCGAAACAGCAGCGGTCGTTGACGTGCGTGCCGGATGTGACCATGTACATGCCTTCGGCCTGACCGCCGACCGCGACGCCCGAGGTGGCATTGTCGCGGTAGCCCATCACTCCGGAGAAGGACGCACCGTAAACCGTGTGGCCGCCGATGCTTACCGGCAACGCGTCCGCCGGCACGCCGCTGTCGGCGCCGCCCGCGCCACCGGCACCCTCGATGGTGAGATCGTTGTGGGGTGACGACTGGTCGTAGATGATCGTGATGGTGCACCGGGTGTTCGCGCAGAACGAGTCCTGCGCCGCCGCGTTCGCGTACCCGCCCACACTGAGCAGGCCGATGTTGGTCGTCCCGTTGTCCGAAGCCCGGCGCACCTGGTAGAGGGGGCCGTTGTAGGAAGCGAAAAGCGCTCTCACGGTGCTGTGCGCGGCGACACAGGGCGTGCCGGCGGCGCCATAGATGTCGCAGGGAAGTGCACTGGCGGCCTGAGCGGTATCAGGCACGCCGACCAGTGTGCCGGCGGTCAGCGCGACCGCCGCGACCGCGAACAGAAGCACCTTCCCCCAGCGTCGAACTCGTGGCCCAGCAGTCATGACGCCACCCTTCGCTCGCGATGTGAGCGTTAACATCATTGTCTTGGCGATTTGTACTCCGCGGCTGCCGGAACCGTCAACGGCGAACCCGGAAAGCCGCGCCTGACCTGGCCGAACCGCGGTGAAAGTGTCAGCCGCCGGCGCCGCTGGAGGAATCGCGCCGGCCGTCTTCACCGCTGAAGATCTCGTGCATGCCGGCCTGGACCGCGCCGCGGATCTGTTCCTGGTTTTCCCTGACCACGGCCGAAAAGAACTCGTCGACCCGCGGGTCGAGCAACACCTCGAGCAACACCCGGAAGGACGTGTCCACAACGGCGCGTACCACCTCGCCGTGGAACGGAAGCCGCCTCAGCTTGCCGAGCTGGGGATCCTCCGACACCTTCTCGGTGATGATGACGCGGAGTTCGGCCCGATGCGCCTGCAGCGACCTGGCCAGGTTCTCCGGGTAGTTCCCCGTCGCCAGCACCTTCACGACCTCGTCGAGCACCGCGATGGTCACCGGTTTCTTGACCGCCCGCACGATCGGCTCGGACAACTTGTCGACCAGCCGGTAGGTGAACTGCTCCCCCACCGCCCGGTCCACGGCCCGGCCGATTCTGACCAGCAGCAGCACCACGACGACGAACCGGTACCCCATCAGTCCCGGATGCGCGACCGGCACCATGGCGAACAGCTCGTACCAGTTACGGACCAGAAAGCCCTTCGCCCACCCCCGCCCGCGCCAGCGCCACAGGAACTCGGCCAGGAACACCACGCAGATCGCGCAGTCACCATAGAAGATCCACAGTCCGGCCTCGCGCGACGGAGGGCTGAGCACCAGGTAACCCAGCAGACCCACCGACAGCACCGCGAGCACGAGCACGATCCAGTCGTCCGCCCGCACGTTGCCCGGCAGGATCCCGCTGTTCAGCTCCGGCTCACGCACATCGCGCAGGGTAGCCGCCACACGCGAGTCGCCCCCGCACGCCCCGCGAGTCCGGCTTTCGCGCACCCCGAGTCCCGCTCTCCGTGTCCCCGAGTCCCGCTTTCACGCACCCCGAGTCCCGGTCTCCGTGTCCCTGAGTCCCGCTCGCCGTGTCCCTGAGTCCAAATGAGCCGGACTTCAACCGCAAGGGATGTCGGCCTGCCTGTCGCGAACGCCCGACTCACCTCTCACGAACGGCCGACTCGCCCGTCACGAAAGCCCGACTCGCCCGTCCCGAAAGCCCGACTCGCGTGTCGCGGAAGGTGGACTCGCGAACGGCAAGAATCTCCCGTGATTCGGCTTCTTCGCGAGTATTTCCCACGGAGGCCGGGGATTTCACGATTCGAGTGAAAAGGTGGTTTCCGGACGTAACGCCGCGAACGGAACGCGCGACCAAGGTCGCGAGTCCGCTCGCACATGTGGAGGTCGCCGGGATGACCCTGTTGTCGGAAAGCGCCGGAAAGCCGCCGGCCGGCTCACTGGTGCTCGCCGCGTTCGTCGTGGTCACGCTGCTGTCCGGGGTGATCGCGCGACGGCGGGCGCGGCGGAGCAACGCCGTGCGCGACCGAACGGTGAAGGTCATGGTGGTGGGCCTGCCCGAATCCGGCAAGACGGCGTTGCTGGCCAGCATGTTCTGGCGGCTGGCGTTCGGCGGGCCGGAGGGGGTGCTGCTCGAGACCGACCGGGAGACGACCGGCCGGCTGCTGGCGCTGACCAAGGGCATGGCACAGCGCGACGTGGAGGTGCCCGCGGGCACGCTACCCGGCGACACGGCGAACTTCGAATTCGACTTCCTGGTCAGCAAGGACCGCGGCGAACAGGCGCGTCCCTGCCGGGTGAGCTATGTGGACTACGCGGGCGAGCACGCCGGGGCACTCGTGCGGCCGGGATCCGGCGAGCCGCCACCCGATGTCATGAACGCCGTCGCCGAATGCGATGTCCTGATGGGAATCCTGGACGGCGAGAAAGTGCTGCGGGTCATGACGGGTAAGCCGGACAACGATTTTTTCACCGAGTTCGGCGATCTCGTCCTGCTGCTGGCCAGGGCCCCGCAGAAGGCCGTGCACCTGATCATCACGAAATGGGACCTGCTCGAGCCGGCGTTCACGCTGGCCGAGATCGTCCGGCGCCTGGAGCGGTTCCCGCCGTTCCGCCAGTTCTCCGGGCACCGCCGGCACGGCGTGCTGCGGATCATCCCGGTCAGCTCGTTCGGCATGAACGGTTACCTCCACCGGGACCGCGACGGGGTGGTCCGCAAGAGCGGCGATCCCGAACTGCACTGGGATCCCTACAACGTCGCGACGCCGCTGGCGTATGCGATGCGAGACGTGATGCGGGCGGACACCGCCAGGGCATTCGAACAGATCGGTGTCCGGCAGCGGGCGCGGGATTTCTCGCCCTTTTTCGTGGCGGTGGGCGCGCTGCTCGGCATGATCAGCCTGAACGTCCCGCTGACCTCGTTCGGCGCCCTCGAGTTCGTCCTGAAGCGGAAGGCGGTCGACAATCTGCGTGCGGTGGCCGACCGTCCGCAGGACGTGAAGCCGAGACGGCGCCGGCAGCGTGAGGTACTGCACGTGCTGAAATTCCTGGACCGGCTGACCACGTCGGGTTTCTCGTTCGAATTGAAGCGGTCCAGGACGGGTGCGGCATGACGACGCTCGCCTGGCCGTTCCTGGTCGCGCGGACCCGCACCGCCGGGCATCGCGTGGTGGTGGCCCCGGACTTCATGGTGGCGCGTGACACCGCGACCTCACTCGGCCAGGTAGCCGTCGGCGCCGACACACCGGAGGGCGAAGCGGTCGTGCACACCGCCGGCGGCCTGGCGATCGTCTCCCGGCTGTTCGTCGCCGGGCACGCGGACTACGGCATCGACGGCGACGGCCTGCTGCGGGACGGCAGCGGCCGGGCGATCCGGTTCACGGAAGGACTCGTGCTGCGGGGCGAGCCCACGCACCTGACCGCGGCCGACCTCGCGCGCGCCCACCAAGCGGTGACCGGGCCATACCAGCGGTTCTGGCTGGACGAGGACGGCTACCGAACGGCACCATCGTCCGGTTTCCCGGTCGGAGCGAGTCCAGGCATGCCCCTGCGGCTGAGACACTCCACCCCCCGAGCCGCGGCGCCCGCGACCATCCCACCACCGGCGAAGACGAGGCACCCCCGCCGCCTGCTGGCCGGGCTCGGAGCCGTGCTCGTCGCGATCGCGGCAGCGGCCGGTGCGGCTTCCTTCCTGCGCGACAGCAACGCGCCGCCGGTTGCCGCACCGCCGGTGCCGGCCACTCCCAGTTCCGCGGCCGCGGGAGGCGCGGCGGTTGCGGAATGTGCCGCCCCGGCCAAGTCCTGCCTGGTGAGCCCGGCCGAACTGGGCATCGGCGCGACGACCGTGCTCGAATTCGCCAACGTCATCACCGCTCAACCCGCCGAAGACTGCCGGAACGACCGCGGGCCCGGCCTGCGCCTGGTCTGGGCCCGAACCGGCACAGGCAGCGTGAAGCTCGACTGGTCGGCGTCCCCCGGCCGGCATGTCGACCTGACCGGCCGGACCGGCCTCGACCTGTCGATCCGGTCGGAGGGCGGGGTGACCGGCCTGGATCTGGTGATCACCGACACGGCCGGTGGTTCGGCCGCACTTCCCGTTCCGTTGAAGGCGAACACCGCCGAAACCGTGGCGGTGGCGCTGGTCAACCTGCAGGGCACCAACCTGGCTTCGGTGCGCACTGTGGAACTTAGGTGGCCGCAAGGGCGCGAAGAGCGCTCCGGGATCTGCTTCGGCGGTGTGACCTTCCGTTGACGCAGCAGCCTCCGCGCGAACTCCCCGGCCACCGTGCCCGGACGTCCGCGCGGTGGAGCCACCGCTTCCTCCGTTCGGCCACCGGTCGGTGAAGTGTCTACCGCCGAACAAAACAATTCGACGCGAACAGCGACCATCATTCAATCGCCGAACAGAGCAGTCGCGTGCCTCGCTGCCTTACCTTGGCCTCTCGGAAGCGGAAAACTCACGCGACAGGGAGCTCGAGCCGTGGCGATGCCGGACCGGAAAGAAGCCGATCGGAGCACCCCGATCGGCTTGTCGGGCGAAGCGGGCGAGCGCCATCGTGCCGCCTTGTTCGGTTTCGTTCTCGCACTGACCGACCACGACCGGCAATGGGCCGAGGACGTCGTCCAGGAAACCCTGTTCCGGGCGTGGCGGCACGCGGAGCGGATCGGGGACGTACGGCACCTGCGCCCGTGGCTGTTCACCGTGGCGCGCCGGATCGTCATCGACGACCGGCGGAGCAGACGGTCGCGGCCGCTCGATCTCGACGATGCCGACGCGGCGGCGCGCGAGCTGCCCGGGAGCGAGGACCCGGCCGAATCCCTGTCGGCGATCCTCCTCCGGGACGCGGTGCTCGGGCTGCGGCCGAAATACCGCATGGTGCTCGCGGAAATCTACTTCCACGGCAGGTCGACCACCGAGGCCGCGCGAACACTCGGCCTGGCCACCGGCACGGTGAAATCCCGGTTGAACTATGCCCTGCGCACGCTGCGGACCGCGCTCGCCGAGATCGGGGTGACGGACCTTGCGTGACATGCCCGGCCACGACGACCTCGGAGCCTATGTCCTCGGCGAGCTGAACGAGGAGGAGGACGAGGCCTTCCGGGCGCACCTCGCCCGGTGCCCGAGTTGCCGCAACGATCTCGGCTGGATGAGCGCGCTTTCCACCTCGCTCGGCGAACTCGGCCTGCCGGCCGAGCGGGCCCGGCCGCCCGGTACTCGTCACCTGGCTGATTGATGGGCCGAGCGGGGAACCGGGCCGGCGCCTCTCGGGGCGGCGGGCCCCGCTGGCACCGGCTCCGGCGCCGTTGTTCACCGTGACCGACCGGCCCGGCGACCGGTCCTCTCCCGCGGGCAGGGCACTCGGCGCTTGCCTGGCCGGGGTGGCACGGCCACCGGCCGACCGCGACGCCTACCAGCCCGGGATTCTGCTGCAGGATGGCGAATACCGGGTCGTGCTGGGCCGGACCGCGGGGCACGCCGTGGTGTGCACCGCCGAACCGGACCCGAACGACCCGGCCAAAACGTCCTACAAGCTGTACGTCGACACCTTCATCGGCCAATCCATCCCGGTGCGCCGGCTCTCCGTGCCCGCGCTCGGCCCGGGTGGCACGAAGGTGCCGTTCGTCGGCATCGTTCCGCCGTCGGGCAGGTCGATGGTCGCCGACTTCTCCGTCGGGAAGGCGGTGAACGTCCCGGTGGCCAACGGGACCTTCGGGATGTGGCTGCCGGCGGAGGCGAAGCCGGTCTGGAACGGAGAAACCTGGGTCAGGACGGACGACGACCGGCCGGCGACCCTGTTCAACGGTTACGTACCGATGAAGTGACGCGGTTCCCCGGCCTGAACGGCGCCTGAGCTACCCAACGTCGCCGCCCGGTACGGATTTCCGCCGCGAGCGCGCGAAGATCGATCGACTGCCGGATGCCCCATGCCCGGAAACCGCCTAGGACACCGGCCTCACAACGGGGCCACCACCGCCACAGAAGGTCCACAACAGGACACATAGTGTCACTGTCCCGCTCCGACCGGAGCCCCCATCGAACTGAACCCACCAACACGCTCGTCGGGCTGGGGTGGAACCCCGTTAACTGGGCCTGCGGCGATGCCGCAAGCGCCCAACCGCCCACAGGGTTGCGACCAGGAGCCATCGCCAGACTGAAGTCGATCTGGCCCAGTAGTACTAGGCTTCTGGCCGAACCGGACCGGAAGGACCGCCCTTGCCTCGCAGTGTTCCCGAGTCCGCCTCCGTCGTGGTGATCGGGGGCGGGGTGATCGGCACGAGCATCGCCTTTCACCTGGCGCGGGCGGGGGTGCCCGACGTCGTGCTCGTCGAACGCGACGAACTCGCCGAAGGGTCGACGAGCAAGGCGGCCGGCGGGGTGCGTGCGTCGTTCAGCGATCCCGCCAACGTCGCGCTGGGACTGCGAGGCCTGGAAGCGTATTCCACCTTCGCCTCCGACCACCGGCAAGAGATCGACTTCCGGCGCGACGGCTACCTCTACCTGCTTTCCGATCAGGACTCCGTCGACGTGTTCACCGAAAGCACGGCCGTGCAGAACCACTACGGGGTACCCAGCCGGATGATCACTCCCGAGGCGGCTCAGCGGCTTTCGCCGCTGGTCGCGACGGACGGGCTCCTGGCGGCGGCGTGGTCGCCCGACGACGCCAAAGCGACCCCCGAGGCGGTCGTGCAGGGCTATGCCCGGAGTGCGCGGCGCCTGGGTGCGCGGATCATCCGGCATTGCGCGGTTCAGTCGATCGAAAGGGACGGCCGCGCGATCCGCGGAGTCACCACGTCGTTGGGCACCATACGGACGGAGAACGTCGTATGCGCGGCGGGCGCCTGGTCGGCCCTGATCGGGGACATGCTCGGTGTGCGCATTCCGGTGCAACCGGTCCGGCGGCAGATCGCCTTCACGGAACCCGTTCCCGGCACGCCCCGCCACACGCCGTTGACCATCGACTTCCCGTCCAGCTTCTACTTCCACGCCGAAGGCCGGGGGATGTTGGTGGGCTGGTCGGATCCCGCTCAGCCCGCGGGCTTCGATCTGGATTTCAGCCTGGGCACCTGGCTGGAAGGGCTGGGGGAGATCGCCGCGGTACGCGCGCCCGCGCTGCTCGAGGCCGGGATCGTTTCGGGCTGGGCGGGGCTGTACGAGGTGACCCCGGACCACACCCAGATCATCGATCGCAGCGAAGAGGTCGAAGGACTCCTGATCGCCACCGGGTTCTCCGGCCACGGCTTCCTGATGGGCCCCGCCGCCGGAGAAATCATCCGCGATCTTTTCCTCGGAAGAACACCGCGATACGACATTTCCGCGTTCACGCTGTCGCGTTTCCGTGACAGCGCCGACCGTCCGCGTGAGACCAACATCATTTGAAGGAGTGGCATGTCCGGGCTGGACGGCAAGGTCGCGTATCGGCGCGGAGACCGTACGCCGGTTCCTCGCCGGGTTCATGGCCGTGAACGTCCGGGGCGCGTTCCTCACGATTCGCGAGACACTGCCCGGTAAAACAGGAGCGATATGCGTTTCTCCAAGCAGTTCAACGTCGTCGGCGTCCATGCCGAGGGCGAAGTGGGCAACGTGGTCGTCGGCGGTATCGGTGACGTCCCCGGCAAAACGATGTTCGAGAAGAAGCTCTATCTCGAACAGCACCGCGACGACGTCCGTCAGATGCTGCTCCACGAACCTCGCGGCTCGGCCGTGCGCAACGCCAACATCGTGCTGCCGGCGACCGACCCCCAGGCCCAGATGGGTTACGTGATCGCCGAGCCGGGCGAGTACCCGGCGATGTCGGGCAGCAACACGATCTGCGTCGCCACCGTCCTCCTCGAGACGGGCATGCTGCCCATGACGGAGCCGGTCACGGAACTGACCCTGGAGTCCCCGGCCGGCCTGATCACCGTCCGGTGCACCGTGTCCGGCGGCAAGGTCACCGAGGTCGAGTTCCGGAACCAGCCAGCCTTCGTGCACCAGCTCGACGCGACCGTGGACGTGCCGGGCCTCGGCGAGATCACCATCGACGTCGCCTGGGGCGGGATGACGTTCGCACTGGTCGACGCGGATTCCGTCGGACTCGCGATCACGCCGGCCAATGCACGCGAGTTGTGCGTACTGGGTGAGCGGATCAAGAAGGCCGCCGCCGGACAGCTCGAGACGGTGCATCCGCTCTTCCCCGAATACCCCGGCGTGACGGTCACCGAGTTCACCGGCCCGCCGCGCGAGGAGGACGGCGTGCTGCGGGCACGGAACACCGTGGTGGTCAGCCCGGGTCGCTGCGACCGTTCACCCTGCGGCACGGGCAGCAGCGCGCGCCTGGCCGTGCTGCACGCGCGGGGCCTGATCCAGCCGGGCCAGACGCTGATCCACGAGTCGATCATCGGAAGCAAGTTCACCTGCCGGATCGACTCCACCACCACGGTGGGTGACCGTGCCGCCGTCGTCCCGGTCATCGCCGGGCAGGCCTGGATCACCGACATCTCGGTACTCGGCCTGGACCCGACCGACCCGTACCCGTCCGGCTACAAGATCTCGGACAGCTGGCTCGGCGCCGGATGAATCACGGTGTTGACAACCCTTGCCCCGTGCCGCGAGTCTGGTCTTACGACGAGGTCATGCGGGCGCTGACGTGGACCGACGCGGTGGAGGCGCTCGCCTCCGCGCTCAGGGACGGCTTCGACCCCGAGGACGACCCGGACCGCGTCCGGACGCACGCGGAAGCGGGCGACCTGCTCGTCATGCCGTCCGCGTCGGAACGGATGCTCGGTGCGAAGCTGCTCACGATCAGGACCGGGTCACCCGAGCAAGGCGTCCCGAGTATCCAGGGCGTCTATGTGCTCTTCGAAGGCACGAGCCTGTCGCCGATCGCGGTGCTCGACGGCGCGGCTCTGACAGGGCGCCGAACCCCGGCGGTTTCCGCACTCGCGGCGCGCCACCTGGCGGCGCGGCCGCTGCGGCGCCTTGCGGTCTTCGGCACCGGCGTGCAAGCGCTGGGCCATGCCTTGGCACTGGCCGAGACCGCCGGCGTCAACCACGTCGACGTGATCGGCCGCACGCCCGACAAGGTGCGTGCGATGGTCAAGCGGCTTGTGGACGACGGTATCTCCGCGGCCCCGGCCGGCCCCGGTGCCGTGCCGACCGCCGACATGATCGCGTGCACCACGAGCGCGGGCTTCCCTTTGTTCGACGGAAACCAGGTCGCCGACGGAACCGTCGTGCTGGCGGTCGGAAGCCACACGACCGCTACCCGGGACGTGGACTCCTCGCTCGTGAAGCGGTCGTCGGTCGTCGTCGAGTCCCGCCGGAGTGCGCGGCGTGAGGCGGGTGCGGTCGTCATCCCGCGACTGGACGTCGACCGCCTGACGACGTTGCGCGAGCTGGTGACCGGTCGTGACCTCCCGAGGCCGGAGGGGCCGCGCGTGTTCGTGGGGACCGGGATGTCGTGGGAGGACCTGGTGGTCGCGACGGCGGTGGTCAAGAACGCGGAGTGAGGCGAGCAGCGTGGACCGCGGTTTGCCGGCTCAGATGCCCAGGCGGGCCTCGCGCAGTTGCCCGACCGCGGTTTCGTCGCCGGAGATCTCCACGCGCGCCGCCTCCACCCGGCCGGAGGCGAACAGCAGGAGCTCACCCGGCTCACCGGTCGCGGTCACCACCGGAGCGCCCCGCTTGAGCACCACCGTCTGGCCGTCGGGCCGGCGCAGCACCACGCCGACCGGCACCTTGCGGCCGAACAGCCGGGCGGCGCGCTCGAGGTGCGCCCACAGGGTGTCGGCGAAGGCCGGGTCGATCTCGCGCGGGGCCGAGTCCGGCCGGCCACGGCGGACGTCCTCGCCGTGGATGTAGAACTCCACCGTGTTCGCGGCCTCGTCCACCGGTTCCAGCGCGAACGGCGACAGGCTCGGCGGGCCGGTGCGGATGAGGCGGACCAGCTCCTCGTACGGCTTGTCCGCGAACTCCTTCCGCACCCGCTCGCCGTACGGGGCGAGCCGCGCGATCAGCACTCCGGCGGCGGCATGCGGCCTGCGCTCCCGGACCACGACGTGTGCCGCCAGGTCGCGCGTGGTCCACCCCTCGCACAGGGTCGGCGCGTCCGGCCCCGCCGTCTCCAGCAGTTCCGCGAGGATGAGCCGTTCACGCTTCGCATGGGTCGCCATACCGTCAGCCTATCGCTGACCGCGGAAGTTTTCCTCCACACCGCGGAAAGGCAGGCGCGCAGGGCGTCACCTCCACGGTGAGCCGGGAGCTGGTTGTTCACCTTGTCCTGGACCTTGGTGAAGGCGGGGAGGACGAAGAAGATCACCAGGATCAGTGCGAGCCCCACAACGAAGGCGACGATGCTGAACTTGGCGTAGCCTTGACTCCCTCGTTGAGGTTTCTCCGAGGTCGCGTCCCCGGAAGAAGCCGCGCACCGTCCCGTCGAGACCGGTTCGGCCGGACGTTGCCGCTCGTCGACCCACTCACCACAGTGCATGCATTTGCGCGCCTTCTCCGCGGATCTCGCCGAAGCAGAACGGGCGGCTCTTCATCGCGGCGCCCCCCTGGACCAGTACGTCCGTCCGGTTCAGCCGAATCCAGCTCGTTCGCCACCCCTCCGTCATGCCGATCGCGCGGGAGTGCCGGTCGTTCCGTCACACCGGGAACCTGACCCCGGTCAGCTCCTCCGAAACCGTCCACAAGCGACGCTGGACGGCGAGGTCGTGCGACTGCTCGCTGGAGGAGACCCTCCTCGGGTGGCCCCAGATCTCGCCGGGCCCGGCCGGTCCGAAGTACTCGCCACCCAGCACGCCCGGATCGGCGGCGGCGCGCAACGTGGGTAACGCACCCATGGCGGGGCGCTGGACGAGCGGGCCGGCAATCGTTGCGAACGCACGGAAAGACGCCGGTGCGTTGCGCATCAGGTCGGTGTGCGCGCCGCCTGGATGGGCGGCGACCGCGATGGTCTTCCCGATACCCGGCAGGCGGCGTTGCAGCTCGTAGGTGAACAGCAGGTTCGCCAGCTTGGACCGGCCATAGGCGGCGATCCGGTCGTAGGACCGCTCGGACCGCGGATCGTCGAAATCGATCCTGGCCCGCACCCGGTGTCCGAGGCTGCTGACCGTCACCACCCGTGAGCCGGGCACCGGCAGCATCTTTTCGAGCAGCAGCCCGGTGAGCGCGAAATGCCCGAGGTGGTTGGTCCCCCATCGCAGCTCGAACCCGTCGCTGGTGGTCCCTTTCCCCGTGAACAGCACCCCCGCGTTGTTGATCAGGAGGTCGATCTTCGGATGACCGGCGCGCAACTCCTCCGCGGCGGCGCGGACGGATTTCAGCGAAGCCAGGTCGAGGTGCGTGACCGTGACTTCGGCACCGGAGGCGGCGCCGGTGATCCGGGCGGCCGCCCGCTCGCCCTTGTCCCTGTCCCGCACCGCCAGGACCACCGAGGCACCCCGGGCGGCGAGCACTTTCGCGGTCTCGAACCCGATGCCGGTGTTGGCGCCGGTGACCACGGCGACCCGGCCCCGCTGGCTGGGCACGTCTTCGGCGGTCCACTTGCGCACGCCTCCATTTTCCCGGACCGCCGGGGTCGCCGTCACCGGCCGGGCGCGCCGGACCCGACGGCGTTGTCGGCCCTCAACACGTAAGCCATCGCATTTCCGACCCTTCACGCTAGGGTCGTCCCCGGACGAGGCGAGGAGAACCGAGTTGGCGGGGATCGTGGTGATCGGGGGCGGCATCGCCGGGTCGGCGGCCGCGCTGGCGCTGCACAAGGCCGGCTTCGAGGTCGCCGTCTACGAGGCGCATCCGGGCACCGGAGCGGACATCGGCGCCTTCCTCACCCTGGCGAGCAACGGGATGCGCGCGCTCGCCCAGTTCGACGCGGCGGAAGCGGTCGCCGGCATCGGCTTCCCGATCGTCACGATGAGCCTCGTCGACGCCACCGGCGCCGAACTCGCGACCATGCCACTCGGCGAGCACGACCACCCGCTGAGGCGCTACCGCTGCCTGCGGCGCGCCGAACTCGCCGCGGCACTCCAGCAGGAGGTCCAGCGGCGTGGGATCCCGATCCGGCACGCGGCTCGCCTCGCCGCGGTGACCGAGGACGCCGCGGGCACCACCGCGACCTTCGCCGACGGCACCTCGGCGACCGGCGACCTGCTCGTCGGGGCCGACGGGCTGCACTCGACCGTGCGGTCCCACCTCGATCCGGCCACTCCGGCCTATGCAGGGCAGAGCGTCTTCTACGGGTACACCACCGAGGCGGAGCCGCATGGCGAGCGGGAGGGGATCACGATGATTCGCGGCAGCGGCGCCGCGTTCGGCTACCTGGTGTCCCCCGCCGGAGAAACCTTCTGGTTCGCCAGGGTGCCGGGGCCGGCCGTGGCCGCCGAGCAGGTAGCCGGGGCGACGCCCGCGCAGTGGCGGGAACATCTCCTGCCGCTCTTGCGGACCGACACCACACCCGCCGCCGACATCGTCGCCGCGACCGGTCACGACCTCATGGTCACCAACGCCCTCCACCTGAGCCCCGGTATCCGCTGGCGCAGCCGCGGTGCGGTGCTCATCGGAGACGCCGCCCACGCGGCCTCACCCGCGACCGGTCAGGGCGCGTCGATGGCGCTCGAAGACGCCGTGATCCTGGCCAAGGCGCTTCGCGACGCGGACACGTTCGCGGCGGCGCTGGACCGCTACGAACGGCACCGCAGGCCCCGCGTCGAGCGGAACATCGCGGTCAGCGCCCAGCTCACTTCGGGCGGTCCCGGGCCGACGTCGTCCGCCGTAGGAAACGCGGCCCTGTCCCGACGCGAACCCCCGCGCCCGGACGACGAACTGAACCACCTCCTCGACTGGCACACCCCCTTACCGGCGCTCGCGCTGCGCGAGTCCGGCGCCCGCGACCGGTGAGTCCGGCTTCCGCGACACGCGAGTCGGCCTTCCGCGACACGCGAGTCGGCCTTCCGCGACACGCGAGTCGGGCTTCCGGCACACGCGAGTCCCGGTTTCGCGGATGTGCTCGACCCGCCGGGACTTCACCGTGCGGCTGACGCGACCGGTTCGCCGAGCCAGGTGTCCGGCCCGAACACCTCGTAGTGGATGTTCTCGGCGGGCACTCCCCGGTCCAGCATGCTGCGCCGCAGCGCCGCCATGAACGGCAATGGGCCGCACAACAGCGCCTGCGTCGAGGGCCCCGCCGGAACCAGCCCGGGTTCGATCAGTCCATTTCGGACGTCCGGCCGCCCGGAAAACGGGTTCTCTTCGTACCAGAGGGCGAGCGAGGCACCGGGCAACCGGTCGGCGGCGGCGAGCATCTCCGCCCGCAACGGATGGGTGGACGGCGATCGGTCGGCGTGCGCCACGGTGATCTGACGGCGGTCGCCGGTGGCCACGAGGTGGTGCAGCGAAGCGATCACCGGTGTGATGCCCACCCCCGCGCTCGCCAAGATCAGCGGCGCGTCTCCCGCAGGCAGCACCAGGTCGCCGAAGGGCGGGCTGAGCTGGATCTCGTCGCCCTCTCGCACAACGTCGTGCAGATACCCCGAAACCATCCCCGGCGGTCGGCCGTCCTCACCCCGGTGCCGCTTGACGGTGATCCGAAGCCGCTCGTCACCAGGCGGGGAGCTGACGGTGAACTGCCGGATCTGCCGCCCGATCCCCGGCAGGTCGACGGCGACGCTGACGTACTGGCCAGGTTCGTGGGCCGGGATCCGCCCGGAGACCGGTTCGAGCCAGAAGCTGGTCACGTCCTCGGTGGCAGGCACCACGCCGGCCACCCGGTAGGGGCTCATCAGCTGTTCGAACCCGGTTCCCGCCCGGGTGTACAGCCGTGACTCCTCGGCGACGAGCAGGCAGGCGAATGCCCAGAACACCTCGCTCCAGGCGTCGATCACGGCCGGGGTCGCGGCGTCGGAGAGGACTTCCCCGATCGCACCGATGAGGTGGCGGTGGACCACCATGTACTGCGCCGGTGCGACCCCCAGGGAAGCGTGCTTGTGGGCGATCCGCTCCACGACCGCCCGCAGTGGCACCTGTCTGATCCCGGCGAGATGCGCCCCGGCCGCCGCGACCGCCATGGCCAGCGCTTGACGCTGCGTGCCGTTCGCCTGGTTTCCCCGGTTGAACAGGTTCAGCAACTCCGGATGCGCGTCGAAGAGCCGGTCGTAGAAACGACCGGTGATCTCCTCGCCGTGCTCGATGACGGTGTCGGCGGTAGCGCGGACGACGCTGACCGACTCGGGCGAAAGCATCGGAACAACTCCCGGTGATCGAAAGGAACACGGACACTTAAACCGTATATCCAATACCTGTTTAGTCCAGGCGAGCCTTCTCACAGCCGGAAAGTGACCTTGTACCCTCCCCTCAAATACATGAATCCAAGATGCCTGTTATCGTTGCCCTGTGCGGATGACCAGGGCGACCGACATCGCGCTACGCGCGCTCATGCTCGCCGCCGTGAAGGACGAACAGACGACGGTGGACGAGCTGGCGGCCGCGCTGAGCGTGCCCAGGCATCACCTGGCCAAGGTCGTCCAGCGGCTGGCTCAGCGCGACCTGCTGACCACCACGAGAGGCCGGACGGGCGGGCTACGCATCGCGCCCGGGGCAGCGGGATGGTCGGTCGGCCAGATCGTTCGCGATTTCGAGAGCGACCTGGACGTAGTGGACTGCGAAGACCCACCGTGCCCGTTGCGAGGCGCTTGCCGCCTGCGTAGCGCGCTACGTCGTGCGCACGAGGCGTTCTTGTCGGAACTGGACGGTGTGACCCTGGCCGACCTCATCGCGCCGCCGACCGGCGCGCTGCTGCACCAAATCGCGGCACCACTCACGTGAGGCACGCGGCGTCACTTCGTCAGCGAGCAAGCCGGCCGATCACGGCAGGGTCATGGTCACCATCAGGGCGTCGTGATCGGTGTGCTTCAGGTCGATCTTGTCGGTGCGCTGGAAGCCGGTGCCGGTGGTCGCGACCACGTGCATGACCTCGCCGTCGCCCTCCCGGTGATAACCGGCGGGGACGCAGTTCTGCACGTCGTAACGGCTGGAAGTGTCGTGTCTCAGGTTGAGATCCGCGCCCACCACGGTCGGCAGATCCACTCCTTCCTGCCCTTTGAAGTACGGGATCGCCATGCTCATCAACGTGAGACATTGGTTCATCGCCACCGGCTCGTTGCCGGCCTCCAGATGACTGGTGCAGACATAGTAGTGCCGGATCACATGCAGGCAGCCGAAACCGCGCTTCTCGTCTTCGGACGACGACTGGACCGTGTACATTCCGTACACCGCCGTCAGACCGTGATACTGGCTTTGCGGAATATGCCCGATGATCGCGTTGCCATATTCGTCGCCGTCGGCGCAGGGGTAGGGCGCCATGGCGTCGCCGCTGTTTCCGTCGATGGCCGGCGCGAACTGGAAGAAGGTGTTGTCGGCCGGCCACACGTCCGCCATCGAAGAAACCAGCCGCCCGGCGATGTCGTCGCGGCAGACCTCGTTGAGGGTGATGAGGTCCGGCGGAGTGCGACCGCCGGAAAGTCGCCGCAGCAGCTCCTCGATTTCCGGAATCGTCGAGTCGCCGCCACAGGGAGCGAAGCCGCCGTGGCACAGGTTCAGCTGAAGTGCCCGCAGCGTGTTCGAGACGGGAACCGGGCCGGCAGTCCGCGTCTTGGGCGGCAGCACCTGGGTCGAGGGCTGGGCGAGCCGGAAACCGTTCGGTGGGGCCGGAAGGGCGGCTTCCGGCGCGTCACCCAGCGCACCGAGCACGAGCACCAGGACCAGCGAGACCCAGTGACCTGCACGTACAACCTTTTTCACGGCTCCTCCCCCACGATTGTTCGCCCGGCCCGGTACAACCTTCGTCAAGGGCGGAAAGCGACCTTCAGGCAGTGCCGTATCGGCGATGCTTGTTCCGGAAATCGGTTGCCGTGACGGGGCGACTCAGCTGCCGGGAAGGGCGACTCGCGGGTCGCCCTCGCGTACTTGCAGCACTTTGGTCAAAGCGTGCGCTTCCTTGAGCAGCAAAGCGCCCAGTTCGGGGCGGCGATCGGCGCGGAACCGCGATTCCACGCCGGTCAGCGTGAGTGCCCAAGCGGGTTCGCCGGAACGGCCGAAGACCGCCGCGGCCATGCCCCAGCTTCCTTCCACGACCAGGCCGGGGTTCACCGCGTAGCCGAGTTCGCGGGTGAGCGCGATCCGCTTGCGGACCTCGCCCGCGTGGTGCGCCGGTCCCCAGTCGGCGGTGAGATCGACCCGCCGCAGGTAGTCGTCGATCTCGCGGTCGGGCAGCATCGACAGCACCACCAGGCCGGCCGAGACGACGCCGAGCGGGAACCGCGCTCCCTCGTAGAGGACGAACGACCGGATCGGGAAGTCGCCGTCCTCGCGCAGCAGGCACACGGTCTCGTCGCCGCGACGGGCCGAGAAGAAAGCGCTTTCTCCCGTCGCGGCAGCGAGCCGATGGACGCTGGCGCGCGCGTGCTGGGTGACGTCGTACCGCTGCGCCGCGATCTCGCCCAGCAGGTAGAGCTCCGGGCCGAGGTACCACGAACCGGTGTGGTGGTCGCGGTCCACATAGCCCTCGTCGGCCAGCGCCGCCAGCAGCCGGTGCACGGTCGGCCGGGCGAGGCCGGCCGAGCGGGCGATCCGCGAGGTCGAGGCACCCCGGTCCGGGAACGCCGCCAGCGCCCGCAGCACCACGGCGATCCGGCCGGTCACGTGCGCCGGAGGAGAGGCCATGACGCCCATCCTACGTCCACTCAGTGAACATCTGTCGTCAGGCCGTTCATCAGCTGAGAAGATCTGGCCCCACGGCATCGCGCCCGTTGACGAGAGGGCAGCGGTGGACTTTGACTTCTCCGAACGTTCATTGACCGGACGGAAGGTGGTCGGGTGTCCACGATGTACCGCGGCGCCGCCGAGGCGCTCTCGGATGTGCTCGAAGACGGCATCACCATCGCCGTCGGCGGCTTCGGCCTCAGCGGCAATCCGAACGATCTCATCGAGGCCGTCCGCGACTCGGGCGTGCGCGACCTGACGATCGTGTCCAACAACATGGGCGTCGACGGCAAGGGCCTCGGCCTGCTGCTGGAGAACCGGCAGGTGCGCAAGGTGATCGCCTCCTACGTCGGCGAGAACAAGCTGTTCGCCCAGCAGTACCTCGATGGTGAACTGGAGGTGGAGTTCGCGCCGCAGGGCACGCTGGCCGAGCGGATGCGGGCCGGCGGTGCCGGAATCCCCGCCTTCTACACCCGGACCGGGGTCGGCACGCCGATCGCCGAAGGCAAGCCGCACGCCGAGTTCGACGGCATCACCTACGTCCAGGAACGCGGGATCGTCGCGGACCTGGCGCTGGTGCACGCCCACACCGCCGACCAGGCGGGCAATCTGACCTACCGCTACTCCGCGCGCAACTTCAACCCGCTCGTCGCGACCTGCGGCCGGGTCAGCGTCGCGGAAGCCGAGATCGTGCTCGACGGTTTCCTCGACCCGGATGCCGTCGTCACGTCCGGGGTGTTCGTCGACCGCCTCGTCCCGGCCCGGCCCCGCGTCAAGGACATCGAGAAACGCACGGTGCGCACCAGGACGGAGGCCTGATCATGGGCTGGACACGCGACGAAATGGCCGCCGTCGCCGCCCGCGAACTTCGCGACGGCGACTACGTCAACCTCGGCATCGGCATCCCCACCCTGGTCGCCAACCATGTGCCCGCCGGGGTCCGGGTGAGGTTGCAGAGCGAAAACGGCATCCTCGGCCTTGGCCCCTTCCCGTTCGAGGGGGAGGAGGACGCCGACCTGATCAACGCGGGCAAGCAGACCGTCACCGTCAACCCCGGCGGCAGTTTCTTCGACTCCGCGACCTCCTTCGCCATGATCCGTGGCGGGCACATCGACATCGCCCTGCTCGGCGCGCTCCAGGTCGCCGCGAACGGTGACCTGGCCAACTGGACCGTCCCCGGCGCGCTGGTCAAGGGCATGGGCGGGGCCATGGACCTCGTCGCGGGCACCAAACGCGTCGTCGCGATCACCGACCACGTCGCCAAGGACGGCAGCCCGAAGATCGTCGAACGCTGCACGCTCCCCCTCACCGGCGCCGGCGTCGTGGACCGGATCATCACCGACCTCGCCGTCCTCGACGTCACCCCGGACGGGCTACGGCTTGTCGAGACCGCCCCGGGGGTGACCCCCGGCGAGATCCGGGAAAAGACCGGCGCGCCGGTCCACCAGGCGTGATCGTGCCCGGCCGGGCTACTCGAGCAGGGGCGTGGCCAGGTCCGCGACCCGCTTCCCGAGTGCTTCGAAGGGCAGCCGCCCCACGCTCGCCATGACCATGGTCCCGACGAAGCAGATCAGGACGCCCTCCCGGGATGCCTCGTCAAGGCTGTCCGCGAAGTCCTCGTCGAACCGTTCGAAAATCAGGGTGTGATGGCGACGTCACGGACTCGCCGCGCTTCCTTCGCGCCACCACCCCGTTGGGTTCAGCCGACTTTGTCCACAGCGGCGGACCCCGGCTTCGCCGGGAAACCGGGCGGGTTACCCGGCCAGGCCGAAACGTCGAATTGTTCCGGTCAACCCCGTCTCGTTGACATCCCGGCGCCGAGGGAAAATACTTTCCCTCGCTTTCGAAAGCAGCTTTCCGTCCCTGACCATGAATGAATCCGACGAGGAGCCCGTTGATACACGGGTTCGGCTGGCACCCCTGGCATTGCCACGACACCCTCTCCCACCTGCTGGCCAACGTGGCCCATTTCGTGGGCTGGCTGGTCTGATCCGCGCGTGAGAAGACGGCCGGCTTTTCGCGACGAAAAGCCGGCCGTTTACTTCACCGCCGCGGCCACCCCGGATCCCACTCGCGCGGCGGCCTGGCCTTGACCGGCCGGGGTCGGCCCTACCGCCTGGTTTAGCGCTACCCCAGGCTTTCGTAAGGCTCGGCAGGGGCCGGGACCGGTTTGGCCTCCTTCACTTCGATGAACGGAATGGTGGCGTTGTTGACGGGATCCTTGGTTTGCCTGACCGTGTAGGTACCGGTGATTTCCAGCCAGGAGTCGGGCCGCAGCACAGGAGGAATCTGCCCCGTCAGGCCGACTTTGACCGGCCGGGCGTCGGCGGCACAGCAGTTGAGGAGCATGCGGATGAGGTAGACCGTACCGTCGTGGTCGAAGCCGACGAAGCCGGTGATTTCGACCGGCCGGTCGCCGAGGGAACGGCCGTGGTCGTAGACCGCGCGGTCGGCGTAGTCGACGACGGTGAGCCGGAGCGGATCGGCGGCGGGGAGGGCCGGCAGGCCCACGGGTGGTGGCAGGGCCGTGCCGTCACGCATGGCGCTGTAGGAGTCGAGGGCCGGCGGGGCGAGGAGGATGAGGGCGAACAGGGGCAGGACGAGGAGCCACGATGTTCGAGGTTCCGGGTGGGGGTGGTGCTCGCGCTCCCGGGTCGCGCGAAGTTCGTACCAGACGGTCGCGAGGGCGGCGCCGGCCAGGACGACGCCGGCCACGAGCAGCAACGGGCGTAACCCGGCCTTGACGTAACGCAGGGAAAGGTCGGTGACGCCGGCGAACACCATCGCCCCGCCGACGAGGAAAAGGAGGACCGCCTGCGCTTGCCGGTTCACAGCAGGACCGTCCCGGCCAGGGCCGAAGTCAGCACGGCCAGCGCGAAGGTGACGGGAGCGAACCGCATCGCGAACCCGCGGCCGAACGTGGCGGCCTGCATCCCGAACAGTTTCAGGTCGATCATCGGGCCGACGACGAGGAAGGCCAGCCGGGCCGTCAGCGAGAACTGGGACAGCGACGCGGCCACGAACGCGTCGGCCTCCGAACAGATCGACAGCAGCACCGCGAGGATCCCGAGGGTGAGGACCGACACCACGGGGTTCCCGGCCGCGGTGTGCAGCCAGCCGGCCGGGACCACGGCCTTGAGGGTGGCCGCGGCCATCGCGCCGACGACGAGGAAGCCGCCGGCGTGCATCACGTCGTGCCGGACGGACCCCCAGAAGGCCGCCCCCCTGCCCGCGCCTTCGAACGACGGGTGAGCGGGCGGGCGCAGCCAGCCGGGACGGCCCAGCCGGTGCCACAACCAGCCCATCACGCACGCCACGAGCAGGCTCGCCGCGAACCGGGCGAGGACCATCTCCGGATCACCGGGAAACGCGACCGCGGTGGCCGTGAGCACGATGGGATTGATCGCGGGAGCCGACAGCAGGAACGCCAGCGCCGCAGCCGGGGTCACGCCCCGGCGCACCAGCGCCCCGGCAACGGGGACCGACGCGCACTCGCAACCGGGCAGCACCACTCCGGCCAGCCCGGCGACCGGCACCGCCAGGGCGGGCCGTTTCGGCAGCGCCCGGGCGAAAAACGACGCGGGGACGAACACCGCCAAGAGCGCCGAAAGCAGCACGCCGAAAACGAGGAACGGCAGGGCCTGGACGACCACCGCGACGAACACGGTCATCCAGTTCTGCATGGCCGGCGCGGACAAGGCCTGGCGGATCGGTCCCTGCAACTGAAACCCCAGCAGCAGGAGCAAGGTCAGGACAAGCAGCGAATTGAAGTGCCAGCCCCGCCGATCGTCCGCATCGCCCTGCTCGACGCCGGTGGGGTCCGCTTTGGCGGTGGTCACAGGCTGGTCCCCTTCCGCCGCGAGATCGGTCCGGGCCGGACTTTCTCACGGCCCCAATCCGAAGTCACGTACCACGGCCTGCTCCGGTTCACTCCGAATGCCGCACTACCTGCGAAAATCCGGGCAAAACCGCCGATGCGGCACACTTTTCGGGACGAAGGCCGGACTCGCGCGTCCCGAAGGCCGGACTCGCACGTCCCGAAACCCGGACTCACCCGTCACGAAGGCCGGACTCGCGCGTCCCGAAAGCCCGACTCACCTGTCCCGAAAGCCCGACTCGCTGGTGGGGCCGTGAGCGGCATGGGACACCGCGGCCCAGGCCTCCCATTCCGCGATCCGGCCGGCGTACTCCTGGCGCATGAGGTCGAGCGGTCCCTTGCCGAAGAAGATCCGGAGGGGCGGCTCGTCCGCGTCGGCGACCTTGAGGATCGCTTCCCTGGTCGCGACGGGATTCCCCCGGCCGGCGGCAGCCCGGTCCGGCATCTTCGCGCGGAAGCCGTCGTAGGCGGGCAACGGATCCGCGCGCACCGCCGAAGAGCCGCTCCATTCGGTGTCGTAACCGCCGGGCTCGATCAGCGTCACCCTGATGCCGAAGTCCTTGACCTCCTTGGCGAGACTCGCGGTGAAACCCTCCAGCGCGAACTTCGAGGCGTGGTACAGACCGAGACCGGGCACGGAGAACAGGCCGCCGACCGAGGAGACCTGGATGAGGTGACCGTGGCCCTGCGCGCGCATGATCGGAAGGGCCGCCTGGGTGACCCAGAGCGCCCCGAAGAAGTTCGTGTCCAGTTGCTCGCGAGCCTGCGCCTCGGTGACCTCTTCGACCATGCCGAACAGCCCGTATCCCGCGTTGTTGAGCACGATGTCCAGCGTCCCGAAATGGTCGGCGGCCTGCTGGACGGCGGCGAACGCGGTGAGCCGGTCGGTGACGTCGAGGCTGACCGGCAAAACCGCTTCGCCGTATTTCGACACCAGCGGCGTCAAGGACGTCAGGTCGCGCGCCGCGGCGGCGACCCGGTCGCCCCGTTCGAGCGCCGCCTCCGTCCACTCGCGACCGAGTCCCCTGGAACTTCCGGTGACAAACCAGGTCCGTCCGGCCATGACCTCAGCCTTTCCTTGCCACGTGGAACGTCGGCACCACGGACCGACTGTTCCACGTGGCCGTCACACGGCGGGCGGCCCGCGACGCTCAGGCCATGGACTCCTCGAGGTTCCGCGCGGCCTGCTCCGGCTCCCCGGCGCGCCGCCGGCGGCGGTCGCGGGACCGTTGTTGCTGCGCCGGCACCTGCGGCTCGACCCCGGCCGGCGACTACGTGCGAATCCGGTTCAGGGCCTGCTGGATGTCGTTGGACGCGTCCTGAACGGAGGTGCCTGCCGGAGTCGGGACACTTCGGACTCACCTACCCTACTTGTGGAATTTTCGCCCATGAACGGGCTGACCAGGGTCAGCCTGGTCGACAGAGCGCTCGTCGCGGTGGCGTTCGGTGCCTTCGCCATCCCGTCGCTGGAACTGCCTGCCGCGTCGGTCGTCGCCGCGTATCCCGGCGCTTCTCCGAAACTCGTCCAGGAACAGATCGTCCTGTCGATCGAGGGTGCCGTACGAGCGGTTCAAGGGGTTTCCACCGTCACGTCGACCTCTGGTGAGGGGTCGGCGACGGTGCAGGTCCCCGGCGCCACCCATCACGAAGTAGCTGAAAGCTTCGTAGGTTGCGTCATTCTCCGCGCAACGCCTGGTCGGTCGCGGCGATGACCTGGCTCAGCACGGCATGCAACGCCTCGAGTTGGGCGACCTCCATGCCGAGGGTCTCGACCACGTGATAGGGGATCTTCTCCGCTTCCGCGCGCAACGCGCGCCCCTGCTCGGTCAGATCGACGGTCAACGCCCGCTCGTCGGCCCTGTTGCGCCGGCGGCTCACGTACCCCTGCGCTTCCAGACGCTTGAGCAGGGGTGACAGGGTCGCGGGCTCGGCTCGGAGCACCTCGCTGAGGTCCTTCACCGAGCGCGGGGCCTTGTCCCACAAGGCCAGGAGCACCAGGTACTGCGGGTGGGTCAGCCCGAACGGCTTGAGCAGCGGCCGGTACACCGCGATGACGCTGCGCGAGGCCACCGACAGCGCGAAGCACACCTGGCGATCGAGCTCCAGCGGGTTCGGTCCGAGGTCGATCTGCATCACTCCACCCTAGCTTAGTTAACGCACTAATTGTTAACGTGGAGACATGCGGAACGAACGACGGAGGCCGAACCCGGCCCAGTGGGTGTGGTACGCCCTCGGCGGCCGGCTACCGGCAACCTACCGCGAGTGGGTGCTGAACGACGTCACGGCGTCGACGTGGGTCTGGCGGCATGCCGCACGCAGCTCGGTGCTGCTCGCACCGCTGTGCGTGGTGTGGCTGCTGCTGCCGGGTCCACTGTGGATCCGGCTGGCCATGGTGCTGCTGGCCGTGATCGTCGGCTACTTCTACTCCTTCGTCTACATCGAGGAAAGCG
This sequence comes from Amycolatopsis sp., assembly GCF_035276945.1. Taxonomy (GTDB): domain Bacteria; phylum Actinomycetota; class Actinomycetes; order Mycobacteriales; family Pseudonocardiaceae; genus Amycolatopsis_E. The sequence continues at coordinate 13,296 of NZ_DATELF010000049.1, read as the reverse complement.
CCGAACACCGGCTGGCCAAGCACGGCTACCCGCACGGCACCGGCAAGCAGATCCGCGCGGAGGCCAAAGCCGGGGCCGAGGCCGAAATCCGCGCCCGCTACATCGCCACCTACCGCCGGCAGCAGTGATCCCCGGCACTCACCCGATGCCGTCGACGGCCACCGTCAGATGGCGAGGGCCGCGCAGCACCGGGCTCGGCCGGTAGGGCGGCGGATCGGTCACCAGGCGTGGTTCGCGAAGGCGGCCGATGAGCTCGGTCAGCGCGAGTTGCGCTTCCAGGCGAGCCAGTGGCGCGCCGAAGCAGGCGTGCACACCGAAGCCCAGGCCCAGGTGCTGATTGTCCCGGCGAGCGGGGTCGAAGCGGTCCGGGTCGGCGAAACGCTTCGGATCCCGGTTGCCGGAAGCCAGCAGCAGCCACACCGGAGCGCCCTTGGGGATGACCACGTCACCCACTTCCAGATCCGCGAGCGGGGTGCGCTGCGGCAGGATCTGGACCGGCGGTTCGAAGCGCAGCAGTTCCTCCACGGTTCCGGCCGCCGTCTGCGGCGCCTCGCGGAGCATCTTGCAGGCGTCGGGGTTGCGCAGCAGGGTCAGCATCCCGTTGGTGATCAGGTTGACGGTGGTCTCGTGGCCGGCGATGAGCAGCAGGACGGCGGTGCTGATCAGCTCCACCGGCGAAAGCCGTCCGTCCGGTCCCTGGCCGGTGGCCAGCGCGGAGAGCATGTCGTCGCCGGGGTCACGGCGGTGCTGCTCGATCAGCCCGGCCAGGTACTGCCCCAGCTCGAAGCGGGCGCGCTGGACCGCGCGACGCTGCTCGGCCGGGTCCTCGGCCGGGCCGAGACCGGCCACCACCGCGTCCACCAGGCCGCGGAAATGCGGTTCGTCCTCCCGGGGCACGCCCAGCAGCCGGCAGATCACCGTGACCGGGAACGGGTAGGCGAAATCGTCGACCACGTCGAACTCCTGCCTGCCCTCCAGCCCGTCGACGAGGTCCGACACGACGCGGGCCAGCTCTTCGTGCATGTCGTGGATCCGCCGGGGACTGTGCGGCGGGCCGAAGGGGCGCATGGCCAGCCGGCGTAGCCGGTCGTGCTCGGGCGGGTCGCGTCGGATGAAGGCCGGCGGCAGGGGCACCTCCTCCTCATCGTCGGCGAGCAGGCTGTTCGCCCCGGGGGCCAGGTTGCGCGCTTCCGAACTGATCCGCGGATCGCGAAGCAGCCCCCGGATCTCCCAGTAGGTGGTGACCAGGTGGATGCCGCTCTCGTCCCGGACCACCGGTGTGCGGCGCAGCTCTTCGTAGATCGGGTAGGGATCGCTGCGGTTGGCGTGGTCGGTGATCCGCTGCACCGGGCTCGACGGCATGGGAGGACTCCTTGAATCTCGGCCTCAGGCCTGGGCGGGCGTGAACAGGACCCGCCGCTCGCTGGGCGAGTGACCGGTGAGGGTGACAGTGGGACTGTGGCTGGGCAGGGTGGGGTCGGGGAATTCGGCCGGGATCGGCCGCAGCCTCTCGGGCCGTTGGTCCACCGCGGGGAACCCGGGTGGGAACGGCGCCCCCTTTTCGATGAGCTGCTGGTAGAAACCCATCCACTTCGCCTGGTCGAAACCGACCGCGGCGATGACCCGGCCCCTGTGTCCATACGCGGCCATGAACCGGCGCTCCGCCAGCGAACCCTGGGTCACGACCAGTTCGTCGGCCATCGAGGGGACGCCGACCGACTTGATGGTGACGCCGAACTGTGTGGACCAGAAGGCCGGCATCCACAGGTGCGGGCGGCGCGCCGACCCGGCGTGCAGCATGTTGTGGGCGGCGATCTCGGCCTGCGCCACCGCGTTGCCCCAGTGCTCCAGGGACAGGAACTGGTACCCGAACAGCGGGTGCGGCGACCGTGCGACATCACCCGCGGCGAACACGTCGTCCGTCACGATGCCGTGGACGTCGAAGGCCCGGCATCCCGCGTCGCAGGCGATCCCGCGCGGCCCGGCGGCCAGCCCGGAGCCGTCCAGCCACGCGGTGTTGCGCACCGCGCCGAGCGCGATCACGGCGACATCCACGTCCAGCACGCTGCCGTCGGACAGGTGGGCGCATCGCAGCCGCCCGCGCGCGTCGCCTTCCAGCGCGGTCACCGTGATCCCGCAACGCAGGTCGACGCCGTACTCGCGCTGCAGTTCCGCGGCCACCGCGCCGACGACGCCGCCCAGCGCGCCCACCAACGGCGCCGGGCCGCGTTCGGCCACGGTCACCGCCAGCCCCCGCTCCCGGCACGCGGAGGCGATCTCGCAACCGGTGAAGCCGGCACCGATAATCAGAACACGGCGGGGGCGCGCGGCCAGCCGCCGGCTCAGCCCGGTGGCGTCGTCCCTCGTACGCAGCACGAACACCCCGTCCAGCGCGGCTTCCACCGGGTTGGGCCAGGGCCGGGACCGGACTCCGGTGGCGATCAGCAGGCGGTCGAACGCCACCGCTTCCCCATCCGCCAGCAGCACTTTCCGGCTGTCCAGATCGAGCTTGGCCGCGGCGACGCCAAGCCGCCACCGCGCGTGGACGGGGCGTTGCCCGGGCAGCGCCGTGTGGTCCGGTGGCACCAGGCCGAGCAGCACCTGCTTGGACAGCGGCGGGCGGTCGTACGGCTTGTGGGGTTCGTCCCCGATCAGCGTGAGCGAACCCTCGAACCCCTCCGCGCGCAACGATTCCGCGGCACGAAGCCCGGCCAGGGAAGCACCGACGATCACGATGCGCCCGTTTTCGCGCAGCGCCCGCATGCCGTCAGCGGCCATCGGTGTCCGCCTCCCGCTTGTCCCCGGCGTCCACGAGGATGGCCTGGACCGGGCACGCGGCCGCGGCGCGCAGCACGTCGGGGACCTTCGCCTCGCCGACGCGCGGCTCGTAAAACAGGGCTTCTTCGCCGTGCAGGGTGAACACATCAGGTGCCAGGAAGGCGCACTGCGCGTACGCCTGGCACCGGTTCAGGTCGACGACAATCCTCATCCCGCCTCGCCCTCCGGTGTGCCGCCGCGCTTGGGTGGGGTCCCAGCGGACCTCCCCGCGATACTCCCCCCTCGGCGTCACCGTTCCCGGACCGTCGATGCTCGCACCTGACGTCACGTCAGGAATTGGCGTCGTTCTCGCCGTGACCGCCATGTCCTGGTGGTGGCCCCGCGTGCCCCACAGTCCCAGGTGGCAGTCCCAGGCGGCGCCGCGCGTAGGCCTCGATGGCCGCGGCCAGCCAGGCGGGCAGGTCCGGGTCGGCATGTTCGGCCATCGACCGCTGCCGGGGGTCGGTCAGGTACAGCCTCCCCATGGCGGCGTAGGCCTCGGGGGTGGGCTGCCAGTAGTGGCACACGGACTCGTAGTGCTCGGCCACCGCGTCCAGTGCGGCGGGTTCGTGCGGCGCGGCCCCGGCGCGCATGACCTGTGCGAGCCGTCGGAACAGGGCCGTTCCCTGGGCGGCGGCGTGCTCGTAGTCGGCGGCGGTGAAGCTGGCCTGGGCGGTCTCGGCGGAGTCGAAGGCTTCTGTGGTCTGCTCTCCGAAGGCCGACAGGAAGGTGCGCCGCATGGCGGTCCGGTCCCGTCGCAGCCCGGCGAAGAACTGTTCGGGATCACTGATCCGGGCCTCGTCGAGGTCGGCGACAGTCTGCTTGACGGTGGCGATGATCCGGTCGAGGTGGCGACGCTCGTCCTCCAGTTGTGCCAGGTGCCCGCGCAGCGCGGTCGCTTCGTCGGCCTGCTCCCGCAGGACCTCGCCGATCCGTTCCAGCCCGAGGCCGAGTCGGCGTAGCACCAGGATGCGTTGCAGCCGCAGCAGTTCCGTCCTGCCGTACCAGCGGTAGCCGTTGGCGGTGACACAGTTCGGCGGAAGCAGGCCGATCGCGTCGTAGTGACGCAGCATCCGCGCGGACACGCCGGAGGCCTTCGCGACCTGGCTGATCGAGTGGAGCACGCCGCCAATCCTACGAACTTGACCTTCACACTGTGTCAACTTTTACCGTGCACACTGTGTCAACTTCTACCGTGGCCGCCATGGCAACGACCATCACGAACGCGCGCGTCTTCGACGGCGAGCACATGACCGGCCACACCGCTGTGCGCGTGGTCGACGGCCTCATCGACGCCGTCGGTGGCCCTGATCTGCTCCATCCCGGTGACGAGCACGTGGACGGGCGCGGCGGCACCGTGCTGCCGGGACTGATCGACGCACATGTCCACCTGCTGCCCGGCGCGCCCCGGCAGGCGCCGACCTTCGGAGTCACCACGATGCTGGACATGTTCAGCAAGCCCGACCTGGTGCGCGAGGCCATGGCGCAAGGCGCCGAGCCGGACGCGGCCGAGGTGCGATCCTCCAGCATCGGCGCCACGGCACCCGGCGGGCATCCCACGATGATGTACGCGCCTTTCCCCTACGTGACCGGCCCGCGGGAGGCCGAGGCGTTCGTCGCCGACCGCCTCGCCGAAGGGGCCACCCACGTGAAGGTTTTCTACGACGACGGCACCGGCGGCGGCCCGATGCCCATGCCGTCCTTGGACGTGCCAACGGTCACCGCGCTCGTGGAGGCCGCGCACCGTGCCGGCCTGGTTGTGGCGGCGCACGTGTCCACGGCCAGCGGGGCCATGGACCTGCTGCCCACCGAGGTGGACGTCCTCGCCCACGCGCCCTTCGACCCGCTTTCGGCCAATCAGGTCAAAGCGGTCGCCGAAGCTGGCGTCGCGGTCATCGCGACCCTGTCGGTGGCGGACGGATTTCCCGGCGCGGACGGGAGAATGCCGTTGCTCTCCGAACCCGAGCTGGCCCGAAGGCTGGGCCCCGCCTGGTCCGGGGTCCTCGAGCGGCAGGGACGGCGCTGGATGCCCCCGCAGCTGCCGGACTTCGCCGCGGCGCTGGACAATGTGCGTCGGCTGCACCAGGCCGGCGTGCCGCTGCTGGTCGGCACGGACGCGCCCAACCCCGGGACCGTGCACGGTGCGAGCGTCCATCGCGAGCTCCAGCTGCTCGTGGCCGCGGGCCTGACCCCGACCGAGGCCCTCACGGCGGCGACGGCGCGCACGGCCGGCGTGTTCGGCCTCCTCGACCGGGGCCGGGTCCGCCCGGGACTGCGCGCGGACCTCGTCCTGGTCGACGGTCGGCCGGACCAGGACATCACCGGCACCCAGCGGGTTGACGCGGTGTGGAAACGGGGCGCCCGCGCCGACCTGGGCCGCTACGCGGGGTCGACCGACGAGCACGACGGCCTGGCCGCGCTCCGCGCGCAGACGGACAAGGTCCTGGCCGCCGTCCGGGCGATGCTTCCCCATTCGACGTCCGCCTCTCAACCGGGAGCTGAAGACATGAACACCACGGACACCACGGACACCACGGACACCACGGCCACCTCGGACACCACAGACACCTCGGACACCACGATCACTATCCGCCGTGGCGGGGACGATGAGATCCTCGGCTACCTCCAGCACACCAACGCCGGTTGGCAGCCTGCGACCGTCTTCCACGCGGCGCTGGCCGAACCCACCTCGCGTGAGGAAGCCGAGAACATCCTCAGACGTGACGGCCTGTCGTGCCTGGGCGACGTTTGGTGGGTCGAAGACGAGCCGGGCCGCTGGAAGGAAGCCCGGATACAGGAGGCACGGCGGGACCGCCTCCGTATCCGGTGGGCCGACCCCCTGGCCGACCAGCCCGCAGACGGGCACTGGGTCGATCTGCGGGTCGTGCGGGTGCAGCGGCACCACCCTGAGCACGCCGGCCGGCTGTACTCCCCCATCGGCATGACGCCACCCGAGGACCACTGACCAGACATCCCCGTCGGTCACCAGGGTCGCCGACGAGCGCTCGGCCAACCCCATCGAGGCCCCACCCGGCGGGCACCGGTCCCTCCGGTGCCCGCCGGCATTCCGCCGCAGCGGCCAGGATTTCGGCGGTTTCACGTCGCGCGCTGTGCGATGAACACGAATTCGCGGCCTGGCCGCCTCAGGCACCGCGCACTCTCGTCGCCGTGACCGCGTGGCGTGATCAGCGATTTGAGGGTTGGCACCTGCTTATCTCGTGTTTCACCCGCAATTCCGCGGAAAAGTCTCAAAAGGCAGTTCAATGAAACACTTGAAGGCATGGATTTCACCGAAATTGACATCATCGCGTTCGTGAGCGGCCTGGACGGGGTCGTCGTGTTCACCCCGACCGCGGCCGACGGGGCGCCGGAGATCTCCTGGGGCGACACGTTCGTCTACCACGACCCCGACGGCGATCCGCAGGCCGGCCGGCGGATGCCCTTCGCCACCATCGTCACCAAGGACTACGACGGGTTCGACACCGTGTCGAACCTGAACCGGCCCGGCGTGTTCCGGCTGAACATCGCCGTCGGCCGGGAAGGCTTCGAGAAGCTCGTCGGCTACCCGCCCGCCGCGCACGCCGGCCGTGCTGCACACTTCGACTACGCCGTCCTCGACCGGTTCCTCCCGCATCCGGTCTATGCCACCCAGTCCTGGGTCTGCGTCCTGAACCCCGGCCAGGCCAGCGCCGCCCAGGCACGGTCCCTGCTGGCCGATGCGCACGCGCGAGCCGCCCAGCGGCACCGGCGGCGCGCGAGTGAGTAAGCGCTTACCGGCCCAGCTAGGCCATTTGGAGCAATTCCCGCCCGAATGGAACCTCCGCGAGCCGAAGCACATCAATATGGGACAAACGGACAAAGGGTTCGTTCGCGTTGAGAGGGGCCACATGGGACAGGGTGGTTTCGAGGTCGGTTCCGACCTGGAAGCGCATGCCTCGCAGCTCGACGGCCTGACCGATCAGCTGAACCAGGCGGTCGACGCCGCACGGCAGGTCAGCATGCCCACCGACGCCTACGGCATCCTCTGCCAGCCGTTCCGCGTGCTGCTGGATCCGGTCGAGCAGTACGGGATCAACGCGCTCCAGGACGCCGTCACGGCGATGGAGTCGGTGGCCGACAAGGTCCGCAAGACCGCGCAGGCGTATCAGGACAACGACAGCGGCGTCGGGACGACGTTGAAGCAGTACGAGGCGTAGCTGGGGAACTGGGGAATGGCTGAGGGAAACTCGCTGGTCGCGAAGGCGCCGACGGATGGCGACGGGCCAGGTCCGCTCACCGAGGGCAACGGCGACTACGGGTACGCCACCGGGATCGGGATCGCCGAGTCGGCGATGGACACCTTCAACGGCATCAAGGACGGCAACTGGGTCGAGGGCGGCCTGGGCATGCTCGGGCTGGCCGCGGAGGCGGCGAACGCGGCGATCGACCCGTTCGGCTGGCTGATGTCCTCGGTGGCATCGTTCCTGATGGAGCACGTGCAGCCGCTGAAGGACATGCTGGACTCGCTGGCCGGGAAGCCGCCGGTGATCCAGTCCTATTCCGAGACCTGGGGCAACGTGGCCAAACGGCTGGAGGAAACCCAGGCCCAGTTCACCAACGCGGTGAAGAACGGCACCACGGCCTGGACCGGGGAAGGCGCCGAGACCTACCGCAGGTCCGCGGCGGAGCAGGCGGAGGCGATCGGGGGCGCGGCCACGGTCGCCGGGGCGATCTCCACCGTGGTGATGATCATGGGGGAGGTCGTCGCGTTCGTCCGCGAGACGGTGCGGGACCTGATCGCGGATCTCGTCGGCAAGCTGATCTCCTGGGTGATGGAGACGGTGTTCTCCCTCGGGTTCGGCACGCCGGTGGTGGTGGCGCAGGCGGTGACGGCGATCTCCAAGTGGGCCACCAAGATCGCCGACCTGCTGCGGCGGCTGGTGGGCACGATCAAGCGGGTGTCGCCGCTGCTGGGCAGGCTGGCCGAGATCTTCGGCAAGATCATCAAGGTCTTCGGCAAGCTCGCGGGCAAGGCCACCGGGCTGGACGTGATCAACCCCAAGCACATCACCCCGGGTGGCTTCGCGCACCGGACCGGCCGCGGGGGCGGCGGCCACGGCGGAACCGGCTCCGGCCACACGGGCGACGGCGGTGACTCCGGCGGCACCGATGGGAACGCTTCCGGTCACGACGGCGGCGGGGACGGTGCGGGCAGTTCCGGACGCGACGGCGCCGGGGGCGGCGGGGGCGGCGGGGGCGGCGGGGGCGTCGATGGCGGGGGCACCGGTTCCCCGGGCAGCCGTTCCGGCGGATCGGACAACGGTTCCGGTCGTGGGAGCGACGGCACTGGTGGTCCGGACGCGGGCACGGCCGGCGGCTCGCCCGACGGTTCCCGCGGTTCCGGGAGCGACGGGAGCCCTTCACCGGGTACGGCCCACGGTTCCCCGGGCAACGGCGGCGGGACGCCCGTTCGCGACCCCGGCGGCGGCAGCCCGCAGACCCCCTCGCCGACCAACGGAGCCGACTCCCCGGACACCAGGCCGCACACCGCCTCACAGAACAACGGCGCAGGCGCGCCAGGCACCGGACCGCACACCGCCTCACCAGCCAACGGAGCAGGCGCGCCCGGCTCCGGTCACGACAGTCCGGCATCGCACTCCACCTCGCACGGCGACCGCGGCTCGTCCGGGTCCCCGGCCCACGACGGCGCCAGCGCTTCGCCGAACGGTCACGGCGCCGCCCACCCCGCCGGATCTCCCGGCGAGGGCGCCCATGCCCCGGGGCCGTCGCGGGCGGACTCGCCCTCGGCGGGCGCCACCGGAGGCGGGCACTCCAGCGGCCACGGCGGCTCGTCCGGTTCACCGGCGCACACCCCGCACGGCGGCGCCGACACCACGCCAGGGACACACGACAGCACCGCCAGTTCGGGGTCCGCGGCACCCACCGCGCCGCCCCGGACACCCGACACGAACCCTGGTCACGTCCCGTTCCAGCGCGGCGGGGACGGCTCCCCGTCGAGCCCGTCACCGCAGCAACCGGTGATGGGCGGCGGGATGCCGGCCGGTGCGGGCGGTCCCGGCTCGCCGGGCGCCGGTTCCCCCGGCCCGCGTCCGGGCAGCGGAAGCGGCTGGACCGGAACCCCGGGAAGCCCGGGCGCCCGGACACCGCACACGCCGGAGATGCCGAACCGGCCCGGCGGCCCGCCGGCTCCGGGCAACCGGGGCGGCCGGCCGTTCAACGGTGGACAGCCGGACCACGTCGGCCCGTCCAGCCTGGCCCCGTCGCGAGGTGGCTTCGGCCCCCAGGACTCCCCGGGACCCCATCCGGTTGGTCCCGGCGGCCCACCGGGTCCGGTCGCCCGCGGTCCGGTGGCTCCACCGCAGATTGGTCCCGGCATCCACGGCCATGGCAGCCGTCCCGGTGGCCCCGGTCCGTCCCAACCTGGCCCCGGCAGCAGGCCGGGACCCCCCGCCTCGCACGGCCCGAACCCGCCCGGCCAGCCCGGCGCCCCGCACGAGTGGCACGGCGGCGACGGCCACCACGACGACTCGGGCACTGGTCATCCCGAGCCGGAGCGACCAACCCCGGACCAGATCAACCAGCGGCACGCCGACAGCACTTCGTCGGGCACGTCCTACCACCGAGGCGACCCGGAGATGGGCGATCTGCCGCACCGCGTCAAGCCCGACCCGGACGGCCGCTACACCGTCGACGTGCACGTCACCCCGGACGGGCACGCCCGCATCGGGGGCCGCGACTACCCGCCCGAAGAGTTCGCCGACCTGCTTCGCCGCAACGGCGCCTACGACGGCCGCCCGATCCGGCTGATCGGCTGCGACGCGGGGTCCAACGACTTCGCGAACCGCCTGTCGCGGTCGCTGGACACGGAGGTGATGGCGCCGGACAAGCCGGCCTGGACCGACTCGAACGGCCGCGTGTTCTCCTCCGACTACGAGATCGGCCCCGACGGCAAAATCCGGCCCAAGATCCCGCCGAACGGCGAATGGAGCATCCACCGCCCCGACGGCACTTCGCACCGGGTCGGCGACGACGGCTTCACCCCCGACACCCACCACGCCGACAAGCGCGACCTCGACCCCAACGACGCCCGCGCCCGTGGCGACGACGCGGCGGAAGCCCACCGCAAGCGCGTCCACGAGGAAATCATCAGGACACTCAACGGACCCGACGGCGAGAAAATGCTCGAGAAGCACTGGCGCGATATCGGCGGCGGCTCGGCGACGATTCTCCCGCGAAAGCGTGCCGACGCACTGTACGAGGGGGTCGAGCTTCCGGTACTGCGCCGGGACGAGAACGGCGTGTACGAGATTTGGAACCCCAGGGACCCCAAAAATCTGGTCAAGTCCGAATTCACGGGAGACCGCCACATCGGCGGGCGCGAGACGGCACCGCCCGATCTCCTGGACAGCGCCGACATCCTGGCCGCGGGACGCCCCGATATCCATTCGTACGTGAGCGAAGCCAATGACGCCGTCAAGGGTGTGCATCGGCCCGACAGCGAGTTCCACCCGCCGTTGGAGAAAATCGACCAGGCCGTGTTCAACGACGTGCGGAGCAACCACTGGAACAACAAACTCGGTGATCTGGCCGCTGATCACGCCGTGCATGACGGCCTCAACCAGCCGGAATACGTCAGGAACCCGCTCGAGCGCGTGGACGTCCCGGACCGGGGAGCGAACCACTTCGACCAGATCTACCAGGACGCCGACGGGCGCTACGTGATCGTGGAGGCGAAAGGCCCCAGCGCCGGACGTGGTGGCAACGACGGATACGAACAGGGGCATCCCGAATACGTGCGGAACATCTTGGACAAGATGGCGGCGCGGGGTGGCGCCGAAAAGGACGTCGCCCACCAGATGCGAAAGCAGCTCGACCAGGGTGACCTCCGGTACTTCTATGTCCAGGCTCAGGTCGAAAAGGCTCACCACTCCTACCCGGATGAGCAGTTGCGCGAAATGAGGGCCGCGGACCGGCCGAAGGACAAATACGCCGGATACGTGCTCAAGGAGTTCGATCTCGGTATCACCACGGTCCACCCGGGGAAGCAACGATGAGCCGGCCACCGCGACCGCTGACCCCCGGACAGCGGCTTCAGCTGGTTGGGCAGATCGGGCAGGCGCTAACCGCCGCCGTGCCGCCCGGGTGGCGACAACTACGCACCGAGTATCGCGCGGCCGGACGGCACATCGAGGCCGACGTGATCGTCACCGGCTCCGACGGGGTCGCGCGCCCGGCGCCGCCGCCACCACCGGTCGTGCAACTGCTCGGCTCCCTGCGCGCGGGCATGTACCAGCCGGGGCGCGGCACCTGGCTCGGCGCGGTCGTCGTGCTCGACGCGGTCAACCCGCCCCGCGCCGAGTTCACGATCGACGAGGAACCCCGCTGGCGCCGGCTCCCGCCTCCCGTTGGTTTCGCCGACGAACTCCGCTTCTTTCCCCGTGCGGAGGAGCACATTCCCGGCTGGCTGCGCCGGCGTGCGGGCCTGTCACCGGGATCGTCCGCACTCTCCGGCGAGGGCGAGCTGCGCACCCCGCGGGTCTACGACGGGCTTTCGGAGTCGGGCCGGCCGGTGGTCAACCGCGAAGCGTTGCGACCGGACGAGCGCGACCGCGTGCTGGCCTACCTCGAGACGGCCCCGGTCGTGCTCGCCGCCCGGACCTACGACGCCGACGCGTTCGATCCCGGCCGGGAGCCGTTGGTGCCGTTGAACTTCCGCACCGACGGCGCCTGGGTGTGGCCCGGCGCGGTCGGGTACTACCTCCGTGAGCACGAAGTGGCTCCGGATCCCGACCTGCTCGCGCACCTCCGGTCGCGGCAGTTCGTGCTCCCCGAGGTGGACGAGTCCACCCGGGACCGGGCCATCACCGCCATCACCGAGGGTGCGCTGCGCTGAGCGCGGGTCAGGCGGGCCAATCGCCGCCAAGGCGGTGATGGTTCTCCCCCGCCTGCTCAGCACCCCGCCCGCCGGCCTGGAACCGCTGATCCCGCCGGGCCCGTTCCACCACCGCGATCAGGACCTCCTTGGACGAGGTCCGGTCACGAACGTCGCACAGGACCACGGGGGTGCCCGGGTCGAGGTCGAGCGCCGCGGACACCTGGTCGACCCGGTAGCGCCGACACCCGTCGAAGCAGTTGACCGCGACGACGAACGGGATCGCGCGGCGCTCGAAGTAGTCCACCGCCGGGAAACAGTCCTGCAGGCGGCGGGTGTCGGCGACGACCACCGCACCGAGCGCGCCCTCGGCGATGTCGTCCCACAGGAACCAGAACCGGTCCTGACCTGGTGTCCCGAACAGGTACAGCGCCAGCCGGTTGTCGAAGGTGATCCGGCCGAAGTCGATCGCCACCGTGGTGGTGGTCTTGTGCTCCACGGCGCCCGGGTCGTCCACGCCGCGGCTGGCCTCGGTGATGTATTCCTCCGTGCGCAGCGGCCGGATCTCGCTGACCGTGCCGACCATGGTGGTCTTGCCGACCCCGAACCCCCCGGCGATGAGGATCTTCAAGGCGATCCAGGGCCGCGTGGGGGCGAGTTCAGAGCGCGCGGAGTCCATTGAGTACTTCCCTCAGGATGTGGTCGTTGGGCAGCCGGTTCGGCGGCGTCGGGTGGGTGACGCCGATATGCCTGGCCTCCTGCAAATCCGCGAGCAGCACGCGGACCACGCTCAATGGCAGGCCGGCGCGTGCGGCGATCTCGGCGACCGACAGCATCCGGTCCAGGCACAAACTGAGGATGGTGGCCTGTTCGGGGCTCAGGGACAGGTCGTGCTCCGGGCGGCTGTGGGCGTGCACGAGCGCGACGATGTCCAGGAACTCGCCCGCCGGCCGCGCCCGCCCTTTGGTCAGGACGTAGAGCCGCACCATCGGCCCGGAGTCGTCGCCGTACCACTGATCGCCGTTCACGGGCCGGTCCGCTCCGGCACCACCGGACGGCCGTTCACGCGGGGCGCGGTGTACATGTGCTCGCCGACCCGCCCGACCAGGCGCGCCATCTCGTAGGCCACCAGGCCGATGTCGGTGCCCGCCTCGGCGACCACCGCCAGGCAGGTGCCACCGCCCGCGGTGATCACGAACAGGAACCCGCCTTCCAGCTCGACCATGGTCTGCCGGACGGCGCCCGCGGCGAACTGCCGCCCAGCGCCCTTGGCCAAACTGTTCAGCGCCGACGCGACCGCCGCCAGGTGCTCGCTCTCCTCCCGGTCCATCCCGGTCGACGTGGCCATCGCGAGCCCGTCGTTGGACAGCAGCAGGGCGTGCCGGACCCGCGGCGCGTTGCCCACCATCTCGTCCAGCAGCCAGTTCAGTTCGCGGCTGCCCTCGCCTGTCTCGGCCATCTGATCTCCTTGTCCGCCGCTACCGTTGGCGGCCACGGTGAAATCCCTGCTGGAGCGCGGACATCGTCGCCCGCGCCTGGTCCGGTGACGGCTGTGCGGTGGCGTCGTCGCCGCCGCGCGGGTCCAGCCCGCGCAGGCCCGGCGCGAG
>NZ_DATELF010000048.1:0-4478 GCF_035276945.1 Amycolatopsis sp. | reverse complement strand
GCAAGACCCGTCGCGAGGCCATCCGCTGCCTCAAGCGCTACATCGCGCGGGAGATCTACTACTTGATCACCGATCCGGCACCCACGTCGAGCGGCCAATCAGAACCCGCCGCCGCTTGACATCCATAGGGGCATCTACGGCTGGAACGTGCAGCAGGCCGACGTCCAGCTCCTGCCGGACATCCTGCGAGCGCTCCACATCGCCGTCGAGCACTTCTCCCGGCCCGGTGCGCCGGTCATCGTGCCGACCCCCGCGTACCCGCCGTTCCTGCGGGTACCGGGGCTGCTCGGCCGGCCAGTCGTCGAGATGGCGCTGGTGTCGTCCGACCTCGGCTACACCTACGACCTGGACCTGCTCGGTCACCTGCTCGCCGGCGGCGGGCGCCTGCTCCTGCTGTGCAACCCGCACAACCCGACCGGCCGAGTGTTCGACGCGATCGAACTGGCCGCCATCAGCGAGGTGGTCGAGCGTCACGACGGGCGCGTGTTCGCCGACGAGGTACACGCGCCCATCGTCTACCGGGGTCACCGGCACGTTCCCTACGCGTCGGTGTCACCGGCGGCCGCGGCGCACACCCTGACCGCGACTTCGGCGTCGAAGGGATGGAACCTGCCCGGCCTGAAATGCGCCCAGGTGGTGCTCAGTAACGACGCCGACCGGGGCAGGTGGTGGTCGCTCAACCGGCTGGCCACCGACGGGACGTCGACACTCGGGGCGATCGCCGCGACGGCAGCCTATCGGCACGGACGCTCGTGGCTGCACGCGTTGCTTGGTCACCTGGACAGGAACCGCAGGCTGCTGGGCGACCTGCTGAGCGCGTCGGCGATCCGCTACACCCCACCGGACGGGACCTACCTCGGCTGGCTGGACTGCCGGAAGCTGGCGCTCGGCGACGTCACGCCAGGCCGGTACTTCGCCCAGCACGCCGAGGTGTCGACCCTTGACGGCGCCGAGTGCGGGGAAGGCGGAACCGGCCACGTTCGCCTGAATTTCGCCACCTCGCGATCGATTCTGACCACTATCGCCGCTCGGCTGGCAGCGGCTCAAGATCAGCTCTGACGCTGCTCGAACCCGAGCAAGCCCTGGATCCCGAGCAGTGGTAGCGCCGCGATCATCGCGACGACGGCCGAACCGAGCACCACGGACTTCGCTGCGCCCAAGGGGCCGAGTTCCGGCGTCAGCAAGGAGACCGCGCTGCCGCCGGCGAAGGCGCCGAGCGGCACGACTCCGTAGATGAGGGTGCGATAGGTGGCGTGCATGGCCGTCTGCTCCGCTGCACCCACGCGGGCCTGCCTGACCGATACGGAATTGATGACGTAAAGTGTCTGAAAGAACCCGGCGCACATCCCGGACGCGGCGAGCACGACGCTTGCCGGGAGCGCCGGAGTCGCCGCGACGCCGAGAATGAATACGGGTTCGGCGAATGCTGCGGTCGTCATCGCCCTGCCGACTCCGAAGCGACGTGTGATTTTCGGCGCGAAAACCGCTCCAGCAATAGCACCCGGCGCAGCTATCGACAGGACGGCCCCGTAGCTGCCCGCCGACATGCCGAGCCCTTCGTAGGTAAACATTCAGCGGTCGGCGTGGTTGCTGGTGATGGGCATGGCGGGGTGGCCGACCGGGTGTGTGCTGGTCGGCTGTTGTTTGATGGGTGTGGGTTTCAGGCGGGGACCGGGTCGGGTGGCATCCAGGGTTTGCCGGTGAGGGCGTCGCGGAGGACGTTGATGGCTCCGGCTCCGTGTTTGACGGCGGTGGAGATGTAGCCGCGGATGGTGTAGCGGTCCTGGGTGCGTTTGTCGCTGGTGAGTCGGCCGGAGATGTTCTGTTGAAGTTTGGCTGGGCGCAGGTCGCGTTCGGCCTGGTTGGAGGTGGGCGGGACGCGGAGGTCGTCGGCGAAGCGCAGCACGTCGGCGGTTCGGTCGCGCAAAACTTCCAGCAGGAGACGGGTTTTGCGTTCGCCGGGACGGCTGCCGTGGTTGGTCGTGTCGGACAACCCGACCAGCACGCCATCACGGAATCGTTGTGTCAGTTCTGTTTTGACCTGCTCGTCGATGGCGGTGCGGCCGTCGCGGCGGGCGCGGTTGGCTTCGTGGATCAGCCCGCGCAGCGCGTCGGCGATCTGGGCGGGCCACTGGGCGTCGGGGTAGACCTCGCCGGCTCCGGCGAGGTCGCGCAGCAGGTGCTGGGTGCAGAGCTGGTGGATGAACTCGCCGAGTTCGGCGGAGTCGTAGTTCTGGTAGCGGTCGTGCACGATGACGGTGTCGGTGCCGGCGATCTCGGCCAGCACGGACGCTTTGAAGGTGTCGAGGTCGCGGTCGCCGAGCAGGTAGTGGGTGTAGAGGTCGGTGCACGCGACCAGCAGGTATTTCTCGGCTTTCTTGCGGCCTGGTTTCGGTGTGCGCGGCCCGACCCGCAGCGGGGTCTCCTCGCAGCACACCGCGTAGGCGAGCGTGATCAGGGCGCGGATGCGCTTGTCGACCTCACCCAGCAGTCCCGCGACCCGGGCAAGCATCCCGTGCACGAATCCCGGGCTCGGTTTCGCGCCGGTCAGCGCCTCCAGCAACGCCACGCACCGGTGCGTCGGAAGGTGCTGGACCACCATCAGATACACCGCGAACGCCTGCAGATTCGGGCCGTAGCCCACCTTGCCGGGCCGTGCCCCCTCCGGGCGGGTGGCGGTGTGGGTGCGGCCGCACCCACAGGTCACGGTGTGCATGTCGTACTGGGTGACCTTCACGCTGACTTCGGGGATCTCGTGCTGCTGGTAGCTGTCGACGATCCCCCGGTCTACCGCGTCCGCGAGGTCGGCGCCACACCCGCACGCGCCCTCGGGATACCGGTCCTCGCGTGCGTCGGGACGTACCCGGAACTCCAGATGCGTGCCCGCCGCACCGGGCTGCTTGCCACGTTTGCGGCCCTGACCACCGGGTTTCGCCGAGGGCGGTGGCGGTGTCTTGCCGGGGGCATCGTCACCGGAGGGCGGCATCGAGGAATTCTTGCTGTTACGCGAATACAGATGCTCGAGCCCGGCGAGTTTCGCGGTCAACATCTCGTTCGCCGCCGCTAGTTCCTCGATCCGCGTGGCCTGCTCGACGATCACCGCGACCAACGCGACCATCGGGTAGCGGGTCACCAGCGGCGCGAGCACCCGGTGATCAAACCACGCTCACACCCACACCCGAAAACCAATGCCCACAACGCAACCCGATACCGCCCCGGACCATGGGGCAGCCGCCGTTATCGTGCTGTCATGACCGAACCCGACGCCACGGCCATGATCGGCGCGCTCACCGACCCCGACGCGCTGGTGGTGTTCGCCGCCATCGTGGTCGCCACATCAGACACATGCCACCTGGCCGAGATGGGTTACTCCCACGGTGGCGGAATCAGCTGGGTCACACCATTTGGCCTGCAGAAAAGGACCGCACTATCACGCGAGGCCATCGACCGTGCCGCAGCAACACTGGAACAAGCAGGCATGCTCCTCGCCCAACCCGACCATCAACACGGCTACACAAGCTGGCGACCCAACAAACCAGCCCTCACCACCGCCGCGTCACACACCGAAAACCCGCCAAACGGCTGAATGTTTACCTTCGTAGGCCAATATCGGAAGAACGGTCAGATATACCGATCCGCCGAGGTTCGCCACCAGGGTCCCCACCGCGCAACGACGGAGTACCGGCGTCCTTCCAGATCACCCGGAACCCGAGGCTCAAGCGCGACCCGAGCGGTTCGCTGCTGCTCTTGCGCCCGCCACACGGCTTCATCATCCGCAGAGACCCCGCTGAGCACAGAAAGCTGGCGGCATCCACGATCAACGCTGCGATGCCCAATACCTGGAAAGCCATGCCCGCGACAGCCGGGCCGATCAGCTTGGCGACGGTCTGGCTCGTTTCCAACCGGGAATTCGCGCGGACCAGGTCGGGAGTGTCGACCACGGCAGGGACGACGGCCAGGTACCCGACATTAAAGAACACGGTGCCTACACTGACGACTACCACACAGTAGCAGCAGTGGCATGGTGAGCCATCCACACCAATAGGCCACGGGAATGACGGCCAGGGTCACCACCCGAGCCAGGTCGCACGCGATCATCAACCACCGGCGACCCCAGCGGTCGATCACCGCACCGGCCACCAGCCCGAGTACCGGGTAGGCGATGTACTGCGCGGTGGTCGTGAGTCCGACATCGAAGGCCGATGCCGACATGGTGAACACCATCATCGTCGGAACGACCAGTACCGTGATCCGGTCCCCGATCATGCTCACCGACTGGCCGAACCAGAGCAAGTTGAACTCACGCCCAGCAGACGGCGAGTTCTGGACCCTTTCCCGTAGCTGTTCAGCTGGTTGGTGGTCGGTGTCGGTGCTTTGGGGCGGGTTTGAGATGATCTTGGTGTGGCGGGTTCAGGGGCGTTGGAGGCGATGGTCGAGCAGTTGCTCGCACGCGTCCGTGAGCTGGAAGCCGCGTTGGA
>NZ_DATELF010000047.1:0-2115 GCF_035276945.1 Amycolatopsis sp. | reverse complement strand
GAGGACGCCCGCGGGGGCGCTTACGCGGCACGATTGCGCCGCGCAGCAGCAACTCACCGCCCCAGACACCCCAGGGCTCCCTGCGCTCCAGCGCGCCGGCCAGGCAGGCCAGTCTGGCCGGGCATCCCCGGCACATCGCCTTCGCTTGCTCCACGTCCTGCGGAGACTCGGCGAAGAACAGCTCCGGATCCTCCGTGCACGGCAGATCCAGGCTCAGTCCCTTGGTGTCCTGACCTCCCTCGTCGGCCAACCCGCCGTGTTCGGCCTGGTAGATGCCGTAGTAGGAGTTGACCATCATCGCCTCCCAGGCGATCCCTCGTAGACGGTTAGTGGTGGCGGTCCGCCTGCGCCTCGTTCACCCCGTGCCGAAGCAGAGCGCCCCGGAACCTCACCGCCCTGTACGGCGAGTCCCGCTTGTACGACGAACGCCCCGGGCTCACCCGGACAAGCGATCGCCGTCAGATACCAGACTCGTCCTAAGCCCGTTGCTACCGCATCGGGCAAATGCCATATCTTCGCCCGGCGGCCTTACCCAGCGCCTAAGCCGCGCACGCCTCAGCCGGTTCGGCACGCGATCGGGCCGAACGGATCTGGTGCACGCTCTTGTTCTTGAGCGATCGTTCACGTATTGTCGCCGTCATGGCACGGCCGCGAGAGTTCGAACCCGACGACGTTCTGGATTCGGCCATGCGGAAGTTCTGGGAGCGCGGCTACCGGGCCACGTCCGTGGACGACCTGGTTCGCGCGACCGGCGTGAAACCCGGCAGCCTCTATTCGGCCTTCCCCGGAGGCAAGCACGCGCTGCTGATGGGGTCGCTGGACCGGTATTCCAGGCTGGTCGTCCCGCAGAAGCTTGGCGACCTGGAAGAACCTGGCGCGTCCGTGGCGCAGATCAGGGCGTACTTCGACGGGCTCGTCCGCGACCTGCTGAGCCCGGAGGGACGCCAGGGCTGCCTGCTCATCAACAGCGCGATCGAGAACGCGGCGGTCGACCCGGAGGTGGCCGCCGTCGTGCGCGGCCACATGGCGCGGCTCGAGCGTTGCTTCACCGGCGCGCTGCGCACGGCCGTCGACCTCGGCGAGATCCCGGCGTCGGTCAACGTGACCGCGGTCGCCAAGGGCCTGCTCGCGACGGCCTCGGGCATGATGGTCGTCGGCAAGGCCAACCCGGACGAGGAGGTGCTGCGGATCATCGTTGACAACGCCTTCGCTGGCTTGATGTAAGGAACCCCGGCCGCCACCTGGCGGCCTCTTCTGTACCTCGATAAATGAACGATCACTCAAGAAAGACGGCGGACCATGAAAGCGATCATCATCAGCTCCTACGGCGGCCCTGAGGTGCTCACCGTGGCCGAACTACCCGATCCCGTGCCCGCGGCCGGCGAGGTGCTGATCGCGGTCCGGGCGTTCGGGCTGAACCACGCCGAGGGGTACATGCGCAGCGGAATCCTCGGCGAGGTGGCCAAGGTCACCGGCATCGAGTGCGCGGGAACCGTGGTGGCCGACCCGAGCGGCCGGCTGGCCGCGGGAACCGCGGTGGTCGCCATACTCGGCGGGATGGGACGGACCCGGAACGGCAGCTATGCCGAGCTCGTCACCGTGCCGGCCAGCAACGTGGTCGAGGTCAGCACCTCGCTGCCGTGGACCGACCTGGTCGCCGTGCCCGAGGTGTACGCGACCGCGTGGGCCGGCCTGCGCCAGAACCTTGACCTGCGACCCGGTCAGAGTGTCCTGATCCGAGGTGCGACCTCGGCCCTCGGCCAGGCCGCGGTGAACGTCGCCGCCGACCTGGGGGCGACCGTGATCGCGACGACCCGCAGCCCGGACCGCGCTGCCCTGCTCGAACGAATCGGCGCCACGACCGTCCTGATCGATGACGGGCGGCTGGGCGACCAGCGGCCCGGCGTGGTCGACTGCGTCTTCGACCTGGTCGGGAACAGCGTCCTGCGGGACTCGCTGCGCACCGTGCGACCGCGCGGCCGGGCTTGCCAGCTCGGCTTCCTCGGCGGGCTGGAGCCAGTGGCGGACTTCAACCCGATCGCCGACCTGCCAAGCGGCGTGCAGTTCAGCTTCTACGGCAGCGCGTTCGTGCTCGGCAGCAGCGAGTTCCCGCTG
>NZ_DATELF010000046.1:0-170996 GCF_035276945.1 Amycolatopsis sp. | reverse complement strand
CAAGCTGGTCCGCAGGGGCGACACGCTGGTGGTGACCCGGCTGGACAGGCTCGGGCGCTCGGTGGTGCACCTGGTGCTGCTCGGCGCGGAGCTGCGCGAGCGTGGCGTCGGGCTGAAAGTGCTCGAGCAGGGCATCGACACCGCCACCGCCGAAGGCCGCGCCATGTTCGGCATGCTCTCGGTACTGGCGGAACTGCAACGCGAGCTGATCGTGGCCAACACACGCGATGGGCTCGCGGCGGCACGAGCCCGTGGCCGCAACGGCGGCCGCCGGCCCAAGCTCACCGCGGACCAGGCCGCCACCGCCCAGCGGCTCTATGACGAGGGCGAGCACACCGTGCAGCAGATCGCCGACATCCTCGGCGTCAAACGCGGCACCCTCTACGGCCACCTCGACAAAACCAGCGTCGGCACCCGCCCCCGCGCCGCCAAGACCGCCGCACGGTCCACCGCACAGACCTCGGCGCCACCCGAACCCGACACCGACGTTGCCCGCCGTCCGATCCGGGCCCAACTCAACGATCCCGGCAGCCAACCCACGCCGGAGGTGATGGAACGGCTGCAGCGTCAGCGCGCCGCAATGCGCGGTTCCCGGTGCCCAAGCTGCGGCAACGAGCCGGTCGACCCGCGCGCTCGCTGGCAGCAACGCCAGGACCTCGCGATCACCTGGCTCTACCCCGACTCCAAGCACTCAGGCGCGGTAGTTGAGCTGCGGCACTGCGTCGAATGCCAGCCACACCAACGATTTCAGACCATCGTGTGCCCACTGTGCGGGGACGGCCCGATAGTGGCCGGCGACCTCGCCGACGCAATGCCCGACGAACACAACCCGCCCGAACCGGTACAGCGATGGCTGGACGAACACGGCTGGCAACAGGACCCGGACCACGGTCTAATCTGCCGCGAGCACCAGCGGGCCCGATCGTGAATCCCGACCTGGAAAGAGACCTCCGCATCCGGACACCCCACCTGCGGTAACTCACTTCAAGATCGACTCGTTGCCGGAATTACGCTTACCTTGGCCGACCCCTTATTGAGCCTGCCCGAGGCGGGCGAGCGGGCACGCTCGGTCAACGCGAAGACGAGCAGCCGCAGCACCTCACCGGCTATCTCGCCGGGCACCACGACCGACCTGTCCGGGCCGAGCAACCCGGCGAGTTCGGTCGACCGGCGGGGCAGCTGACGGCTACGGTCATCCGCCATGGAAGCCGCCGTGTCGGTCATAGCCCTGATCCTGTCCGCACTGTCGCTCGGCTGGCAGGCCGCGAGCTACGCCATGACCGGCGGCAGGGTGAACGTCGAGTTGCGCGTCGGTGAGACGGACCAGACAGGTTCGAACCTGGTGACAACGCCAGCCGGTCCGGACCTGAATGCCGCCGACTGGCTGCAGACGTACGCGAACGAAGGTCGTTCCGGGCGGCCCGTCATCGCCGTTCGTGTGCACCCGAAGGGGCGCATGCCGGTAACGGTGGAACGGTGGAGCCTGGTGATCATGCAGGACAACCCTCCCCAGACCCTCTTCGGTCCGTTGTTGCTGCTGCTGATGCCGCGTGAGCTGAGCGAGCTGGATATAGGTCACGGCTCGCACGGCCCGCCGTTCCCGCACCGTTTCGAGGCGGGCAGTCACTCGGAGATGTGGGTAGTGGACGGGGAGTTGGCCAGTTGGTTTGTGGCGCCTGAGAAGGAAAGACTCGACCGTAGGTGGCTGCCGATCGCGGCCAAGGTCGAGCTTGGCGACGGTCGCACGGTCAGGACTCGGCAGCGGCTGCGCGTCTGAGGCATGGTGGTAGACCCGCGTACGAGTGCAGATCATCGGGACATCTGCCCGTGACGTGCGTGTCGCGCGGCACGGCGGCTCGGGCACAGGCGGGCGGCTCGACGGGCGACGCGGATCCTCTTACAGGGGCAGGGACGCTTGTGGCTGTGCGAGCATCGCCGAAGCCGAGCGCATCGCCGAGACGTTGAAGCAACTCGCGATCTACGACGAGCAACGCGCCACGCACGAGGGGCCGATCGACGAGGACCTATGAACCGGTGTCGGTGGCGACGACGGCGCTGACCTGAGCTTGCAGGTGGGTCTGACGCTTACTGCCGCTCCCGATCAGCCAGTTGGCCAGCGGTTCGATCGCAAGGTCTTGCCCGCCACTCCGAATTACCGCTGGTCAGCCCCATATCCGCCCGTTTTTCGGCGAGTCGGGGACCCCGGCCAGCCGCCGCTATCGACGGACATTCTCGAGGACCTCGACTCGGGGGTGGACCAGACCGGGTTCAGAGCATTCCTGCTTGGTGCAGTTTGAGCAGCAGGGCAGCCAGCCCGGTGCCGCCTGTCACGGCCCCGAACACGAGCGCGAGAACGCGGTATCCGTCGCGTCGCTGCCTCTCGTTGGCGACGAACAGCGCGACGTAGGCCGCGCACAAGATGATCACTATGACGGCGCCCATGAACAGGGCTAACAGCCAGGCCCACATAGCCCGGTCCCCTTCAATCCTTGATCCGGATGAGCATTGGTCTGGTCGCCCTGGGACGTTCCCCGACGGTTGCCGCCGCGGGACCACGAACGCCTTGCTGCGCCCAGTGGACTACATAGTGACCGGTCTTGGTCGCGATTGGTAGGCCCATTACCCATCATGAAGAAACGGCGGCCGGAGACACCAACGCTGCCAGGGCCGCCAGGTCAGGGATGATCAACCGCCGGCGGGCGGTTCGCACCAGGCCGCGAGCTCGCAGGTCCCGCAGCACGCGTGCGAAAGCTTCCCGGGAGATGAACGCCAGAGAAGCGATCTCGTTCTGCCCCAGTGAAATGTCGATCTCTACTGAAGGGCCTGGGCCCGGGGTTCCGGCGGAGAGTGCGAGTGCCAGCAGGGCACTCACCACCCGGGACGTCGGCGCGTCGTCGATGTTGGGCATTCGCCGAACGTGGTGCTCGAGTTGTCGCGCCAGGTCCGCCGCCACCGCGGTTGCCACTGGCGGAGATTCGTTCATGAGCTCACGGAACCGTGCGGCCGACAGTGCCGTGCAGGTGACCTCGGTGGTCGCCTGCACGCCGAAGGCTGATCCGGCATCACCACTGAGAACAACCTCGTGGCCACATATCCGGCCGGACCCCAGGACATCGTGCAGTGCGCTGGACCCAGTCGGAGAAATACGGATTTTCTTCACATACCCCGACAGGATGACCGCAACGAACATGGGCGGGTCGCCTTGGCGGATGAGTGTTTCACCTGCTCGGAACCGGCGCCGCGTCCCGGCCTTCAGCAGTGGATCCAAGGCGGCTCGGGGCATCGGCGAGGCCATGTTTGCCGGGCGAGCAGTGCCGGCGTCTGCCGGGGCGGGTGTGTCACGCGACTCCTCCATCCCCTGCTGCTGCTCCGCCTCGACCACCGCGCGAGTCCACAAGTCCCGGACCCGGTTCAGATCTCCACCGAGCACCCGGACAATCTCGGCCAGCGACTCCCACCGCGGCACTTTCCCCGTCAGGCCACAGCGGAGCACACGATGAACGGTGTCGTGGCTGACCAGCGCGTCCATCGCGATCGCCCGTGTGCTTGGCTGCCCGGCAGCCAGGTGAAGCGCTCGCAGATCGGCCGCCAGCGAGGCGAGCGCGGGCTGGGACCCGTCGACATGGTGATCGTCAGGTCGGGAACCAGCCATTCTGTCAGAATATGTCAGACGACCGAGGGTGTCAGCCGACACCGCATCCGGGGCGTTCAACTTCCACGCTCTCACCAGGACCTGGTTCTCGATCCTTGATCCGGATGAGCACCTGGAACACGGCCCTCCGTTGCCGCGGAGGGCCATTTTTCTTGATGCACGAACGCGTCGAGGAATTGGAGAGCTGGCCGTTCAGTCTCGCCCAGCGCGCACCGCGCCGTCGAAGTCGGCCGGAAACCCCGCGATCGATCACAGCGCCCACTGCGGGAAAGGTGAGCCCCTTACCGACAAGAGAGGGCGGTGAGCCCGAACTAGGCCCTTGTCTGCATCCTCGCTACTCGGCGGCGGGTTCCGCCGGCTGCTGGTCGGTGATGTCGCCGAGGGCCAGGCGGCGACTGGTGTCGAGCTGGATTTCCCCGTACGGGTTCATGTTCGAGGTGAATAGCGGTGTCAGTCCGCGACGGTCGGCGTCGCCCAGGACGTCGGCCCACTCCGCTTCGGCGAGAATGTCTTGGAGCATCAAGGTGTTCACGAAGCCGAGGCTCGACTGAAGGATCTGGAGGCAGAGCATGGACAGCTCCTGCTCCTCGCGGCGGTTGGACGCCAGCTCGCCGGACTTGCCGAAGTGGATGTAGTCGTTGACGCCGTTGTAGTTCTCCACCACGTTGAGCGCGGCGGTGGTCTCCCGCTGGAGGTCCCGGTCGCGTAGCCAACGGGCGAGAAAGATGGTGCGTTGCGCGCGGCCCAGCTCCAGCATCGCCGCGTAGGCAGGGTGGGTGACGTCACGGGTGAACCGGCGCAGGATCGCCTCGGTCGAGGCGGTGCCCAGCCGGATCGCCGTCGCATACTTGATCATCGGGTCGTACTGCTGGCCGATCAGATCCCAGCGCACCGGCCGGGTCAGCGCCGGCTCCAGCAGCGGGTACGCCTCACCTGTGCCCTTGTCCGGCAGGTACAGCTTCATCTGGTTGATCTGCTTGAACCGGGCGATCAGATCGAACCCGAGCAACCGGGTGATACCGAACCCGATGAACGAGGCCCCGTGCGAGTCCACATGATTGGCCTCGATGGTCATGTCGGTGCCGTGCCGCATCGCACCCTCGACCATCGCGTGCACCTCCGACGCCGAGCAGGACAGCAGCTGCGAATGCACCGCCATCGAGCCCTTCGCCTCGACCGTCCAGTAGATCAGCACACCTCGCTTCCCACGCCGGTAGCGGGAGTGCCACTCGGTGAAGATGTTCTGGTCGTACGCGGTGAAGTGGGTCGAATCCGACGCCACGGCGGTGGTGCCCTCGCCCCACAGCCAGGACTGGCGGGCTGCGAAGGTGGCGTTGGCGATGGCGCGGGCCAGCTCCCGGCAGGCCGGGACGGTCATGTACCGGCGGCGGGTGTAGCGCAGGTCGTCCTCGCTGTGGGCGTGGTCGCCGGCCGCGACCGCCCGCACTCCGGTGTTGGTGCCGTATGCATAGATGAGCAGGAGCAGCCGTTCGGCGAGCACCTCCGGGTCGAGGTCGCCGCGGGTGCCGACCGGGGTGAACGCGGCGAGGCAGCCGGTGCGCAGCGCGGTCTCGGTCAGCATGTCCAGCAACGGCACCACGCCCCACCGGGCACGCACCGCCTGCTTCAGCCTCCGCAGGTTCCGCGGCTCCGGAGCGGCGTCGTACGGGGTGAGCACGATCGCGCCCTGCTTGCGCCCGGCCTTGACGTCCAGCCAGTCCAACCGGGGCAGCGCGTCGTGCAGCGCGGCCAACTCGGCCCGCAGCTCCTCGCGAACCTCGTCAACGAAGGCGTCGGCACTGGTCGGCTTGCGCAACGCGGCATAGTTCTCCGTCCGTTTGGCCTCGAAGTCCGCCGGCAGATCCTCGTCCGGATTGCGCCACTTCTCCGCGCCGACCACCCAGATTTCCTTGCACCGCAGCCGTTCCCGCAGCGTCTGGAACACGCCGCACTCGTAGACGGTGCGCTGCACCCGCTGCCGTCCGCGCTTGTCGGCCCGGTGCAGCAGCTCCGCCAGGTCGGCGGGAATCACCCCGTCGACCGGCACGTGCTCGCCGCGGGCGTAGTACTGCGTGGCATGGGTGGTCTCCACCCGGTACCGCTTGATCAGCTCCAGAGCGTCCAGCACCGGCCGGTGCACCGTGTTGTGCGAGCGGAACTCCAGCGCGTCGATCAGCTCGATCAGCCCAGCCCGGTAGTGGTTGGTGTAGGAGGCTTTGAACACCCGCTGCTTGTGCTGGCGAAACGCATTGCCCTTCGTCTTGTACTCAGCCAGCAGATCCATCAGCGTGCCCACCCCACCGGCGGCCGGAAACACCACGTCCCGCACCACGCCGTCCGGGTCGCCAACAGCGGCCTCGGTGATCCGGAACAGGATGTTCTCCTTGCCCGACACCCGTTTGAGGTCGGCGACGAACTCATCCACCACCCGCCGCTCGGCACGAGCATTGATCTTGTGCACCGTGGCGATCAGCAGGTCCACCAGCGTGTCGGTGATCTCCCGGCCCCGACAGTGCAGCAGCGCCGCCAGCAGGGTCAGCTTGGTTTCCTCGGAATGGTCGTCCCGAAGATGACTGGGAGCCTCCACCGCGGCCCGGTCCCGCCAGCCGGCCAGCACCTTCGGCGCGATGTCGGCGAACACGTTCGCGGGCAGGCCGATCGCCCGGATCGCGGTCAGTTTGGCGATCTCCTCCCGCGTTGTGTTCAGGCTGATGTTGCCGGGATCGGTCCTGATCTGCGCGAACAGCGCCCGCCCGTCCTCACCGGCTGTCTCCTCGTCGTCGTGGGCCTCCGCTACCAGCGCGCTCATCCGAGCAGCCGCATCGGCGGGAATCCGGCCAGCGATCCGCGCGACGAGAGTCTTCTCCGCCTGGCGCAGCCCGGAGCCGATGATCCGGCCGATCCGGCCCGCGGCGGGCTGCTCGATCCCCTCGTCCCGGCAGTGCGTCAGCAGTTCCTCGCGAACCCGCTCGACCCGCCGTTCCCGCTGACAGACCTCCTCGGCAAGCCACACGGCCAGTTTCTCCGCGTCGTCCACCGTGCACTCGCGGAACCCGAGGAACTTGCGGACCTGAGCACGGTGGTACTCCACCGTGCGCCCATCCCACTCGTAGAACGCCAGCTCCGGCGCCGCGACGCCGACCTGGCGCGCCACGTAATCCACCGCCGCGTCCGGTAGCTCGCCCCGGCCACGGGGAAACCGGCCATGCCGGGTATAGAACTTGAGCAGCAGCGCGAAGCCCAAACGCGTCGGACCGCGCTTGCCGGCGACCTGCCCCAACTCGTCGCCGATCAGCGTCCAGTGCTCGATCAGCTCGTCTTCATCGATCTCCCGCGGCACGCGCGGACGCTACTCCCACACACCCCGGCCCTGACCAGGGACTCTGCCCTCGTTTGCGGCTGGTGACAGCTCCCTTACCGGCACCCCGAGCACCACCGCGTTGAGCACCAGGCCGAGCGCGGCCAGCTGGTCTTCCTGGCCGTCGCGGTATGCCTGCATGATCTGGCCGCGTTTGCCGTGGCAGATCTCCCGTGCCAGCCGGTGCCGGGATTCCTGCACCGTGAGCTGCCGGTTCATTCGCCGCCGGTAGGTGTCGTCCACGGGGTCGCACAAGGCGAGCAGGTGCATGGTCTTGTCGATGCGCCCGTACTCGGCGAACGCCTGCCCCAGCGGCGACATCCGGCCCTCCCGGCCGAACACGCGCAGCAGGTCGTAGGCGCGGACCTGGTTGGTGATCAGCGATCCGGCGACGCGGAGCATGTCCGGCCAGTGGGTGATCACCGTGTCCAGGTTGACCTTGTTGCGGGCGATCGCGTTCAGCGGCCCGTAGTCGGCCGGCGTCCGGTCCTTCTCCCCGGGCATCTCCGCCCGCCAGAACCGCTGGTCCGCGAGGTCCCGCAGCCGCGGGGAAAACCGGTAGCCGAGCATCTTGAACAGCCCGAACACCATATACGAGGCGTGGTCGGTCGCGACCATCTCCGGCTTCACCCCGCCGTCGAGGTTGAGCAGGGTGTCCAGGATGAACAGGCTGTCGCGCGGGGTGCCCGGCACCACCATCGCCCCGATCCCCGAGACCTGGTCGTTGACCGCGTTGAGCCAGGTCAGGCCGCGCTTGTAGCCGTAGTACTTCGGTGAGGGGGCGGCGTTGATCGTGCGCGCGGGGACGACGAACCGCACCCCGTCCACCGAGGCCAGGTGCCCGCCGCCCCAGCAGCGGGCCAGCGGGATCTGCGACTGCGCCTCGATCAGCAGCGCGTTGGCCGCCGCGATGGTGTCCCCGCGCAGGTAGTTCTGGTCCACGTGCGAGAGCCGGGTGCGGGTCAGCTCCACATGGGCCGGGTTGATCACCGGGGTCAGGCCGATGTTGCACGCCTCGGCGACCAGCAGCGCCACCAGCGACACCGGCAGCCCGGCCATCCGGGAGGCGCCCTCGGAGACGTGGGTGAACGCGTCGAGGAACCCGGTCCAGGAGTGCACCTCGAACAGCAGGTCCGGCAGGTCGATCTGCGGCAGCATCGCCGCGGTCGTCTTCTTCAACCAGGTCAGCGACTCCGGCTCGCCGACCGCGCCGAGCTTGTCCACGCTCAACCGCGCCCGGCCACCCTCGGGCGGGACGACAACCTCGACCTTCGCCTCCGGCCCGGCCTCGGCCATCCGGTCGGCCATCTGCCGCCACGCCGCGTCCAAGCCGCGTGTCAGCTCGGCCAGGTGCTCCTCGACCGGCATGTCCAGGCTCAGCCCGGCCAGCACGTCCGGTGCCACCGCCTCCCACTGGGGCCCGTCCAACAGCCTGGCTCGCGGGTCGGCCCACCGGTTGGACGGGGTGGCGTAGACGTCGCGGCGCAGCAGCGCCCGGTGCAGCTGCTCGAGCACGCACACCACGTAGGCGTCCCGGTCCACCGCCCCGGCCGGCAGCGCCGGGTTGGCGAACACCACCGGCTTCCACGACCGCGGCACCAGATCGGCGTCGATGTCCTTGACCGGCGGTGACTTCGAGACGCCCTTGCGTCGCGCCAGCCGCGGCAGCGTGCGCACCGCGGCCAGGATCTTCCGCCCGCCCTGCGCGGCCGCCAGCGCCTCGGACTCGCCCAGCAGCGCCAGAAACGGCCGGACGGTGTTGTAGCGGGCGGTCAGCGCCTTGCGCAGCGCGATCTCGGCCGATCCGTCGTCGACGGGCACCAGCTGCTCGACCGTCGCCATCGCCGCTGTGATCTTGTCGCGGGGCGTGATCCCCTCCAGCACGTGCCACGCCAGCGACGGGTCCAGCGCGACCTGGTCCCGGTCGGCTTCCTCCAGCAGCCGCACCAGCGCCCCGGATACCTGCTTGAGCGTCCGGGAGGCGCGCTCCAGCTGCGGCAGGTTCGCCAGCCGTTCCTTGTCGGTCGCGCGCTTGGCCGGCGACAGCAACCGGGTGGCCATCAGCAGCGCGAACAGGTCCAGCGCGTCGTCGATCGCGGCCGCTTCCAGGTTGCGCATCACCGCGGTCAGCAACGCGGTGCGCCGCGGCTCCGGCGCCCGTTCCAGGACGGCGGCTTTGCTGGCCATCCCGTAGCGGGCCAAGGTGGCCAGCCGGTTGACCGGCACCCGCGACAGATTCACCCGCCAGCCTGAATCCGGAGATCTCGTTCACCCGGTCCAGCGCCTTGGCCATCGCGGTCCCCGTCGAGCGGGTCGGCGGCCGGCGCAACCGCTCCAGCTCCGAACGCCGCGCCCCTTCCGGGACCGGCAGCAGCGCGACCAGCGCCGGCGGCAACGCGCGGTCCGCCCGGTGCGCGGCCCGGGCCACCGAGGAGTGCAGCCGGTTCTCCGCCGCGGTGCGCGCGGCCGAGACCTGCCGGGCCAGCACACTCACCCCCGGCAACAGCACCCGGTGCCGGCGCAGCCACGCGACCGCGTGGTTGAACAACGCCACCGGGCCCTCCGCGTGCGTCCACGCCCGGCCGTACAGGAACGTGCGAAATCTGCGGCCCCACTCGCGGTCCTCATACGGGTGGTAGGCGAACGCCTCCTGGATCTCCCAGGCGTGCTCGTAGGCGGTCTTCTCCCGCTCGGTGTAGCGCTTCACGCACGACGGGTCGCCGATGTCGAGCTGCTCGGCCAGGTACTCCACCACCGACCACGGCACCGCGAGCGGATCTTGCAGGAACAGGCCGACGTAGCGGACGGTGCAGACCTGGAGAGCGAACCCCAAACGCGAATGATCACCGCGACGCTTGCCGATCAGCCGCCGGTCCTCGTCGTCGAGGAAGAAGAACCGCTCCAGCTCCGGACGGGTCGGCTCCTGGGTGAACGTCCCGTAGGACTCGGCCTGCTCATCAGTCAAGAACTCCACGGGCACGAGTCGGAACCTAGCCGATCAGCTCTGACCTGCGGATCTTGGCTTAGCGCCAACGGCTGTACCGCTGCTACTCAACCCCGGACCTGCCTGCTGGAACGTCGCTACTTTGTGGCTGGCCGTGACTCTGAGGAATACAGGGTCAGGACGGCCGCCACGTGCTGGCGTAGCGGCTGGTCATCGGTGGTCTGGTCGAGGGCTTCGTTCAGGGCGGTGTGCAGGTCGTCCAGTTGCCGGCGCAGGGCGGAGGCGGTCGCGGCGTGCTCCGCCAGGTGGGCACGAAGCCGGTTGAGTTGCTCATGGAGCGGGCCGAGCGCGTCCGCGTAGCGCTGGGTGGCCTCGGTAAGCTGGCCGCTCAGTTCGGCGACCCGCTGGTCGGCGGCGGCGCGCAACGAGCGGGCCTGCTCGTCGAACTCGTGCGCGCGGGTCCGCAGGCGTTTGTCGAATTCCTCGGTGAGCAGGGTGCGAAGGTCCTGCCGTGCTTGCTCCTCCTCCCGGCGGAAGCGGTCGAACCGCTCCAGCGCGGTCGCGCGTTCGGAGGCGAGGCTGTCCTGGATCTCAGCGATCCGTTCCTGCGCTGCGGTGAGTTGGTTCAGGGCGCGTTCGCGGTCTGCGACGGCCTTGTCCTTCTCCTGCTCCGCCGCCGACTGCCGCGCAAGGGCCTGGTCCTTGTCCTTGACAGCCCGATCCGCCAGCTCCTGAGCGGCGCGAAGCTCGGCTCGATCCGCCTCGGCCTGCCCCCGCGCCCGTTCGGCGTCGTCCAGCGCCCGCGTGCGTTCGGTCATGGCCTCCCGTGCCTGAGTCTCGGCGTCCGCCTGAGCCCGTTCGGCGTCGGCCCTGGCGGCCAGCGCGGCCGCGGTCTCGTCGGTGACCCGGGCGCGTAAGGCGGCCACCTCGTCCCGGACCGGGTCCAGCGCGGCCAGCAGGGTCGCCGCACGCCCGTCGAGCGTGTGCATGTCGGCCTGGGTCATCGGCTGGTCCGCGCCGTAGACGCCGACCCAGATCTCGCGGCATTCGTCCAGCATCGCGCAGGTGATGACCTTGGCCCCCCACTGGCCATACCGCTCGGCGTCGGGCGGGCAGTAGGGAGTGGGCCGCCCGCCCCGGGCGGGAATCGGCGGCAACTGGCGACCGCAGAAGGCGCAGAACGCATCCTGGCCGGCGGTGAACGCCCGCAACGTGGCCTCCCGCCGCTGATCACGGCTGGCGTACCGCGGAGGCGGAACCAGCCTCTCCCCTGGCTCGATCCGGTTCTGGACTACCTCAGCCGTCTCACTTGCCCCATCAGCCACACCTGCAACATACCATGTTCGGGTTTCAAAACAAAAACCTGCTTTTTAAGTTACATAACAAGAACCTGTAGAAGACCTTGGGCGATCGGGAAACATATGAATAAGGAGGATTATTCATATAGTCTCGACGGCGAACGGAAGCCAGCCCTTGCGCGCCTGAGTTCGCCTTCGTGTCCAAGCTCAGGCGTAACACCGTTGTGGTGGATAAGGGTCTATCCGGTCGAGCGCCAGGGCCCTCTCCTGCGAGTCAGACGCGCTGTTAGGCCGAGTTGAGGACGTTCGGGTGAACGGGGTTTTGGTTGATTCCGTCGGGACTCGGTGGGGAAGGCGGCGCGGGGTCAGGCGACCTACTCGCGAGCGTGCGCGCGGCCTTCGGGGGTGCAGCCAAGGTAAGCCCAAAGCCGCCACGAGTTAATCTTGCGCTGAGTTTTTTTGCAGCTCACGGGCACCGTCCGGCCGGTGATCGTCTTGCTGGTACGGCCCGCGCCATCCATACGGGTGATCTTGATGGTTCGGGTGGGCGGCACCGGTGGATTCGATCGAGCGGACCGCGTATCCGCGCGTCAAGAGGTTCATCTCCGCACGGGAACTGCACGTGTTCTACACACCGCAGCCCGAGGAGATCACGTGGGTGCAGGGCATCGCCGGGTCGGACAATCACCTGTTGGCGGGAATGGTGCTGCTCAAGGCGTTCAACCGGCTGGGCCACTTCCCGGACTTGGAGAAGGTGCCGGCGATGGTGGTCGACCACATCCGCCGGGATCTGCGGTTACCGGCCGAGGTGGAGCCGGTGTACTCCTTGACGCGGACCGCGGAGCGACACCGGACGTTGATCCGGGCACGCAGTGAGGTGGTGTACGACCCGAAGGCGGCGCGGAAGGTCGCGGCCGAGGCGATCGAGGAGGCGGCCCGGCGCAAGAACCCGGCCGATCTGATCAACGTCGCGTTGGAGCGGCTGGTGGCCAACTACCGGTCGGTGCTGGAGCGCATCGAGCCGGACGTCGTCGTCGCGTCGAAAGCACTGTCCGGAATCGGCCTCCCCGTGGCGATCCTGTTGTACGACAGGGTGCTCGACACCTGGTCGCCCGGCGCGCATATCGGCACGTTTCGAGGTAATCAGCTCGCGTTCGGCGGGGGGCGTCGCCGCGATCGAGGTCATGCGGCGGGACAACGTATTGCTGAACGTTCGCCAGCGCGCAACGCAACTGGCGGAGAGGCTGGGCGAGATCGGTCGCCGCAGCCGCTGGGTGGCCGAGGTCCGACACACCGGCCTGCTACTGGGTGTGGAACTGGCTGATCCAGATGGCGGCGCGGACGGCACCGAGTTCGCTCGCAGCATACAAAGCGCCGCTCTCCGAAACGGACTCCAGGGTGGCCTTGCGGATGTTCTCGCGTTCGGTCTCGGCCATCGCGGCGAAGAACCCGAACAGCGACGGCCTGTGCCGGACAGGTCGTAGATCCCGGTCAGCGCCCGCCCAGCATCTCCAGGGCGATGCTGGGCGCGGTCAGCTCGGCGGAGTCGCGGCCCAGCAGCTTCACCTCGTACATGGTGAGGATGACCCGGCAGTGCGGGGCATGCGCCTTGACCTGCTGGCATATCTCCAGGGCGGCCTCGAACTTCGGGCGCACGCGGGTGCGGGTGCGCCCGAAGTTCAGGACCATTCGGGTGAGTTCGGGGCCGGGAAGCAATGTCCGGCCGGTCCGACGCGATCCACTTCAGGGATGGCGTCGGACCGGCGGGAGGCGCGATGGACATCAAGCTGGCGACCAAACTGGTGGCGATCATCGCTCCGGTGGCCACTGGGATGCCCTGGCTGAGTGTCGCCGCGCAGTTCGTCGACGTGATTGTCACCCACCTGGACAGCAACGAGTTCGAGCAGAACACCAGGCGAGCGCTGAACGATCTCAGGAACGAGGTGCGCCAAGTCAGCACGCAGGTCGCCCGTCAGACCTACCGGCATCATATGGGTGCCGGCCGCCGGATCCTGCAGGATCTTCCGTTGCACCAGATTCCGGAGCGATACCAGCAGGCCGTCGAGAACGCGAAGACGGAGTTCCAGCGGGCCAGCGCCGTGGCCACGGACCTGGGCAGCTCCGATCTGGTGATCACAGCGGAACTGGCCATCACCGGGTGCTGGTATGTGCTGCAGTCCCCGGAGGGCGTGCGGGCCACTCTCGACGGCGCCCTCACCGTCGCCGAACACAATGTGCTGCTCGGCGACCGGGCAGTGGTCAACCGCTATCGGCAGGTGCTGAGTCTGTGCCGGACCTTCGGCGTGGTGACCGCGACCTCGGTGATCCCGATCGACCCGGCCAAGGCACCCCGGCTGGGCGCGGCGCTCACCGCCCACGCCCCACTCGGCGCTTGGGCAGACCTGTGGAGCGCGTCCCTGCTGGTCACAGCGGTCGGACACGGGGCTGCGAACGTGCAGTTCTACAACCAGACCACCGTCGCGGTGACCATCCGGCTACGCCCGCTGACCGGGGAGTCCCGGCCTGGTAATCGACTGATGGACATGCTGAACGGCGCCCGGATCACCGACGCCTACGAGGTGAAACCGGACGCGAACGTCCTGCTGGAGCTGCGGCTGACCGGCCCGTCGAAGGCCCGGCTCGCCGTCACCGTCGAACTGCCCGTCTCCTGGGGACGACCAGGAGCCCAGGTCGGCCCCTCGGTCGCCTTCCTGCTTCCCAAGCCGGGCCAACTGCCCGCCGCGCCACCACCACAGCAGCAGGTCCAGCCGCGGTACTACGGCCAGTACCTGCTGCCGCCGGGTTACCGGCCGTACCAGTAACCCGGCCCGTACCACCTTGGCCGACCGACCCCGCGCCTGAACGACGGCTGGTGCCAGGCGGTTCACCCCTGGGAGGCAGAGCGCGGGCTTCGAGGTCCGGCCGGTTACGCGGCCACAGCGTCCAAGTCCAAGCGTGTGCTCATGTCGAGTTGGAATCGCCCGTAGGGGTTGTTATCTGGAAAATTTGATCTTGACCTGGTCATTCGCACGGCTCCTCGGGGCCGTCGCAGGGCTCGCCGAGCTCGGCGAGAAGCTCCTGGATCCGGCGGGTGATGGCCTCGTGGCGCTCGATCTCGCGGGGCCAGTTGCGTTCGGTGGCGTCCTGAATGAGCTGGCGCTCGCGGGCGAGGCGGGAACGGAGGCGGGGCGCGTACTCGCTGGTGGTGAAGAACTTCGAGCAGCGCAGGTACCGGTGGCGCACACCCACGAGCACACGTACTTCGTGAATTCCTGATTTCCGCAGGTTCTGGCTTCGGCCTGGGATTCTGCGGCACGACCCGGGTCTCGCCGCAAGACCCTCGCTGCGCTATATGTTGAGAGTGGCAGGGAGTAGGTGATCTCCTTGCCGTTGTTTTTGTCGTCCGCTGTGGACGGACAAGCTCATCTCGAAGCGGTGCCGCCGCCAGTTGATCACCGGGCTCAGCCTGCTCGTCGGCGGCGTCCAGACAGTGACGGGGATGTAGCCGATGTTGCAGGCTTAACGGGGACGGCCGGAGTCCGCGTCAGCATATGTTGACGAGGAAGTATCCGTCAGCATATGCTGACGATATGGAACGAACACTGGAAATCGCTGAGGGTGCCACCAGCAACGACCCTGACGTGGGACTACGTGCGGTGGCCGCGCTGCGGGCACTCACCGAACGGCTGGAGATCCTCCAGGTCGAAAGCGCGCGGAAGCTGGGGTGGTCCTGGCAGGACATCGCCGAGCGGCTCGGTGTCACGAAGCAGACCGTGCATCGCAAGTACGGCCGGCGAGTCGGGGGGCGATGATGTTCGAGCGCTTCACCCCGGACGCCCGCACCGTTGTAGTCCACGCCCAGGAGCACGCCCGCCGTCTCGGGCACCGCTATGTCGGCTGCGAACATCTCCTGCTCGCCGTGGTCTCCACCAGCCGGCCCGCGAGCGCTGTCCTGCGCGAGCAGGGGATGACACCGGACCACGTGGAGGAGGAAATCGTCCGCCGTGTCGGTCTTGGTGGCGGGGCCGGCCTGTTCAGCGATCTCGACCGGGAAGCGCTGTCGGCGATCGGGATCGATCTCGACGCCGTGCGCGCCCGGATCGAGGCATCCTTCGGAACCGAAGCCCTCACTCAGGCCGCCAACGCCATGCACCGCAGGCCGCGCCTGTCGCGGCTGAACCCCCGCCGCGCCATCCCACCGGGCCTGCTCCGCCGCTGGCGCCGGCGCCGCCGCCCCCTCCCCGCCGCGCCGGTTCCCGACTCGACGGCGACCGGCCGCTACCAGGCCATGGGTGCCGTTCCTCGCGGGCACCTGCCGCTTACCACGCGTGCCAAGAAGTGCCTGGAGAACAGCGTCCGCGAGGCGCAGGCGATGCACGACCAGCACATCGGTGTCGAACATGTCGCTCTCGGCGTGATCACGATGAACGGTGGTCTGGTGGCCCCGATTCTGCTGGCGCTCGGCGCATCAGGACCGGCGTTGCGCGCCGCGATCCTTGATCGCTACCGACGAGCGAGCTGATCCAGTTCCGTGTGCGGTCCCTGGGGAACTTGTCGTTTCGAGGTCAGTGCTGCGCCTGCGTGGACGTGGTGGCCGGGTCGGCGAGGGACGGCCACGTGGATGTCGGTGCGGACGGTCACCGGGAGCGGGGACTTCGGGACTCGCGCAGGTGCTGCTCGATGCGGGCCAGCTGAGCTTCGACCGTGTTGAGCCGCGATTCCAAACGTTGTTCAAGGGTTTTCGCCTCGGCCTCGATGGCCCGTTCCTCGGCGGCCGCGATCGTGCGGGCGATGGAGAGGGCCACAACGGCCGCGACCGCACCGATGATGGCGACCCCGGCGATCATCACCAGGGCACCGACGAGCCGTCCGGGTGGGGTGATGGGCGTGTGGTCGCCGTCGCCGACCGTGGTCACCGTGGTCAGTGCCCACCACATGGCGTCGGTCCAGGACCCGAAGGTCGAGCCAGGGCGGTGCCGTTCGAGGAGCCACACCAGGGAGCCACCGGAGAGGACGACGGCGAGGGCGACGGACGTGACGAGCGCACCGAGGCGGACGATCGAACCCACGAATGGATAGTCGGGCCGCTTGGTGAACGAGCCGGTCACCTCCGCCGCCTTTCCGTCGCGATGAGGAAACCACCGATCACCCCGGCGACCCATTGGCCGTTGAGTCCTGCTTGGACCGGCGGCGGATTCGAGAAGCACCGTTTGCGCACGGAATTGCCCGCAACGACCAACTGGTCGCCGTCGCGGGCGTGCGCAGGAAGGATCACCGCGCCTCCGCCCGGCAGCGGCCCGAGCGTCGAACCGCCTGGGACAACACCAGCCCGTTGCCCCAGGGCGCGCGCCGACGTCCGCGATGGCGAGCGGTCATACCCTGCTGCGGGGTGCTCATGACCTCAGTCCACCCCGTTCACCGGTCGTGCGAGGAGGGCCGGAGCGCCACGGTAACCGGGACTTTCGGCTCTTTTCCCGCCGCAAGCACCGCATGACCAGATTCAGCACCCCGCCACGGTCTTCCGCGACGGCTTGCCCAGCCCAGCCCGGTCCCGTACCTGGTGACGACAGTTTTCACTGGACCAGACCAAACTCCTTTCCGGTCAGGCCGGTTACCTGAGTCCCCGGCCCGAAAGGACCAAGGACCCTCGCCTGCGCGAGATCACCGAAAAGTCCCGCGCGCAGACCATGGGCACGCTGCGGGTGGCGTTCGTGTCCGCGCTCGCGCTGGAGTTGCTGGCCACGCTGTCGGTCGCGCTGGTCGCGGTGTCGATCGGGTTGCGCCTGGTGGGCGGCGGCTTGGACCTGCACACCGCGCTGGTCGTGCTGATCCTCGCGCCCGAGGTGTACCTGCCGCTGCGGGCCGTGGGCGCCCGGTTCCACGACAGTGCCGAAGGCGTGGCCGCGGCCAACGAGATCTTCGAACTCCTCGACGAGAAGCCGCCCACCGGGCCGGGGCGTTCGCCCGCCCCCGACCCGTCCCGCGTCCCGATCCGGCTCGACGCGGTCACCGTCGACAGCCGGTCCCCACCGCCGCCGAGTCGCTGGTGGAGGACCGCGTCATGCCGCCGAACGTGCCGCCACTTCGGGATGAGCCCGTCGAGGAAGCGCCGGCGGTCGGGCGGGGGTGGCTTCGCGGCGCCGTGGGCGGGCACCGGCCGCGGTTGGCACTGGCCTGCCTGGCCGGGGCGGGAGCCCTCGGCAGCGCCGTCGCGCCGCCTCGGCATGGCTGATCCCCACCGCCGCGTTGCACCCACCGATCCTGACGCTGACCGCGGCGATCGTCGCCGTGCGCACCTTCGGCATCGCCAAGGGCGTGCTCCGCTATGCCGAACGCCTGCTCTCCCACGACGTCGCCCTCCGCGCGCTCGCCGACATGCGCGTACGGGTCTGGTCCACCCTCGTGCGACTGGGACCCGCGCGCACCGCCCGGATCCGCCGGGGGTTTGCTCAACCGCATGGTGTCCGATGTGGACAACCAGCAGGACGTGCTGGTCCGGGTGCTCGTGCCGGTCGTCTCGGCCGGCTTGGTCGGGCTCGGCACGGTGGTCGCGCTCGGTCTACTGCTGCCAGAGGCCGGGGTGATCCTGCTGCTCGGGCTGGTGGTGGCCGGATTGATCGCCCCGCTGCTGTCCGCGCTGGCCGCCCGCCGGGCCGAGCGCGACACCACCGGCCACCCGGTGCCGCGCCTGGTGCGCACGTCCATCGGCCCGATCAAGCTGGGTGAAAATTGCGATCTGGTGGTTAGCGTTCCGGGCCGCGCCTCGGGTTCAGCCGTTGGACCGCTCTTCGAGCATGCCCACCAGGGCCGAGGCGATGAGGGCGACTGCCCGATCATCGTCGTGGGCCAATTGCCGCAGGACGCCCCGCGCGATGGTCGCGGGCATCTCGGCGAGTGCCTGGGTCAGGCGTATCCGCACCGCGGAGTCCGCGGTGTCCGCGGCGAGCTCGTCGACCAGTGCACTCATGATCCGGTCCGCGCACCCGGGGTCCAGCGACAATGTTCCCAGGACCTCGGCCGCCTCGACGTCGTTCGTGCCCTCGACCACCATGCCGACGAGTGTCGGCACGGCCGCGGTCGCGCCACGCGTACCCAAGGCCAGAGCAGCATGCCTGCGCACCGCCGTGTCCGAGTCCCCGAGTGCGTTCGTGAGCACCGCGGTCGCCTCGTCACCGGACATCTCGGCGATCGCCAGGACCGCGCGCCGCCGGATGTCGACGTTCTCCGAATACACGCCGGGCGCCACACTCGCCACACCGTCACCGCCGGCCCGGGCGAGGGCCCACCTCAGGGCGCCGGCGACGTTCGGATCGGATTCGGCGAGGACCGCCCCAGCCAGCAGCTCGGTGGGAACCGGCACGTCCTCGGCCGGGGTCAGGACGGTCTGCTGTCGGCGCGCAGGACTGGGCGAGTTGAGCCCGTGCAGGAGCTCGACGATGCGCAGGACGCCCTGCCAGCCGGAGGGCGCCGAGGCATCGACCGTACGGAGTCGCTCGAGTAGTTCCTGCTCCCGCTTCAGTCGGTCTTCGGTTCGTTGGATGAGGTCACCGACCAGCGCGGACGGCGCGAAGGTGGGATCCTCCAGAGCGCGCCCGATCTGTCGCAGCGACAATCCCAGGGACCGCAGACTTTCCACGTGAAAGATCCGGCGAATATCGGCGGTGGAGTACTCCCGGTAGCCACCCACGGTGCGGCCTGTTGGTCGCACCAGCCCGAGGGAGTCGTAGTGCCTGAGCATCCGGGTACTCACCCCCGATCGGCGTGCCACCTCGCCGATCAGCACGCTGTTCCCTCGATCCGTTCCGGGCCGAGCGCGACGATCCGTTTCGCCTCGTCGACGGCTGGGTCGAAACCGGCATCCGGGTCGCGTAGGAGCCGCTCCGTGGCGCGGGCATGCGCACGCACCGTCGGGTCGTCACTCGCCAGTCCCGTCTGCAGGGCCGGCTCGATCACGTCTCCGAGTGCGACGAGTGCTCGGCTGAGACTCAGTTGCACGTTCCGGTCGCCGCGACCGAGCTGTGCGGCCAGCTCCGCTGCCAGCCCTTTCTGTTCCCCGGCGGGCACGAGGACGACGGCAGCACGCCACGCGCTTCGCGCGACCTCGTCGTCGGCGTCGTGCAGCAACGACCGCGTGATCGCGGGCCACGCATTCCTGTCCCCGATCTTGGACAGCGTATGCAACGCCTGGCTTCGGGCCTGAGCGCGCTCGGAACGGAGCTCCGCGCGGAGTCTGGGCACCGTGATCTCCGACGGGAGGCGGGTCAACGCCCAGGTGAGCATGTCGCGCACGAAGAAGTCCGGCTCGATCGCGCACCGTGCCACGAGCGCATCGACAAGGCCGGGGTCGGAGTGCGTGCCAACCGCCAGAGCGGTCTGGAGCCGCGTCGACGAGTTTCCGGCGCCCAACGCGTCGAGCAGGCGCGTGTCCGGTGAATTCCTGCGTGTCGAGTTGACGAAGACCACCTCCTGCACCCAGTGAAGACCTTGTCACGGTGTCAAGGTCAAGTGCGTGATGCCCAGGGCGAGCAGAAGCTCGGCCCGGAACGCCCGGTAGGACACCCTTTCCCCAGACGTTGGCGGCGGGCGGCTCA
This sequence comes from Amycolatopsis sp., assembly GCF_035276945.1. Lineage (GTDB taxonomy): Bacteria > Actinomycetota > Actinomycetes > Mycobacteriales > Pseudonocardiaceae > Amycolatopsis_E. The sequence goes on along the minus strand of NZ_DATELF010000046.1, from coordinate 151,153 downwards.
GCGGGTCGCGTGCGGCGCCGACGGCGAGACGCGCACCATCGCGTTCACCTCACTCGTCGATCCACACGAAGTCCAGCCGGTTGCGCACCCCGAGCACCCCCGCGACCAGCTCGGTCAACCGTCCGGCCGAGGTGACCGTGCTCTTGCGTTCGAGTAGCCCGAGCAGGGTCACGACGCCGTTGTCCACAGTGATGCTGTACGTGCCCGGGGTCGCGCCCAGCACGCGCTGGAAGACCTCGTTGTCGATCTCCTCCCGGACGTCGGCGTCGGGCCGCAGGAACACATCCAGCACGTCCCGGCGGGACAGCACCCCGACGAGCTTCCCCTGATCCAGCACGAACAGCCGCCGCACGGCACCGTCCGCCAAGGCTCGCGCCGCGGCCGGCATCGGCGTGTCGATGTCGACCGTGCGCACCGGCGAGGTCATCAGCTCCGCGGCCCGCAACGCCGCCGCCTTGCGCCGATACCGCCTGACCTCACGGGAATGCGCGGTATGGTCGCTGAGAGCCTCCTTGTGCAGCAGGTCGGCCTCCGACACCACACCCACCAGCGCTCCCCGGCGGTCCACCACCGGAACGGCGCTGATCCGCTCCCGGGTCAGCAACGCCGCGATCTCCCTGAACTCCGTATCCGGAGCCACCGCGATCGGGTTCGCGGTCATCAACGCGCCCACGCTCAGCACATCCATGTCAACCTCCGCATTCGCTCTGGTTCGAACCTACGGCTGTCGCCACCGGACATGCAGGGCCTTCGGCCATCGCCGGAAAGGACTTTCGTTGCGACAGAAGGGAGGCGTGGAGACCGGGCATAAGATCACTTCGAGCTCCACAGTAGACACTGCTCGACGACCTGTTCCCGCTCCGCCACCCCGGGGACAACGACTCGCTCCTCAGTAGTGGCTCCGCTTGGTGCCCAGCCGCCGCCATTCGTCGTCCCACTGGGCATACCGCCGCCGGTCCAGTCCCCACCTCACGAAACCGAAACCGACCGCGCCGACGGTTACGGCCCCCAGCCACGCCAGCACGGCCACCGTGATCCCGTTCATCGCCGCGACCTCGGTCGTGATCGGCGCACTCACGCGATTGCCGCTCTCGTCCAGCCAGATCGGCACCTTCGTGCCCGCCGTCGCGCCCTTGGCCACGGGAACCGTCCCGGCTCTCGCCGACCCATCGGGCAATAACCAGACCGCGTCCACGGGCACGGTGCCGCCCGCGGATATGCCACGTGCGTCCGCGGTGTCCGGCGCCGCGTCGGCCAGTAACCTAGCGGTCGTCTGATGACGGGTCGCGGCCTCTATGGCCACCTCCGCACGCTGCCCCGCATACAGGCTCGACCCCAGCAGACCGGCGAACGGTATCGCCAGCAACGCGATCAGCACCGCCACGGCCAGCGTCACGGTCTCGATCCGGTCCCACGATCGCACCAGCGGATTGCGGCCCAGGTGCGGCAGCCGCCACCACCGCGAGGAAAACGTTGACACGGCAACCACGACCTCTCCCAGGTCCCGTGAATTTCAGCCAGATCCAGCCTCGCCGCCGCATCCGCCGAGGCTAAGGGCCGTTGGTCACCTCGAACCGAGCCCGACGTCCCTGCCTTTCCCGGCCAACACAGTCGCCTCCGGACTCCATGGCCTCGTGCGTTCGAGGGGCGCAGGAGCGGGAGAAACCGTGGAAGCCGTAGCGCCGCAGCCGGTGCTGGCCGGTCCACGATCGCGGCAGCGCGGTCGCCCAGCACACGCCCTCGGCCGCCTCACGCCATCCCGGACCGTCAGGAGTTCCCGCTCTGGTGAGCCGCCATCGCGTGTGCGCGGACCACGCCCGGTACGGACTGGGCCAGCAAGGTCGCGACATGGCGGTCGGTGCCGTCGTCGAACTCGTCGGCGATGTCGACGATGCCGTCTCGTACCTGGACGTGCCAGCGGTCCGCTCCGCCGTAGATCGCCAGATGGTGTCGGACGTCGGCGGCGATGTCGGCGTCACCACGCGCGAAGGTGCGGACGATGTCGCCGCGAGTGACGATGCCGACCACCCGGGCACCGTCCACAATGGGCATCGCGCGGATCCGGGCTTCCAGCAGCGCACGCGCCAGCACTGCCAGTTCCGTGCCGGGGCCCATCGCGGTCGCCGGGGTGGTCATCACCTCCGCCACCGTGGCACCCGGGTGCCGCTCGCAGGCGTCGAGACGGCTGAAGCGTGCGTCGCGCGGGATCCGGTCGGCCATCAGATCGGCCTCGGTCACGATCCCCACCAGCCGCTCGTCGTCATCCACCACCGGCAACGCGGTGAAGCCGTGCGCCGCCAGCAACCCCGCGGCCTGCTTCGCCGGGGTCTCCTGGGTCACGGTGACCACCGGCTTGCTCATGATGTCCAAAACACGCATGGTTTCGCCCTCCTTGTCACCACAACGCTAGGAACGCGCTGCCCGCCCGGCAGCAGGAGATGGTCATCACAATGAGGGCTTCCGGCCCTCGCACGGGATGACCAGGGCAACGACACTGGTGTGACGAACGAACTGCGGCCATTGCCGCGCCGGAACTGCTTGGCACTACTGCTTGGCACTGCTGAGCTCGACGTCGGTCGGCTGGTCTTCACCGAGGGCGCGCTGCCCGCGATCCGGCCGGTGAACTATTTCGTGCACGAGGACGACATCATCGTCCGCACCAGTCCGGCCGGCACGCTCAGCACCCTGGACAACCAGGTGGTGGCCTTCGAAATCGACCACATCGAGCCTGACAGCCACACGGGATGGAGCGTCGTGGCGGTCGGAAAGGTCGAACACGTCACCGACATCGACACCACCCTTGGGCGCCCGGTGACCGCAGTTGCCACCTCCGGATTTACGTCGAGATCATCACCGGCCGCGGACTCGTACTGACCGGCTGACGAAAGACCGCCAGTTGGTGAAACCGCGACCGCGATAGCGAGCGCCCTCGGCACCGCCGAATTCCTCTTGTCCGTCGTGTCGGAGGGCTCCGCGGCCGGGGACCTACGTCTCTAGCCCGAAGCGGTGGGGACGCGGACCGTGGAGGACACGAGCGAAGGCACAAGGTGATCGAAATGATGTACGGGTACGGATATGGGGTCGGCTGGGTCTGGATGACGCTGATGCCGGTGGTGTGGATCGCGCTGCTGGGCGCGGTGGCCTGGGCAGTGGTCACCCTGGTGCGCCGTCCCGGCGGTCATGAGCACGCCGCGCCGGGTCAGGAAACGCCACAGGAGATTCTGGATCGCCGCTTCGCGTGCGGCGAGATCGATGGCGACACCTACGCCCAGGCACGCAACCACCTGGCTGGGCGAGAATCGGGAACATCATGACCTGGCCGCGCCGACGGTAGCTGCCCGGTCGGCGCTCACGACGTTGGCGCGCCCGATCCGTTCCGGGTGGTCGCGGAGGCGGCGCGGTGAACCCCACCACCGGAGGATTATCGATATAGTCTCGCCTGGCGCGCGGACCGGCCGCGAGCCTCCACAGGTGGAAGGGGCACGCGGTGACACTGGCGTTGGTGCCGCCGTCGGAGGGAGGCAAGGACGCCCGGGAACGGCTCGCGGAGTTCCTGCGCATCTATGCCTCGGTCAACACCAGGCTCGCCTACGCGACCGATCTCGGCATCCCGCTGGACTGGGTTCCCGGCTACGTCGCGCCGGATCCCGGTCGCCGGCGTGGGCGGCGCCGGGCCCAGCCGACCGGGTTGGCGTGGCTGCCCTGGTGCCTGCGCAACGAGTTCCGCTCGTTCGCCGAGGTCCGTGTCGAGCATGTCGAGCGCTGGCTGGACGAGCTAACCCGAGCCGGTTACGGCGACAGCACCCGGGGCCGGATGCTCTCGGCGGTCTCCGCCTTCTATCGCAAGTACCTGATCCGCGAAGGGCTGGCCGAGCACAATCCGGCCGCTCTCGTCGACCGCAAGACCCAGCACCTCAACCGCGCGACCGGCACCCCGTCGACCACCGCGCGCTGGTCGTTCGAGGCGTGCCGTTCCCTGCTGCTCGCCGCGCACCTGCTGGCCGACCGATCTCGTGACGGCCGCCGCGACCAGGCCATGGTGGAGATCCTGATCGGCACCGGGATACGCGCCGAGGAACTCGTCGGCACCAACCTCACCGACTACCGCCGCCTCGGACCCGGCGACATCGGGATCCTGCGGGTGCACGGCAAGGGTGCCAAGGACCGGGAGGTCGCCCTGACCGCCCCGGTCGCCGACGCCGTTGAGGCCTACTTCGAGCGGCGACGTCCCCCGGCCGTCCCCGCGGTCCGCGGCCAGGTCGGGCTCGCGCCCGCCGAACCGCTGTTCGTCACCAGCACCGGCCACCGCGTCCACGTCTCCCACGTCACGGCCTTGCTCCGGCGGCTGTGCGCCACCTTCGCCCCCGACCTCACCACCGAACCTCCCCGCGCCCGCTGGCTGCGGGACCTGCTGGCGACGTCGCACGCGGCGTTCATCGCCACCCACCTCGCCCCGCTACGCGACAGCATCCACCCCCACTCGGCCCGGCACTCCTACGCCACCCACGCCATCGAGCGCGGCGTGCCGCCCCGGCAGGTCCAGCGGGACCTCGGGCACGCCGCGCTGTCCACCACCGAGGGCTACCTCCACGACGAGGACAACATCCGCAACTCCGGCGCCCACGAGCTGTCCGTGGCGCTGCATCGCGGCTGGCTCACCTCGTCGATGAGCTGAGCGCCGAGGCAAGCAGATCTTGGTGGTGCCACGGTCGACGGTGAGCTGGGTTCCGAAGTCGTCTCTCCGGAACCCAACCGCGAATGGTCCTCGCGGCGTTTCCCGAGCAGCCGCCGATCTGATCAACGTGGCGTTGGACGAGCTGGTGCGGCGGAGCTGTGAGTTGCCCGGCTGTACCACGTTGGACGCGATGGCCGCCTCGATCCGTGCCGACGTGAACGGTGGCAATGTTCCGCGCGGTAGCGGCCCGGCCGGGCCGAACCGAGCGAACCGCGGAGCGGATCACCATGACGATGATCGTCCGGTCAACGATCGACCGATGACATCGGTCACACCGGCCTATCTTTGAAAGTGCCCGACCTGATTCGATCGCTTTTTGAGTTCCCGGCCACGCGCGGGTTCGGTTCAGGTGCTGGTGTGCAAGGGATTCCACCGAGTTCGGCGAGGAACTCCACGAAACGGTTCGGTCCGGCCAGTCATGGAGGTCGACTTGATGAGTTTGGTACGGGGTGCCAGAAGAACAAGGCCGAGCCGTGTCGTTCGCCGGTCGGTAATCGTCCTGGTGATCACGGTGGCCTGCGCGACGGGACCCGTCGCTTCGGCCGCCCCGGGGCACGGAACCGGCGGTTTTGGCCGGACCTGTGTCGAGAAGGAGGTTCCCGTCTCCCTCACCGGAAACGGACCGAAGACATACCACATTTTCGGGCGACTGTGTTATCCGTCGAATCGGGTGCCGCGGGCCGTCCAACTGCTCGTGTCCGGCTTCACCTACAACCACCTCTACTGGGACGTGCCGGGATTCGGCGACCGATACTCCTATGTCGCGCACGCGACGGCCGCCGGATATGCCACCTTCGCCGTGGACCCCATCGGCACCGGGGCGAGTTCCCACCCGCCCGGATCGCAGGTCACGATCGACGCCAGTGCGGCGACCCTGCACCAGGTCATTGAAGCCCTACGGGCCGGACGTGTTTCGAAGCGACAGTTCAGTCAGGTGATCTACGTCGGCCATTCGCTGGGCTCGAAGACGGGCTGGGTGGAGGTTTCGCGTTATCGCGACGTGGACGCGTTCGCCCAGACGGCGTCCCTGCACGCCTTCAACTCCGACACGCTGACCGAGTTCGGCGGTGAAGTCCACAGCGCTTCGGACGACCCGCGGTTCGCCGCGCTCGGCCTCGATCCGGGATATGTGACGACGAAACCCGGAATTCGGAAGATCTTCTACCACCTGCCCACGACGGATCCCGAAGTGCTCCGCTTCGACGAGCAGCACAAGGACGTCGGGTCGCAGGCCGAATCCGCGGGCACGCGGCAACTGGTGGCCGCACCTCCGGAGGAGACGGTGACCAGGAACATCGACGTGCCGGTGCTGTCGGTCGTCGGTCAGTACGACGCGCTCGACTGCGGCGATCCCGGCGGCGCGGCCTGCTCGGATCCACAGCAGGTCCGGAACTTCGAAGGCCGGTACTACTCGGCCGCGGCCCGGTTGACCGTGGCCATCGTGCCGGACGCCGGGCACGACCTGAACCTGCACCGGAACGCGCCGGACACGGACCAGATCGTCAATCGTTGGATCCAGTCGGTTTTGCGGCCGTCGAAGGGGAAGGTGTCCTGAGGAGAATACAGATATTCGACACGACGTGACGGGGAGCAGGCGCCGGGCAACAGTATGATCGGCGAAACCAGGATGGAGGTCTTCCGCGGCAGGACAACGGAACCGGCCTGGACAACGACGAGCAGGGCACACCGATCCAGCTGTGCGCCGGACCTGCCCAGCCCTGGTCACAGCCGTGGCACTTCTCCTGAGCGGCGATGTTCGTCAAGTCCCTTACCCGCGTTGGCGACCGTGTTCTCCCCGTAGTTGTCCCGGTTGTTCGTCGCCGAGCCGAAATGCGCGGTTTTGCCGTATCGCGGTTTTCCGGCCCGGTTTCGTGGCTGCCGGAATTCTTGCGCACGTTGTCCGAACTGGACTCCCGAAAATGCACGCCCCTCTTCGGCGATGCGAAAACTTCGACAATGTCGAAGACGATGTGACCGGAGTGGACGAGCACGATACCGTCTTTCGCGTAACTGACGGACTCGGCGACCGCGGACGCGACCGCGGTGGGTGCGGCGGGGCGCGGGGTACGGAGGATCTAACCTTCCAGGTATGAGCAAGCGCTTAGTGGCCCTCGGCGACTCGTTCACCGAGGGCGTCGGAGACGACGACCCCGCCCGCCCGAACGGCGTGCGGGGCTGGGCCGACCGGGTCGCCGAGCAACTCGCGGCCCGTCAACCGGAACTCCGGTACGCCAACCTCGCGATCCGGGGCCGGCTGCTCGGCCAGGTCCTCGCCGAACAGCTGGAACCGGCCCTCGCGCTCGAACCCGACCTGGTCACCCTCTACGCGGGCGGCAACGATCTGCTGCGTCCGAGGGTGAGCATCGACGCCCTCGCGGACGAATACGACAAGGCGGTGGCACGGCTGGCCGAGACCGGTGCCACCGTGGTGCTGTTCACCGGCGCGGACGGGGTCGAAGACCCGCTGTTCCGCAAGCTGCGCGGCCGGACCGCGATCTACAACGAGCACATCCGCGTGATCGCGGCGCGGCACGGCGCGCTGGTCGTGGACATGTGGGCGATGCGGCAGTTGCGGGACCGCCGCCTGTGGTCCGACGACCGGCTGCACCTCAACTCGCTGGGCCACAGCGAGGTCGCCATCGCCATGCTGGACGTCCTGGGCGAACCGCACGACCTGTCCCCCGTCGAGCTCGGACCGCGACCCGTGCTGGACCCGCGCCTGCAGCGGGCGGAAAACCTGCGGTGGGGCCGGGAACACGCGCTGCCCTGGGTCAAGCGACGGCTGCGCGGGGAGTCCTCCGGCGACACGGTCCGCGCGAAACGACCGGAGCTGCTACCCGTGTGACGGCCGCAGCCCGGCGAACATGAGATCGACGGTCCGCCGCCGCAACGCGGTGTCGGCGTCCAGGTGCTTGACGGCGTAGGAGGCGCCGACCAGCACCGCGATCAGCTCCGGAACCTCGACGTCCCCGCGCACCGCGCCCGCGTCCTGCGCGCGGCCCAGCAGGGCACCGAGTGCCTGACGGACCTGGGCGCCGACCTCCGCGCCGAGCCACGATACCTCGGCACCGGCCTCGGCGAGCGCCTCGCTGTACGCGTATTTCGCCGTCCCCATCTCCACCCAGTGGTCAAGGAAGGCGAAGAACGCGCTTCCGGGATCTTCCGCGTCCGCCCAGCGCGCCGCCTCCTCGGCGAATTCGCGCATCCGCTCCACCAGGACCGCCTGCCGCAGCGCCTCCTTGGTGGAGAAATGCCGGAACACCGTGCCGATCCCGACGCCGGCCGCCTTGGCCACCTCCTCGGTCGACGCGCCGGTGCCCTTGGCCGCGAACACCGCTTCGGCGGCCTCGAGCACCCGCGCCCGGTTACGCCGCGCGTCGGCCCGCAGAGGTTTCGCTTCCGCCACGTGCCCGATGGTAGGGCCATGCTCGCTATGGACATCTCGGTGCCGTTGGGGAAAGGTCCAGTTCAGTGAGTTCGGTCACGGGAGGTGCGGCAAGATGGTTCTTGGCGGCGACGAAGCGACAGGGGCTCTCCGGGTCCGGCAGACCGGGCAATCGACCCAGGTGCGCAGAGCCGCCTTGGCCAGCGCGATCGGCACCACCATCGAGTGGTACGACTTTTTCCTCTACAACACCGCGGCCGCGTTGATCTTCCCGCATCTGTTCTTCCCGGCGTCGAGCAGTTATGCGGGCGCGATGCAGTCTTTCGCCACCTACGCTGTCGGGTTCGCGGCACGCCCGGTCGGTGCGGCGATCTTCGGGTACTGGGGTGACCGGATCGGCCGGAAAACCACCCTGATCATTACGTTGCTGCTGATGGGCATCGCTTCCGGGCTCGTCGGCGTGCTGCCCGGGGCGAACACGATCGGCGTGGCCGCGCCCCTGCTCCTGGTCCTGCTGCGGCTGATCCAGGGCATCGCGATCGGCGGCGAGTGGAGCGGTTCGGTGCTGCTCGCCATGGAATGGGGTGACCAGCGCAAACGCGGCCTGCTCGGGAGTTTCGCGCAGATCGGTGTGCCGGTCGGCCTCGTGCTCGGCACCGGCGGGATGACGCTGCTGTCGGCGGTGCTGTCCAACGACGCGTTCACCTCCTGGGGCTGGCGGGTGCCGTTCCTGGCCAGCCTGATCCTCGTCGGTGTCGGCCTGATGATCCGGCTGCGGATCCTGGAGACGCCGATGTTCGCCGCGGTGGTGGCGCAGCGGCGAACATCGCGCAGCCCGGTCCTGGACGCGATCCGGCACCACTGGCGGGAGATCCTGCTGTCCGCGGGTCTGCGGTTCAGCGAGCAGATGCCGTTCTACCTCTACACGAGCTACGTCCTGGTGTATGTGGTGGCCGAGCACCACTACTCGAAGACGTTCGTGCTCAACGCCGTGCTGATCGCGGCCGTGCTGGAACTGGTGACGATCCCGTTGTTCTCGCACCTGTCGGACCAGTTCGGGCGCAAGCGGGTCTACCTCATCGGCGCGGTGCTGACCGGCGTGCTGGCGTTCCCGTACTTCGCCATCCTGAAGAACGGCGGCTACGTGCTGATCTTCGTCGCGATCGTGGTGTCGATGATTCCGCACGCGATGCAGTACGGCCCGCAGGCGGCGCTGATCGGCGAAAGCTTCCCGACGCACCTGCGGTACGGCGGCGCGGGCCTGGGATACCAGCTGGCGTCGGTGTTCGCCGGCGGACCCGCGCCGCTGCTGGCCACCTGGCTGCTGCACGTGACCGGCACGCCGTACTCGATCTCGGCCTATATCGTGTTCGCCTCGGTGGTCACCGTCGTGTGCTGCGTACTGATCAGCGACCGGTCGCGCGCCGACATCACCGACAACGCCGTGTACGCCAGAAAAGCCTGACTCTCCTCCTAGCGTTTCGGGGGCTGCGGCGGTCCCTGTGGGGGCTGGGGTGGCTGCTGGCCCTGGTGCGGGCCGCCGGCGGGCGGGTTGTTCCCGTAGTGGTGGCCAGGCTGGCGATGCGGCAGGTTCTGCTGCTGGCCCGCCGGCGGCCGGGTGGGCGTGAACGGCTGCGGCGGAGCCTGCCGCTCGGTGACCGGCTCCGGATCGGGGTCCTCAGGAGCGGGCGGCTGCTGCGCTTCCTCTGGCTGCGGGGTGACGGGAGTTCCGCGCAGCACGTCGGCGGCGGGCGGGACCGCCGGGATGGCCGGGCTCATCGGGCTCGGCACCTCCTGCCGGGCAACGGCTTCCGCCGCGCGGACCGCCTCGGCGATGCGCGGATCGGTCGAGGTGTCGAACCAGCTGGCCACCTCGTCGTCCTCGAGCGCCGGGGGCTCGATGGCCTCCTCCTTCGGCGGCTCGTACCGGAACACGCCGTCCTCGCCGGCTTTGCCGAACGCGCGGGCGAAGTTCTCCAGCGCCTTGCCGAAGTCGCTGGGCAGCAGCCAGACCTTGTTGGCGTCGCCCTGCGCCATCTGGGGCAGGGTCTGCAGGTACTGGTAGGCCAGTACCTCAGGGGTGGGCCGGCCGGCCTTGACCGCGGCGAAGACCTTCTCGATCGCCTTCGCCTGGCCCTGCGCCTGCAGGTACCGCGCGGCACGCTCACCCTGGGCCCGCAGGATGCGCGACTGCCGGTCCGCTTCGGCCTGCATGATGGTCGCCTGTTTCTGGCCTTCCGCGGCCAGGATCTGCGACTGCTTCTGGCCTTCCGCGGTCTTGATCGAGGCTTCCCGCTGGCCCTCGGCGTTGAGGATCATCGCGCGCTTCTCCCGGTCGGCGCGCATCTGCTTCTCCATCGAGTCCTGGATGGAGGGCGGCGGGTCGATCGCCTTGAGCTCGACCCGCGCCACCCGGATGCCCCACCGGCCGGTCGCCTCGTCGAGCACCCCGCGCAGCTGGTTGTTGATCTGGTCGCGCGAGGTCAGCGCCTGCTCCAGGGTCATCCCGCCGACCACGTTGCGCAGCGTGGTGGTGGTCAACTGCTCGACACCGACGATGTAGTTGGAGATCTCGTAGACCGCCGCGCGGGAGTCGGTGACCTGGAAGTAGACGACGGTGTCGATGGACACCGTCAGGTTGTCCTCGGTGATCACCGGCTGGGGCGGGAACGAGACCACCTGCTCACGCAGGTCGATGCGCGCCCGGACCTTGTCCAGGAAGGGCACCAGGAAGTTCAGGCCCGGCGAGGCCACGGTGCGGAACCGCCCGAGCCGTTCGATCACGGCAGACTGGGCCTGCGGGACCACCATGATCGCCTTCGCGATCGTGATGATCACGAAGAGCGCGATTACCGCGACAACTATGATCGCTGCGGTCGTCAAGATCTCTCCTGTTGGGCCGGTTGTTCCATTAGGGCTCGGGCGACACGACGGCTGTCGCGCCTGCTATCTCTACCACGGTGACCTTGGTGCCGGGCTCGATTCGCTGACCGTCCACGAGGCTTCTCGCCGACCAGACGTCCCCGCCGATCTTCACCCGGCCGTCGTGACCGTCCACCGTGGACAGCACGACCGCGTGCGCCCCGACCAGCGCGTCGACACCCGTCTTGACGTGCGGACCGTGCAGGAACCGGCGTTTCAGCGCGGGCCGGGCGAGGAAGATCAACCCGGCCGAAGCCACCGCGAAGACGAGCACGTCGATCACCGGGTTGCCGGTGACCGCCGCTGACCCCGCGCCCGCGAGCGCCCCGAGCCCGAGCATGATCAGGACGAAATCACCGGACAGTACCTCGGCGGCCATCAACACGACTGCCGCGATCAGCCAGATCAACGCCGCTGTCATGACTCCATCGTTGCAGAAGGTGACCATGTTGGGCCACCGAATCACCGGCCATGATCTTTGGTGTGACCTCAGTGGATGGTCACGAAGTCGATGAGCCGTTCGACCGCGCCGATCAGCGGGGTCTCCAGATCCCGGAAGCTGCCGACCCCGGCCAGCACCCGTTGCCAGCCCTCGTACGGTTCGCCCCAACCCAGCGCCGCGCAGATCCCTTCCTTCCAGGCGACCCCGCGGGGAACCGAGGGCCAGGCCCGGATACCGACCGCGGCAGGCTTGACCGCCTGCCAGATGTCCACGTAGGGGTGCCCGGTGACCAGCACGTTCTGGTCGTCGATCCGCTCGATCAACCGCGACTCCTTGCTGCCGGCGACGAGGTGGTCGACCAGCACGCCGAGCCTGCGGTGCGGTCCGGTGCCGAACTCCGCGATCCGCTCGGCGAGCACGTCCACGCCGTCCAGCGGTTCGACGACCACGCCTTCGACCCGCAGGTCATGACCCCAGACCCGTTCGACCAGTTCGGCGTCGTGCTTGCCTTCCACCCAGATGCGGGAGGCTCGCGCGGTCCGCGCCTTGAGCCCCTGCACCTTCACCGAGCCGGACGCCGAGATCGTGCGGGCCGGTTTCGGTGTGGTCCTGGGCGGCACGAGGGTGACCGGTTTGCCCTCGAGCAGGAATCCGGCGGGGCTGAGCGGGAAAACGCGGTGCTTGCCGTGGCGGTCCTCCAGGACGACGTTGCCGTACTCGAGCCGCACGACGGCTCCGCAGAACCCGCTGCCCGGCTCCTCCACCACCAGTCCGGCGTCCGCGGGCACCTCGGGGATCTTGCGCTTGCGGGGACTGCCGACCACGTCGTCATAGGAATGGGAACGCACGACCGGGGACGGTAGCGCCACCTGCGTCCCCGGTCGCGCCGCCACGCCGCTACGCGGCCACCGCGACCGGTGCCCGCCCGCGCAGGGCGACCGCCGCCACGAGCGCGGACGCGGCGACCAGGGCGGCCCCGGTCCAGAACGCGACGTGATACCCCGAGGTCAGGGCCGGGGCGGCGGCCACGCCCTTGGCCAGCAGGCCTTCGGTGCGGCTCGCGGCGAGCACCGCCAGCACCGACAACCCGAGAGCGCCCGCGACCTGCTGCGTCGTGTTGAACAGGCCGGAAGCCAGCCCAGCGTCCCCGGCCCGCACGTCACGCACGCCCAGTGCCATCAGTGCCGGCATCGCCAGGCCGAAACCAATGCCCATCGACAGCGTCGGGACCAGCACGTGCCGGGCATACCCGCCGTCCACCGGCACCACGGCCAGCAGCGCCAGACCGGCGGTGGTCAGCCCGAGTCCGGCCAGCAGTACCGCGCGCTCACCGAATCGGCTGGTCGCCCTGGCCGAAACGCCGAGGGAGACCACGGCGACGGCCAGCGCGACCGGCGCCATCGCCAGCCAGGTCTGCCGAGCCGAGTAGCCGAGCACCTGCCGCAGGTGGAGCACGACCGGGCATGGGCCTTGATCGCGGACAGGACGGCGGGCAGCGTCTCGCCCGAACGCAACGGTCACATCAGGAAAACCGCGTTCACTCTGGTCCGCTGCTTCCTCGTTTCGGACAGGCAAGGCAGGCAAGAGAACGGCGATGAGGGCGGCCGCGGCGGTGAGACCGGTGATCCCGAGCGCCACGGTGCGCGGGGCAAGTGATCAACTCCGGGGCGTGGATGAAAACTCGAAGAGCACGGCAAGGGCTTCGCACCAGGCGCGTACGCGGCCCGCGGGCAGTGCGGGGAAGATCGCCGGGTCCGAGCGGATCGCCCAGTCGACGGCGTCGAAGGCCGGGTCGCCGACACACGGGCGCGGGTCGATCGCCACGATTCCGGCAGCGCCGTCGAGGACGTTGCCGGGATGCAGATCGCCGTGCAGCAACATCCGTGGCCCGTCCGCGGCAAGAGCGAGCGCCGCTTTCCGAGACGAGGCGAGTCGATCCCGCGGAATGTGGCGCGAGCGGCGTGCGAGGTCGAAGATCAGGTTCACCCGTTCCGCAAGAGTCGGGAACACGCCGACCGGTGCGGGCACGGAAGCCAGCTCGACCAGCAACTCCCCGACCTCCGCCAGCGGGAGTTCCCGGCCACGTAACGGGGTTCCGGGGACGATCCCGGCCAGCAGGATCGCGCCCGCGTCCAGATCGGCGTCGAGGAGATCGACCACCCGTGCGCAGCCCGCCCAGGCCCGCAACGCGGCCGCCTCGGCGTCAGCTTGAGCACGACCAGACGGCCCATGCGGTCACGGCACCGCGGCGTCCGCCCGGTGTTGCCGCCGGAGAGGATGACCTCGACGCGCAGGTTCCAAGCCCGGGCCAGCCGGCCGACCAGGGCGGGAAGTTCGTCGCACCAGCCGTTGACCTCGGGGCCGAAGCGGTCGACCAGACGTGCGCGCGCGGCCGTGTCAAGGGTCAGAACAGCGGCCACGGGATGGCACGCCAGTCGTCGCCCGGTTCCGGGAACACCCCGGTGGACAGCAGTTTCTCGGCGCGTTCCACGACGGCTCCGATCTCCACGCCGTTGAGGTGCGCGGACAGCTCCTCGCCGAGCGAGCCGTAGATCTTTTCCGGCAGCGCGCGCAGCTTCTCGACGGCGTCGGAGGGCAGCGGCTCACCGATCCAGCCCCACAGCACGGTGCGCAGCTTGGGCTCGGAATGCAGGCAGATTCCGTGGTCCACGCCGTAAACCCGGCCGTCCGTCCCGGCGAGCACATGGCCGCCCTTGCGGTCGGTGTTGTTGGCGATGATGTCCAGGATCGCCAGATCGCGCACGCCGGGATGGTCGGCGTGCGTGAGGACAGCGGGCTCGCCGAGCCGGTCGTGCGCGTGCAGCACCACGCGCCAGCCATCCGGAACCTCCGCGGGCGGCCGGACGTCGACCAGCTCGTCGTCCGTCGTGTCGACCCACAGCTGCACCATGCCCACCCCGAGCGGCCCCTCACGCAGCGCGGTCGGCGGCACGCTGCCCAGCCCGGAAGCCTCGGACAGCAAGTAGGTCGCGACCTCGCGCCCCGCGAGCGTTCCGTGCGGGAAATCCCACAGCGGGCGCTCACCGGACACCGGCTTGTACACCGCGTGCCCGCTCAGCCCGTCCAGCTCGAGGGCACAGTAGAGCGTGACGTTCGAGGCGTCGACCAGGCGACCTTCGACTTCGAGCCTGCCTTGGGCGAGCAGTTGCCTGGCCGCGGGATCCGTCGGGCTGGTCAAGAGCGCCTAACTCTCGTTGAGCTCGGTCTCGCGGCGGTAGCCGTTCTGACGGGGACAGATGTGGCCGGCCGGATCGAGCGGTTCGCCGCACAACGGGCACGGTTTGCGGCCCGCGTTGACCACACGGTCGGCACGCTCGGCGAAGGCGCGGGCGGCGGCGGGTGTGAGGAACACACGTACCGCGTCGGGGCCTTCCTCGGTGTCGTCGAGCACGACGGTTTCGTCGACCTCACCCTCGGTCATGGCGAGCAGTTCGATCACCACCGCCTTGCTCTCGGCGTCCCAGCCCAGGCCCATCGTGCCGACCCTGAACTCCTCCTCCACCGGCACGGTGAGGGGATCGACGTCGACCAACTCTTCCGGGACCGACTCCGGCACATCGGCCCCGAAGCGGTTGGCGACCTCCTCCAGCAGCGACCCCAGGCGCTCGGCGAGCACCGCGACCTGTTGCTTCTCGACGGTCACGCTGATGATCCGGACGTCCTCGGACGCCTGCAGGTAGAAGGTGCGGTCTCCGGGTTCCCCGACGGTCCCTGCGACGAACCGGTCAGGCTGGCGGAAGACGTGGATTACTCGAGCCATGGCACCCCCGACCCTAAGCCACCGTTCCATGATCGGCACCCGCCGCCCTGCTTTGAGTGTAGTTGAGCGCCTGCCGGCGTATCGGTGATGCGATCGCAGGCCGGCGAAAGCGCAGCTAAGGTGACGAGATGGTCGGCACGTCACCTTTCGGGACCTGGACTTCGCCAATCACCGCCGCCGATGTCGCGGCGGCCGGCAGCAGCCCACAATGGCTGGACGTGGCCGGCGGAGAAGTGTGGTGGGCGGAGGGCAGGCCCTCGGAAGACGGCCGGGTCGCGCTGGTGCGCCGGAAGGCCGACGGGACGCTCGAGGACATGCTGCCCGCGCCCTGGAACGCACGGAACCGCGTGCACGAGTACGGCGGCCGTCCGTGGCTCGTGCGGGGCCGGTCGCTGTTCTTCACCAACTGGAGCGACCAGCGGGTGTATGTGCGCGACCTGGACAGCGGGGAGATTTCGCCCATCACGCCCGAGCCACCGACCCCGCAAGGCGTCCGGTACGCCGATCTCCGGCCGGGCCCCGGGGACGAGGTGTGGGCGGTTCGCGAGGCCGGCACCGGTCCGCGGCGCACGGACATCCGCCGCGATCTCGTCGCGCTGACCGGCGGCGTGCGGTCGCTGGCCGCCAGCCACCACTTCCTGACCGGGCCGCAGTCGTCCCCCGACGGCCGGCACGCGGCGTGGCTCGGCTGGGACCATCCGGCCATGCCCTGGGACGAAACGGAACTGTGCGTCGCGGAGATCTCGGCCGACGGCACGTTCGGCCCGCACCGGGTGCTCGCCGGCGGGCGCGGCATCTCGGTGTGCCAGCTCGACTGGGAAAGCCCCGGCTCGCTGCTCGCCCTGCTCGACCCCGAGGGCTGGTGGAACCTGCACCGGATCACCCTGGACGGGCGAGCGGAGAACCTCGCCCCGGTCGAGGCTGAACTCGGCGGACCGCTGTGGAAGATCGGCGCGCGCTGGTTCGCCCCGCTCGGCGACGGCAGGCACGCGGTGCTGAACTCCGGCCGGCTCGCCGTGCTGGACGAGAAGGCACAGACGGTGACCGACGTGCCGACCACGCTGACCGCCTGGGCGACCACCTTCGCGCCGTCCGGCACCGGGGTCGCCGGTATCGCCGCCGGCCCGGAGCGGGATCTCACGGTCGTACAGGTCGACCTGGGCACCGGCACCGTGACGGAACTCGGCGAAAGCACGGCGCCGGCTGTTCCGGCCGGGTATTTGCCCGTGCCGCGGACGCGGACCTTTGCCGGACCCGACGGCGAAACGATTCCGGCCTACCTGTACCCGCCCGCCAATCCGGATCAGGTGGCGCCCGAAGGCGAACTGCCGCCCTATCTCGTACACGTCCACGGTGGCCCGACCGGGCGGAACTTCCCGGTGCTTGACCTGGATTTCGCGTACTTCACCAGCCGCGGCATCGGCGTCGTCGCGGTCGACTACGGCGGCTCCACCGGCTACGGCAGGCGGTACCGGGAACGGCTGCGCGAGCAGTGGGGCGTGGTCGACGTCCGCGACTGCGCGGCGGTGGCGGAGGCGCTCGTGACCGAAGGCATCGCCGACCCCGCGCGGCTGGCCATCCGCGGCGGCAGTGCGGGCGGGTTCACCTCGGCGGCGGCCATCACCACCGAACGGATCTACCGGGCGGCCACCGTCAAGTTCCCCATCCTCGACCTGTCGAACTGGACGACCGGCGGTGGCGAAACCCACGACTTCGAATCCCGCTACCTCGAGGGCCTGATCGGACCGCTGCCGGAAACCAGGCGGCGTTACCTCGACCGGTCACCGCTCGCGCACGCCGACCGGCTGGCCGGGCCGGTGCTGTTCCTGCAGGGCCTCGACGACCAGATCTGCCCGCCCGAACAGGCCGACCGGTTCGTGGCCGCGTTACGTGGCAAGGGAATCCCCCACGCGTACCTGACCTTCGCAGGCGAGCAGCACGGCTTCCGCAAGGCGGAGACGATGATTACCGCGCTGGAGGCCGAGCTGTCGTTCTACGGCCAGGTCTTCGGTTTCGCCACGCCCGGAGTGCCACACCTGGAGCTCTGCCGGTGAGGCGGCAATAGTGGCAGGCATGCGGCTTTCCCCCGAAACGGCCAGGGAGCGGTTCGCCGCCGCCCGGATCGCTCGGCTGGCGACGGCGAACGCGCAGGGCGTGCCCCATCTGGTGCCGGTGACCTTCGCCATGGATGGCGACGTGATCGTCTTCGCCGTGGACCACAAACCCAAGGCCACCACCGATCTGCGGCGGCTACGGAACATCGCGGCGAACCCGGCGGTCGCCTTCCTGGCCGATCACTACGACGAGGACTGGACGCACCTGTGGTGGGTCCGCGCCGACGGCTTCGCCACCGTCCTCACCGAAGCCGCCGAACGGGCCGAGCCCGTCGAGTGGCTGCGCGCGAAGTACGAGCAGTACGCGGACCACCCACCCGAGGGGCCGGTGGTCCGCGCGACGATCACTGCCTGGCGGGGCTGGACGGCGAGCTGACGAAGTCCGACACGGTCTGCTTGCGCCACGCGGCGATCAGGCCGAGCGGGTCGGGCCGCAGCAGCGCCGCCGCCGCGTACACGCCCAGTGCCAGGGTGAGCACGACGAACCACCAGTCGTACAGCGCCTGTTCCCCCGTCGGGTAGTACGCCATCACCAGGAACACCGCGACCCCGACCACCACGGCCAGATGCCTGCGCCGCCACGGGAACGCCGAAGCGAGCACGAAACCCCACGTCAGATACCACGGCAGGGTGGGCGGCGCGAGAATCGCGGTGGCCAGCAGGGTCACCGCCATCCGGAATATCGCCTCGTTGCCGCCGTAGCGCGACTTCCACCACTGCTGCGCGAAGAACGCAGCCAGGGTCAGCATCGACAGCAGTCGCGCGACCGTGATGAACGGCGACTCCGGCACGTTGATCACCAGGTGCACCAGGGTGTAGGCGACCTGGCCGACCCCGGTCGACGGGTTCAGCCAGTTGGTGACCAGAGTCGGCGCCTGCAGCCCGGTGACCCAGCCCAGGTTGAACGAGCCGAGCGAAACCCAGGTGCCCACGACGAACACCGGCAGGAAGATCCCGACCGAGGCCGCGCCCACCTTGAGGAAGTTCCGCGTGCGGTTCTCACCCTCCAGGTGGTTGGTCCACACCCAGACCAGGAACGGCAGCGCCACCGCCGCCGTCGGCTTGATCAGCATCGCCACCGTCACCAGCACGATCGACACCGCATGCTTGCGCTCCAGCACGGCGAGCACGCCCATGGTGAGGAAGCCGAGCATCATCAGGTCGTTGTGCGGGCCGCCGAACAGGTGGATCACCGTCATCGGGCTGGCCACCGCCAGCCACAGCGTGATCGGCAGCCTGCCACCGAGGTGACGCACCAGCCGCGGCAGCGCCCAGACCATCGCGCCGAGCCCGAGCAGCAGCACCAGCCGGGTCACGATCACGCCGACGATCACGTTGTCCCCGGTCACCGCGACGATGCCCTTGGCGATGAGCAGGAACAACGGACCGTACGGGGCCGGCGTGGTCTGCCACACCGGGTGCACGTTCTGCACGATGTTCGGCAGGATCTCCAGTTCGGCGGGCCCGTGCGCGTACGGGTTGAGCCCGTGCAGCAACTGCGCGCCCTGGCCGAGGTAGGAGAACACGTCACGGGTGAACAGCGGCGGCGAGATCAGCAACGGCGCCATCCAGCACGCCGACGCGATCACGATCGCCCTGCTGCCGATCCGCCCGGCCAGCATGTACCGGCCGAGCCGCACCCACGCCCACACGACCAGACCGAAGCCGGCGTAGAGCACGCCGTTGGCGAGGATCTGGCCGTGCCCGTAGCGGATCCAGGACAGCGGCCCGGTGCCGATGACCGGGTCACGGATGAGGATTCCCCCGGCGCCGAACGCGCCGAGCAGCAGCAGGACGCTGCCGAAGGTCCCCATCAGCGTGGTGCGGACCGGGAACGGGTTCGCTTCCGCCTCACGCGCTTCCGCCGGGGCAGGCACCCCGGCCGCCGGAGTTTCCGGCAAGGGGGTCTGGGGGCTTGCCCCCAGCCGGGTCCTGGGGGCTGGGCCCCCAGAAGACGCAGGATCAGTAGTGGTCGCCATTTCGATGAAGGAGATTACACAGTGCGCCGAGCCGGACTCGCGGCGGCTTGACACTGCGGGCACCGTGCCTGTATTCGCGCGAGACCCACGTCATTTCGCCCCGACCCCGGCCGGCAGCGCCGCCAACAAGGATTTGGTGTACTCGTGCTCGGGGTCGAGCAGGACTTCCTCGACCGTACCGACTTCGACCAGCCTTCCGCGATACATCACCGCCACCCGGTCCGCGATGTTCCACGCCAGCCCCAGATCGTGGGTGATCACCAGGCCCGCCAACCCCAGTTCACGCCGCAACCGCAGCAGCAACCCGAGAATCTCGCCCCGCACGGACGCGTCCAGCGACGCCACCGGTTCGTCGGCGACGAGCACGCCGGGCCGCAGCGCGAGCGCCCCGGCGATCACCACGCGCTGGCGCTGGCCACCGGACAGCTCGTGCGGCAGCCGGGACAGGAACCGCTCCGCGGGCCGGAGTTCGGCCGCTTCCAGCGCGGCCTTGACGATCTCGCGCTCGTCACCCGGCAGCCGGTGGATCCGAGGCCCCTCCGCGACGGCCTCATACACGGTGTGACGCGGATTCAGCGCGCTCGCCGGGTCCTGCAGCACGAGCTGGACCTGCCGCCGGTACGCCGTCAACCCGGCCCCGGACGTCGGTACCGGCGCCCCGGCGTAGCGCACCGAGCCCGAGGTCGGCTTCTGCAGCGCGAGCAGCGTCCTGGCCAGCGTGGTCTTGCCCGACCCCGACTGACCTACCAGCGCGACGATCTCGCCGCGCCGCACCTCGAGGTTCACCCCGGCGACAGCATCGATCCGCACGCCTTTCCGGTCACGGAAGGTCACCCGCAGGTCCTCGGCGGCGAGCAGTACCTCGGCGCCGGATGCCCGCTCGGGTTCCGGGGGTAGCGGCTCGCTCGTCGCCGGCGCGAACCGGGACGCGGGATCGCCGACCGTCGGGAACGCCGCGGCCAGCGCGCGCGTATGGCTGTGCCGCGGCGAGCCCATGATCTCGCCGCCCGGCCCGCGCTCGACCACCTCGCCCTGGTACATCACCGCGATCCGCGCGCAGGTCGCGGCCAGCACGGACAGATCGTGGCTGATCATGATCAGCCCGAGGTGCCGCTCCGCGACCAGCCGGCTCATCAGGTCCAGGACCTGCGCCTGCACGATCACGTCGAGCGCGGTGGTCGGTTCGTCGGCGATGATCAGCCGCGGACGGCACGCCAGCGCCATGGCGATCATCACCCGCTGCTTCTGCCCACCGGACAACTCGTGCGGGTAGGCGCCGGCCCGCGAGACGGGCAGGTCCACCTGCTCCAGCAGCTCCGTCACCCGTGCCTTGACCTCGGTCTCGCCGGGCGGCTCGGCCGCGTGCAGCCGGATCGGCTCGGCGATCTGCGCACCGATCCGGTGGACCGGGTTGAGCACGTGCATGGCGCCCTGGAACACCACCGAAGCTTCCGCCCAGCGCACCGCGCGCAACCGCCCCCAACGCATGGTCATGACGTCCTCGCCGTCGAGGAGGATTTCGCCCGACACCCGCGCGGACTTGGGCAGCAGCCGGAGCACGCTCATCGCCACCGTCGACTTGCCCGAGCCCGACTCGCCCGCGATCCCGAGCGTCTCCCCCGGCTCCAGTCGCAGGTCCACTCCCCTGACGGCCGGCACCTCTTCGTCGCCCACGCGGTAGGTGACACCGAGATCCTTCAGCTCCAGCAAGCTCATCCCCGCTCCCCCTTGAGCCGTGGGTTCACGACCGTTTCCAGCGCCCGGCCGACCAGGGTGAAGCACAGCACGACGACGACGATCGCCAGCCCGGGCGGCAGCAGGTACCACCACGCTCCCCCGGTGACCGCTCCCGAGGTCAGCGCCCGCTGCAGCATCGAGCCCCAGGACACCACGGCCGGATCGCCGAGTCCCAGGAACGAAAGCGTGGACTCGGCGATGATCGAGTTCCCGACCACCAGCGTGGTGTTCGCCAGCACCAGCGGCAGCACCCCTGGCAGCACATGCTTGCCGACGATGTGCAGGTGCCCGCCACCGAGCGCCTTCGACCGCTCGATGTAGGGGCAGCTTTCGATGGTGAGTGTCTGCGCCCGCACCAGCCGCGCGGTCGTCGGCCAGGACGTCACACCGATCGCGAGGATGATCGTGGCCACACCCTGCGGCAGCACGCTCGACAGCGCGATGGCCAGCACCAGCGACGGCAGCACCAGGAAGAAGTCGGTGAACCGCAGCAGGACGCCCGACACCCAGCCGCCGAAATGCGCGGCCGCGATCCCCGCGATCGTGCCGATGCAGACCGACAGCACGGTCGCCGAGAACCCGACCAGCAGCGAGATCCGCGCACCCCACAGGGTCAGCAACAGCACCGAGCGGCCGTCGATGTCCGTGCCGAGCGGGAACTCACCGCTGGGCGGCCGAAGCGGCTTGCCGGGCGCGTGGACGACGTCCAGGCCCGCCTGGTCGGTGATCAGCGGCGCGAGCAGCGCCAGCACCACGATCACCGCCAGCACGCCCAGCCCGGCGAGCCCGCCCTTCTTGGCCGCGAACTCGCGCCACACGCCCACCGCGGCTGCCCGCCGCCGCTGCCAGACGATCCCCGCGGTCACCGCGCACGCACCCGGGGATCGAGCACCCGGTAGAGCACTTCGGCGATCAGGTTCATCACGATGACCGAACCGGCCAGCACCACGAAAACCCCCTGGAGCAACGGAAGATCCGGCACGCGTAGTGCCTGGTAGGTGAGGTAGCCCAGGCCGGGCCAGGAGAACACCGCCTCGACGGTGACCGTGCCCGACACGACCAGGCCGAACTGCAGGAAGATCAGCGTGACCGTGGGCAGCAGCGCGTTCGGCACGGCATGGCGGCGGCGCACCAGGTCGTCCCGCAGCCCCTTGGCCCGTGCCGTGGTGAGGTACTCGGCGTTCATCTCACCCAGCAGCGACGAGCGCATCACCAGCATGTACTGCGCGTAGAGCACCGCGAGCAGGGTCACGCACGGCAGCACCAGATGGTGCGCCACGTCCAGGACCTCCGGGAAGAACCCGGGCGGGGTGTCCGGGGACCGCATCCCGCCGCTGGGGAACAGGCCCTGCGTGGCGATCAGCAGCAACAGCCCCAGCCAGAACTGCGGGACCGACCACAGCGTGAGCGAGATTCCCGTGTGCATGCGATCGAACGCGCTGTCCCGCCGCCATGCGGCGCGGACGCCGAGCCACAGCCCGAGCACGATCGCCAGCACGGTGGCCGTGCCGACCAGGAACACTGTCGGCCAAAACCGTTCGGCGATCAGATCGGCCACCGGGCGGTTGTAGGCGTAGGAGCTGCCGAGGTCGCCGCGGACGATCCCGCCCAGGTAATCCAGGAACTGCCGGAACAGCGGCTTGTCCACGCCGAACCGCTCCCGCAACTGGGCCATCTGCCCCGGGTCGAACGGCTTCTCCCTGGTCATGGTGGCGACCGGATCGCCGGGGATCATGCGGAACAGCAGGAACCCGAGCACCACCACGAAGAACAGGCTGCCGACCGCCCCGCCCAGCTTGCCGAGCAGGAACCGGGCCGTGCCGGTCCCACCCCGCCGCTCGTCGGGGTCGGTCAGGTCAGCGCCGAACTCGGCCAGCGCCTCGCTCACTCCGTTTCCCTTTCCGTGCGCGCGACCTCGACCGTGTCGGCAGGGCGCTCCTCACGAGCCCAAGCCGCGTCATCGGCACAAGCGCCCCGCCGCCCCGCCGAGCGGGTCTGGTGGCCTGCCCCCAGCGGGGGTGCGGGGGCTTGCCCCCATGGGACCGGCAAACCGCGCGCCTTGTGGTCGCCTTGACCGCCGCCCATCGACCCAGAGCTACGCACACCTACTCCGTGTCCTCCGCCGACTTCCTGCGCCGCCCGAACGCGGTGCCGGCGATCACGACCACGACCAGGGCGCCCGCGCCGATCGCGATCCACGCACCGGCCGACAGGCCGCCACCCGAGCCACCGCTCGCCTGGGAAACCGGCGTAGCGCCGTACATGCTCCAGTAGCCGCTCTGCTCCATGATCGTGCCGGTGCCCGCGGGCTGCTTGGGGAACTCGGCGAACCGGTCAGAGCGGTAGGCCTCCAGCGGGTTGTCGTAGTCCAGCACGACGCTGGGCACCTGGTCGTAGTACCGCGCCTGGGCCTGCTTCACCAGCTCCGCCCGCCTGGCCGGGTCCAGTTCGGTGCTTTCCTGCTGGTAGAGGCGGTCGAACTCGGGATCGCAGAACATCGACGCGCTGCTGCTACTTCCGCCGACCGCGGGCAGCGCGGCGCAGGTTTGCTTGGCCAGGACGTAGTCGGGGTCGGGGCTGGTTCCCCAGCCCGAGAAGGCCAGGTCGTAGGTGCCGTTGCTGGTGCGCTCGTCGAGCTCGTTGTCGGAGACCAGTTGCTTGGTCACCTTGATGCCGACCGCGCCGAGCCAGCTCACCACGTAGTCCGCGGCGCGCTGGGAGAAGTCCTCACTGGACTTGCCGAGCAGGCGGAGGTTCAGCGGCTTGCCGTTCTTGTCGGTGCGGACGCCGTCCGCGCCCCTCGGGTAGCCGGCCTGATCGAGCTGGGCGTTGGCGGCCGCGACGTCGTAGCCGTAGCGCTGGCTCGCGGTGGGTTCCCAGTGGTAGACGGGGAACGACGCCGGGACGATGCCGCCGCCGAGCTGGCCGTACCCGCCGAGCACCTTGTCGATCAGGGTCCGCGGGTCCAGCGCCCTGGCGATCGCCCGCCGGAGGTTGACGTCCTCGAGCGCGGCGTTGCCGTCCCCGATCGGCCGGCGGTCGGCGTTCCGCGCGCCGGGGTTGATGAGCAGTTCGCGGTAGCGGCGGCCGATGGCCTTGTTGGTGGTGATGCCGGACTGGCCCCGCAGGCTGTCGAACTGGGTCGCGGTGAGCCGGTTGACCACGTCGACCTCACCGTTGCGGAGCGCGTTCACCGCGGCGTCGGCGTTGGTGTAGCTGATGAACTGGAGTTCGTCGATCTTCGGCCTGCCACGCCAGTAGTCCGGGTTGGCCTTGAGCCGGATGAGCTGGTTGGGCCGGTACTCGCTGATGACGAACGGCCCGTCCCCCACGCCCGCCACGGCCGGCGAGTCGGTCGACGGGTCGTCGACCTTGGCGATCTTGCTCCAGATGTGCTCCGGCACGACCGGGATGTCGATCGCGGTCATGCTCGCCTGCGGCTTCCTGGTCTTGATGACCAAGGTCGCGTCGTCGGGCGCGGTGACCGTCTCGAAGTTTTCGACGTAGGTTCCGTTGGCCTCCTGGGCGGCCTTGTCCGTCATGATGCGGTTGTAGGTGTAGGCGACGTCCTTGGCGGTCACCGGCTGCCCGTCGGACCACCTGATGCCCTGGCGGATGGTGAAGGTCCAGGTCAGCTTGTCGTCGGAGGTCTTCCAGTCGGTGGCGAGCGCGCGGCTGGGGGTGTTGTCTTCGGCCGAGGGCGGCGTGAGGTACTCCCACGTCATCCTGCCGACCATGACGCTGGAGGCGAACGAGGCCAGGAACGGGTTGAGATGGTCGATCTCCTGGACCAGCGCGACCCTCAGCACCTTGCCGACGTCCTGTGCCTGGGCCACCGGCATGAACGGCCCGGTGACGAGTGCCGCCGCCACCGGGATGGCGGTGGCGGTGCGCCACCGCGTCAGGATCCTGAGCCCCACAGTTGTCCGCCTCTCTGGTTCGCGTAAGGCGGAAAGTAACCACATCTTCGCGTAACCGCGCAATATCCACCCAGCACAGTAAGTACCTGATCGTTGCCTTTTCGTGGCCGGGTATTACCTTACGTAATACTTCGATAACAACAAGTAGTCACGATCAACCATACGTGTTGTCAACTACGCGCGGTCCCTGGTAGCTTCCGCCGCAAACAAAACCGCTGTTCCGGAGGTTGGCCGGTTGAACGCCACGCCGTATAGGTCGTTATACATTGATGGCGTTTGCTTGTTCGAGTCGAAACCGCGGCGCTGGGGAAGCTGATTTTCCGACCATGTCGAACCGGTGTTCGTGTGATTTCGACAAATGCCGGTTCGCGGCAAAACCGAGGAACGGGTATGTACTCCCCGACCCGGGCAACATAGGGTGACCACCTGCAATCCTTTCACCCCGCCGCCGCTTGGCGGCCCCGCCAGGAAAAGCGCGCCCGAAGGAGAATCGAAATGAATATCGACACCGCACTCAAAGAAGCCATGTCCATTGGCGGAGCGCTGGGCGCCGCACTCGTCGACTACGACAGCGGAATGTCGCTGGGCTCGGTCGGCGGCAACGCCGAGCGGTTGAACCTCGAGGTCGCCGCGGCGGGCAACACCGAAGTCGTCCGGTCCAAGCTGCGAGTGATCTCGGCGCTCGGGCTCAACGACGGCATCGAGGACATCCTGATCACGCTGCACCGCCAGTACCACCTGATCCGCCTGCTGGAACCGGCGAAGGGCAACCCGACGCTGTTCCTCTACCTGGTCCTGGACCGGGAACGCGCGAACCTCGCCCTGGCGCGGCACTACCTCAAGCGCATCGAAACGAACCTGATGGTGTGAAGAGGATGCACGTTAGAGCCGCCGAGAACGCCACCGCCCTCCCCAAACGTGGAGACCCCTCGGCCAGCCGGCACGCTCGGCCGGCTCCGCCAGTGGTGGAGCCACCGTACGAGGCCCAGATCATGAACCGGACGCTCCGGAAGATCCGCGACCAGCTCGGTCCCGTCAACGGGCTTCTGGTCGCCACCCGGGACGGGCTCGTGCTCAGCAGCGACACCGAGGGCATCGAGGACGCGAACGTCGCGGCCATGGCCGCGACCGCGATCGGGCTGGCGATTCAGTTCACCGCCCACGCCGACGTCGGCGAAGCGCGCACCGCGCTGTTCGAGGGCTGCTCGGGCCACGTGGCCGTGTTCCCGGTCGAGACCGGTGTCCTCCTCGTCGTCCTGGGCGAAAAGGACACCAACATGGGCCTGTTCAACATCGCCGCCAAGCAAGCGCTTTCCCAGCTGCGGGAGGTGCTCGAGGACACGAAAACGGACGAGTGACGCCGTCGCGAGCAGGACGGGGCCAGGAGCACGCGGCCCGGCCGCGGCTCCGGGCCGTACCGCTGCTCTATCGACGTTTTAGGCCGCGCCGACAGCCTTTTTCGCAGGCACCCGCAGGCGAACAGGAGGCAGAAGCGTGTCCCAAGCCCGAGTTTCCGCGCCGGCCGATCCCCTCGCCGAGCCCGGCTCGATCTTCATGGCGCACTTACCGGCTCCGGGTGCACTGACCTGCACAGCAACCACGTCCGCGCGCCAGGAATACCCAATTCGGGCGACAGATTTTCCGGCCATGAAATGCGGATTCCACGGGTTCGTGGGGTCACCATTTTCCCGGCTGCCCGGCCCCTGTCGTAAGGTTGCGGGCCATGCGCATCCTCGTTTCGGCGGACATGGAGGGCGCCACCGGCGTGACCTGGACCGACGACGTGGTGCCGGGGACCGAGCAGTGGCAGCGGTTCCGCCGGCTGTTCACCGGCGACGTGAACGCGACCGTCGCCGGCCTGTACGCGGGCGGGGCCACCGACGTGCTGGTCAACGAGGCGCACTCGTCGCAGCGCAACCTGCTGCTCGAGGACCTCGACCCACGGGCGAGGATGCTCACCGGGCGGCACAAGCCGCTGTCGATGATGCAGGGCATCGACTCCGGCGTGGACGGGGTGGTGTTCGTCGGCTACCACGCGGGCGCCGGCGCCGATGGTGTCCTTGCCCACACCTACTTGGAGAACCAGATCACCGGGGTTTGGCTGGACGGCGTGCCGGCCAGCGAAGGCAGGCTCAACGCCGCGCTGGCCGCCGAGTACGGCGTGCCCGTGCTGATGGTCACAGGCGACGACAAGACCTGCGAAGATGCGACAGACTACGCACCGGGAGCCGAGCTGGTCGCGGTGAAGGAATGCGTCAGCCGGTACGCGGCCGTCTGCCTTCCGCCGCAACGTACCGCGGTCGCACTGACCGAGGCGGCGGAACGGGGCATGTCGCGCGCACGGCGCGGGCATCCACGTCGTGGCGGGCACCGGATCGAGGTCGAGTTCGACGCGAGCCACCTCGCCCAGGCGGCGGCCGTGGTGCCCACGGTCGAGCAGATCGGCGTACGCCGGGTCGGCTTCGACGCGCCGGACATGACCGAAGCGATGAAGGCGTTCAAGGTGGTCACCGCGATCGCCGCGGGCGCGGTACAGGGGAAGTATGGGTAGCGACGCAGTCGAGTTGTGCGCGGAGCTGATCCGGTTCGACACCACGAACCGGGGCCACGGCGACGCCGAGGGCGAGCGGGAGGCGGCGGAGTTCGTCGCCGGTGTCCTGGCCGAGGCCGGGATCGAGCCGAAGGTCCTCGAACCGGCGCCACGACGGGCCAACGTGCTCGCCCGCATACCCGGCCGCGACCCGTCCCTGCCTGCCCTGCTGGTGCAGGGTCACCTGGACGTCGTGCCCGCGGACGCCGCCGACTGGTCGGTGCCGCCGTTTTCCGGCGAGGTCCGCGACGGGTACCTGTGGGGCCGTGGCGCCGTGGACATGAAGGACTTCGTGGCGATGGTGCTGTCCGTCGTCACGGGCGATTTCCGCCCCCGCCGCGACATCGTGCTGGCCTTCGTGGCCGACGAGGAGGACCGCGGCGAGCACGGCGCGCACTGGCTGGTGGACGAGTATCCCGAAGAGTTCGACGGCTGCGCGGCGGCCATCAGCGAGTCGGGCGCCTACACGTATCACGTTCCCGCCGCCGACGGCCGCACAGTCCGGCTTTACCCGGTGGGAGCCGCGGAACGAGGCACTTCGCACCTGCGGCTCACCGCCCGGGGCCGTGCCGGGCACGGTTCGCGCCGCAACGACGAGAACGCGGTCGTCCGGCTGATCGGCGCGGTGCACCGGATCGCCGCCCACCGCTGGCCGGTGCGGCTGACGCCGGCCGTGGAGGCTTTCCTCGTGCGGACCGGTGAAGCGCTCGGCGTCGACGTCAACCTGTCCGACGTGGAGGGCGCGCTGGCCCGGCTCGGGCCTGCCGCGGCGCTGGCGGAGAACACGGTGCGCAACAGCACCACGCCGACCATGCTCGACGCGGGCTACAAGGTGAACGTGATCCCGAGCGCCGCGCAGGCCCAGCTCGACACGCGGGTGCTGCCCGGCACCGAGGACGAACTGCTCGCGCAGATCGACGCGCTGCTCGGCCCGGGGGTCGAACGTGAGTTCGTCGCCCGGCAGCCACCCGTGCAGGCCGAGGTCGACTCGCCCTGGTTCACCGCCATGGCCGACGCCCTGCGCGCGGAGGATCCGCAGGCCGTGGTGGTGCCGTACTGCATGGGCGGCGGCACCGACGCGAAGGCGTTCAGCAAGCTCGGGATCCAGTGTTACGGTTTCGCGCCGCTCTGGCTGCCCGAGGGCTTTCCGTATCGCGCGATGGCCCACGGCGTGGACGAGCGCGTTCCCGTCGAAGGTTTGCGATTCGGCACCCGCGTCCTGCGGAACTTCCTCGGGAACTGCTGAGGCCCCGCGCACGTCGGGCTTTCGCGACACGCGAGTCGGGCTTTCAGGTGCCGCGAGTCGGGCTTTCGTGTCGGGCGAGTCGGGCTTTCGCGACGGGCGAGTCCGGGTTCGGCGTTCGAGGGCTGCTCCGGCGCGGCGATCAGGCTACCGTGGTGCCGTGATCGCCAGCCGGTTCTTCACCTCCTTCGAGGAGGGTGATCCCCAGCCGGCCGCAGGCGCGGAGGTCGGCGGCGGCCCGGCACACTCACCCACCGCGAAGACCGGCGTCGGGTTCACCGGGGTCAGAGCGCTGCGGTACGCGGCGGCCAGGCCCCGCCGCACTCGGCTGTTCGAAGTGGACATTCCGGTCACCGAGCGGACCGAACTGTCCTATGTGGTCTTTCCCGAGCGGGACGAGGACTACGGAAGCACCCACGCCGCCATCGATGTCGAGTTCGACGACGGTGGCGGACTCCCCGCCTGGACAGGCGGCAGGACGCTCTATCCGGACCAATGGAACCTGGTGCGGCGCCCGCTGGGGGACGCGGCGGGCCGCCGGATCCGGGCGATCGTACTGGCCGTCGACCCACCTGGCCCCGCCGAGGTCACCGGCTGGTTCGACGACGTCCGCGTCGCCGAACGATTCACCGAACGCCGGGACGCCGTGGACTGGGTCCGTACCACCCGCGGCACCCACTCGAGCGCGGAGTTCTCGCGCGGCAACACCTTTCCCGCGACGGCCGTGCCCAACGGGTTCAATTTCTGGACCCCGGTGACCGACGCGTCCTCGACCTCCTGGCTCTACGAGTACCACCGGCGTAACGACGACCGGAACCGGCCGGCACTCGCGGCGTTCGCGCTGAGCCACCAGGCCAGCCCGTGGATGGGCGACCGGCACACCTTCCACCTGCTGCCGGGGGTCGGTAAGGCCGACCGTGCCGCGCTGGCCTTCGGGCACGAGAACGAGATCGATCGTCCGTACCACTACGGTGTCCGGTTCGACAACGGCATCGTCGCCGATCTGGCGCCGTCCGATCACGCGGCGATGTTCCGCTTCACCTTTCCGGACAGGCGCGGCTGGGTGCGCTTCGGGCCCGCAAGTGGCCTGCGCCTTCATCCGCGCCGCCGGTCGTTCACGGCGTATACCTCGGTGCGGAGCAGGCTGTCGAAAGGCGCCCGCCGGATGTTCGTCTGCGGCTCCTTCGACCGCTGCCCCTCCGGCGGTGGCCCGGGCCATGCCGAGTTCGGCGTGGAAACCGTCCACCTCGTCATGGGCACCTCCTTGATCAGCCTCCAGGAAGCCTGGCGGAACCTCAACCGCGAGATCCCCAGGGGCACCACGTTCGAGCAGGTCCGCCGGCGCGCCCGGGACCAGTGGCAGGAACTGCTCGGCCGGATCGAGCTGGACGGCGCGACCGACGACGAGCGCACCACGTTCTACTCGGGCCTGTACCGCCTGTTCCTTTATCCCAACTCCGGTCACGAGGACACGCCGTACGGTCGCCGGCACGCCAGTCCCGTGATCCGGCGCCGACGGCGGCCCAGCACCCGGCTGACGACCGGCGCGAAGGTCTTGCCCGGCCCGATGTCGGTGAACAACGGGTTCTGGGACACCTACCGCACGGCCTGGCCCTTGTACGCGCTGCTAACCCCGAAACGGTGCGGCGAACTGATCGAAGGTTTCGTGCAGCAGTACCGGGAGGGCGGCTGGATCGCCCGCTGGTCCTCCCCCGGCTACGCCGACCTCATGACCGGCACCAGCTCCGATGCCGCCTTCGCCGACGCCTACCTCAAGGGCGTCCGGAACTTCGACATCCACGCCGCCTACGACGCCGCCATCAAGAACGCCACGGTAGCGCCCCCGAACCGCGGTGTCGGCCGCAAGGGTTCGCACGAGTCGATCTTCCTCGGCTACACGCCCGTCAGCACCCCCGAGGGACTCTCGTGGGCATTGGAGGCGTGCCTGAACGACTTCGCCATCGCCAACCTCGCCGAGGTGCTGGAACGGCACGACGAAGCCCGTTACTTCCGCCAGCGCGCGCTGCAGTATGTGAACCACTTCGACGGGCGAACCGGGTTCTTCCAGGGCCGGCATCGCGACGGGCGCCGGCGCTGGGCCCCCGAGCGGTACGACCCGACCGTCTGGGGCTTCGACTACACCGAAACCAACGGCTGGAACATGGCCTTTTCGGTACCCCACGACGGGAATGGCCTGGCGAACCTGCTGGGCGGGCGGGCCGCTCTCGAGTCCAAACTGGACACTTTCTTCGCCACGCCGGAAACCGGCCGGAAGCCCGGCTCCTACGGCGGGATCATCCATGAGATGACCGAGGCACGGGACCTGCGGATGGGCCAGTACGCGCATTCCAACCAGCCCTCGCACCACATCCCGTTCATGTACCTGCACGCGGCCGCGCCGGCGACGGCGCAGGCCGTCGTCCGCGAGGTGCTCACCCGCTGCTACTCGGGCAGCGAGATCGGGCAGGGCTATCCCGGCGACGAGGACAACGGCGAAATGTCGGCCTGGTACGTCTTCGCCGCGCTCGGCCTCTACCCGCTCGCGGTCGGCAGCCCGGTCTATGTCCTCGGTGCGCCACTGTTCTCCAGGGCCACGATCGGACTGGAGAACGGAAACGAAGTGGTGATCAACGCCAACCGCAGAGCCCCCTACGTGCGGGGACTCCGGGTCAACGGGGAGCCGCATTCCCGGGCCTGGATCAGGCACGACGAGCTGGCGGAAGGCGCTGTCCTCGACTTCGACCTGTCCGGGAGCCCGTCGGACTGGGGAACACCGCCGCCCTCGCTGACCGAAGGCGAAGACCTGCCCCGGCCGCTGACCGACCTGACCGGACACGCCCGGTCGAACGACGGCACCGACGTCACCGGGCTGTTCGACGACACCAGCCGCACCCAGGTCGTGTTCCGCGCGGGCACTCCCACCATCGAGTACACAGTGGACGGCCCGCCGCGCCCGGTCGAGCTGTACACCCTCACCTCCGGAACCCGCGGCACACCCACGGCGTGGACTCTTGAAGGCTCAGCCGACGCCCGCACCTGGACCGTCCTCGACGAGCGGGACACACAGAACTTCCGCTGGCCCCGCCAGACCCGGCCGTTCGCGCTCCACGAACCGGCCGCCTACCCGCATTACCGGCTTCGCATCACGCGGGCCAGTGGCCTGAGGCTGTCCCTCGCGCAGTGGGAACTGCTGGCTCGATGAATCTCGACGCGGTGCACGTGGCGCGGGAGCGGCTGGTGGCCGCGGACCCCGGGCTCCTCCGGTTGCGGCTCGGCGCGTGGGCGGTGCTGGGGATCGCGCTGGCGAGCGTGGTGCTGGTCGCGCTGCGCCGGCCGTTGCCGACGATCATGGTGACCGGGATCGCGGCGACGACCGGCTCACCGGCAACATCGACATCCTCGCCGGCGTGATCCGGTCGGGCTCGACCCGCCACGAGCTGGACCCGGTGACCGAGGGCCCGATCACCCGCGAGTCCGACGACTCCGAGACCCGGTCGGTGCTCACCAGCCTCGACCGGCTCGACGATGGG
The DNA here is from genome assembly GCF_035276945.1 of Amycolatopsis sp. Lineage (GTDB taxonomy): Bacteria > Actinomycetota > Actinomycetes > Mycobacteriales > Pseudonocardiaceae > Amycolatopsis_E. The sequence continues at coordinate 118,775 of NZ_DATELF010000046.1, read as the reverse complement.
ATTCTCGCGCTGGGCAGGGCCTTCGAGGTGAAGACCGCCGAAGCGGGTCCGGCCCGGAAACCCCCGGCGGCACCCGGCGCACCGAGTGATCGGACGCACCCGGTCAGCACCTCCCGGGAGGGATAGAGTCACGAACACAAGCGAAAAGATTCGTCCGCAGGAGTACGTGATGACCCAAGCCCCCGTCAACGTCACCGTCACCGGCGCCGCCGGCCAGATCGGCTACGCGCTGCTGTTCCGCATCGCGTCCGGTCAGCTGCTCGGCCCGGACACCCCGGTGAAGCTGCGGCTGCTGGAGATCCCGCAGGCGGTCAAGGCGGCCGAGGGCACCGCGATGGAGCTGGAGGACGGGGCGTTCCCGCTGCTCGCGGGCACCGACATCTTCGACGACCCGAAGCAGGCGTTCGAGGGCGCGAACGTCGCGCTGCTGGTCGGCGCGCGGCCGCGGACCAAGGGCATGGAGCGTGGTGACCTGCTCGAGGCCAACGGCGGCATCTTCAAGCCGCAGGGCGAGGCGATCAACGCCGGCGCCGCCGACGACATCAAGGTCCTCGTCGTGGGCAACCCCGCCAACACCAACGCCCTGATCGCCCAGGCGAGCGCGCCGGACGTGCCCGCCGAGCGCTTCACCGCGATGACCCGCCTCGACCACAACCGCGCCATCGCCCAGCTGTCGAAGAAGCTCGGCGTGCCGGTGGCCGAGATCAGGAAGATGACCATCTGGGGCAACCACTCGGCCACCCAGTACCCGGACCTCTTCCACGCCGAGGTGGGCGGCCGCAGCGCCGCCGAGGCCGTCGGCGACGAGAAGTGGCTGGCCGAGGAGTTCATTCCCACCGTGGCCAAGCGCGGTGCCGCGATCATCGAGGCACGGGGCGCGTCCTCGGCCGCGTCGGCCGCGTCCGCCGCGATCGACCACGTCTACACCTGGGTCAACGGCACCGCGGAGGGCGACTGGACCTCGATGGCGGTGCCCTCCGACGGCTCCTACGGTGTGCCCGACGGCCTGATCTCGTCGTTCCCGGTCACCACCAGGGACGGCCGCTACGAGATCGTGCAGGGGCTGGAGCTCAACGAGTTCTCCCGGACCCGGATCGACGCCTCGGTCACCGAACTGGCCGACGAGCGCGCCGCGGTCCAGAAGCTCGGCCTGATCTGATCATCGAGTCCCGCACTCAGGCCGTGCGAGTTCTCCCTTCGCGCCGCCCGGGCTCCGCTCGGACCGCCGGGAAGGGAGAACTCGCGGGCGGGGGTCAGGCGCCGGTGAGGCCGCGACGGTCGAGCAGCGGCTGGATTTCGGGGTCGCGGCCGCGGAAGCCGCGGAAGGCGGCCAGCGAGTCGAGGCTGCCACCCCGGCCGAGCAGGGTGCGGCGGAAGTGGTCGCCGTTTTCCCTGGTGAGACCGCCGTTTTCCTTGAACCATTCGACGGTGTCCGCGTCGAGCACCTCGCTCCAGATGTAGGAGTAGTAGCCCGCGGAGTAGCCGCCGCTGAACACGTGCGCGAAGTAGGTGCTGCGGTAGCGCGGCGGCACGGTCGCCAGCGCCACCCCGGCCTTCTCCAGCACGGCGGCCTCGAACCGATCGACGTGCTCGACCTGGTCGTCGGTGGTGAGCCCGTGCCACGCCTGGTCCAGCAAGGCCGCCGCGAGGTACTCGGTGGTGGCGAAGCCCTGCCCGTACTGGGCGGACTCTTCCAGCCGGTCGACCAGCCGTTGCGGCAGCGGCTCACCGGTCCGGTGGTGCCGGGCGTAGTTCGCCAGCACCTCCGGCCACAGCATCCACATCTCGTTGACCTGGGATGGGTATTCGACGAAGTCCCTGGGCACGCTGGTGCCGGAGAACGTCGGGTACCGCACGTCCGAGAGCAGGGCGTGCAGCGCGTGCCCGAACTCGTGGAAGGCCGTGGTCACCTCGTCGAAGGTGAGCAGGGTCGCCTCTCCCCGCGGTGGCTTGGCGAGGTTGAGGTTGTTGACCACCACCGGCCGTTCACCCAGCAGCCCCGACTGATCCACGAACGTGTTCATCCAGGCACCGCCGCGCTTGGAGTCCCGCGTGTAGTAGTCGCCCAGGAACAGCCCGAGCGGGCTGCCGTCGGCGTCGAAGACCTCCCACACCCGCACGTCGGGGTGGTACCTCGGCAGGTCGTGCCGCTCGGTGAAGCTCAGCCCGTACAGCCTGGTCGCCGCGTAGAACACGCCGTCGGTGAGAACCCGGTCGAGCTCGAAGTACGGCCGCAGGGTCGCCTCGTCGATGTCGAACCTGGCCTTGCGCACCCGCTCTGCGTAGAACGCCCAGTCCCAGGGCTCGAGTGTGGCACCGGGAAGACCCTGTTCGAGGTAGCGCTGGAGTTCCTCGGCTTCGCGCCGTGCGTTGGCGACCGCGGCCGGCGCGAGCCGTTCCAGTAGCCCGATGGCGGCTTCGGAGGTGCGCGCCGTCTGGTCCGAGATCACATACGCGGCATGGTGCGGATGGCCCAGCAGCGCCGCCCGCTCGGCCCGCAACGCCGCGATCCTGGTCAGGATCCCGGTGTTGTCGTTCTCGTTGCCCCGGCTGCCACGGGAGACGGACGCGGCGAACAGCCGCTCGCGCAGTGCCCGGTTCTCCAGTGACGCCAGCAGGGGCTGCGATGTCGGCAGGCTGAGGTTCAGCAGGTACCTGCCCTGCTCGCCACGCGCGTTCGCGGCTTCGGCCGCGGCCGCGACGGTGTCGGCGGACAGCCCGGCCAGCTCCGTCACGTCGTCCACGAGCACCGCGAGATCATTGGTGTCCCGCAACAGGTTCTCCTGGAAGCGGGTGCTGAGCTTCGACAGCTCCTCGTTCAGCACCCGCAGCCGTCGCTGGTCGGCCTCCGGCAACCCGGCACCGGCGCGCTGGAAGTCGGTGTGGACGCGTTCGAGCAGCCAGGCGGACTCGTCGTCCAGGCCCAGCGACTCGCGCCGCTGGTAAAGCTCCCGCACCCGCCCGAACAGCTTCGGGTTGAGGTGGATCGCGTCGTGGTGCGCGGACAGCCGCGGCGCGATGTCGGCCTGCAGTTCCTGCAGCGCGGGGTTGGTGTCCGACGAGGTCAGGTTGAAGAACACCATCGACACCCGGTGCAACAGCCGTCCGGACCGCTCCATCGCCACGATGGTGTTGTCGAAACACGCCGGTTCGGGGTTGTCGGCGATCGCCTCGATCTCGACGGTTTGCGCGGCGAGCCCGGCGGCGAAGGCCGGCGCGAAGTGCTCGTCGGCGATGCGGTCGAACGGCGGCAACCCAGAGGGCAGATCACTGACCGTGGCGAACGGATTATCCGGCGTCATCGAAGATTGCCCCTTGCTGTCGAACTCTGTCCTGTCGTGCCGCCGACCTCGGCGTCGGAGGATGCTTTCTTCCTACCTCGCTTCGGCTTCGGGGGCACTATTCCGGCGAAGTCCGGCCCATGATCGTTCATCCGCAGCACGAACGGGCGGGTTTCGGTGTAACGGACCACGGAGATCGACGCCGGGTCGACGACGATCCGCTGGAAGGAGTCCAGGTGCTGGCCGAGCGCGTCGGCCAGCAGCGCCTTGAGCACGTCCCCGTGGCTGCACAGCAGCCACACGGCTTCTTCGCCGTGCGCGGCGGTGATCCGCGCGTCGTGTTCGCGGACGGCGGCGACCGCGCGTGCCTGCATGCCCGCGAGGCCCTCGCCGCCCGGGAACACCGCCGCGGACGGATGCGCCTGAACGACCCGCCACAACGGCTCCTTGACCAGGGTCTTCAGCTCCCGCCCCGTCCACTCGCCATAGTCCACTTCGGACAGCCGGGGGTCGATGGCACGGACGAGCCCGCGGTCGGCGACCAGCGGCGCCACGGTCTGCTTGCAGCGCAGCAGCGGCGAAACGACCGCCTCGGCCAGCGGCACGTCCTTGAGCCGCTGGCACAGCGCGCCTGCCTGCTCGCGGCCGGTGTCGTCGAGGCCGACGTTGGGGGTGCGGCCGGCCAGCACGCCCGAGCCGTTGGCGGTCGAGCGGCCGTGCCGGAGAAGAATCACGGTAGCCACGCCGGCCACCCTACGACTCCCCTAGAACTGCGGACCCGCGGCAGGGTCGAGCGCCCCGGTGGCCATCAGCACGAACAGCAGCACGCCCAGTGCGATCCGGTACACCACGAAGGGCAGGTAGCTGCGGGTCTTGATGAAGTTCATCAGCCAGGCGATCACCGCGTAACCGACCCCGAACGAGACGAGCGTGGCCAGGATGGTCGGGCCCCACCGTGGGCCGGTGCCCTCGCCGATCTTGGTCAGCTCGTAGAGCCCGGAGCCGAACACCGCGGGCACGGCGAGCAGGAACGCGTACTCCGTGGCTTCGGCCCGCCGGTAGCCGAGCAACAGGCCGGCGCTGACCGTGCCGCCCGAGCGGGAAACGCCCGGGATCAGCGCGAGGGCCTGGGCGAACCCGTAGCCGAGCCCGTGCGGCACGGTCAGGTGGTCCAGGTCGCGGGTCTGGGCGCCCACCCGGTCGGCGATCGCCAGGACGACGCCGAACACGATCAGCACGGTCGCGGTGATCCGCAGGTCGCGGAAGGTGTGGTGGATGTCGTCCTGGAAGAGCAGCCCGAACACCACGATCGGGATGGACCCGATGATCACCAGCCAGCCCAGGCGGGCGTCGGGATCGTGCCGGTACTTCCTGGAGTACAGCGAGCGGAACCAGGCCCGGATGATCCGGCCGATCTTCTCGCCGAAGTACAGAATGACCGCGAGTTCGGTGCCGATCTGGATCACCGCGGTGAACGCCGCGCCGGGATCGTCCCAGCCGGCCAGTGCGGCCGTGATGCGCAGGTGGGCGCTGGAGGAGATGGGGAGAAACTCGGTCAGGCCCTGCACGAGGCCCAGCACGAGCGCTTCGAACCAGCCCATGATCACCGTGCCCAGGACAGGGTCGGGTTTGAGGTCGTTGTTCCGTTTTGCACGGGGCGCAGGGTATCCATGGGTCACCCGGACGGGTTCCGGGGGTTGCAACCCCGGAAAGCCCCGCAGACCCGCGAAGACCCCCGGAAGACCCGCGAAGACACTGCCCCGCACCCTCGGCGCAACCGGGGAGCGGCGCGGTTACTCTCTGTCCATGCAGAAGCGACACCTGGGCCGGTCGGGACTCCGGGTCTCCCGGATGGCTCTCGGCACGATGTCCTGGGGCGAGGCCACGGACGCCGAGGAGGCGGCCGGCCAGCTCGTCGCGTTCGTGGACGCCGGGGGCACTCTGGTGGACACGGCCGACGTCTACGCCGAGGGTGAGTGCGAACGGATCCTGGGTTCGCTGCTGGCCGACGTGGTGCCGCGCGAGGACGTCGTGATCGCCACCAAGGCCGTGGCCCGGCGCACCGAGGGGCCGTTCGGTGGTGGCGCCTCCCGGGGTGCGCTGCTGACCGCGCTCGACGGCTCGCTGCGGCGCCTGGGCGTGGACCATATCGACCTGTGGCAGCTGCACGCCTGGGACGAAAACGTGCCGCTGAGCGAGACCCTGTCGGCGCTCGACTACGCGGTGACCTCGGGCAAGGTCCGCTACACCGGGGTGTCGAACTACGCGGGATGGCAGCTGGCGACGGCCGCCGCGAGTTCCTCGCTGGTCTCCACCCAGGTCGAGTATTCGCTGGTCGAGCGCGGGGTCGAGCGGGAGGTCGTGCCGGCGACCGCCTATCACGGGATCGGGCTGCTGCCCTGGGCGCCGCTCGGCCGCGGGGTGCTCACCGGCAAGTACCGCACCGGGACGCCGGCCGATTCGCGCGGGGCGTCCCCGGCCTACGCGGGCTACGTCGAGCAGCACCGGACCGAGCGCGCCGCCAGGATCGTCGAGGCCGTGGCGACCGCCGCGGACGGGCTGGGCACCTCTCCCCTGGCGGTCGCGCTGGCCTGGGTACGCGACCGGCCCGAGGTGGTGGCTCCCGTGGTCGGCGCCCGGGACACCGCCCAGCTCACCGGCTCGCTGGCGGCCGAGGAGATCACGCTGCCCACCGCGATCAGGGCCGCGCTGGACGACGTCAGCGCACCGGCCTTCGGTTACCCGGAGCGGTGGCCGAAATGACAAGCAGGTGACAGATACGTGACGTGGCGGGCATTGTGGAGGATGCTGAGAGTGCAGTTCGGGGCAGGATCGGGAGGTCGGGTGCGAAGGTCCCGAGGTTGGCGGCGCGCCGCTGGGGCCGCTGTCCCGCTCGCCTGCGTTCTGCTGGCCACCGGCTGCTCTTCGAGCAAGAGCGGCGGAGACGACCTCCAGGTCGTGGCGAACCCCGTGGCGGCGACTGCTCCCCTGTCCCCGGCGCCCGCCGTGCCGGCCGCGGGCACGGTGCTGTCGTTGTCCGCGGCGAACGTCGGCACAGGTGTCACAAGCATGGCCACGGACCAGGCGAACCGCGTGCTCGCTGTCGCCGGCGGCGACAAGGTGCTGCTGTACCGGCTGGACGACGTGAACGCGGCACCCGTCCAGATCGCCGTGGGCGGGCCCGTGGAGCAGTTGAGCGCCGGCAACGGTGCGGTGCTGGCCGGCATTCCCGCGCGGGGCGAGATCGCGCGGATCGCGCTTCCCGGTGGCGCGGTCACCACGGTCGCGGTACCGGGCCAGCCCGCGGAGGCGGTCGCCGAAGGCACCCGGACGCTCGTCGCCGTGCGGGACCGGAAGGCGATCGACGTGCTCGACGGCGGCAAGGTGGCCAAGTCGGTCACCGGCGGGCTGTACAGCGCGGACGAGATCGTCCGGACTCCGGACGGCACGGTGGTCCTCGACAGGTTGCGGACCGCGGTGTTCTCGGTCGATCTCGACGGCGGCACGATCGGTGAGGGGCTGCGCGCGGGTGAGGGCGCGACCAACGCGGCGTCCGACTCCTACGGCCGGGTGCTGGTCACCGACACCCGGGGCGGCGCGCTGCTCGCGTTTTCCACGAGCCCGCTGCTGCTGCGCCAGCTCTACCCGGTGCCGGGCGGGATCTACGCGATCGCCTACGACGCCAAGCGCGACCTGGCCTGGGTGACGCTCACCGAACGCAACGAGGTTGTCGGGTTCGACGTCCGCGGTGGCGAGCCGGTCGAGAAGTACCGGTTCCCCAGTGTGCGCCAGCCGAACTCGATCAGTGTCGACGAGCGGACCTCGCGGGTGTTCGTCGGCTCGGGAACAGGAGAAGGGATCCAGGTGATCCAGCCATGAACAACCAGGAGGCGGTGGTCGACGAAGACTGGGAGTACCGCCGGCTGCAGTTGCCGCCCGGCGTCTCCCGGCGCGCGGCCGCCACCCAGTTGTCGATCCACGCCGAGTTCGCCGGGTGGGAGCTGTCGATGGTGCGGCTCTACTCCGACGGCACCCGCCGGATCTGGCTCCGCCGCAGACGCCAGCCGGCCACCGCCGCCAACTACCTCGCTTCCTGACTCACGACGTCCGCAGGAAGCGGTCCAGGACGCGGACGCCGAACTTCAGCGCGTCGACGGGAACCCGCTCGTCCACGCCGTGGAACAGTGCCGAGAAATCCAGATCGGCGGGCAGTTTCAGCGGCGCGAAGCCGAAGTTGCGGATACCCAGCGACTGGAACGACTTGGCGTCGGTCCCGCCGGAAAGCATGTAGGGCAGGGTCCTGGCGCCCGGATCCTCCGCGAGGACCGCGGCGGTCATCGCGTCCACCAGCGCCCCGTCGAAGGTCGTCTCGACCGGCGGAAGCTCCATCCACTCCTTCTCGATGTCGGGCCCGAGGATTTCGTCGACCTCGCGGTCGAAGGCGTCCAGCCGGCCCGGCAGGATCCGGCAGTCCACGGCGGCCTCGGCCACCGACGGGATCACGTTGGACTTGTAGCCCGCGGTGAGCATGGTCGGGTTGGCCGTGTCCCGCAGGGTCGCCCCGACCATCCGCGAGATGTTGCCCAGCTTGGCCACGGCCCCTTCGAGGTCGTCCTCCGGAAAGTCCCAGCCGGTGAGCTCGGTGACCCCGGCGAGGAACTCGCGTACGGAGTCGGTGAGCACCAACGGGAAACGGTGGTTGCCGAGCCGCGCGACCGCCTCGGCCAGCTTGGTGACGGCGTTGTCGCGGTGGATCATCGACCCGTGCCCTGCCGTGCCGCGCACGCGCAGCTTCATCCAGCGGATGCCCTTCTCCGCCGTCTCGATCAGATAGGCCCGGACGTCGTCCTTCAAGGTGATGGAGAACCCGCCGACCTCGCTGATCGCCTCGGTCGCGCCCTCGAACTCCTCGGGGCGGTGCTCGACCAGCCACTGCGCCCCGAACTTGCCGCCGGCCTCTTCGTCGGCCAGGAACGCGAAGATCAGGTCGCGGGGCGGGACGATCCCGTGCCGCTTGTAGTGCCGCGCGAGGGCCAGGGTCATGCCGACCATGTCCTTCATGTCCACCGCGCCGCGGCCCCAGACGTAGCCGTCCTGGACCGCGCCGGAGAACGGGTGCACCGACCATTCGGACGGATCGGCGGGCACCACGTCGAGGTGGCCGTGCACGAGCAGCGCGCCCCGGCCCGGGTCGGCGCCGGGCAGCCGCGCGATCACGTTGTGCCGGTCACGGCCGCCGGACTCGATGTAGCTGATCTCGTACCCGACTTCGGCGAGCTTCTCGGCCACGTATTCGGCGGCCTTGCGCTCCCCGACCAGAGTGTCCGGATCGCCCGTGTTCGTGGTGTCGATCCGGATCAGCTCGCTGGTCAGGGTGATGGCTTCCTCGGCTGCGGTCTCGATCTGGCTCACGCGGCATTCCTATCATCCCCGCCCGCGGTAGCCACCCATCAGCCGGGAAACTCCAGGTCAAGGCGGTCTGGCTCGGCGAGCGACACCTCGGAGGCCCGGAGGCCCTGGCACGTCAGGGCTTGCCGCCGATGTGGGTCCGCAACTCGCGGACCCGGCCGCTCAGGCCGTCGGGCCTCAGCGGCGGGGTCCGGGTTCCCGCTCCGCCCCGCAGGCCGCTGAGAAACTCCTCGATGGCGTCCGTCGCGCTGTGCCGCGGGGTCCAGCCGAGTTCGGTGCGCGCCCTCGTGGTGTCCATCAGGGGCAGCCGCAGCACGGTTTCGAACAGCCCCGGCGACGCGGGCACCAGGTGGGCCCGCCAGGCGGCGGCCAGCGAGGCCCGTACCGCCCATGGCGGCAGGGAAAGCTTGCGCGCGCCGAACATCTCGGCGAGCACCGACGCGTCGACGACCGGTTCGGCGGCGACGTTGAACGCGCCGCGGAAATCGCCCAGCGCGGCCAGCCGGTAGGCCTCTCCGACGTCCGCGGAATGCACGGCCTGGATCTGAAGGCCGGGCACGTCAGGAACCACGGGCAGCAGGGACGGGCGAACCAGCGCCCCCGGCAGCAGCGGACCGGCGAACAGGCGACGCTGCTGGGAGGCCGCCTCCCGCTTGAACACGAACCCCGGCCGCAGCCGTACCACGCGGACCCCGGAGTTGTCGCGCTCGAACGAGTCGAGACACCGCTCCAGGTAAGCCTTTTCCCGGGGATAGGCGGCGGTGGGCCAGCCGTGCGTCGGCCAGTTCTCGTCGACCCGCGAGTCCTTCGGTCCCGGCGAATAGGCGCCCACGGAGGACGCGTAGATCAGGGCGGGCACACGTTCCGTCGCCACCGCCTCGAACACCCTGATGCTGCCCAGCACGTTGTTCCGCCAGGTCACGGTGGGGTGGTGGGTGGGCTGGAAGAGCCAGGCGAGATGGATCACCACGTCGGCTCCCCGGAACAGCGGGGCGAGGTCGTCCTCGCCGACGTCCGCGACCGTCCAGCGGAGTTTCGGCTGTGTCCACTCCGGTTCCCGTCGCGCCACCCCGACGATCTCGTCGACCTCCCCGGCGGGGCTGAGCGCTTCGATGACACTGGTTCCGACGTTGCCGCTGGCGCCGGTCACTACGGCTCGCATACGGGACGGCATACCCGTGCCGGGGGCGTTCAACCACGGGTTTTGGTCCCGGCTGGATCAAGGACACCTGCCGTATGAGCCAACCGCCACAGAAACAGGAACCCCCGGGCAGCACCGCCGAGATGCGCCCGAAACCCCGGGACGAGATGGACGACTACGTCGGCCGGGACCTGTTGCGGGACCGCCGCGCGCTGATCACCGGGGGCGACTCGGGAATCGGCCGGGCCGTCGCGGTGGCCTTCGCCAAGGAGGGCGCCGACATCGCGATCGCCTACCTGTCCGAGCACGCCGACGCCGAGCACACCACGGAACTGGTGCGCAAACAGGGGCGGCAGTGCGTGCTGTTGCCCGGCGATCTCGCCCGCGCCGACCACTGCCGCGACGTCGTGGACAACGCGGTCCGCTTCCTGGGTGGTCTGGACCTGCTGGTCAACAACGTGGCCACCCAAACGGAACTCGAGTCGCCGGACGAGCTGACCGAGGAGCAGTGGCTGCACACCTTCGACGTCAACATCCACAGCTGTTTCCGGGTGACGCGGCGGGCGCTGCCGCACCTCGGCGAAGGTTCGGTGATCGTCAACACCTCGTCGGTGAACGGGTTGCGGGGCAACAAGAAGCTCATCGACTACTCCACCACCAAGGGCGCGATCAACGCCTGGGCCTATGCGATGGCGCAGGCACTGGCACCGCGGGGGATCCGGATCAACTGCGTCGCGCCCGGTCCGGTGTGGACACCGCTGATCCCGGCCACGATGTCCGAAAAGCACGTCGAATCCTTCGGCGAGCACGCACCGGCAGGGCGGCCCGCCCATCCCGACGAGCTGGCGCCGTCCTACGTGTTCCTCGCCGCGAACCGGCTTTCCTCGTACTACAACGGCGAGGTGATCGCCGCGCTCGGCGGCGAAACCCATCCGGGATAGGAGTTTTCCATGGAGGGCTTCGCGCATCCGGCGGCCGGCGGGGTTTGGCGCTGATCCGGAACGGGAAGCCGCACGGCGAAGAAAAAGGAGGTGCTAGCGGATGCCTGGACGTGAGGTCCTGCCCAGCACGCTGGAGCGTTCGCCGAAGAAGGCGCAGGAGACCTGGATCAAGGCGCACGACTCGGCCGTGGAAACCTACGGCGAGGGCCGGCGCGCCCACCAGACCGCGTTCGCGGCGCTCAAGCACTCGTTCGAGAAGGTCGGCGACCACTGGGAGCCGAAGGAGCGCCGCGGCCCGTCCGACCAGCAGGCCGCGCGGGGCGCCAACCGGAAGCCCACCAGGACCGCGGGCGGCGTGGACACGTCGGCCAGCAAGCAACACCTGTACGACGTGGCCCAGAAGCTGGACATCAGGGGCCGCTCGCAGATGAGCAAGTCCGAACTGGTCAAGGCGATCGAGCGGGCGAACCAGCGCCAGACCGCGAAGGCCCGCCAGAAGTAGCGCGAGTCGCCCCTCACCGCGAGTCTCCCGCTGGTGACGGGTCGCCCTCCCTGAGCTCCCCGCTCGGGGAGGACGCGACGGCGATTACGGGAGCAGCGGCTTTCCCCGGTGTTCGATGTGCTCGTGCGCGGGCCGGGGCACCCGCCACTCGAGCCGCCCGCCGACGCTGCGTTCCAGCCGGGCCAGCACCTGGCGGGCCGCACCGAAGGCGGCCTCCTGTTCGGCCGGGGTAGTCCCGCCTTCCGCGAGTTCGAGCAGTTTGATGCCCTGCGCGATCAGGGCCCGTTCCTCGGCGGTGAACCGGGAGGCGCGCAGCTTCTCCGCCGCCTCCCGGGCCGCGTCCCAGGCGAGGGCGGCCGAGTCGGTGGCGGCGACGAACTTCCTGGCCATGTCCTCCGGGGGAAACAGATCGGTGTGCAGCGCCATCGCCTCGTGGAAGGCGTCGATGAACCGCGCGGTCGACGGCACCTCGGGATCGGCCAGCGCGGGCAACCGCAGCACCTGCAACGCGTCCGACTCGTACTCCCCATACGCGGCCGCGACCCGCCCGTACCGCTCACGGGCCTTCTCCCAGCGTGCCCGCAGCAATTCGTGCGCGGCCAGCCGGGAGCGGGCATCGGGCGGCACCCGCCCCGCGTGACGCGAGGCCGGATGCGGATGAGCGTGCCAGCGGCGCCGGACCGCGGTGCGCGAGTACATGGACACGATGAGCCAGATCAGGGCGATGATCGGCCACAGCAGCGGCTGAAGTTCCACATAGGCCGGCATGAGACGGCTCCCTTACCCGCGACGGCTTTCTTCCATCATGCGCCCGCGTTCGTGTGTCTGGCGTTTCTCCACCGGTCTCGGGTGAGTCACGCACACCCACGGCGCCCCGGGCGAGGTGCCCGGGGCGCCGTGAGGCCGAGTCGGATCAGGCTCGGATCACACGTTGCCGGCCGCCGCGCTGATGTCGCCCAGCACGGAGTTCGGATCCCGCTCCAGTGCGGCGTCGCCCGGAAACAGCACGCCGACCGGGCGGCCGTTCTCGACCACGGCGATCCGGCGAATGGCGTTCTCGCGCATCCGGGCGATGGTCGCCTCGGCGGGTTCGGTCAGTTCCGCCGTCACGACCCTTTCACCGCACACGTCGCTCTGGTGGACGTCGGGCAGATCGTCCCGCTCGGCACCACCCCGCACCACCCCGCACCACGATGTCCCAGTCGGTGACGATGTTTCGCAGCCGGTCGCCCTCGGCCACCAGCGCGTTGCCGATGTCCTGCTCCCGCGTTCGTTGGGCGGCCTGGCGGACCGAAGCGTCCGGCGGCCACGTCACCGGGTTCGGCGTCATCAGGTCTCGCACCAGCTGGGCCGCTGTTCGTTACCTCCTTGACTTCGGCACGGTTCGTTCCTGACGTTCCCGTTCCGGGGCGGCCGAAACGGCGCCGGGTATCCTGGCCTCTTGCCGGCCGAGGTTGTCAGGGACGTTTCAACGACCGTGCCCGAGCGCGGCTGCCGGGGAGAGAGCGTGGACGAGACCGAAGGCCAGCTGGCGTTGCGTGAGCGCTGGCTGAAGGCCTGCCACCAGGTCACCGCCGCACTGCTGTCCGGCGAGGACTTCGCCGGGACGCTGCACCTGGTGGCCGAGCAGGCAAGGGCCGTCTCGGGCGCGTCGGTCGGCGCCGTCGCCCGTCCCGCGCCGGACGACGAGTCCACGCTGGTCTTCGACGTGATCGCTTCCCCGGACCCGGAGCACAAACGGCTGGCCATGCTCACGGTCCCCACCGAGGGGACAGCGGCCGGGCAGGCGTTCACTTCGGGAGAACCCGTGGTGGTGCGGCAGTACGGGGTGTACGTCGCCGCGCAGCAGGGCGGGGCCGTGCCGGCGAACGTGAAGGATCTCGACTCCGCGGTGGCCGTGCCACTGGTGGTCGGTTCCGAGACGCTCGGGGTGTTGCTGGTGGCCAAGTTCGGCGACAAGGTCCCGTTCACCGACATCGACGTCGAGCTGGTGCGGGATTTCGCCGCGCACGCCGCGGTCACCGTGCAGTTCGCCCGCGCCGAGGACGACCGGCGGCGGCTCGCGGTGCTGGAGGACCGCGACCGGATCGGCCGGGACCTGCACGACCTGGTCATCCAGCGGCTGTTCGCGATCGGCCTCGGCCTGCGGGAGCTGAACCGGCCGGAGCTGGGCCGGTTCATGCAGGACATCGACGAGACGATCCGGGAACTCCGCAACAGCATCTTCTCGCTGCAGGAGCCGGCCGAGGGCGGCATCCGGTCCCTGCTGCTCGAACTGGCGCGGGAGAGCGCCGCGGCGCTCGGCTTCGAGCCGCGCGTCGGGTTCGACGGGCCACTCGAAGCCGCGGTCACCGGCCCGCTGCGGATCGACGTCCTCGCCGCCGCGCGGGAGTCGCTGGCGAACGTGGCCCGGCACGCCGCGGCCACCTCGGTCACCGTCGAGGCGACCGTGGACCGCGACGGCCGCCGGTTCTCCCTCACCGTGCTCGACGACGGCATCGGCCTTCCGCGGGACCCGGCCCGCCGGAGCGGGCTGGCCAACCTGACCAGCCGCGCCGCCCGGTGGGGCGGAACCTGCTCCGTCGACCCGGTCCCGGGCGGCGGAACCCGCCTCACCTGGACCGCCGGCCTCCGCTGACGCGACCCCCGGAAACCCGGCGTCGCGAAACCTTGCTTTCCGCAGGATGGTGACGTCTGGTAACCAACCAGTTGAGCCGTAGCGCTGACAAGGCTCGACCGGTAAGACAGGACGCATGCACATCAGCGCGGTGGAGCTGGTCGAGGGCATCAGCCGGGAACTGGCCGCGACGGCCGACGAGATCCGGTCACACCGGTTTCTCGACCTGCTCGGCCGGCGTGCGATCCCCGACGACCGGTTACGTGCGCTGGCCGCCGAGGAGCACACGATCGTGCACAGTGACCGCCGCAGCTTCGCGCAACTCGCCGCCCGGTTCCCCGACGGCCCGTCCGGCGAATTCTTTCTCGCCCTGGCCGAAGGGGAAGGGATCGCCCTGCGCAAACTGCGCGGGCTGGCGGAATGGCTCGATCTGACCGGCGACGACCTGCACACGTACGAGCCGCTCCCGGGTGCGCAGGCGTATCCGGCGTTTGTCGCGTGGCTGGCGCTCAACGGCTCCCGGCTGGACGTGGTGCTCGCGCTGCTGGCCAATTTCGCGGCGTGGGGCGACAACTGCGGTAAGGCCGCGGCCGCGTTGCGCGAAGCGTACGGCGCGAGTGACGTAGCGGTGGCGTTCTTCGACTTCTTCACCCAGGCGCCGCCGGATTTCGAAAACACCGCGCTCGCCGTCATCGAGGAAGCCATCGCCGACGGTGACTCCCCCACGCTGGCCCGCCGCGCGACCCGGCTGCTGCAGGCCTACGAGCTGTCCTTCTGGGACACGCTCACCGAAGGCCTGTAACGGAAATCAGGCGGGAAGCACGTCGATCGACCGGTGCAGCTCGTCGATCCGCTTGCGGATTTCGATCCGGGGCGGCTCGACGAGGCGCACCTCGGACCATTCGACCACTCGCGCGTGCCGGCTGAGCCACCGGAACAACGCCGTGAGCGGCCACGGCCCCGCCCCGCCATCGCCTGGCGCATGGGCGCATGTAGCCGAGCCGGTCACCGATTCCGGCCTTGCCGCATTCGAGTGCGATCACCTGGAAATGCGGCGCGGCGTTTTCGCGGTCCTGTTTCCGGAACACGAGGTCGTGCACGTGCCCGACACTCCTGCCGTCGCGGTCGACGACTTCACAACCGATCAACTCCGCGCCCTTCATGAGCTTCCTTCCCCGCTTCCCGGAATCCGTTCGATGAGGTGCTCGCGCGTCCAGGTGTCGGCGGGCGACTCCGTCGACGACACCCGCAGACGCACCTCCGTGCGGTCCAGGCGGCTGACCAGATCCATCGGGATGCGCAGCGGGTAGGCGTCACCGCTGAGCCGGAGCCGCCGGCCGACCGCCCCCCACCACCGGCCCACGCGCCCGCCAATGCGTGGCCCGAGCGCGGTCGGCCCGACCAGCAGCGCGTACGTCTTCGAGTTCGCCCGGCCCGAGCCCGATCCCCCGCCGGTCACCACGATCGCGTGGCGGATCGCGCATATCGTCGTGGGTGTGCTGGGCGCGCGGACCGCTTCCCATTTCGGTGGGCCGCCCGCGGATCTGGACACCTTCGACTACGCGGATGACGCGAAACCCGCGCTGGCCCAACTGGACGCGGCCTACGAGCGCTGGATCGATGGCGTGCGCGGCCTCGGAGAGGACGGTCTGTCCAGGCCGTGCGGACCTGCCGAAGGCCCGTACGCGAAGTTCCCGCTGAGCGCGCTGATCCTGCACATCAACCGTGAAACCATTCACCACGGCGGCGAGATCCTGCTCCTGCGCGACCTCTACCGCCGACGTCCACAATAGACACTTCAGGACCGTCGGCGTGACCGCGGACCTCTCGGTAACCAGGTTCACCGAGCTCGCCGACCTGCTCTCGCCGCGAGCGGCAACGTGAAAACCAGTCATGTCAGCCGGAGTCCACCCGGTCCGGACCTTGCTCCCGCGATCGCCCGCCACTGCTACCATTTGCCGTGGGGAGGGGACGGGTGGCGATGGGGTTGCGCGTACTGCTCAGGCCGGCGGAGCACCGGCCGGGGAAGGCCGGCGCGGTAGGGACCACGCTCGCGGCCGCGGCGCTGCTGGCCGCCGGGATCGCGGTGTACGCGACCAGGGCGCGGGGCGTGGAACTGTTCCGGACCGAGCCTCGCGGGCTCGACGAATTCGTTTACGAAACACCGTCCGTGGCGTGGAGCGTCGTGCCAGTCGTCTGCGCCGGCCCGGCGTTGCTGCTCGGCACGACTGCCGCGTTGTGGTGCGCCCGGAAACCCTGGACGCTGCAGGGATTCCGCTTCGCCCGCACGGCGGCACTGATCGCGGCGCTCGCCGGGTGCGGGGATACGGTCCTTCTGCTGGCGACCGGTGATCCCGGCTGGGCACGGCGGGAGGTCTCGGTGGCCCTGGCGGTGATCAAGTATTCGGCCCTGCTCCCCGCCGGGCTGGTCGCGCTCTACGGCATCCTGGTGACCTGGTTCCGTTGCGCGTTCGGAAAAGCGGTCACGCTCGAGGACTCCGACGGGCAGGAGTGCGCGCCGCTGACCGACCGCGACCCGGACCCACCCGGGCCGCCGCCGTCGGTTCCCCGCGCGGCCGAACGCTGGCGCCGCGGCTATCAGGTGCCGGACGTGGAGCCGGGTGCCGTCGGTTTCTGCCTGTCGGGCGGCGGAATCCGGGCGGCGAGCATCGCGCTGGGCGTGGTGCAGTCGATGCGTTCCCGCCTGCTCGGTGCGCGCTACCTGGTGTCGGTCTCGGGCGATGGCTTCACCGCGGGCGCGCTGCAACAACTGCTCACCGAGACCTCCGCGCCACCGGGTGCCGTGCGCGATCCGGAAACCGCTTTCGCGCACGGAAGCGTGGAAGAGGACTTCCTTCGCCGGCACGTCGGCTATCTGGCCGCCACCCCCGCCGAAATGTTCACCGCGCTGGGCGTGCTCGCGCGCGGGCTGTTGCTGTCGCTGGCGGCGCTGTTCGCCCCGGCCGTCGTGGCCGGGGTGCTCGCCGGGCGGTTCTACGACTTCCTGCCCCTGACCGAACTGCCGGCGGACGCGCGGCTGGCCGCACCCCGGGCGGGCGTGCTGCTGGGGCTGGGCACGCTGGCCCTGGCCGCGCTGCTGGTCTCCCTGGTCGGCCGCGCGCTGCCCCACGGCGGGACGGCGACTTGGGTGATGCGCCGGCTCTCGGGGCGGCTCGCGGTGCTCATGGGGCTGGCCGCGGTCCTGACGATCGTGCTTCCCGTACTCGGCTGGCTGGTGGAGGAGTTGCTGGCCCAGACCAGCCCGGGGATCCGCGTAGGCGGTCCGGTCGGCATGGTCGCGCTGGCGTATCTTTCCGCGCTCGCCTCGATTCTGTGGCGCAAGCGAAAGACCCTCAATGACGCGATCCACTCCGCCAGGAAGGGAATCACCGCGGCCATCCCCAACAGCCTGCTGCAACTGCTCCTGGTCATGCTCACCACCACGGTGCTCGGCCTGGCCTGGCTCCTGCTGTTCGTGACGATGCTCGGGATCGGCAAGACCGACGCGGCACTGTGGACGGCGGTCGGCCTCGGGGTGGTGCTCGGGCTGTTCGACCAGACTTCGCTGAGCCTGCACCCGTTCTACCGGGAACGGCTCGCGTGCACCTTCGCGGTGCGCACGATCCGCCGAGACGGGCAGGAGATCGTGGTGCTCTACCCCAGCGCCGAGGGCACGACACTGTCCACATACGGCAAGCGGCCGGAGTCCTTCCCGGAGGTCATCTTCGCCGCGGCCGCCAACCTCACCGGGGAAGCCCGCACCCCGCCCGGCCTCAACTGCGTCTCCTACACCCTGAGCGCGAACTGGGTGGGTGGGCCGGACGTGGGCTGGGTGCGCACGGACAAGCTCGAACGCCTGGTGCACAACCGGTTGTGGCGTGACCTGACCGTGCAGAGCGCGGTGGCGGTCAGTGGCGGGGCCTTCGCCTCGGCGATGGGCCGGGGCGCGGGGTGGTACCAGGTGTTGTTCGCGGTGTCGGGCGCCCGCCTCGGCGCCTGGCTGCCCAACCCGCACTTCCTGCTCGAAGCGTCCGGGCAGGGCTGGTCCTACCCCGGCCTTCCCCGGGCCCGGCGGCTGACCTACCTGGTACGGGAAGTGCTCGGCGTGCACTCCTACAGCGACCGGCTGCTGCACGTCACCGACGGCGGGCACTACGACAATCTCGGCCTGGTAGAGCTTTTCCGGCGGCGCTGCGCCGAGATCTACTGCGTGGACGCGGGCGTGAACGCCCCGCCGGGCGCCACCTCGCTCGCGGACGCCCTGACGCTGGCCCAGCAGGAACTCGGCGTGCGGGTGGAGTTCGACGATCCGTGGCGGATCGAGCCCGGTACCGCGAAGCCCTTGGACGACGACCACCCGATGAGCGCACTCGACCCCCGGCTGGCCGAGTGCCCGGTGCTTACCGGAACCATCCACTATCCGGAGGAGAGCGGGCAGCGGACCACCGGACGCCTGGTCATCGGGAAGGCGGTGCTGTGGCGGGACCTGCCGTACTGGCTGCTTTCCTATGCGGCACACCGACCCGCCTTCCCCCACGAGAGCACCAGCGACCAGTTTTTCGACGATGGCCGGTTCGCCGCCTACACCGAACTGGGCCGCCGGCTCGGCACGGCCATGGCCCAGGTGCAGGGGTCCAAAGTGGAGTTACTCGAGACCGTAGACGCGCCGGGCGTTGTCCCGGCCGACCATACCGGCGACCCGGATCGCGCCGGCGAGTGACCAGTCGCCGTCGGCGACCCAGCGCGAAAAGGCCCGGCCGATCGCCCGGCGCCACAGCGCCGCGCCGAGGAAATGCAGTTCCGGCGGGCCCCACGCGTCCGACGAATAGAGCTGCTTGGCGAAGGGCGCCAGTTCGAACGACTCGGCGACGATTTCCGCGCTGCGCACGCCCGCGTGGTTCAGCCCGAGCCCGACATCGAAATACACGTTCGGGAAGGCCTGCGCGAGATATCCCGCCTCCCGGTGGTACGGATAGCAATGCAGCAACAGGACGGGAATCCGGGACACTTCGGGAAGGCGTAGGAAATCGAGCAGCAGCACCGGATTCGCCCGGTGCAGGTCGAGGTCCCGGTCGCCGAACCCGGTGTGGATCTGGAGCGGCAGGCCTCGCTCGACCGCCGCATGCAGCCCGAAGGAGATGAGCACCGGATCGGTCAGCCGCGGTCGTTCGCCCGCGGTGTCCCTCCACCGGCGCGCGGCCTCGGCCACCTCGCGTTCCTCCGGGCGGCCGAAATCGATGTCGAAACCGCAGCGGTAGGCCAGAATGCTTTTGGTCGCGACGGCCTCCCCGGCCAGCCGGGCACGGAACTCCCCGGCGTAGTCACCCACCCCTTCGGCCGCCAGCTGTTCCGCCAGCGATTCCAGCCGGACCACCCGGTGCACGCGGCCGGCGGACGCGGCGGCGAGGCCGGGCGCGTCGAGAATGGTCTCCGCGGCGTAACCGGAGTCCAGCACCCAGTCGGACACGCCGGCCGCCCGCAGGAACCGCGTGGTCACTTCCGGCACGCCGAGTTCCGTGCGGCGCTGCCAGTAATCGTCGGCCGACACGTGCGGCGGCAGTTCGAGCAGCGGGGCGCACCAGCGCCGGATGGCGAATCCGAGTTGCGAGTCGAACTGGCTCATCCACGACGGCACCGGTTCCGGCGATCCCTCGTTGAGTGCCCTCTCGAAATCGGCACGAGACAGGTCCACCGAAAACGGGGCGTGCACATGGTGGTCCACCAACCGGGTGGCGGCCAGGTATTCGCCGAGTTCGTCGGTCACCACGTGAAGCGGAGTTTCTCGGCGACGGTGGCGAGGTCTTCCTTGCCGTAGGTTTCGAGTTCGTGCCCGCGGACGGTGGTCAACGCCTCCAGGATCTCTTCGCCGAGCAGGCGCCGGGCCAGGGGTGAATCCCCCAGCGCGGCGAGCGCGGCGTCCTGGCCGGCGGGCAGTCGGACCGTTCCCGGGACTTCCGCGGGATCGACCGTCACCTCCGGCGGCAGGCCGGCGCCACGCTCCAGGCCGTCGAGTGCCAACCCGAGCAGCACCGAGGCGGCCAGGTAGGGGTTGGCGGACGGGTCGACGCACTTGACCTCGACGCTGGCGCCATGCGGGGTTCCGGGCGTCGCCGCGCAGAGCCGGACCGCGGCCTCGCGATTCTCCAGGCCCCAGCAGGCGAACGCCCCCGACCAGCGACCGGGCCGCAGCCGCGGCGCGGACAGCACGGAACCGGCGAGCACCCCGATGACGTCCGGCAGCCCGGCGAGGATGCCGCCGATGACCGCCTCACCGTCGCGGGTGAGCCCGTGTGGGCCGTCACCGCCGGAAAGCAGCCGTGTGCCGTAGCGCGCCAGCGAAAGATGCAGGTGCGCCCCGTTGCCGGCCCCGTCGGCGAACGGCAGTGGCGAAAAGGAGACGGCGAGGCCGTGCCGCCGGGCGATCCTCCCGGTGAGGATCCGGGCGAGGACGATGTTGTCCGCGGCCGTCACGGGATCGCTGGGGCTGAGGGAGAACTCGAACTGCCCATCGCCGTATTCGGCGTGGATCTGTTCCATCGGCAGGCCGATGTTCCCCGCCGTCTCGACCAGATCCATCAGGAAGGGCTCGGCGTCGAGCACGGCGCTGAGCCCGTAGGCGTTCCAGCGCGGGGTGTGGCGCGGCGAACCGTCGGCCTGGGTGAGGACGAACTCCAGTTCGCCGCCGACCAGAGCGGTCAGGCCGTGCTCCGTCAGCGCGGCCTCGGTGCGGCGCAGCAGGCTCCGGGTGCACACCGCGGTGGGCTCACCGTGCTGCGTGACCAGGTCCGCTGGCGACCAGGCGAGCCCGTCGCCGAGCAGCCGGGCGGTGCTCAGGTCGATGCGCAACCGCAGGTCGCCGACGACGCCGAAGCGGGGCGTGAAGCTCACCGCGTTGTCGATACAGAACACGTTCCAACTCGGTGAGGCACCCATGCCGCTGGAGGCGAAGATGCCGGCGTGCGCGATCGGAACCTGCTTCGACCGCAGCACGCCGGCCGGATCGACCACCGTCCCGGCGAGCAGCCGGGCGCCGGTCAGTTCGGACGTCATCTCCCTATTATCGGCCCACGTTCAGCCGATGTTGACGTTCACGCACGAGTAGAAGGCGCCGGCGGTGTCGCCGATGTGCCAGATGGCCGGCATTTTCTGCTTGCCCTTGGACCCGCCGGGGCTCACGGTGTGCGAGAACGCGCGGGGCGGGACCGAGTTCTTGCCGTCCACGTAGCCGACCCGGGTGTTGCCGATGTAGTACTCCAGTCACGGGTGCGGTGCTGGGCGGTCAGCTTCCAGTCGAACGTCACGGTGCCGCCGACGGAGGTGACCCGCCAGCGCTTGCCGTCGTTGTCGAGCTCGGACAACCTGGCGTTGCCGCCGCTGCGACTGCGCAGGCCCTTGGATCCTTCCTCGCTCTGCGGCTCGTACTTTTCGTACTTGATGTCACCGCAGGAGACGACGCTCTGGGTGCGTCGGGCCTGACGGCTCAGCGGCGAGGACGCGTACCCGTGCGCACTGGCCGTGCCGGGTGCGAGCGCCGCGCCGGTGAGCGCACCGGCGGCCCTTCTGACGGCGATGCTTCTGACAGCCATGTCAACTCCACGATGAGGTCATGGTCCAGACCATGACCGCGCAGCCGTGATCACGTCAGGGAGTTCACCCGACACGCCCGGTGAAGGTCGCCGCCGGGGTGCACGCCACCGTCCCCGGGTTCTGGCAGCTCACCGCGAGCACCACCCTGTCGCCGGGGCGGAAGGCGATCGGCTGCACCCAGTGGTGGTCCAGGTCCCGGAAGTTGGCCAGACCGAACTCCAGCAGCAGCGTCTGGGTGCCGTTCGGCGCCTGCCGCAGGATGCGCAGCGTGCCGGTGTCCGCACGCGGGTTCTGCAGGATAAGGTCGGTGATCACCAAAGTCTTCTTCGGATCCGCCGGGGTGAAGATGACCCGCGAGCTGAAGTCGGTCAGGTTCGCGGTGACCGGGGCGTTGGCCTCCAGCCGGAAGTCGGTCAGGTCCCCCGCGGCCAGGACCGCGCCAGGTGACGGCGTCGCGCCGCCGTCACCACCGGCGGGAGCGGGCTGGGCCGGGTCGAGGCCGACCGCGCGCATCGCCCGCTCCGAATTCTGTTTCGCGGCACCGACGTCGTTCTTCACCTCGCCGGCATCCTGTTTCGCCTGACTGGCGTCGGTCTTCGCCTGCTGGGCGACCTGCGTCATCTGCTGGGTCTGCTGCTGCACCGCCTCGCGCGCTGCGGAGTTGACCGCGGGCCGGAACACGGTGTACCACAGCGCGGTGATGATGCCGGCCACGACGAGCAGGGCGATCAGCGCGCGCAGCAACCACTTGGGCAGCAGTTGCCGCTGCACCATGACCGCCTCGGCCACCACCGGCTCGACCCCGCCGACCGAGCAGACCGCCCGGAACGGGTGCACCACCGGCCTGCCCCGCAGGAACCGCTCCTTGGGCCTGGCCTGCAGGCGGACGAACGCGGCCGTGCCGGGCTCGACCACCACGGCCGAATGCTGGAGCCGGAAGTCCAGCTCGTTTTCGGTGTCGACCGGGTTGAGCGCGACGGTCACCGGGTGGTTGCCGCGGTTGTCCACGGCGACCTCGTAGTTGGCCTTCCTGCTGCCCTCGACCTTGGCCGGCACGACCTCGGCGGTCAGCTCGGTGAAGGGCTGGATCTCGAGGACGCCTTCTTCGACGGTCGTCCCGCCGGGGTCCTCCTGCGAAGCCACCCGCACCCCGAAGGTCCACGAACCGGCGAGCGCGTCGGGCGAGCGCGGGGGCGCGAACCGGACGTTCACCGAACCGGTCTGCCCCGGCAGCAGGTTGACCATTCCGGGATCCACCGTCGCGAACGCCGCGACCTCGCCGAGGAGGTCGACGGTGAACTGGTCGACCACCGTACCCGCGTTGCGGATACCGACCGAGAAACTGACTTCCTGTCCAGCTTCCACGGTCAGCGCGGTGGTGGACAGCGTCGCGTTTGCACCCATGCGGGGAAGTATTCTGCCGCGGCCAGGCGGAATTGAGGAGCGGACGGGGGGAGGATGGGGCACCCCCGGCTGCCCGAAAAGGCAGCCAGGGGGCCGTCCTAGTTCCGGGAGACGAACTGGTTCGGTTGAAGATTCCGTGGCAGCACCAGGAACTGCTGCGGCGGGGAAACGTCCCCGAACTTCGTGCCCGCCACCCACCGGCCGGCCAGCGTGCGCAGCCCGGTCTGGTCATGGTGGAAGACCAGCATCTGCGCGTCGATCGTGCCGTCCGGCCGGACGACGACCTCACCGGGCAGCTGGGAGATCCCCGGCGACCAGATGAGCCTGATCGTGGCGCCCGGCGGCAGGCTGGTGCCCAGCACCCGGGTCACGAAGCCCTCCGCACCGACCGCCGGAACCAGCTGCAACGCCGGCCGCAGCACGACGATCGGCGCGCTCGCCGTGGTGGTGTTTCCCGCGCTCGTCACGGTGGCCGTGGTGGTCCCGTCGAGTGCGACCGTCGCGGGGAAGGTCAGCCGCACGTCGATGCTCTGCCCCGGTCGCACGTCGCCCAGCGGGCAGCCGGTCAGCGTGCAGGTCGCCGGCTCGACCAGCTTGGGGGCGGGCAGGTTCGGCGGCAGTGTGACGGCCAGGCCGACGGCGGGCGCCACGGTCGCGGTTCCGTTGCGAATGGTGTAGACCACAACGACGTCGTCGCCGCCGACGTAGGCCGCCGGGGTCGGGTTCACCGCGGCGGTGACCGAAACCGTGCCGGCCGGCGGGGTGGTCGTCGCAGGCGGTGGCGTGGTCGGCTTCGCGGCCACGGTGACCGTGACGGACGCGTGGTTGTCCTGGTCGTTCGGGTCCGGGCGGGCGGTGCGCACGGTGACCTGCGCGACCTGCGCGCCGGCCTCGATACCGGTCACCGTGACCTTGACGATCACCGACTCCCCCGGCGCCACCGCACCTATCGCGCAGGTCAGCGCGGTGCAGGTACCCCGGCTCGGCTGCACCTGGTTTCGCTGGAGACCCGCGGGCAGTGTCGCGGTCAGCTGCGCGTCGGGAATCGTGGTGATGCCGTGGTTGGTCACCGTGAACTGCAGCGCCGAGGTGCCGTTGAACTGGATCGACGCCGGCGTCGCCGTGGCGGTCACGGCCAGGTCGGGCAGGCGCTGGAAGGCCGGCTGCCGGGCGCCTCCCGCCGGGGAGATCAGCGCCGTGGGCGCGCCCGCCCCGGTGAACGGAACGGTGTAGATCACGCCGGGGGCTTCGGTCAGCGAACCGGACACCGCGAGGAACGTGCCGTCCGGGGAGAACACCGGATCGAGCCAGGCCCGGCTGGAATCACCGATCACCTGCCGGGCACCGCTGCCGTCCGGGGCCGCGGCGCAGACCGTGAACGTCTCGTACCGGTGCTGGAACACCAGCGACCTGCCGTCCGGCGCCCAGTCCGGCGCGGCGTCCTGACCGTTGTCACACGGCTTGCCGAGACGGGCGGAGATGTCCAGCTGGCCGGTCACCGTGATGCGGTCCGGGCTCGCCTTGGTCAGCTGGACGATCCACACGTGGTCGAACTCGTCCCCGTCCTCACCGGAGGGCAGCACGGTGATCGGCACGCCGAAGCTCCCGGTGCGGCCGGCCGAGTCGGTGGCCGTGCACACGACGAAGGTCACGCCGAGGGGGAACGTGCTGCCCGGCGCGGGGGTGCACACCGGGGTCAGGGTGGTCCCCGCCGAGTCGACCGCGGACACCGGGTACTGGACCGCCCTACCGAGTGGATTCTCCGAATACGTCGTCAAGGGGGACAACACGATCAGCGGCAGCGCCGGATCGGTGACGTGCACGGTGATCGACTCGGTGTAACCCGGCCGTACCATGCTTTCGCCGTTGAGCCGGAACTCCACCGCGCAGTGCAGGGTCGAGCCGACCGCCGCCGGCTGTCCGATGTGGACATTCTCGGTCAGTGTCGCGTCCCGCCCGCCCGGCACCGTCCGGCCGTTGGGCGTGAAGGTCGCCGACAGGCCCGGGTCGCACCGGGTCACCACGGGCGTGACGGTGACGCTCAGATCACCGATCCCGGTGACGATGGTGTCGACGATGTGCGTCGGATCGGCTTGCTCCGGCATCAGGACACCGTTCGTCGCGGTGGCCAGATCGGACGCCTGCTGACGGTCGTTGAGATGGCTGTGCGGCGGGCTCGACACGGTCGGCACCGCCACCAACCGGACGTGCTTGGCCTGCAACTCGCCGGTGACCTGACCCAGCGTGTAGCCGTTGCTCGGGTCGTGGCTGTACCAGTCACCCACGAGCACCGCGACGCGGCTGCTGTTCTCGCGGAAGGCGATCTGGCTCGGGTCGGTGATCTGGTGCAGCGCGTTGATCCAGTCCTCGGGGTCGTCGCAACCACCCCCGACGGCCTTGACCAGCCCATCGAGCGCATCCTGCAACTGCTGGAACCCGGTGGGCGAACTCACCGGCACCAACGGCGATATCACCTGGAACGCCCCGCTGTGGTCGCAGCCGGGGTCGGGGTCGCTCGTGTCCCGGTACACCACAACGCCGATCTGTGCCGACGGCTCCTGCGACTGGATCTGCGTGACGAGCGCTTTCATGCTGTCCCGGACGCCGACGATCGCCGACCCCATCGACCCCGTGGCGTCGATGACCAGCACGATGTCCGGCTGTGCCGGAATTTTCGGCGTGCGGACGGTCTTGTCCACAGTGAACGTTTCGCCCCGCCGCGCCGGGCGCTCGACCACCGCCGGGAGCACGTTCGTCGCCGGTACGGCGGTGCGCGCGGCCCGGCGGGACAACGCGATCCGGGTGCCGTCCGGCGACCAGGCGGGTTGCAGGTCTTCGCCCGCCAGCCCGGAGGGCATCGGCACTTCGCCGACCGCCTGGCCGTCGGCCACCCGGATGATCCGCACGACGCTCGTGGAGCCCTCACCGCTCGGCTTGCTGTGCGTGACCGCGATCAGCGAGCCGTCCGGCGACCAGGCCGGGTCGCGCTCGGGTTCCCGCGTGGCGACCGTGCCGTCCAGCGGGACCGGGTTGCTCCCGTCGGCCGCGGCGACCATGACCCGGCTGCCGCCGTCCGGGCCGAACTCGGTGTAGGCCAGGCGGGACCCGTCGGGTGAGTAGGCGGGATCGCCCTCGTCACCCCCGGTCCGGTTGGTCGCGTCCCGCTGGTCCCCTCCCGCGCTGTTGGCTGAGAACACGTCCTGGCTCCCGGCCCGCGCCTGGCCGGCGTACCCGATGCGGTACGGGGCCAGTGCCTGCTGCGCGGTGACCGTCCGGCCCGGCCAGCCGATCACGATCAGCACCCCGGCCATCGCCAGCACGGTCACGATCACGAGCACACGTCTGCTCACGGCACCCTCCTGCACACCCGTGACCGTAAGGGGCTTCCCGCACACGGAAACCCGGTTCCGGGACGTCCCTTCGGGCAGCACGGCCCGTCCGAACGGGCAGTTCTCATCCCGGCTCATCCCGGCTGGTCCCGGCTCATCCCGGCTGGAAGAACTCCATTTCGGAGATCGCCACGTCGTTGCCCTGCAGCGACTTGAAGGTCGAGACCACGTGCACCTCGATGTCCTTCGCCCCGGCCCCGTTCTTGACCTCCACCTTCTGCTCGTTCGGTGTGTCGGCGAGGTCGATGTCGAAGGTGTTGCCCGTCGAGTAGACCAGGTGCAACCGCTGCGGCCGCGCCGAGGACTGGAAGTTCTGACCGATGCCGATGCGGAGGATCGCCTGCCGGATGTCGGTCGGCTTGTCGAAGTGCAGCACGAGCACCGGTTCCGCCGGGCCGGGCGCCGCGGCCCAGTAGGTGTTGGTGAACCCGTCGACCGCCTGGGCCACGTCGTGCCCGGGCAGCTGCGTCGGCGACGTCACCGACGTCGGCCGGACCGGCACGGGGTTGAGGCCCAGGTCGTGCTCGACACCCTTCTTCAGTCCCAGGACCTGCTCGTTCACCGTCGACCGGAACGAGGGCACCACACCGTAAAGCAGCCCGAGCAGCACCACCACGAGCGCGACGACGTTGCGCACCCAGCGCATGACCCGCCGCACGGCGGGCTTGGCCTTGCCCGTGCGCGCGCGGACCCCCTCCCGGCCGGGCCGGGCCCCGGCCTCGTACCGCTTGCCCTTGCGGCCCCGGAACAGCTTGCGCCACCACTTCTCCGGAACCGCCGGCGCGTCCTGCAGCGAAGCCCCGCACGAGTGGCAGAACTTCCGCGTCGGCGCGTTGCCCGCGCCGCACTGCCCGCAGATCAGCTCCCCGGGCTGCGGCGGGCGGCGCTCGGTCACCGTGGGCGGTGGCGTGTAGCGCCGCTGCCGCACTTCGTCGGTGGGCTGCGCGACCTGCGCCTGGCCGACCTGCGGCCGGGGTACCGGTTGTGGCGCTGGCTGGGGCACCGGCTGCGGGACGGGTTGCCGGCCGTGGGGGCCGGGGGCCCGCGGGGTGTACGGGCCCGGTACCGGATGCTGCGGCACGACCTGGGGCTGGCTGTTCGCGGGCACCCCGCGCGGCTGGGGCTGCTCGGCGCTGGTGCCCTCCCAGTCCAGGAAGGCGTCACACGCCCCGCAGAACCTCGAACCGTCTCCGTTGCGTTCGCCGCAGCGTGCGCAAATGATCATCGTCATCCCTCCGGTGCCGGCAGCACGTCGATCGTCACCCGGACGTGCGCCGGCACGGCCTCCACGACCGCGGCCCTGAGCCGCCGTCTGTCCACTGTGGATGGATCGGGTACCCGGACCCGCACCCCGACCCGCGGCGGGCTGGTGCCGGGTAGCGGCGCGTTCGGGCGGTCCGAGGAGGTGCATCCGCCGCTGTCGGTGATCTCCACGTCGCCGCCGGTGATGAGCCGGACGTGCGCGGCGAGACCCCGCCGGGTGCCGCGCCTGCGGTGCAGCTCCACCGCGTTGGCGACCAGCGCCCGGCGCTGCGCCGGGGTCCAGCCGTCGTCGAAGTCGAGCGCGACCCAGCCGGCGAGCCAGTTCAGGAAGTCGGCCGGGGCCAGCCGCGGGTCGAGGTAACCGGCGAAGCTGTCGAGCGTGGTGAACACCGGGGCGAGCACCGCGTCCAGCGCTTCGGTGAACCGCTGGGTGAAATCGTCCTGCAGGTAGATCGCGGGCAACTGGTCGGAGATCGGATAGGGGGTCGGCAGGTTCGGGAAACCGGCGCGCATGTCACTCTCCCTGCACTCGGATCTGGTGACCGAACGAGAACACCACGGCGTTCGGGGGAAGGTTGATCCGCTGCACCGGTTCGCCGCGCTCGCGCGCCGCCGGATCGGAGCCGAACAGCAGCACTTCGTGCACCAGATCGACGCCCGGAAGCCGTTGCAGCACGGCGAAAACCTCACCAGCCTGAACTGGCCGCCCGAACGGCCAGCCGTCCCCGTCGGGCCCGCCGCTGACCGGGCTGAAGTACTCGTACAGCGCCTGGATCGCCCGCGCCCGCAACCCCTCGTGCGAGGTGCGGCGCTGCGCGCGCACCTGGGCGACGACCGTCACGCCCTGGTAGTAGGGCGGTTCGACGGACACCCGCGCGCCGATACACCGCCGCTCGGACAAGCAGTCCTCGATCCGTTTGCGCATGGCCGGATTCAGCCGCAGCGCACCGAAGTCGAGTTCCCCCTTGCCCGGTACGGACGGCACCACGAGCACGCGAACGGCGTCGGACGACTCGTCGACGGGAATGCACCGCACCCGCGCGGCCTCGGGTGCCGCGCCCCGCGCGAGTTGTTCGTAGTCCTCGGCGGTCACGGCCCGGTCGAGCGTGCGCAGCAGCAGCGGGCCGCGCCGGGCGGCGTCGGCGACCGACTCTCCGTCGACCCCGCCGTCGGCCGGCCTGCGGTTGGTGACGCTGCTGACGAACGGGACCGGATCCCGCTGCACCCGCAGCATCCCCTTCGAAACGTTGCCCCGTTTCCCGCCGCCGGTGCGGTACTCGGGCACGCGGATCGCCGCCGACTTCGCGGGCACGGCACCGTAAAGGCGCAGTGAGCCGTCCGGCTGCCGGATCGCGGGGCCGAACATGATCTCCCCCGCCGTCCGGTCGATCATCACGTGCCGGTCGGCAGGCCCGGACTGGGCGAAGGACATGACCTCGCGCCACTCCTCCCAGCCGTCCTGCCCGGCCACCTCCACGATCAGCGCCTGGTCGTCGGCCACCACCGGGCTGTGCGCCAGCGGGAACCGCTGGCCCGGCGCCCCGCTGGAGACCCCGACGGTCTCGTCGCGCACCGTTTCGGCGTGCTCCGCGGCGACCGTGCCGCCGATCGTCGCCGCGGTGACCGAACCGATCGTCGGCGACGCCTGGTAGAACGGCTGGTCCCGGGCCGGAACGGTGATCCGGCACCGCAGCCACCCGGCGCGCTGTCGCGCGAGCACCGAGGCGGTGTGGGTCGCGGGCAGGTGGAGCACCACGTCACCGGCCTTGTTGAGGCCGCCCGTGGTGTCCTTCTCCACCTCGCACCGCTCCCAGCGGTCGCCGTTCCACGCCTCCCACACCAGCGGCGGGTCACGCGGGTCGACGCCGACACCGTCGACGGCGCACTCCATCCGCAGCAGCACCGCACATCCGGGCACGGCGTTCGACAAGCCGAAATACATCGCATTGCCCGGCGCGGGCGGCGAGGCGAAACACGCCGGAGACTTCCCGGCGAGCAGTTCGTCGGTGTACTCGAAGACGGGGGCGCCGTCGGCTTCGGCCGTGGCCAGCCGTTCGAAACCGCACGGCAGGATCCGCAGTTCTTCGCGGACACTGAACACGACCGGGTCCTCCACCTCGCTGTGCGAGGTCGCCACCTGCGCGCCCTTGGGCACCACGACCGGCTCCTCCACCGGCGCCGACAGCCAGAACGTGACGTCGCACCCCGCCGTGGTCGGCGCGAACAGGCGCACCCCGATCAGGTCGAGGAACTTCAGGTAGTGCGACTCCGGCACTCGATTGAGCCGGTACAGCAACTGCTCGACCATCGAGGCGAAGGTCTCGATCAGGGTCACACCGGGATCGGAGACGTTGTGATCCGTCCATTCCGGACAGCGCTGCTGCAGCCCGCGCTTGGCCTCGTCCACGAGGTCCTGGAAGCGCCGGTCGTCGAGATTCGGCGTGGGCAAAGGCATTACCCGACCCCCACTTTCTCCGCGGTCCGCGCGCGACGGCGCGCGCCCGGTGGTCGCCTCGTCTGCCGCCCGTTCATGTCGCCTCCGGCCCACCGTCGTGCGGTGGGATCACATAGAACGGGAACACCAGGTTGCGCGGGTCATTGCTGTTCCGCAGGGTGTACTGGATGTCGATGAGCAACGTGCCCCACTCGGCTTCGGCGAAACTCACCACCACGTCGTCGAGGGTGATGCGCGGCTCCCACCGTTCCAGCGAAGCCCGCACCTCGTAGGCGATCTGGCCCGCGGTGGCCGCGTCGGCCGGCGCGAACACCAGGTCGTGGATCGCGCAGCCGAACTCCGGCCGCATCGGCCGCTCCCCCGGTGCCGTGCCCAGGATCAGCCGGATGCTCTCCACGATCTCCCGCTCGCCACTCACCAGCGCGATCGACCCGGTGGCGTCGGTGTGGATGGGAAACGCCACTCCCCTGCCGATGAAGTCCATCGATCATCCGCTCCGTTTCTCGGCGCGCGGGCGGCTCACTTCCGTCGACAATCTCAACCCCGTCATCGTCACCCTCCGATGAGGACAGTCACGCAGCCCGACACGATCGGCGCGCCACACCCCGCCATGTCGCCCAGGCGGGCCGCCGGCTGGCCGCCGATCAGCACCGTCGGGCAGCCGGGCGGCAGGATCGGGCTCGGCGGATGGGGCGGTGGCGGCGGGAACGAGCAGGCGTGCATGGTGCCCACGGTCGCCGCGGGCTGACCGCCGATCAGCACGGTCGGCACTCCCGGTCCAGTAAGGACTCCCGGGTGCCCGGTGGGGTCCCCGACCCGCGCCGCTGGTGGCATTTCTCTCCTTCGCGCAACTAGTTGATCCGCACGACACTGCCGCGCACGGTCAGCGCCCCGTTCGAGGTGACCTCGGTCTGTCCTTGCCCGGCGACCGAAACGGTGTTGCCTTCGACCTTCAACTGGGTGTCGGCCTTCATCGACACCTGCTGGCCCTTGAGCTCCAGCAGGCCGCTGCCCGCGTCGATCGACACCCCGTTGCTGGCCTTGACCTTCACGTCCTTGCCGCTGGTGATCTCGATCGTGGAGTTCTTCTGGTCGAGCTTGATCACCAGCTTGCCGTCGCCACTGGCGATCGTGATGCCGCCGGTCTCGACGAACTCCAGCTTGTGTCCCTTGCGCGAGACGAACCCCCGCACGGCGATCTCGCCGCTGGTCCCGTCCACCGGGTCGGTGGAGAACCTGGGCACGCTGTCCTTGCCGTTGTGCAGCCCGCCGAGCACGTAGGGCGCCTCGAAGTCCCCGTGCTCGAAGCCGACCAGCACCTCGTCCCCGACCTCGGGCACGATCAGCGTGCCCCGCTCCTTGCCCGCGCCGGCCTGCACCACCCGTGCCCAGGTGCTCGTGAAATCCTTGGACAACCAGGGAAAGGTGAGCTTGACGCGGCCGAGCTTGGCCGGGTCCTTGCTGTCGCTGACCACCGCGGGCACCAGCGAGGTGCCCGACGGACCGGACCCGGCGCCGCCCGTCGCCAGCCCGTAGAACGACCGCTCCTGCCGGCCCGAGACGGTGAACTCCGTGGTGTAGCCGACATGATCGGCGAACAGGTGCCGGGTGCTGGTGAGCGTGTACTTGCCGGCGAACGGCTCCCCCACATTCGTCAGCGCGACCGCCGTACCGGCGCGAAGCTTCGGGTTGCCCCTCGCCACGCCGTCCAGTTCCGCGCAGGCGCCGCCGAGCTGGGCGGCGAGCGCGTCGGCGACCGCGCGCGCCTCCGGCTGCGTGCGCCGCGGCCCATCGGCCACCAGGAACGACGGGGCGCTGAACTTCCGGGCAAGCCCGACCGGGTCGACGCCGCCGGCCTCCGTGCCCACCGCCTTCGCCGGCGCGGTCGCGGTGACCTCCTGCTTGTTCTCGAAGTCCCAGCCGCGCACCTCGACCTCGGGCACCTGCTCGGCCGCGGTGATCCCGGCCCGCAACGCGATCAGGTTGCGGTGGGCCTCGAGCACCAGCGGGTTGGTCGTGGCCTTCGCGGAGGTGGCCGGGGCGG
Organism: Amycolatopsis sp.; assembly: GCF_035276945.1. Taxonomy (GTDB): domain Bacteria; phylum Actinomycetota; class Actinomycetes; order Mycobacteriales; family Pseudonocardiaceae; genus Amycolatopsis_E. The sequence goes on along the minus strand of NZ_DATELF010000046.1, from coordinate 86,742 downwards.
TCGACGGCTTCTCCGGCAACCGGAAGTCGAGCTTGCCGTCCTTCACCACGATCTGGGCGCCCACCAGGTCGGCGAGCCGGGACAAGAACTCCCAGTCGCTCACGTTGTCCTGGCTGAACTGGGTGTGCGGGCGGCCACCGACCCCGCGCACGGCGTCGATCGTGCCGACCTGGAGATTGGCGCGCTGGGTCACCTTGCGCACCACGTCGGAGATCGTCATCTCGGGATAGGCCGCGACCCGCCGCCCCCGGAACAGCCGGTGGGCATGGTCGTAGCCGCGCACCTCGGTGAAGGTGCCGGTGCGGTCGAGATCGATGCCGATCGCGGTCACCTCGCCGGACAACAACAGCTCCGCCGCGCCCGGATCCGACGTCGCGGCCTTCAGTTTCACCTTGGCGCCGACCTTGAACCCGGCCTTGGCAAGCACGACCCCGCCAGGATCGCGGAACCGCAGCAGGAACGCGTCCGGCAGGTTCCGGCTGTCCTCGACCCAGGCGTGGGAGAGCATGCTCTTCACATCGTCGGCCAGGGGCGCGCCTTCGACCTCGACGACAAGGGTGTTGCTGAAGGTTTCGTTGGTCATCTCTGGACAACCTCCGCGTGCCGCGACGTCATTTCGCCACGACCTCGTCCAGCGCCGGCACCAGTAATCGCGAACCGGGACGCAGGCGCATAGGATCGTCGATCTCGTTGGCCTCGGCGATCTCCCGCCACAGCTCGGCATCGCCGTAGGCGCGGTACGCCACCGACTGCAAGGTGTCGCCCGCGACCAGCACGTGCTCGTTACGCGCCGCCAGGGCCCGCGAAGTCGGGTTCTGGCCACCCTGCTCGCCGGAAATCTCCTCCAGGTTCAGCGTGCACACCGCGCGTACCGGCACCCCGCCCGGGGTGAACAGGGTGTATTTCGCGGTCACGCTCGACACGTAGGCGGGGAAGCCGGTCATGCTGCCCCATTTGAAGATGACCCACGGCGGCGAGCCCTTCCCGCCCTGGCGGCTTTCCTCGGTGGCCACGCAGCAGCTGAACAGCTGCTCGACCTTCTTGACCACCTTGTCGTCCATCTTGTCCGTGGCGTCGAGGAACATTTCCAGGGTGAGCTTGCACGGGTCCGGCCCCTTGAACTCCGGGGGCGCGCTCTTCTTCGCGTTCGCGTGCGATTCGCGGTTCCACTTGGCGTTCTTGGTCAGCGACAGTTCTTTCGGGTTGAACTGGAACGTGATGTCGAACATTTTCGCGCCCGGCTGCGAAGAACTGCCGGTCTTGGGCGGCTGGTGCACTTCCAGCAGCGCGTGCTGAAGGTTGCTGGGCATCCCCGAGCCGTAGTTCGCCCCCGCCGAACTGCCCGCCGACGTGAAGGTGACCGGTGACGCGGACATCCTAGTTCCCCCTTCCCGAGCCCAGGAACCCGTGGTGCGCGAGCTCGATGGTCTCCGTGGCGACCTTCGGCGAGTCGGCGGACAACTGCGGCCCGCTCCAGCGCACCGGTACGACCCCGTCCAGCGACCAGCTCGCGATCACCGTGCCCTCCAGGGTGCGGGCCTCGATGGTGGCGGTCTTGCGGCTGATCCCGCCCGCCATTTCGGAGAACCACCTGGTGATCTTCGCGCTGTCCTTGGTGACCGGCCGCGACAGCTTGACGTTGGAGTACTTGATCCGGGACGGCAACTGCCAGACCATGCCGTTGTTGCCGCCCTCCTCACGCTGCTCGATGACGAACTCGGCACCGAGCCCGTCACAGCTGTTGAACACGCCGAGGCTCTTGTCGTCGATCTTCACGACGAAACACACGGCGACTGCTTCGGTTTCGGCCATTTCGTTCTCCTTCAGTGCCAGCGGTCGGTGAGCGCGCCACGGCGCTCACGGTCGAGCCTCAGCTCGGTTTTGAGCAGGCGCAGCAACGGATCGAACAGTTTCTTCACCAGCTCGTCCGGGCTCTGGCCGGGGGCGGGCGCGGCCGCCGCCGATGGTGGTGGTGCCGCCAGGGCGGCGGATTCGGTGGCGTCCGCCGGTGGCGGCGCCCCGACCGCGGCCGGTGCGGCCCCGGTGTCCTCCCGCTGCACGGTGACCTCTACGGGCCCCGCCATGACCGGGACGGTTCCCTGCACCACCGTCTGCACCGTGGGTGGTGCCGGTGCCCGCTGGGCCGGGGGCGGAACGAGTTCCTGGACCGAGGGCGCCGTGCCCGGCCGGACGTTCTCGCTGGCGAGCCCCTGCTGGTGCGCCCCTTCGCGGGTCGTGGCGAGCACGGGTTGCGCAGCGCGGTCGCCGATGAGGCGGGAGACCGTCACGGGCACCGCGGCCGGAAACGCCGCTCGGCCCACTGCCGGAGGACCATCGAGGGCGCGGGCCACCGGTAACGCGGCGATCGGCAGCGCCTCACCGGGCGCTGCCGTTTCTTCCTGCCGTTGCACCGTTTCGGGTGGCGGTGGCGCTTCGAGGGGGGCTTCACCGGTCAGCGGTGCCGTCGCGGAAATCGCCGCCGGCTCCAAAACCGGCTCGGCCACGGACATCGGCGGTGTGGACATCGGTGCCAGGCCCGGTGGTGAGCCCGGGATCAGCGGCGAGCCGAGACCAAGCCGCCGGGGTGATGCCGCGCCGGCACGCTGCACTACCGGCGGATGGCCGTCCACGGTCCGGGAAACCCCGCCGGGCGCGGGGGAGCTCCCCGATCCGGCCCGGGCGGCGGAGTCCGAAGTGGACGGTTCTTGGCCCCCGAGAAGCGGTGCGCTCGACTCTCCGGTCGCGTTCCGCCCTTCGATTGCTCGCTGCACCGCGGGCACTCCTAGACCGGCCTGGATACCGTGCTCGCTCACGACCGGCGCGTTCAACGCGCCCTGTACCTGTGCGTTCGATCCCTCCGGCACGGTCTCCTGGTCCTGGCCGGTGCTGACCGGGGCAGCAAGCGCCGTGATGCCGCCTCCGTCGGACACGCCGAGCGTCGGCCCGCCGCCACTGTCCACAGTGCCCAAGCTGTTCGTGCTGTTCGTGCTGTTCGTGCTGTCAGCGCTGTCCGGGATATCTGGGCCGGCCGGAGTGTCCGCGCTGTTCGGCCCGCTCGACACCGGCACGCTGACCGGCAGGTCAGGCGCCGGAGCAGCCGGCTCCTGGTGTCTCTGGACATTCAGCCCGGCCGGTGTCGCGACATTCAGCGCGCCGAGTGTCGGAGTCGCGGGCCCGGGTTCCGGAGCAGGATCCGCGGCCGGGGCCGGATCGGCCAGGCGGCTCAGCGTCGGCACGACGAACCCGCCATCGCCGGCCCCAGCGGCACCCGACCCAGCCGCCGGCCGGTCGGCACCCGGGTCACCGACGTTCACCGCACCAGCACTCGCCTCCCGGGTCCCCGGCACACCGATGTCCAGCCCACCGGCGCCCGGCACAGCCACGCTCGCTTCACCACCCGGCGGGGTCCCGCCCGCAAGCGGCAAACTTGGTTCGTCCGCGCGGGAAATCCCTCGGCCCCCGCCGGGCTCCACATCCCCGATGGACGGCGAGTTGTCACCGAATTGCGGTGCTGGCACGGGCCGGAGCGGTAAGATGCCGACATCTTGCGAGGCCGGAGCGCGCTGCACGGCGGGCAGGTCCGCGGGGCTCGCGCCGACACCCATAGCGCCGCCAGCATCCCCCGCGCTGAAAGCACCTTCCGCGTTGGAACCATTTCCTGGGGTGAAAGCGCTCACAGCGTCTCCGGCAACCACCGGGCCCACCGCGCCGGTGCCCGCGGTACCGACCTCCGCAGCGCCCACGTCGAGGGCACCGGAATCCGCGGCACCGACAGTCCCGACGGTGTCGACATGTGCGGCGCCGAGGTCCATGGTGGAGACTGGCTGCACCGGGTCCGGCCGCACGGACTGGACGTGCGCGGAATCGGCGTCCGGCCCCACCTCGGCGTGGGACGGCTCCGCGGTTCTCGCGACCACCGGGGCGGCGACGCTCGGAAGCCGCAACATCGGCAGTTCAACAGGCCCTGCCCTGGTGAAGTCGGTGGTCCGCTGAACCGGCTGCACAGACCGCAACCGCACCAGGGGCAGCTGATCCGAACGGGTTTCCCGGGCACCCGGCGTGGGAAGGGTTTCCGCGACTCGTTGCACCTCGGCCGGCCCGCGAGCGTGACCAGGCACCGGACCGTCCAAAGTGTTTCGTATGGCTACCGGCGGCCTTCCCGAAGGACCGGCCGACGGCAACGGGTCCGCGGCCCGCTGCACCCCCAGGGCCGGCGGCCGGCCCGCGGACTCCGGCGAAACCGGCACCTGCCGGGGGTTTTCGACCACCCGCTGGACCTGGGGAAGCGCCGGCGAGGGTGGCTGCCCCAGCGTCGCGTTCGGCGCCGGATCGAGCGCGGGGCCATCGGAGACCGGCACCGCCGGCTCCACCGAAACGACCTCCGGAGCCGGTTCGAACGACGTGGTTTCCGGCGGTTCGGGCGAGACCGCCTCCTCCGCGGAGCGCTGCAACACCGCGTCGCGGATACGCGACAGGAGCGGGACCCGTGGCGGCTTCGACGTCTTCAGCGGTTGCGCCACCGGCATGGCCACCGCACGCGACACCGTCACCGGCCGGGCCAGGTCCGCGGTCCCCGACGGCTCGTTCACCGACACCCGGTGCCCCAAGGGGGCCAGGTAAGCCGGGCTCTGCCAGGTCGCGAGCGACGAACTGAACCGCTGGGCCGGGTTGACCAGCGGATGCTCGGGCAGCACACGCTGGATCGGCGCGAGCGAACGCCACTCGCCACGGGACACCGGAAGCGGTTCCGGCCGGACAGCTTCCGTGCTTCCTCTTCGTCCCCACAACCGGCTCATCTCATCGCCCCCGGCCTCGTCGGAGCCTCACCGCGGTGCTGTCCGGGGCCCAGCCGCCAGGCCCCCGCCGGGGGAAGGCCCCCGGACCCCCGCCAGCCCACATCGCGATTCATCTCCCTTCGCTGATCCTGGTGTTGATGCGGGCGATCTCGGTCACGTACCGCACCCGGTCGGGGTGCTCGAGGTCGAGAATGTCGTCCATCGACCAGTTGAAGTGGTAAGCGACGTACGCGACTTCCTCGTGCAGCCGGTCCGCCGCGTACGTCACGATTCCCCCAGGCGACCACCAGCGATGTCCACCGCGAACTCGTGCCTGCACTCCGGGCAGGTGACCCCGGCCCGCGTGTGGCCCTCGCTGTTGATGCGCCGGTAGAGATCCTGGAGGAACGCCAGATCCGAGGCGAACAAGTTCTCCACGATCCCGGCGTGCACGTCGGTGATGTCGCCGATGCGCGTGATCACCCGGGCCAGCAGCACCACCGTCAGGTACGCCGGATTCTCGCGAACCCGGTCATCCCGCAGCGGCACGAGCTCGTCCCGGGCGGTGGCCAACCGCATCACGCCCGACCGGTGTGTGACGCCGGAATCGTCGACGTAGCCCCGGGGCAGTTCGAAAGCGAACTCGGTCCGCATCTTTTCACGCTGGGGTTGGGCCGGCGCCGGCTCCGGAGTGGCCGGGACCGGCACCGTTATCGTGGTGCGCCGCATCTTTATTCGGGTTCCAGTTCCTCGTAGGTCACCACGAGCTTCTCGGTGAGCATGCTCGTGTCACCCGCCTTCAGCGTGCCGATCTCCAGGCTCTTGGGCCAGCAGCGCTTGAGGTTGTAGCGCTTGAGCGGGGTGCCCTCGTAGTCGTAAATGACCACGGCGCCGTCCTTGCGCGCCTCGCCCATCTTGCCGAAATGGGAGTCCTTGACCCATTTCTCGAAACTGGTGTCGTCGGTGAGACCGCGCGTGAAGGTCACCTCGCCCGCCTTCGGGCGGCCCGGCACCTTCTTGATGATGTACTTGCCGTCGGCGGCGCTGTTCTGCTTGATCTCGATGACGTCCTGCTCCATCTTCAGGCCGGACACCTCGGAGATCTGCTTGATCTGGATGCCGTCGACCTCCAGCCCGTAGGAATGACCGACCGCCTTGTCGAATTCGGCGAGAGCCATGTCAACAACCCTTCCTTGTTATTCGTTCACCAGGCTGGTGCCGCCCTGGATCTGGGCCAGCCGGAAGACGACGAATTCCGCGGGCTTCACCGGCGCGATGCCGACCTCGCAGAGCACCTGGCCGAGGTCGATGCTTTCGGCCGGGTTGGTTTCGCGGTCGCATTTGACATAGAACGCCTCGTCGGGGGTGAGGCCGAACAAGGCACCCTTGCGCCATTCCGTCACCAGGAAGGAGCTGATCGTGCGGCGGATCCGGGCCCACAGCGCTTCGTCGTTCGGCTCGAAGACCACCCACTGGGTGCCGTTGAGGATGGACTCCTCGAAATAGTTGAACAGCCGCCGCACGTTCAGGTAGCGCCACGCCGGGTCGCTGGAGAGCGTGCGCGCGCCCCAGACGCGGATGCCGCGGCCGGAGAACGAGCGGATGCAGTTCACGCCGATCGGGTTGAGCAGGTCCTGCTCGGCCTTGGTCACCTGGGTCGCCAGGCTGACCGCGCCCTGCACGACCTCGTTGCCGGGTGCCTTGTGCACGCCCCGCGTGCTGTCCGTGCGGGCCCAGACACCGGCCATGTGCCCGCTCGGCGGGACGAACTTGTTGATGCCGCTGCCCGGGTCGAAGACCTTGATCCACGGGTAGTACAGCGCCGCGTACTTCGAGTCGTAGCCGGCGTAGTCGGTGCGCCAGTCCTTGACCTGCTGGGGCGAAAGCCCCGGCGGGGGGTCGAGGATCGCCAGGCGGTTCCCCATCAGCTCGCAGTGCGCGATCATGGCCAGTTGCACCGACTTGACGGCCTCGAGGTCGATGGCGCCACGCTCGTACTGGCTCATCAGGTCCGGCACGATCACCATGGTGATCTCGTCGACGGCCTCCAGACCGCTGAAACCGGTGCGGTCCGAGACGTCGCCGACGAAGTCGTCGGGCGCGACCGTGGTCGGCACCGGCGCCGGGGCCTCCTGCAGCGCCACGGTGCCCTTTTCCGGCTTGGTGAGCGCTCCGCCGCCGACCTCCTCGATGGCGATCAGCTTCGACTTCTCGCGCACGACGGTGATGATGTTGTCCTTGGTGCGCTTGGTGGTGACGTTGTGTGTCTCGGCGACCTTGCCGTTCTGCTTGACCAGCAGGGTGAAGCGGTCGTCCGGGGCGTTCTCGTCGCCGGAGTCGGCCACCTCGACCGTGATGTCCGACGCCTTCGTCCCGGCGGGCAGTTCCCTGGCCAGCACGCGGTAGCCGCCGAGCGTCGCCTGTGGCCCGGCGGTCAGCTCCGGCCGGCGACCGTTGCCGTTACCGCGCGCCCCGCCGATGCGGACGATGTAGCAGTTCGTGCCCCCGTTGAGGAAATAGCCGTAGACCGCCTGGGCGAGATAGAACCCGTCGACGAACTCGCCGTAGATCGAGGTGAACTGCGTCCAGTTGGACACGAGCGTCGCTGTGTCGAACGGCCCCTGCTGGGCGAACCCGACGAATGCGGCTACCGAGGTACCCACGCCCTCGATCGGCCGTGAGCCCGCCTCGGCCTCCTCGACGTACACGCCCGGCGAGAGATAAGTGGGCATCCCCTTGCCTCCTTGATGAGCAGATTGCCTACCTCCGCGATACTCCGTGGCCAGCGGCGCGGGCAGAACGACCACGTGACGGTGCGGGAGGGAACCGATCACTGCCCCAAAAGGCAGCCGTCACGCACCGGGAACACGACGCCGCTCGGGCGTTCGTACTTCCGGGCAGGCAGCCGTGCCCGGAAGTACGGCCATCCGCTCCTTCGGTGCCGGACGGCACGCCCAAAACTGGTATGCACCAGGGAAATCGGCTGCCCACGGGGGGGGTACATGGTGAAGGCACCGGCGGAGGACCGGGAGCCCGGCCGGCGTCCGGACCACCGATCTTCGCCGGAGCGCCGGGATGACGAGCCTTCCCCGGCCCCCAACCGGCCGTTGAGCGCCGGGGCGGTCCAGCGGCTGCAATCGGTCGCGGGGAACCGCGCCGCCGCGGCCCTGCTGGCACGACGTGCCCGCCCCGCGCCCACGAAGGCTTCACCCGCCGCCGAGCGACCAGGTCCATCGCCGTCACCGGCACCCGCCGCTGGTGACACGTCGCAGGTGCAGCGGCTCGCCGAGGGTGGCGAAGCTCCCGCCCGGCCGGGCCCGGACGGGGACCCGAAGTTCAAAGCACTACAGGCCGACATCCGCGCCAAACAACAGACGATGCGCAAGCATCCGCCGGCCCGGTCGGAGGCTCAGGCGTCCCAGGCCGCGGCGAAGCCGCCGCAGGATGACAAGGAGGCGCAGGGCAAGGCGGCGAACGCGGAGAAGATGAACGCCGCCAAGCCGGGCGAGTTCGACAAGGCCGCGTTCGTCAAAGCGGTCAACGACGCGATCGCCGCGCAGGCACCCAAGAATCTCGACGAGGCCGACAAGTTCTCCGAATCCGGCAAGGCGGACGCGGTCAAGAGCCAGGTGCAGGGCAAGGTCGGCGAGGGCAGGAAGGCCTCGGCAGGCGCGATCGAGACCACCACCAAGGCCCCGCCGGACACCTCGCAGGCGAAAGAGAAACAGGTCACGCCGCTCCGGCCGGACCAGCCGCCGCCCACCCCGGCCGCGCCCGACCCATCGAAGGCCGTGCCGGACAAGGCACCCGCGTCGGCGACCGATTTCTCCGACGGTCCGGAAAAGGTCGACAACCAGCTGGCCGACGCACAGGTCACCGAGGAGCAGCTGGCCAAGTCGAACGAGCCGGAGTTCACCGGCGCGCTGGACGCGAAGAAGGAAGGCGAGAAGCAGGCCGCCGCCTCCCCGGGCCAGATCCGCGCGAAGGAGGCCCAGACGCTGGCGGGGGCGAAAGCGCAGGCCCAGCAGGCCGGTGCGACCGCGATGACGTCGCTGGCCAACCACCGGAAGCAGACCGGCGCCCAGGTCGGCCAAGGCAGGGAGGGCGCGAAAGGCTCCGACGAGCAGAAGCGCGCGCAGGCCACCGCGAAACTGCAGAAAGTCTTCGACGCCACGAAGAAGGATGTCGAAGACATACTGTCCGGTTTGGACAAAAAGGTGGACGAAAGGTTCACCAAGGACGAAAAGGCCGCTCGTGACGCGTTCACCGCGGAGCACAAGCGGAAAATGGACGAGTACAAGGACGAACGGTACTCGGGTTTCACCGGAAAGCTGCGGTGGGTCAAGGACAAGTTCGCGGGCCTGCCCGAAGAGGCGAACCAGATCTTCGTCGAGGCCCGCAAGGGCTACGTCGCGCGGATGCAGCAGGTCATCTCCGGGATCGCGGACCTGATCGGCGGCGAGCTGAACCGCGCCAAGCAGCGTATCGCCACCGGCCGCGACGAACTCCAGGCCGAGGTTCGCAAGCTGCCGGCCGATCTGCAGGCGATCGGCAAGCAGGCCGCCGGGCAGTTCTCGGCGAAGTTCGACGAACTCACCGAGTCCGTCGACGCCAAGGGCAAGGAACTGGTCGACACCCTGGCCGGCAAGTACACCGAGGCGCTCAAGTCGGTCGACGACGAAATCGCCGCCGAAAAGGAGAAGAACAAGGGGCTCATCGCCAAGGCCGTCGACGCGGTCAAGGGCGTCATCGAAACGATCCTGAAGCTCAAGGACATGCTGATGGGCGTGCTCGCCAAGGCCGCTTCGGCCGTCATGGCGATCATCTCCGACCCTATCGGTTTCCTCGGCAAACTGGTCTCCGCCGTCGGCGCCGGGTTGCGCGCCTTCATGGCCAACATCGGCGAGCACCTGAAGAAGGGCCTGCTCGGCTGGCTGCTCGGCGCCATGGCCTCGGCCGGGCTGCAACTGCCGTCGAAGTTCGATTTGCGCGGCATCATCATGATGATCGGTTCCCTGCTGGGCCTGACCTGGCAGGCGATCAAGAGCCGGGTGATCTCCCGTGGCGTGCCCGCCCCCGCCATGGACGCCGCGGAAAAGTCGGTGCCCGTGGCGCAGAAACTCGCCTCGGGCGGCATCGGGGGAATCTGGGAGGACATCAAGGAAAAGGTCGGCGATCTCAAGGCCAACCTGTTCGCCAAGATCACCGAATACCTGATCCCCACCGTCCTGATCGCCGGCATCACCTGGATCATCTCGCTGCTCAACCCCGCCTCGGCCTTCGTCAAGGCCTGCAAGATGATCATCGACATCGTCACGTTCATCATCGAACGCGGCGCCCAGATCATCGAATTCGTCAACGCCGTCCTCGACGCCGTCATCGCCATCGCCGGCGGTGGCACCGGCGGCGTCCCGGCCCTGATCGAGGGCGCGCTGGCCAAGTCGATCCCGGTGCTGATCGGCGCCCTGGCCGCCATCCTCGGCATCGGTGGCATCGCCGAGAAGGTCAAGAAGTTCTTCCAAGCGCTGTCCAAGCCGGTCATGAAGGCCGTCGACTGGGTGGTCGACAAGATCGTCAAGTTCGGCAAGAAGATCTGGGCCAAGATGAAGGCCGCGGGGAAGAAGATCAAGGACAGGTTCGGGAAGAAGGCGAAAAAGGACGGCGGCGGGCCGGCCACCAAGGAGCAAAGTCGGCAGGAAAAGGAGGAAAAGCTCGACACGATCATACTGAGCCTGCGCCCGAAGATAAGGGCGGCCGCCACCGCTGGGCCGTCCAGCATGGACTTCCGTTCGAAGCTGGCCACTTGGCGCGCACAACACCGGCTCACCGCGCTCGAGGTTCGCGGCGACACCGGCACGGTCGCGATCTGGGCCAAGATCAACCCCGAGAAGGAGGCCGGCCAGGTCGTCAAGCTGAGCATGGAGATGCTGCGCGATATCGCCGTCCAAGTCTCCGGCGAAGTACTCGACAACCCCATCGTCAAGTCGCACGCGCGACATATGGCTCAACTCCGCAAGAACGACCCGAACGCGACGGTTCCGGTAACCGGGCGAGGCGGGTTCCTCGGGCTGGCGAAATTCTTCCACAACCGGGGGGCCGCCGTACCCGCGAACAAGCAGACGTACGCCATCTCCCCCGGCACCGTCGACGTCCAGGAATGGCACGGCGGCGTAACACGATTTATCAAGAATTTCTTCGCCAAGACCGGACGCCAGCCGAAACCGCGCCAGGTCCGAGTCAGCATAAACGAGGCGAAGGGCACGGTTCGCGTCCAGAACCCGGTCACCGGAGGCCCGAACGTCGGCCATTACCATACCCTGCCGAACCGTTTGCCGAAGACGATGACGGACGTCGAGATGGGCCTCGCGCTGCAACAGGTCGCACAAACGGGAAGAATGCCCGCGGGAGTCACGGCGAGCGATCAGCAGATGTTGGGCCAGCTGGCCGTCCTCATGTTCGGCCGGGAAACCCACCGCGGCGCGCAGAACGCAGCTCTCGCCCCGATGACCGTCGCGCTCATCCAGCAAGGTCACATGTCGGTCGACGACGCGTTTCGCCTCTTCCACGCGCCGGCCGCCAAGGATGACCGCGTGCACACCGGCGGCGAGTATCCCGCCTCGATGCGGGGGGCGGCCGCGGCAATGGAGCAACGCGGTTCCGATGAAGAAAATCGGGAGATGATCGAGCGCGAAAAGCAAATTGTGTGGCGCTGGGCAACTGTTTTCCTGAACCACAGGAGAGGCATGATAGTCGACAGCGCGGACAACGCGAAGCGCATAATGAAGGACTGGCTGCTACACTTCCACGGAGTACCATGACCTCGAGAACACGAAGGATAGCCTGTGCCACAGGACCTGATCAAGCTGGTGCTCGACCCCGGCGTGACCCGCCACGAATTCCGGCGGCTCGCCAGCGTGCTGGGGTGGACTGTCCGCGGATTCGGAAAAGATCTCCCGGACGAGCCGTTCGAGGAAGCCTGGGGAACACGGGGACAACGTCACGAGGTCCATTTTGTGGAAGATCCGTTTGTTGGTCTTTCCTATCTCCTGCTCGACAGTGCTGACCGCGAGCCCGTGCTGGACGAAGTGAAGGACCGGCTCCACGTCTGGTCGGTTGAGGAAACAATTGGTTCACTGCGGGACGCACCGTCACCACAGCTACGCGCGGAACGAGTACGCATCCTTGCGTTGTGCGCGCCGAGCGACCAGGAAGAGGCAAGTGTCGCCGCCTTCGGTTCGGCCGCTCAAGACCCGTCCGAAGAAGTTCGAGAATCCGTGGTCTTTGCCGGCGCGTACCTTCCTGGCTGGTCCGCGTTACGCGAAATCCTCGGCAGGATGGCCGCTTCAGACGCCTCCCCGGCAATCAGGGCTGACGCGCAGGCAATGCTGGAAACGCTCGACACACCTTGACGACGAGATCCAGCGCGCACCACGGATTCTCAAGTTCCTGGCTCCGACAGAGGTTTGCCGTGGGGCAGACCACGCGGCGGCGAATCGGCTGCGTGGACCCTATTCGGATCCTTCTTCCTCTTCCTCGGCTTCGCGCTGGACGAAAGTCTGCGCAGTGTCGGCTTCGTCCTCCTCCGGGGCTTCCTCGCGCTGCACGGCCGCCGTGTCCTCCATCCGCTGGACGGCCGCGCCGGCGGGAGCGGCGGCCGCGGGAGCGGACTGGGACATCACGTGGTCGGCGTTGGCGACGGCTTCGCGTTCGAAGCGGTCGGAGGGGTCGCTGACCTTGACGCCGCCGCCCGCGTCCGTGCCGTCGACGGGGCCGCTGCGCTGCTGGACGACATGGGTCAGCTCGTGGGCGAGCATGTGCTTGCCGGCGTCGGAGGAGGGGTCGTACTTGCCGCTCTGGAAGACGATGTCCGAGCCGACGGTGTAGGCCTGCGCGTTGACGGACTTCGCCGACTCGTGGGCGGCGCCGCCGGTGTGCACGCGGACGTTGGAGAAGTCCTGACCGAAGCGGGATTCCATATCGGAGCGGGTCTCGTTGTCCAGGGGCGCGCCGCCGGAGTTGATCACGTCGTGGACCGGTGAGCGTTCCTCTTCCACCAGGGTGCTCGCGCCGGCGTTACCCACGGCTCGTTGCAGACCGAGCATCCCGGCCGGGCCGAGCACGTCGGTCCGGCCGGCGACGGCGGCGCGTCCCAGGAGGTCGTGGTCGTCGCGTTCGATCCGGTCGCCCTTGGGACGGAAGCCCGTCTCGAAATCGTGTTCGTGGCCGTGCCCGCGCATAGTCACCCCTCCGGTCGGCAGTCCTGCCACAAGCCTGACCCTTCCTTGGACGAAGAACAAGGGATTACGTTCGCCCGTCTGGGCAAGGATCGCTGCCTGATCGGGCAAATCACGCCGGGACAGGTTTGCACGCCGGGAAAACGGTCTGGAGAGGTCGCTCGACCTGCCTGAACGCGGAACTCGGCCGCCGCGAAGGCCCGACTCGCGGGTCGCGAAAGCCCGACTCGCGGGGGGATCAGGCGACGAGGGGGAGGTAGTGGCCGAACTCGCGTTCCAGGCACAGGCGGCCCAGTTTGCGGTACTCCCGGGCGACCGCGCCCACCAGGTCGATCATGGCCAGCGGGCGGGCGGCTTCGGCGGACAGGTAGGCGGCGGTGACGGCGGCCGAACGGATGTGGCCTCCGGCGAGCTCGAAGCGGGTGGCGAGGAAGTCGAGGTCCAGGTCGTCGGCGCGGGGCAGCCGGTTGCCGAGGCACTGGTCCCACAGGCGGCGCCGGTTGGCGGAGTCGGGCAGGGGGAAGTCGACGATCACGTCCAGGCGCCGGGTGAACGCCTCGTCCAGGTTCGCGCGGAGGTTGGTGGCCAGGATCGCGATGCCGTCGAAGGTCTCCATGCGCTGCAACAGGTAAGCGCTTTCAATATTGGCATAGCGATCGTGCGCGTCGCGGACCTCGGATCGCTTGCCGAAGATCGCGTCCGCCTCGTCGAACAGCAGGACGCCGTTGATCCCGGCCGCTTCGGTGAAGATCCGTTCGAGGTTCTTCTCGGTCTCCCCCACGTACTTGTCGACGACGGTCGCGAGGTTCACCGTGTACAGGTCCAGCCCGAGGGACGAGGCGATCACCTCGGCCGACATCGTCTTTCCCGTCCCCGAGTCCCCGGCGAACAGGCCCGTGACGCCGCGCCCGCGCCCCCCGCCGGGCCGCATCCGCCACTCGTCGAGCACGCGGTCCCGGAACCGGGCGCGCGTGGCCAGCTCACGGAGCTGGGTCAGCACGCCTTCCGGCAGCACGAGATCGGGCCAGCCGACGGCCGGTTCGATCCGCCGCGCGAGCCGTTGCAGGCCGGCCGCGTTCTGGCTGCGGGCGCCCGCCCGCAGGTGTTCGACGCCGATGCGCTCGCCCGCGGCGGCCGCGGACATCTTGGCGGCCGCGGCGGCGGCGCGGATCTGGCCGGGGCCGAGCATGAAATGGGCCGTGGCGTCGGCCGGGTCGGTGCCGGGGGCGAGCCGGCCGCCGAGGTTGACCCGCCACAGTTCGGCACGGATCGGGATCGGCAGCAACGGCGCGTCGTGCTGCAACGGCGGGGTGGAACTCCAGCGCGGATCCCAGAGGCCGGCGCCGTAGAGGATGACGGGGACCGCCGGGTGGCTGAGTCCGGTCAGCGGCGGGCCCGCTCTGCCTTCTGACGACCCAGCCCCCGGACCCCGGCCGGAACCAAGCTCACCGACCGGGCCGAGCACCACGCCGGCGCCACGCAACAGGGCTTCCCGCAGCAGGGCGCGGGTCGTCTCGGCCCCGTCGGGTCCGGTGCGCAGCCATGCCTCCTCGGCCGCGAGCGTCGAGAAACCGGCTCGGGCGAGCGCGGCCGTGGCGAGGTCGACGGCCCCTCCCCCGGGACGTTCCCGCAGGTAGACCAACCGGACCGCATCGCGGAGCGCCCGCGCGAGACGGTCGGCGTGGGGCATCTCCACCGTCGTGGTGACCGGCTGGGCGAAGTCGGTGAGGGCGGGATCGAGCCGGTCGTCGCCCAGCAGATGGCCGACGACCCGGTCGGGCACGCGCAGCCCCCGCGAGAGGAAGGGCCGTTCCAGTTCGTCGACGCGGAGCAGGCCCGCCGCGATGAGCGGCGCGCCCGGATCGAGCCTGGCCCGCCCCGCGGCGGACGCCTCGGGGACCCCGCACAACCGCAGCGCGAGCCCGATGGTGGCGCGGCGGCGAGTCACGTCGTCGTTGAGGTAGCCGTAGAACTGCTCGAACCTGCTGTCCACGTCGGGCGCGAGTGCGACGAGGAGCAGTTCGACGTCGAGATCGGTGAGCGGCACGGTCGCGGCCAGCCTGCCGAGACGCCCGTCGGGGGCGGTCTCGGTGAACGAGGCGAACGGCTCGCGCCGGGCCTCGAGCAGCGCGTCGATGGCCTCTTCGGACAGATACAGCCCCCGGAACGGGTCGTCCGGGTGGGGATCCGCGGCGCGGCGCGCGGCTACCGCGGCGCGGATCCGCCGTTCCAGCCAGACCAACCGGTCCAGCACGTGCAGCAGGCTCGCCTCGGTGTTCATGAGGCCGGCCGCCGTACCCTGCGCATGGCGACCCGGCCACCCTCGGGCTCGGCGTGATGCCCGACTTCCTCGGCGCTGCCGAGACCGCGCGAGAGATCGAGCCGGACGCCTTCCCGGGCGGGCGGCCCGGCCGGGAAGACGCGGCCAGGATCGACCGGCGCGGACACCACGACGTCCAGCGACGGCTTGAGCTCGCCGCCGAGCGCGCTCCACACGTCGGCGAAGGCACGATCTTCCGGAGGGGGCAGGGCCACGGTCATCGCCACCGGAAGGCCGATTTCGGCCAGCGATCCGGCAAGCAGTTCGGGCGGCAACGCGTCGTGGCGCAGGAACCCGTGCAGCAGGGACGAAAGCAGGCGGTGCTCGTCCTCCGGCCGCTGGGTCCACGCCGTGACCAGGTAGGACAGCTTCATGTGCCGGGGCGGGAGGTGCCGCGCGGTGACGATGTTGTCCTCGTCGTACTCATTGAGCAGGCCACGCTGCCGCCGCCGCAGGTCTTCCCGGACGTCGTAGAGGTACACGTTCACGGTGGGGGCGTTGCGACGCGCCGCCCAGTCCTTGGTGGGCGCGTCGAAGGCGACCTCGATGTCGGTCCCGCGCAGTGCCTCCTCCCGGACCAGTTGCCGCAATGCCTCGTCGACCTCGTGAATCACCGACCCGCACCTCCTGGTCCCAGCGTGGCCGCCACGGGCCCGGCCCGGCAGTCGCGAGTCGCCGGACGTTCGGGAACGGATCGCTGCCCGAACGGGTGACCGCTGGGCCGTTCGGGCGTGACGAGGAGGAACTGCTTTCCGCGAGGAAGTGCCTGCGCAATGCTTGCA
This sequence comes from Amycolatopsis sp., assembly GCF_035276945.1. Classification (GTDB taxonomy): domain Bacteria; phylum Actinomycetota; class Actinomycetes; order Mycobacteriales; family Pseudonocardiaceae; genus Amycolatopsis_E. Next base: position 70,631 of record NZ_DATELF010000046.1, on the reverse strand, counting down.
CCTCGTGTGGGGTGCGAAGGGGAGATGGCGGGCGCCGGCGTTGTTCATGCTGCTCGCCGCCGGGCTGCTGGCCGCCGCCGCGCTCGCGATCACCTGGCGTGCCCTCGCCCCGAGCGACGCCTCCGAGGTCTCCGTCTCCGACCTGGCCTTCTCCCCGGACGGCGTGCTCGTCCAGCGGGCCGCGCCGGACAGCCCGCTCCGCCCCGGCGACCGGGTGCTGAAGATCGCCGGCACCGGCCTGCCCACGCCGGACCGGACGCCCGTCCACACCGGCCAGATCCTGCCGTACGAGATTGTCCGGGACGGCCGCACGATCATCGTCGACGTAGGCCTGCGCGCCTACCCGATCGGGCGGAACCTGCTGCGGAACTGGCCCTCGGTCCTGGTCACCCTGGTGCTCCTGGTGGCGTCGGGCACGATCTTCGCGGCCCGTCCCCAGGACCCGGCCGCGCACGCGGCCGTCACCGCGTCGGCGCTGGCGGCCACCACCGTGGCGGCCTCGGGGTTCATCTCACTCGAAGCGCTCGACCTGGCCGCCGGTGACCAGTTCTGGCGGTGGTACGGCGGCGAGTTGTGCTTCGCCCTGCTCTGGGGCGCGATCCTGCATTTCGCGCTGTCGTTCCCGGAGGTGACCGATCCGCGCCGGTACCGCGTCTCGGTGCTCGTCTCGTACACGGCTCCGCCGGTCCTGCACGGGGTCATCGCCGGTTTCGCGTATCTCTTCTTCGACGACCCGCTCCTGAAATTCGTGGCGGTTTCCTCGCCGGCACTCGGCGCGCTGTACGTCTACCCCCTGCTGGTGGTGGGCGTCCTGGTCGCGACCTACCTCCGGCGCCGCGACCGGCTGCTTCGAAGACGCCTGCGGTGGCTGGCGATCGCGCTCGGCGGCGGCGCGGCCATCTACCTGGCGGCCTGGGTGATTCCCGGGCTGCTGACGGGCCAGTCCCCGGTGCCGCCCGAATATCATTCCCTCGCGTTCCTGCCGGTGCCGATCGCGGTCGGCACGGCGATCCTGCGCCACCGCGCCCTCAACATCGACGTCGTCATCGGCCGCTCGCTCGCCTACGGTGGCCTGACCGTCCTGCTCGCCGTCCTCTACGTCGGCGTGGTGACCCTGCTCAACGCGCTCTTCCCGGCGATGGTCGGGCCCTGGGAACAGGCGCTCGCGGCCGCCATCATCGCGCTGGCCGTGCAGCCGCTGCACGCGGCCCTGCGTTCCCTGATCAACAAACGCCTCTTCGGCGACCGCAACGACCCGTACTGGATCGTGTCGACCCTGGCCGCCCGCCTGGAGAACAGCAGCACCCCCGCGGAACAACTGTCGACCATGGTGGAAACGATGGGGCGCGCGCTGCGAATACCCTATGTGGCCATCGAGCTGAATCGCGGTGCCGGACGGGAAATGGCCGCCAGCTTCGGCGTCCCGGCCGGCCTCACCGACCGGCTGCCGCTGACCTACCAGGGCGAGCCGGTCGGCCAGCTGGTGATTGCGCGACGGACCCAGCACGGCGCGCTGCGCCGCAAGGAACGGGCCATGCTCGCCGAGGTCGCCCACCACGCCGGGGCCGCCGCGTACACCGCGCGCCTGACAGCCGACCTCGTGCACACCCGCGACCGGCTGGTCAACGCCCGCGAGGAAGAACGCCGCAGGCTGCTGCGCGAACTGCATGACGGAGTCGGCCCGACCCTGGCCGCGGTGACGATCGGCCTGCACGCGGCTCGGCGCGCGATCGGCGACAACTCCCCCACCGCGATGGTGCTGGGCAAACTCCAGGGTTCGCTGTCCGCGGCGGTCACCGAGATCCGCAAGCTGGCGCGGGACCTGCGGCCGCCGATGCTCGACAAGCTGGGGCTGCTGGCCGCGCTGAAGGACTACATCGACACGATCAACAGCGACATCGAAGGCCTGTTTATCGTGCTGCGCGCGCCGGAGGAGTTGCCGCAACTGCCGCCGGCCATCGACGTCGCCGCCTACCGCATCGTTTCCGAGGCGCTGACGAACGTGGTCCGCCACGCGGGTGCCCGTTCCTGCGTGGTGCACCTGTGGATCGACCACGCGATCAACATCGCGGTCGTCGACGACGGCACCGGGCTGACCGGCGAGCACGACGAAGGCGTCGGCCTGTCCTCGATGCGTGAGCGCGCGATCGAGGTCGGCGGCGATTTCCGCGCGGAACGGCTTTCCACGGGCGGCACGCGCGTTGTCGCCACACTCCCCCTGCCCAAAGAGGCACTGTAAAAGGAGGTGCGGTAGATGGATCCCCTGCGCGTGCTGGTGGTCGACGACCATCCGATGTTCCGCTTCGGCCTCGCCGCGATGCTGGAGGCCGAACCCGAGTTCACGGTCGTCGGCGAGGCGGCCGACGGGCAGGCCGCCGTGCGGGCCGCCGAGGCCCTGAAGCCGGAGGTGGTGGTGATGGACCTGCACCTGCCCGACATCAGCGGGGTCGAGGCGGCCCGCCGGATCGTGGCCGCCGTCCCGGGCACGGGAGTGCTCATGCTGACCATGTCCGACGAGACCGAGTCGGTGTTCGCCGCGATGCGCGCGGGCGCACGGGGTTACCTGCTCAAGGGCGCGCAGCCCGAGGAGATCGTGCACGCGCTGCGGTCGGTCGGCCGGGGCGAGGCGATCTTCGGGCCGGACGTGGCCACCCATGTCCTGGGTTTCTTCAGCGGCGCGCCGGTGGCCACCAGCCCGGTCTTCCCGCAACTGACCGCGCGCGAGCGGGAGGTGCTCGACCTGCTGGCCGCGGGACGCAGCAACGCCGACATCGCGAAAACCCTGTTCCTGAGCCAGAAAACGGTGCGCAACCACATCTCGAACGTGTTCGGCAAGCTCCAGGTGGCCGACCGCGCCCAGGCGATCATCCGCGCCCGCGAAGCCGGCCTGGGGCAGCGATGACCGCGCTGGATTCCGCGCCACTTGGCTGCCGCGACCGGCGACTCGCTCGATGGGGCAGCGAATCGGGCCGCTGATCGGGTCCGGACAGGACATCGGTCCCATGTGCCCGGGACACCCGATCGGGCAAAGTGGACACGACCCACAGGAAGCGGACAACGAGGGGGCAACCGACCATGGTGGTAGCGAAGCGCATTCCCGTGATGATCTGCGCGACCGACCCGATCCTGCGAAACGGGGTCGCGATGACCTTGCGAACCCGGGACGACGTGTGGCTGGTCTCCGACGACTCCACCGAAACCCCGCCGGTCGTGCTGCTGGTCGCCGACCGGCTCGACGAGGCCGCGGCCAAGCTGCTGCGTTCCCTGCAGCGCCAGGGCCGGTCCCGCATCGTGCTGATCGCCGGCGACGTCGACGACGCCGAGGTGCTCAACGCGATCGAGCACGGCGTGTGCGCGGTCACCAGGCGCAGCGAAGTGACGGCGGACGGGCTGGTGCGGTTGATCAAGGCCGCGGCGGCCGGCGAGGGTGCGCTGCCCCCGGACCTGCTCGGCCGGCTGCTGGACCGGGTGTCCCGCCTCCAGCGGCAGGTGCTGGAGCCGCAGGGCCTCAAGCTGGCGGGCATCACCACCCGGGAGACCGAGGTGCTGCGGCTGGTCGCGTCGGGCCTGTCCACGCAGGAGATCGCCAACCAGCTGTGCTACTCGCAGCGGACGGTGAAGAGCATTTTGCACGACGTGACCAACCGGTTCCAGCTGCGCAACCGGTCCCACGCGGTCGCCTACGCGATGCGGGAGGGGCTGATCTGAGTTCGCGAACCGCAAGAAGTCCTCAGCTCCGGAGCCGGTGCGCCAGGCCCAGTTCGGCCACCACCTTCTCCGGACCGGGACCGTCGAGGTAGCACCGCCAGGCGTCCCGGTCCGCCTGGAAGGCCTTCAGGTAGCCGGCACACAGTTCGGGTTCGATGAGCCAGCTCCTTCCCCGTGCCGCCTTGAGGGCGGCGATCATCTGGGCCCGCTCGGCGGGTTCGGCGTCCATCGCCCGCACCCGGCCGATCACCTCGTCGATGAACAGCCGGCGCCGCACGAGGAAGTCCCGCCAGTACCCGGCGGTGGCGTCGGCGATGCGGCAGCCGATGTCCAGCAGGCCGAACACCCCCTCGGCCAGGCAGTCCCCGAGCTCTTCCGCACGCGCCCGGCGGACATCGGCGTAGGGATCGTACGGGGCTTGGACGGCGAGGCCGGTGACCGCGGCCGGCCGGAGCCGGTCGTCGTCCAGCAAAAAGAACCAGTCCTCGTTGTAGATGCTGGGAAAAAAGGTCGTGCAGCCACCCACCGACACCGCGAGCGCGCCGCCGCCGATGAAGGTGTCCTGCGGTCCACCGGAAGCCCGGTAGGCGTGGCAGACCACCGAGTTGTCGGGGAAGCCACCGTTCGCGAGGCCGGCCGTGGCGTGCCGTTCGAGCAGCCCGGCGGCGTCGCGCAGGTTACCGGGGATCGGCACCGTGATGTCGTCGTCGAGGAACACGATGCGCTGCCAGCCGGCGATCCGGGCGAGCAGCAGCCCGAGATTGCGCTTGAAGCTGGTGTCGGTCAGCCGGCTGAACCTGGTACCGCGCACCATCTCCGTGGTCTCGAAGTCCGGCATCTGCCGGTGCGGCAGCCGGTCGGTGTCCACGGCGATGACCGTCACCCCCGCGTGCCGCGCGAGTTTCTCGACCTCCCAGGCGCGGGACCGCTTGCTGCACAAGGCGACCAGGGGGCACCCCAGCTCGCGGCCCAGCGCGAAGGCGTTGCGCAGGTAGACCGCCGGCCGCGCGGTCGGCACGATGATCGCGTCCACATCGGCGGGCCGGGCATCGGCGACCGCCGCGCGGACCAGGAGGCCACGGTGTGATCCCCGGTGGTAGTCCGAGCCCGCCTCGGGGGTCTGGCGGCTTGCCCCCGGCCGGGGGTTCGGGGGCTGTCCCCCAGGCAGCACCGCCTCACACGCGGCGGTCACCCGTGCTGCCTCGACCACTCGTGCAGCACGGATTCGGGCAGGGTCCAGTCCGGCGTGAGCACCTGTCCCCGGACCACCGAGATCCGGGTCAGGACGCTGAACGCCTCCGCGTTGCCGAAGCGGCGCCGGATATAGCCGGTGTTGCGATCGCGGAACCGCGCGTCCGTCAGCGCCCGGACGGCCCCGAGCGTGCCCCGGCCGAACATGCCGTTGCAGATGGTGACCGTCCGCTTGAGGTTGTAGGGGTTGCGATCACGGTAGAAGTGGGCCACGTCCTCGATGAGGTAGCCGTTCCGGTCGAGCCGTGGAGTGAACAGCTCGGGCTTCCCGCTGTCCGGGAACACCTCGAACCCCCCGATGTCGGACTTCTCGGCACGCGCCACCTGACTGACCGGAAGTTCGACCCGGTCGAGCAGGTCCTTGGTGACCACGTTCCAGTCCACGCCGCCCAGCAGGACCAGATGAGTGGTGTAGTCGTCCGGCATCAGGTCCTGCGCGGTGCGGAAGTTCACCTGGATCGGCGGGTTGAACGCGCGGATGTGCCCGTACAACTCGATCAGCGCGTCCAGGTCCGCGTAGGTATAGAGCTCCACGTAGTCGGGACTGTCGCGATCGGTGTACGAGTGGTCCATGCGCAGTTCGACGGGTAGCTGCGCGCACACGATCGTCACCGTGTGCAGGTCCGGGAAGTGCCAGAGGCTGGTCACCGGATCCGCTTCCTGAAGCGCCCCGCTCCGCAGCCCCCTCAGCTCCCGCAGCAGTTCCTCGCGGCGGGCCAGTTCCTCGCTGGACAGCTGCGACACGGGCAGCACCCGGTAGGACTCCTGCCCGACCGAGCGCTCGGTGGCGAAGAACGTGGCGTAGGCGCTCAGGCGGTTGACCGGCGGGACCACCGGCTGAACCAGGCTCTCCCAGGAAGAGATGAGCGACACCGACAGCGGCTTGCGGCCGCCGAAGGCCTGGGCGAGCTGGAGCTGCGTGATGCCGCGGTCCGGCCAGTGCTCCTCGCGGAGGGCCTTCAGACGCCGCGCGAGAGCCAAGCGCGATTCGCCTGGGGAAACCACAACCAGTCCTTTCAGTGAACTTCAGTCGAACATCTGGGAGGTGGATGATACACGCCGATCGACACCACGGACAGCAGGTGCGCGGCGAGTTACCGGTGGGCGTGAACACGCGCTGACGGTAATAGCGCACCTACTCGGCAATTCCCCTATTGTCGAATTCTGTCACCGGTCTTACTCTGAAGTATACCAAACTTCAGTGAAGTTCAGCGAAGCGAGGGGAACGGTTATGAACGGACTCGCCCACGACCGTCAGCCCAGCCGCACCGCCCGCGTCAGCGGGCCATAGCGAACGTGGAGGCCGACATGAACACGCTGGTGGTGCCGCGGACCAGGACCATCCTGAGCCTGGACGCCGAAGGATCCACGACGAGAACCAACACCGGACGGGCCCTGCTCCGGCGGGTGATGTACCAACTGCTCGAAGAGGCCCTGCGGGTGAGCGGGATCACCCCCGAACATCACGACGACTTCAGCGACCGCGGCGACGGCGTGCTCGTCCTGATCCGCCCGGTCGACGAGGCGCCGAAAACCCTCCTGCTCACCACGGTCATCCCCACACTCAGCGCGCTGCTGGCCGAGCACGCCGCCCGCGAGCCCGACCAGCGCCTCCGGCTCCGCGCCGCGGTGCACGCCGGCGAGGTCCACTACGACGACCGCGGCTGTTACGGCGAGGACATCGACCTCACCTTCCGCCTGCTCAACGCCCCCGCGTTGAAGAGAACGCTCCGGCAGGCCGACGCGCCGTTGGTGCTGGCGGTCTCGCAGGACATCTACCGGTCCCTGATCAGGCACGGCTACGAAGGCATCGACGGTAACGCCTTCGAACCGCTGATGCGGGTGCGGATGGCGGGCCGGTGGGTCCGGGGCTGGGTCCAGGTCCCGGGCACCTACGACAGCCCCGCCGCGGCGGTTTCCGCGGCGCGGATCTGACCGGCGGCGGAATCCGGAGCCGGACGCCTGAACTCCGCCAGCTCGTCACCGGCTGACCGTCACGCCGTTGTCACCTCAGGAGCCGGCGGGCACGCCCGCTGACCGGTCAGGCGGGCGACATCGACGACGATGCCGTTTTCGAACGGGGACGCCATTTCCTTGGTGACGGTGGTGCGCGGCAGCGGGCGGGGCAGGTCCGCGTAGCCCATCGGACGGGCCAGCCCCATCCCCGCCACCGTCCATTTCGTACCGTCGTGCTCGCGGGAGTGGAACTCGACGAACACCGGCCGGCCCGCCGAGGCGCGGACCAGCGTGCGATCGGTGCCCGTCGGGATCAGCAGCCGGCCGACTTCGAGCACCAGGCACCCGAGCGGGACCGGGGGCCGCCCGTCGATGGACACCATCGCTCTGCGACCGCGCTCCGGCGACCCGACGAGCCGGAAACACTCGGCGTGCGTCAACGGGATCGCGGGCACGATCAACTCCCCGGAAACTGGTAGTGAATCCCAACCTTGTCATTTCTCAGTGTAGTCACGTCTTCCCCAGCGCCGGCGAGCGGAAAAGTGTTGCGGCAAAGGGTTTCCGGAAGTGCTGCGCCTGCGCGACGTGACCAGGAACACGACCCAGCCCGCGGAGGTGAGCATCGGCCAGGTGATGGCGCGGAAGAGCACGACGGCGACCGCGGCGGTGGAGTCCAGCAGCCCGCCGGCCACCAGCGCGGCGAGCAGGCCGGCTTCGGCCGGACCCGCGCCCGCCGGGGTCAGCTGCAACCCGATACTCCCTTGCACGGCAAGGTAACCCGCGGCCAGCGCGGCCCACGGCACCGTGTTCGCGGCCGCCGCGACACACGCCGCGAGCGCCACGTAGTCCAGCGCCCAGCTGAGCAGCGCGATCCCGAAGAACCACGCCCACTGCCCGAAACCCGGGCGCAGCAGCGCGATCCGGTCGGACACCGCGTCGGCGCGGCCGGGCCCACCGCTCACCCACTTCGCGTTCTTCAGTACCGGGATGTGCCGGGCGATCGCGGTGGTGAGGTGCGCGATCCCGTGCAGCGACCTCCGGCGGCGCACCAGCAGCCAGGCCGTGACGCTCAGCACCGCGAGCGCGCCGGACAGCGCCGCGGCGGCCGTCAGCGGAAGCAGGCCGTCGAAGGCCGCCACCAGTGGGCCGAGCACCACCAGCGCCACCCCCGAGATCAGCGCCGCCAGCAGGGAAGCCCACAGGGACAGCCCGGTGTCCACACCACGCATCCGGAAGGCGGCGACCGAATAGGCGATGCCGGCGGTGGCGCCCGCCGAGGGCACGGTCTGCGCGATCGCGTTGCCGATGAAGTTCACCGCCTGCACGGTGCCGAACTTCAGCTTCGCTCCCCCGGCCAGCAACAGGTGACGGTGCAGTTCGCCGTAGACCACGAGCGAGGCCACCGCGGCCGGAACCGCCAGCGCGAGCCAGGTCCAGCGAAGGCCGGTCAGCCTGGCACCGAGATCACCGACGGCCGCCAGGGTCGGCGCCAGCCGCCAGACGGCGATGCCGATCCCCGCCGTGGTCAGCACCCAGTCGATGACCAGGCGCCAGGTCGGGCGCCGGACCGCGTGCAGCACCTCGCGCAGGATGGGCGCGCCGTGCGCCCGCCATTCACCGCTCGATCCAGACACGTCCCACCACCGTCGGAGTTCTGCCCAGGAGATCAGCGGTGCGCGGGACAGGTCACCGCTGCGGCGACCGGTAGAGCTCGTCGACGTCCTCGGCGTACTTCACCAGGACGTGCTCACGGCGGATCTTCTGGGTCGGGGTCAGCTCGTCGTTGACGGTAAACCGGCCCGGCACCACTCGGAACCGCTTGATAGCCACAGCGTCGGACCGGGTGCCGGACACGGTACGGGCGGCCGCGTGATTCACGTCGTCGATCACGCCCTGGAGGGTCGTGGCCAGGTCGGAATCGGTGCGCAGATCGGTCACGCTCGCCCCCGGCGGCTTGTGCCTGAGGCGCTTCCAGTCCGCGAAACCGTCCGGGTCCAAGGTGATCAGCGCGCCGACGAAGGGCCGCCGGTCGCCGACGACGACGCAGTTGTCGATCAGCGGGTGCGTGCGCAGCCGGTCCTCGAACGCCGACGGCGCCACGTTCTCGCCCCCGGCGGTGACGATCAGTTCCTTCCGGCGCCCGGTGATGCTCAGGTAGCCGTCGTGGATTTCGCCGAGATCGCCGGTGCGCAGCCAGTCGTCCTCGTCGAAAGCGGCGCGGGTGGACCGGTCGTCACGCCAGTAGCCTCGCATCACCCCGGGCCCTTTCACCCGCACCTCGCCGTCGCGCGCGATGCGGATCGTCCAGCCGGGCAGCGTCCGGCCCACCGTCCCGATGCGCTGGGCGCGCGGCAGGTGCAGCGTGACCGGACCCGTGGTCTCGGTGAGGCCGTAGGCCTCGAGGACCGGAACTCCCACGCCGCGCAGAAAATGCGTCAGGCGCGCGGAAAGCGGCTCTCCACCGCAGATCAGGTGAGTGACCCGGCCCCCGAACGCGGCGCGCAGCCGCCGGTAGACCAGCCGGTCGAACACCCGGTGCGCGAGGGCTGTCCCGCCTCGCTCGCTGTGCTTGACCGCCGCCCTCGCGGCCGCGCCGAACAACCGCCCCCGGCCCGCGGTGACGGCTTCCCGGGCCAGGGTGTGGTAAAGCGTTTCGAGGGCCCGTGGCTCCGTGACGGCCACGGTGGGCCGGAACTCCCGCAGCTCGCTCACCAGGTCCGCGTCCCCGGCGTGGGCGGTCAGGGCGCCGTTCCGCACGATCGCCAGTTGCACGACCCTGGCCAGAATGTCGGCGAGCGGCAGGGACAGCAGCACCGAGCTTTCCGGGGTGAGCACGGATTCGCTGACGCCTTCGGCCGCGACGATGCTGTCCACCGCTTCGACGAGGTTCCGGTGGGTGATCAGGCAGCCCTTTGGCCGGCCCGTCGTGCCCGACGTGTAGACGATGGTCGCCGGGGAGTCCAGGCCGGCGGCACGGCGTCGTTCGACGCTCTCCGCGGCCATCGACGCGCCCTGCGCGACGAGCGCGTCCAGCCCACCGTCCTCAATGGACCAGATGGGGCCGCCGACCGGCTCCACCAGCGCCGAGCACCGAGCGTCCTCGGCGATGGCGGCCATCGCCCCGGAGTCGGCGAGGATCCAGGCCACCCGCTCGGCCGAATCCGTCACGTAGAGGGGCACACCGACCGCGCCGATGGTCCAGATCGCGAAGTCGGCGAGGACCCACTCGTAACGGCTCGCCGACATGACGGCGATCCGGTCGCCGGCACGGATTCCCGCCGTCACCAGCCCCTTGGCCACCGCGACGACCTCGTTGGCGAACTCCTTGGCGGTAACGGTCCGCCGGCCGCCAAGGTCACGAAGCGCGAACAAGGCGTGCTCGGGTTCGGCGTCGGCGAGCGAGAAGACGTCATCGGCCGCGTTCGGCATCTTTCCAGTCTGAACGGTTACGCCGAATGTCGCAGTCCGCGCGCCGTCTTTGCCTGAGCCTGGGTCACCGTGGTGTTGAGCCGGGCGGAACAACCGACGCCGTATAGGTCGTTATACATTTTGCTCAGCCGCGCAGATGGGCCTTCTCGTGGGTGACGGTTTCGATGTTGTCGGCCGCGAGGTCGAGCAGTTTGTGCCCGAGGTCGGTGAGCGCGCGTGCCACGGCCAGCTCGTCACCGATTTCGGGCACGTTGACGTCGCTCGGATTCAAGCGCGCCGTCCCGACCCCCACCAGGTGGGCTTCGTCCGGATCGCGCAACCGGGCGTGCGCCCGCGTACGGTTCTCGTGCTCGTCGATGAGCACGTCCACTCGCCACTGCTTCCGTTCCATTTCGTCGCCTCCGTGGTACGCGCCGCCCACCTCTGCCCGGCGAGCAGTGGCGTGCGGCTGGCATGCAGGACGCTCGCGATCTCGCGCGCCCAGCTCCGGATGCCTTCCCAGTCGCGGTAGTCACCCTCGCGAAGCCCGAGCGCGCCCGCGACGGCCCGTTCGGAGAACCGCAGCCGCCGGCGGTCGAGTCTTCCGGCGAACAGCCGATGCCGGTAGGCACGGCAAAGCCGGGCCAGCCCCGCGACGTCGACCGTGTCCTCGGGCGGCCGGGATCCGGCCGGACCGCTGGAGAACAGCCGACCGGCCGGCCGGACAGCACTTCGTGATGCCGGACCACCAGCCGGCGGGCCGAGTCGAGCCAATGTCCATTGTAGACAGCGCCGCCGAGTACGAACGCTTCGTAGCCATACACTTCGTACACGTTCTCCGCGAACAGCACGTCCACCCGGGAGTCGTCACCGAGGCGGTCCAGCGCGGTACCGAGCGTTTCGCCGACCTCCTCGGCGATCTCCCTGGTCGCGCCGTGCCTGCTCGCGACCGCCACCAGCACCGCCATGGCTCGCGCCTCCCTCGCTCCGGGATTGCCCGCCTGCCCCTTCCCACTCTCCCGGCCACCCGCGCGGGCGAGGACGCGGTGCGAAGAAGATCGGCCGCGGGTCCCGCCATCGTCGCCGTCACCCGTTGACGGCGACTCGGGCCGACCGACCCTGCGTAAGCGGCGCAGGGAGGCGGATATTGGAGGTATGACCGTCAAGCAATGGCACGGTGGAGAGCTGCGCTGGGACCATCTCGGCGGGGAATGGACGGTGCTCACCCCTGGCCGCGGCGCGGCACCGGCGGATCCCTGCCCGTTCTGTCCCGGGCCGGGCGAGGACACACCACCGGAAACCTGGCGCCTGCCGGGTGAGGAAAACGGCACCTGGCGGGTGCGCGCGGTGCCGAACCGGTACCCACTGTCCGACCGGCACGAGGTGATCATCGAATCCCCACGGCACGACTGGGATCTGGCGAACGGCACGGACGAGGAAGTGGCCGATGTGCTCTCCGCGTGGCAGGAGCGTCATCGGGCGTTGCGTCACGGCGCGGAACAGGTAGTGGTCTTCCGCAGCCGGGGATCGGACGCGGGGATGTCGCTGTCCCATCCGCACTCACAGGTGGTCGGGCTCCCGGTGCTTTCCGCGGCCGCCCGGCGCGAACTCGCCACCATGCGTGAGCACTACGACCGCTCCGGACGGCCCTTTGCCGCCGAAGTGCTGGCCGGTGAACTCTCCTCCGGGGAACGGATCGTGCACGCCAATGGCCCCGCGGTCGCGTTCGTCCCGTTCGCCCCCTCGGCGCCCTTCGAGGTCCGGGTCGTCTCCGCGCGGCATCGCGCCGATTTCGCCGCGGTATCACCCGGCGAACTCGCCGGCGTCGCCCGGGTCCTGCGCCTGGTTCTCGCCGCGCTGCGGGACGAACTCGACGACCCGTCCTACAACCTCGTCCTGCACACCACGCCGGTCGGCCTCGAGCACGTGCCCTACCTGTCCTGGTCGCTGCACATCCGGCCGAAGCTGGCCACCCCGGCCGGACTCGAACTCGCCACCGGCATCCCGGTCGTCACGATCACCCCGGAACACGCGGCGAAGAGCCTCCGCGACCGGATCCCCTGAGGGCCAACGGGAGTACGGGCCGAACCGTCCCCAAGCCACGGCCGCGGCCAGGATCAGCAGGACGACGTTGACACCACCGCGGCCGCGGAGAAATCCTCGACCCATGCCATGTTCGGGGCGAGCTTCTCCTTGGGACTGCCGAGCTTCATCAGTTCGGAGGCCAGGAAGGCCGCGGCCAGCAGGCCCTGCGGAACCCACAGCACAACGTTCGTCGTCGGCTCCTCGCATGATCATTTCAACGCTCGACCGTCACCGTGGACCGCTACGGTTGAGAGTTCAAGTGATCGCCGTATGCTGGAGTCGTGGGTGCGACGCGGTGGCTCGACGACGACGAGCAGGAAGCATAGAGGACCTTCCTGTTCGCCTCCCAGCGGCTGAACGAGTCGCTGGACCGGCAGCTGTACGGCGCCGGGATGTTGCACAGCTATTACCTGATCCTCGCCATGCTGTCCGAAGCGCCGGACCGGTCGATGACGATGAGCGAGGTCGCGGACCTCACCCGCTCGTCGCCGAGCAGGATGTCCCACGCGGTCGCCAAGCTGGCAGCCAAAGGCTGGGTGCGCCGCCACCGCCGGGCCGGCAACGCGCGGGTCACCGTCGCCACCCTCACCGACGCCGGCTACGCGGCGCTGGCCGAGGTGGCGCCCAGCCACGTCGAGCACGTCCGCCGCATCATCTTCGATGCGATCGCCCCGGAGCAGGTCCACCAACTCCGCGACATCTTCCGGGCCGTGCTGGCCAACCTCGAGGGCGGCGAGCACTCCTGCTTTCGTTCCCGCCCCCGGGAATAGCGGCCCGAAGGGGTCAGCGGGTGTCGCCGCCCGGGTCGGTGGAGGGGTCGGCCCGGTGCCGCCCTCGCCGCGCTCCCGGCCGTAGACCCCTCGAAGGCTCCCGGGGCGTCCGATTCTCCTCGGCGTTGAACGACCACGCCGCCGGTTCGTCCGGGCTCTCCTGGGCGGGCTGTTCGCACGCCGCGTGCCGGGCACGGTTGACGCCTCGCTGGAAGCTGCTCAGGCGGCCCCGGACATCGTCCGCGTCGCGCACGGGGATGGACTGGCCGGGCTCCGGCAGCCGCTTCGGGACGTTCGTGCCGGCGGCCGCGATGATCCCGCCGGGCATGAGCTGTTCGCCACGACGGCGGCGCGGCAGTCCCGCCTCGGTGTAGCTGGTCGGCTCGGACTGCGACGCCGCCTGGACCGCGCGGAATCCCACGTCCGCCGCGAAGTCCCATCCGCTGGTGGCTTCCGCCGCCCGCGCCGCCTCCGGAGGCTGGCCGGGCTCGTCGCGGAACCACGCCGAAATCATCTCGAAGATCGGCGTGGACTCCACACGTTCCGGTAGCGAGGGCTCGGGAGCCACCGGGTTTTCGGCGTCCCACCAGTCGCTGAGCGAAACCTCGGCAGGCTCGGGTTCCACGGGTTCCGGCTCGCGCCACCGCGGTGCCGCCTCGGCCTCCGGTTCGCGTTCGGCGTATCCCAGCGAGCCGGAATCCTGCGCCCAGCCGGCGTCACCGGCCGGCTCCGGATCCTCGGCGAGACCGGTCAGCGTGCCCAGCCAGGCATCATAACGGGTGTCGTCACGCTCGGGAGGCGGCTTCGCGGCGGGCTCGTTGGCCGGCTCGTCAAGGACCGGCGCGGAAAGCGGAACCGTCTCCTTGAGTTCGATCACCAGGTCGGCCGGCACGGTCACGCCCGCCCGCAGGCCGGCGACCTCCCTGCCGCCGTGCAGCGTGACCGCGATGCCGTGCCGGGCGGCCAGCCTGCCGGCCATGAACAGGCCCAGCGGGCGCGCGGCCGCGAGATCGCCCATCACCGGGTCGGTCAGCCGGAGGTTCGCGTCGGCGAGCTCGGCCTCGGTCATGCCCATGCCCTGATCGACGATGTCGATCTGCACGCCACCCCCGCCTTCGAAAATCCGGGTCACCACCGTCACCCGGGCCTCCGGGTCCGAGAACGCGGTGGCGTTGTCGAGCAGTTCCGCGATCAGCCGTACCAGGTCATTGGCCGCGTAGCAGACGATGCTGGCCCGTGGTGGGGGGTCGATGACCACACGCTCGTAGTGCTCGATCTCGGCCACCGCCGCCCACAGCACGTCGCCGAGGACGGCCGGTTTGTCCAGCGGGCGGGCGGACTCGGTGCCGGCGAGCACCATCAGGTTGTCGATGTTGCGCCGCATCCGGGTGGCAAGGCGGTCGAGCTGGAACAGGGCGGCCAGCTGGTCCGGGTCGTCGATGTCGCGCTCCAGCTGCTCGATCAGCAGCCGCTGCCGTTCCACCAGGTTCTGGTTGCGGCGGGACAAGGCGGTCACCAGCTCGGCGGATTCCCCCGCCGCTCCCCCGCGCTCGATCGCGCCGGCTCCACCGGCGTCCTCGGCGGGAGCGGTGTCGTACGTCCAGGACCCGGTCGTGGCCGGCGCGGGTCGATCTTCGACGGGCGCGGCGCGGTCCGGGACCGGGTCGGCACTGGCCGGGCCCACCTCCCACAGCGGCTGGATGTCCCGATCGGGCAGGTCGGAGCCGTAGTAGTCGAAGTCTTCCTCCGGGCTCACTGATCCTCCTCCTCGTCCGGGTGCCGGTGCCCACCGTTCACACGTGGCCCTGTCACGGGCCGTGAGGGAAACAGCGAATCGATCTTGAAGTCATCAGCGTCCATGAACTCCTTGGTCCTCGGCGGCGGTCACCGGCTGTATCGGCCACCTCGCCGACGAGCTACTCGGGTAAGCGCACGGGGCGCCGGTTCCGTCGCACCACACACGTCTTCCGCGCAGCCCCTGATCAGGGCGGGTTGATATTACTCGAACGCCCGGAGGGCGGCCCGGCTTCAGTGGGTCAGGGGTCCTGAGCGGCTCCGGGTGGCCGGCCCGGCGTCCCCCCGCCCGCCGGGCGCACCGTCCGCAACCAGCCGCAACTGGTCGTCCGGCGCACAGACACGGTGGCCGCGGATGGGCAGGCAGGCAGAAGGCGACCGGCCGCTGGAGTCGCGGCGCTGATCACCTTCCGCTGGCGCAGAGCGCGGCCACTTCCGCGTTGGACAGGGCCCGGTCGTAGACGTGGACCGATCGATCGCGCCGTTGGCGAAGTCGACCGGACTGCCGCCGTACTGGCCGCGCCCGATCACCGTGTGTCCGGCCGACGCGTCGCCGAGGCACACGTTCCTCGTCCCGACCGGCCGGCCGCCAACGTGGAGTTTCATCGCGCCCGACGCCGCGTCACGGACGCCGCCGAGGTGGTACCAGCGGTTCGCCCCGGGCGCCGCCGGGGTCGGCACCCTGGTGCCGGCGAAACTGAACGCCAGCCTGTGGTCGGCACCCGAGTACTCCAGGTAGAATCCGCCGTGGTCGCCGCCGTCCTGGCTGACCACCGTCTGGAAACCGTTGGTCGGTGAACTTCGCCCACGCGGCCACGCTGTAGCTGCTTTCCGGTGTCCACCAGTGCCGCCGAGGTGTCCGGTGAACCGGCCGGAACCGTTGGTGGCCAAGGCGGAACCGGCGGTCCCGGCCGTCGAGGACCCGCCGCCGATCAGCGAGGCGTCGTGCCCCCGGCGACGTCCTTCGCGACCGTGCCCGCGTTCTCGTCGAACGGCTACGCGGCAACACCGTCGAGGCCCGGCGTGCCAGGCGGGACAACCGGACCGGGCACCGGTCCGCCCGTCGCGCCCTTGACGAGCGCGACGTTCGCCGCCCACACCGCCGCGAAGTCCATCTTCTTCACCTGCCGGTCGTAGGTGAAGAAACCGTTTACCGCCTTTTCGACGTCGGTGGCCTGGGTGTAGAACCCGGCCGAGACGCCGCATCGTTGTGCCACCAGCGAAAGCCTTCGCTGAAGTTCACCGTAGCGGCGGGTCAGCGTGGCGCTGTCCGGCTCCATCTCGTACGCGAAGCTGCCCGCCGGGTCATACTGGTGACCGTCCACTTTGAGTCCCAGCCCGCCGTGCTCGCCGTCCACCGCGGCCCGCGTGCCGGTCCGCGAAGGCGTTCCGGGACCGGTGTAGGTGTGACCGTCGTAGATGTCGCCGCGGCTACTGTCCGGTTGGGACCGGCAACAGTTCACCCCGGATTCCCCGGGCGGTGGGGTTTTCCGTCCGGGTGTTCTACTCGGGTGTGTGGTTATGCGGCGGTTCGGGTGGGTGGGTCGTGGACGCGCTGCTCAGCTGCGAGCCCTCGGTTACAAGTTGGCCGAGGGGATTCTTCATGTCACACGCAGCCTGGCGGCGGTCTCGGCGAGGATGCGCCGGGCGTCGTCGCCCTCGTCGGCCTGGTCCCACAGCCGATCGGCGAGCCTGGTGTAGATGGCGACCTGATCGGGGTCACGGATGCGCAGTTCGTCGGAAACGGTCTCGATCAGCACCACGTCGTCAACGATCCAGTAGCCGCGCCAGAGGACGTGCCGCACGGTGCGACCGACAGGCAGGATGCGGAACTCGACATTGGGCGGGCCAACGGCCACCGTCAGCCGGTCGAGCTGACCGGCCATGATTCCGGCCGGACGGACCGGGTTGACCAACGCGGTCTCGGCCATCAGGATCTGAATCGTCTTGCCCGGAGCGTAAAGCACGTTCTGCCGCTGCATACGGACGCGCACGGCGTCGTCAATGTCGCTTGTCGACGTGCCGAGCGGAGCGGCTTGTGACTCGAAAACGTGGCGGGCGTAGTCGGGAGTTTGGAGCAGGCCGGGAACAGCGGCCGTATCGACGGCGCGAATGGTTGTGGCGGCCTGCTCGTCGGTCAGGTCTTGTTGTTGGCGCTGGCGGTGTCCTTCGCGGACCTGCCGACGCCAGGGACAGTTGCTCGACGCGAAGGTCCCGCAACTGGTCGCGCAGGGCGGCCATCTCGTCTTCGGGCGTGCCCAAGGCATCGAGCCAGGCGACGACATCGCCGTCGGCGGGAGTTTGCCGACCGCGCTCGATCTTCGACACCTTGGAGTTGGTCCAGCCGAGAGCGTCCGCCAGTTCGATTCCGGTCAGTCCGGCGCGCTCTCGGCGGTGGCGCAGTTGGTCAACGAACTCCCGGCGGCGTTTCTCGAAAGCGGTCATAGCCTTCCTGTTGTCCAGTCGCGATAGGTCCAGGACGCGCCGATGGTCCGGCGTTTCCGTTCGATGAACTCCGCGACCCTATCCGGTCCGGTCACCATCTCGACGCCGGTAACTCCCGTGTCGCCGAAGTGCAGGATTCCCACGATCTTCTCGTCGAAGATCCAGAAGTCCTCCTGCGGTACGTCGAGCGCTGCGAACTCGATTGCGGACAGGATGCGGATGTCCTCTCCGCCAGCGAGAGCGGGCGGGGTGAGCCGTTCCAGTTCGAAGCGGAGGTAGTCGGTGAGAGGATCGGTGAGGACCCGTACCCGTCCGATCGTGCGACCGGATGCTCTGACGCCGCGAACCCACTCCGGCCAGTCGGCATACCACGCGAGGTCGTCTGGCTCGCCTACCAGGAAGCGCCGCAGCGGTTCGGTTTCCTCGGGTTCGCGGTAGACCCCCTGGCACTCCAGCCGCCAGGCGGACGAGCGGAAGGTGTCAAAGAGCCGTTCGAAGTCGGCTCGCGGCGTCAGTTCGGGCATCAGCCCACCGGGAAGTGCCTGGCGAGAACGGCCGGGATCTCGATCACGTCTTCATGGTCGGGTAGGCCGCGTGTCTGCGCAGTTCGGCGAGGGCTTCAGGGTCGGTGCTTTTCCAGCCTTGGACGAGGTAGGTACCCCGTTCGGTAGCGAACAGCGATGGGCACCCCGTCTTGCCGGATTCGGTGGCTATGTACGTGATCTTCACAAGACCTCCAGGTGATCGAGTTTGCTCCTCTGTCTCATCGAAGACCAGTTGTCGGCACGGCTGTGTCCACCATCGGAGTGAGCCACACCAGTTGTTTTCTCATCTAGGCACACTGATTGCTCATCCGGAGAGCTACCCAGGAGGCGCGATGTCCAGCGCGACGAGCAGAGTGAGCGGCAAGACGACAGCCCGTGCCCAGGAAGGGCACTGGATGGTGACCGCGCTCGGGGACGGCGTCCGCCTCCAGCACGTCGTCTTGCCGGATGCCGACCAGTGGCACGACACGGACGGGTGGCCGATGGGCTGGTTGCGCGGTGCGGCAAACGCGCGATGGCGGCCAGTGCCCCGTACCGCGAGGGCATCCCGGTCTGCCCCGACCGCACCACGCTCATCCCGAACCCGGTCGGGTACCGCTGCTAGCCGGGTATTCCACACCTGAGCCGCTGACCTGCGGTGATACCCAAGAGATCATCGTGGTGCAGCCCGCTGACCAGCCGAAACGTGTCCATCTGCGGAGAACGGGGCTAGCGGCTGCCCTCTACCAGGCCGTGCGCCAACTCGGTACGCAGGGGCGAACACGGCGGCTCAGGCTGCCGATCGGGGAGGAGTGCGGATCTTGGCTGAGCCGGGCAACGGTGACGGAGCACTCCACGACCAAACAGTCCCGAGCAGGACAACCGCCGAAAAGAAAGTCCGTTGTGGACGGCCACGTGAACAGTCCACAACGGACGAAATATCACGCGCCGAGGTAGGCGCTGACCACTTCCTCGTCCTCGGCCAGTTCCGCCGCCGTCCCGGCGAGTTTCAGCGAGCCCGACTCGAGCACGTAGGCGCGGTCGGCGACCTCCAGGGCGGCGAGGGCGTTCTGCTCCACCAGCAGGACCGTGGTGCCCTGCTCGTGGATGCGCGCGATGGTCTCGAAGATGAGGTCGACCAGCACCGGGGCCAGCCCCATCGACGGCTCGTCGAGCAGCAGCAGTTTCGGCCTGGCCATCAGGGCGCGGCCGACGGCGAGCATCTGCTGTTCGCCGCCGGACATGGTGCCCGCCTTCTGGCTGATCCGCTCGCGCAGGCGGGGGAACAGGTCGAGCACCTTTTCCTTGTCCTCGGCGATCCCCGCCTTGTCCTTGCGGAGGAACGCGCCGAGGTCGAGGTTCTCGCCGACGCTCATCTTGGGGAAGATCCGCCTGCCCTCGGGTGAGTGGGCGATGCCGAGCCGGACGATCTCGTGCTCGGCAACGCCGTTGAGCCGCTTGCCCTCGAAGGTGACCGAGCCCTTCCGCGGCCGCAACAGGCCCGAGATGGTCCGCAGGGTGGTGGACTTGCCCGCGCCGTTGGAACCGATCAGCGTGACGATCTCGCCGGCGTGGACGGTCAGTGAAAGCCCTTTCACGGCGGCGATGTTGCCGTAGTAGACGTGGATGTCGTCCAGGACGAGCATCTCGTCGCCCACGGCGGCGCCGTTCCCGTTGGTCATAAGTGCTTGTCCTTTCCGGCCTTGCCGAGGTAGGCCTCGATGACCCGCGGGTCGGCGCGGATGTCCGCCGCCGAGCCCTCGGCGATCTTCTCCCCGCGGTCGAGCACGGTGATGCGGTCGGACACCTGCATGACGACGCTCATGTCGTGCTCGATGAGCAGGACCGAGACGTTCTTGTCCGCGCGCAGCCGATGGACGAACTCGGTGAACCTGGCCGACTCCTGTGGGTTCATGCCGGCGGTCGGCTCGTCGAGCAGCAGGATCGACGGCTTGAGCGCGAGTGCCCTCGCCACCTCGAGCCGGCGCTGGTCACCGTAGGAGAGGTTGCGCGCGTACTCCTGGGCCGTCTGCCCGATGCCGACGTAGTCCAGCAGCTCCCGCGCGACCTCCTGGGCCTCTCGCTCCTCCCGGCGCTGGCGCCGGGTGCGCAGCACCGTTCGCACCACCCCGGACTTCAGGTGCGAGTGCATCGCGACCTTGACGTTCTCTTCCGCCGTCATCAGGCCGAACAACCGGATGTTCTGGAAGGTTCGCGCCAAGCCCAGCGCGGCGACACGGTGCGGTGGCAGGCCGCTGATGTCCCGGTCACCGAGGAACACCCGCCCGCTGGTGGCCTGGTACAGACCGGTCAGCACGTTGAAGAAGGTCGTCTTGCCCGCGCCGTTGGGGCCGATGAGGCTGACCACCGAGCCCTCGGGGATGGTGAAGCTGACGTCGTTGACCGCCACCAGCCCGCCGAAGGCCACGGTGATGTGCTCGGCGCTCAGCGCCAGCGCCGTGTTCTGTTCGATCGTGGTCACGTCCCTCACCGACTCTCGTCCGGCCCGACCGTGGCCGCCAGCTTCTCGCCGTCCAGCTCGGGCGCGGCCTCCTCCATGTCGGCGCCGAGTGCCTCCATGTCCGTGCGGCTGGGTTCGTGCAGCACCAGCCTGGTCCGCGACTCCGGCAGCAGGCCCTCCCGCCGGAACAGCATCATCAGCACCAGCACCCCGCCGAACAGGAGGAAGTTGTACGACGGGAAGTTGATGTCCGTGCCGAACTGGGCGTTGAACGCGTTGCCGAACTGGGGCAACCCCGTCGAGTTGACCCACGCGAGGATGAGCGCGCCCAGGGTCACGCCCCAGACGTTGCCCATGCCGCCGAGCACGACCATCGCCAGCAGGGTGATCGAGATCGAGAAGTTGAACCGGTCCGGCAGCACGCCGCTGATGTGCGTGGCGAAGGCGACCCCGGCGAGCCCGCCGGCGATCGCGCCGACCGCGTAGGCCGACAGCTTCGTGCGCATCAGCGGCACGCCCATCATGCTCGCGGCCAGCTCGTCCTCGCGGATGGCCAGCCAGGCCCGGCCCAGCCTGCCCTCGCGGATCCGGAGCGAGATGAACATGACCAGCGCCGCGATCAGTATGTAGATCAGGTACTTCCAGACCAGGTCGAACGGGCCGAGCTTGGTGGAACCGATGTTGATCGGGTCGATCGGCGTGATGCCCTTGGTACCGTTCGACAGGTTGAACCCGAAGACGTTCTCCCCGTTGGTGAACACCTGCGGGATGATTTCGCCGAAACCCAGGGTGACCAGGGCGAGGTAGTCGCTCTTCAGCCGCAGCGTCGGCGCGCCGATGATCACGCCCCACAACGCGCAGAAGGCCCCGCCGATGACGAGCACCAGCCAGAAGCTGAGGTGGATGCCGGGCACGGTCGGCAGCGCCGACCCCAGGAAGTCGATCTTGACCTGGTAGAAGAAGCTGGACATCAGCCAGCCGGCGGTGTACCCGCCGATGGCCCAGAACGCCACGAAACCCAGGTCGAGCAGGCCGGCGTAGCCGACCACGATGTTCAGCCCGAGCGCGCAGATCACCCAGACCAGCGCCTCGTTGATCGAGGTCAGCGGCAGCCAGGTGCGGAAGAACGTCTGGGCGCCCGCACCCAGGCTGGGGATCAGGTAGTAGTAGGCGAGGAACACCAGCAGCGCCGCGACGGCGAAGCCGAGCGGCCAGCGAAACCGGTGGGGTATGGCCGGGCGCGACACCCGCCGCGCCGGGGTTGGGGCTGCGGTTGCCATTGGACTACACCTTTTCCGTCGTCGGCCGGCCGAGCAGGCCCTCCGGCCGGAAAACCATGAGCAGGATGAGGATGGTGAACACTACGCTCTGGGACCACTGCTGTCCCAGCCCATAGGGCAGGCCATCGTTGAAACCCTGGATGAGGCCGATGAGCACGCCACCGAGCACCGCGCCGGTGATGTTGCCGATCCCGCCGAGAACCGCTGAGGTGAAGGCGATCAGGCCCATCTGGTAGCCCAGGTTGTAGGCGGTGGTGCCGACCACCTGCTGGTACATCACACCGGCCGCGCCGGCCATCGCGCCGCCGAGCATGAACGTGAACGAGATGGTCCGGTTCACGTTGATGCCCATCAGCCGCGCGGCGTCCTGGTCCTGCGCGGTGGCGCGCATCGCCTTGCCCTGCCGGGTCCTGGTGACGACCCATTGCATGAGCAGCAGCAGCGGGATGGTCACCCCGGCGACGACGAGGAAGCTGTAGCTCAACTGCACACCGGCGAGGTTCAGCCCACCCTCGGGCAGCACGCTCGGCCACTGTTTGGGCGTCGAGCCGTTCCACTTCAGGCCGACGAACTGAAGGATGAAGCTGATGCCCACGGCGGTGATCAGCGGAGCGAGTTTGGGGGCCCGGCGCAGCCGCCGGTAGGCCAGGAACTCGATCGAGACGTTGACGAAGCCGCAGAAGCCCATCGTGACGACGAGCGTCGCGATGAACAGCAGCCAGGCCACGGGGCCGGAGGTGGTCTGGTGCAGCACGGTGGTGAGCATCAGTCCACTGAACAAGGTGCCGAGCATGAACAGGTCGCCGTGCGCGAAGTTGATCAGCTCGATGATGCCGTAGACCATCGTGTAGCCGAGCGCGATGAGCGCGTACAGCAGGCCGATGTTGAGCCCGTCGGCGGCCGCGGTGAAGAACTGTGCCGGGGCATGCGTCAGGTTGAGGCCGAGCCAGACGAGGACACCGGCGACGATGACCACGGTGGCGGCCCGCTGCACGAGGTCGCGGCGGGTCAGCGCCGGCCTGGCGAGAGTGGTTGTTGCTGCCATGGGAATCCTTGCGGGGGTTGGGAAAGAAGAGCGACGGCGCCACTACCGGGATGCCCCGGGGACCGCACGCGGCCCCCGGGGCATCGGAGAAGAGTCCACTCAGGACAATGGCCAGGCCTTGAGGTAGGCCTCCTGCTTGTCCTTGAGGTTGAGCACCGAAATGTCCTTCACGCTGGCATCGCCGGTCTTCGGGTCGATGGTGATGGCCTTGCCGACCGCGGCCTTGTCCGCGGCGACGGACACACCACTGCCCTCGAACACCGCGTCACGCACGCCCTTGCGGGAGCCGTCGGACTTCGCGATCGCCTCGAGGATCATCTGCAGCGCCTGCACGCCGTAGAGCGCGTAGTTGGTCGCCGGGTCCGAGCCGTACTTGGCCTTGTAGGCGTCGAGCAGCTTACCGCCGGCGCCACCCGCCTGACGGAGCTGTTCGGTGGACAGGCCCGCGAAGGTGAGGTACGTGCCCTGAGCCTCGGGCAGGTTGTCGAGGTCGGGGTAGCCGGTGAAGCCGTCCGGAGCGAGCATCTTGACCGCGTTGTTGTCGCCGAGGACCTTGACCTTGTCCTTGACGAGCTGGCCACCGTTGTTGTCGAAGATGCCGCCGAGGTAGACGCAGTCGGGGTTGCTGGCCTTGATACTGGTGAACAGCGCCGAGTAGTTCGGCTGCTTGGCGTCCCACGGCTGGTTGCCGAGCACGGTGATGCCCTGCTTGGCCGCCTCGTCGGCGAACGCCTTGGCCACACCCTGGCCGTAGGTCTGGTTGTCGTTGAGCACGTAGCAGCGCTTGACGCCGAGATCCTTGGCGGCGAACTGGGCGCCTGCCGAACCCTGGTAGTCGTCGGTCGCGATGACGCGGCCGTAGTTGCGCTTGCCGCCCGGGTAGTACTTGTCGGGCTCACCCGGGTCCCAGGGCTTGGTCAGGCCGGGGTTGGTGTTGGCGTGCGAGACCATCAACATGGGCCCGCTGGGGTCGGAGTCCAGCACCGGGACCTCGATCTTGGCGCACCCGGAGTTGTAGGTGCCCATCACCGCGACCTCGTCGGGGTTGGCCACGTGGTCCTGGGCGTTCTTGGCGCACGTCGCGTCGTCCCAGGCGCCCTTGGCCGCCGTCGAGTCGTCGTAGACCTTGAGGTCGACCGTGTAGTTGCCTGCCTTGTGGCCCACCTGGTCCAGGTAGAGCTTCATCGCGTTGACCGTGGACTCGGACGCGTCCTTCGACGCACCCTGCATGGGCAGGTCGACGCCGACGATGAGAGTCTTGCCGTTGGCGCCGCCGGTCGCGCCACCTGAGGAACTGCCGCCGCAGGCGCTCGCACCCAGGGCGAGCGCGGAGACGACGGCTAGCAACTTGATCGTTCTGGACATCTGGCTCCTTGTTGGGGACTTGGACGGGAAATCTGCTGGTGCCGTGTTACGTGAGCAACGTTCTCAGGTATCAGATAGGTGACGTAACCGGATCTTGACTCAGCCAGATCGCCAAAGTAGACAACACCCTGGGTCGATCGCGGCAGGTTCGGCGCGAAGTTGTCTGAACCGTTACAACGCGTCACCTACGAACAGTTGGTTATTTTCCCAATACACCCAATTGACGCACCAGCCTCGCGTGACGACGGACCCCGAGAACCTCACGGCTACAGGAGGCTACTAAACTTTTACCGCGCCTGCGGACCGAGCAGGTTCGTGCCAACGGGAGGATCTCGGTGCCGCTGCCGTCGGAACCGTTGCGGAAACTGGGGTTTCTGACCATCGGCCTGTTCGAGGCCGCCGATCCTCGCCGTGGCCACGAATCGACGCTGGACGTCATCGAGCTGGGCGAGCGGCTCGGTTTCGACAGTGCCTGGGTACGGCACCGTCACCTGCAGTACGGGATCTCGTCCCCGGTCGCCGTCCTCGCCGCGGCCTCGCAGCGCACCAGCCACATCGAACTGGGCACCGCGGTCATCCCGCTGGGCTGGGAAAACCCGCTCCGGCTCGCCGAAGACCTCGCCACGGTCGACGTCCTGTCCGGGGGGCGCGTCAACCCCGGTGTCAGCGTCGGCCCGCCCATGCACTATGACCAGGTCAGGCAGGCGCTCTACCCGGACACCGCCGGCGCCGAGGACTTCAGCTACGAGCGGGTGCGGCGGCTGCTCGATTTCGTGCGCGGCGAACCGGCCACCGACTTCAGCGGTGCCGAGGGCTTCGAAGTGTTCTCCGACCGGGTCCAGCCGCACTCGGAAGGACTGGGCCGGCGCATGTGGTACGGCGGCGGAAGCCTGCGCTCGGCCCGGTGGGCCGGTGAGCACGCGATGAACTTCCTGACCAGCAGCGTGGTGAAGGCCGAGGAATCGGAAGACTTCGCCGAGATCCAGCTTTCGCATGTCCGGATGTTCCGCGCCCACCATCCCGAGGGCGACCGCGCCCGGGTTTCCCAAGGACTCGTCGTCATCCCGACCGATTCCGCCTCATCGGAGCAGCGCGCCAAGTACGCCGAATACGTACGGAAGCGCATGCCGCGTACGGCGTCGCCCCAGGGACCCGCGCGCATGATGTTCGCACCCGACCTTCTGGGCACCTCCGCGGAAATCGCCGAACAGCTTTACTCGCTCGCCGCGTTCCGGGAGATCGACGAAGTCGCGTTCGCGCTGCCGTTCACCTTCGACCACGAGGACTACGTGCAGATCCTCTCCGACCTGGCCACCAAGCTCGGTCCCGAACTCGGCTGGCAGCCCAAGCGATAACCGTGCTTCCGCGGGGCACGGCGCCCAGACCCCGCTCAGTGACACGACAGCAGGTCCACGGTGTCGCCGTCCTGACCCCGCAGAAGCCAGCGATCGCGGACCGGCGCGGAAGGCACCTGTGTTTCGTGCATCGGCAGCGCGGCCAGGAACGACCGCGTGACCTCGAGCCATTCGGCCGCATCGGCGGCCGCGGGCGCGGAGTTTTCCGCGAGACACAACAGGTAGGCGGCCTTGCCCGCGCGGTCCACGACGACCACGCGGTCGGCGAACAGCCAGCCCTCCCCCGCTGAAGACCCGACCCAGCCGCCGACGAAGCCGAACGGCAGGTGCGGTGGTACGCACCGGCGCTGCGCCAGCCTGCGGCCCAGGTAACGGTTGACGTCCTCGCGCAGGCGCGCCACCGGGCAGCCCGCGCGTTCCACCGTGACGGTACCGGTCCCTTCGTCGTAACCGCAGAACTCGGTCAGCGGGCCGGTGTCGTCACCGAGGAAGGAGAACCGCGATCGGCGCTCGACCCAGAAGGCGCGCACCGATGTCGAGAACAGTTCGGTGAACACCTGCTCGGGATCGACGGCACCGTGGTGAACGGCGGTGTGCAACCGGTAGTCCACGCAGGATCTCCACTCTGTGTTGTTCGAAGCACGTGTGTTCGCGCAAAGCACGTGTGCGGGTGACCGGGCCTTTGACGC
Organism: Amycolatopsis sp.; assembly: GCF_035276945.1. Lineage (GTDB taxonomy): Bacteria > Actinomycetota > Actinomycetes > Mycobacteriales > Pseudonocardiaceae > Amycolatopsis_E. The sequence goes on along the minus strand of NZ_DATELF010000046.1, from coordinate 44,495 downwards.
TCGTCGTCGGCTGTCGGTCGACGATCACGGCGGCCCGGGGCTGATCTCGCGTTTTCTGAAATGACGTGCACTCCGACGCGAAACTGGCGAGGAACACGCGAGGCGGGGTGAGCCGGTTCAGATCCGTCCGTCCGGTTTCTCACCTTCAACACACAGGCCAGCGCGCATTGTTCACATTCTGTGAACGAACATCGGATCTGCGTGGTTGGCATGGGGCCGAGAGGACTCTCGGTGCTGGAGCGGCTCTGCGCCAACTTCTCGCCCCCCGGCGGCGGGAGGCTGGTCGTGCACGTGGTCGATCCCGCCGAACACGGCCCAGGCGCGGTGTGGAATCCCGCGCAACCCAGCCATTTCCTGATGAACACCGTGTGTTCGCAGGTAACCGTTTTCACCGACGACAGCGTGCGGATGCGCGGACCGGTCAGGCGCGGCCCGTCCCTGTACGAGTGGTCCCGGCAGGTCGCCTCCACGTCGAGCCGCGGTGACGACGACACGATCCGGGCGCAGGCCAGGAGCCTCGGCCCGGATTCCTATGCGCCGCGGGCGTTCTACGGCCACTACCTCAAGTGGGCCTTCGGCGAGGTCCTCCGGCGTGCACCGGCCGGAATGCGGGTGGAGCGGCACCGGCAGCGCGCCACGGAGGTGACGAAGGACAGCGCCGGATGGTCCGTGCGGCTGGCCGACGGGAAGGCGCTGGAGGAACTGGACGCGGTCGTCCTCGCCCAGGGACACCTGCCCACCCGGCCGGACGCACGCCGGCGGGAGTTCGCCGACTTCGCGGCCGCCCACGACCTGCGCTATGTGCCGCCGGGAAACCCCGCGGACACCGACCTTTCCCGGGTGCGGCCCGGGGAACCGGTGCTCCTGCTGGGACTCGGCCTGAACTTCTTCGATCACCTCGCGACGCTCACCAGCGGCCGTGGCGGGACATTCGCCCGCGAGGGCGACGTCCTTGTCTACCATCCGTCCGGCCTCGAACCCTCGCTGTACGCCGGGTCACGCCGCGGGATTCCCCTGCACGCCCGTGGTGCGAACCAGAAGGGGGCCCAGGGCCGCCACCATCCGGTGGTGTTGTCGGCCCAGGTCGCACGCGCGCTGCGCATTCGGCCGGTGGATTTCCGTGCCGAGGTGTGGCCGCTGATCGCCAAAGAAGTCGAAACGGTCTACTACACGACGCTGCTGTCCGCCGGCTTCACCAGCGACGAGGTCGCGCGGTTCGCCCGCCGCTACCGGGCCTGCGAACACGGCGAAGACGAAACGGCGCTTCTCGACTCCTACGGCGTGCCCGGCCGGTCGCGGTGGAACTGGGATCGGGTGGAACGCCCCTTCGACCACCTGCGGTTCCGCTCGCCAGGGCACTTCCAGACCTGGCTGGTGCGGCACCTGCGCGACGACGTGGCGCGGGCGAACGAAGGCAACGTGCGCGGGCCGGTCAAGGCCGCGCTCGACGTGCTCCGCGATCTGCGTAACGAGATCAGGGCCGTGGTCGACCACAGCGGTCTGCACGCCCGGTCCCACCGGGACGATCTCGAGCGGTGGTTCAGCCCGCTCAACACGTTCCTGTCCATCGGGCCGCCCGCCCGGCGGATCGAGGAGATGGCCGCGCTGATCTCGGCGGGGGTGCTGACCGTCCTCGGTCCCGGCACTTCCGTGCGCATGGACACCGGGGCGGGCACGTTCCTCGCGGAGTCGGATGTGGTGCGCACTCCGGTGCCGGTACGCGTGGTCGTGGACGCGCGCATGCCCGCGACCGACGTCCGCACCGCCGACGACGAACTGCTGCGCCGTCTTCTGGCGTCCGGCCGGTGCCGCCCACACCGCGTGCCCGCCGCCGACGGCGGTTTCCTGGAGACCGGTGGCCTCGACGTCACCCCGCGGCCCGGCCGGGTCATCGCCGCCGACGGCATCGCGAAGCAAGGCCTTTACGCGCTCGGCGTCCCGACCGAATCGGTGCACTGGGCCACCGCGGTCGGGGTCCGGCCGTGCTCGGACTCGGCGACCCTCGGCGACGCCGACGCGATCGCCAGGGCGGCGCTGGGCGCGCGCCGCACCGACCACCACGAACCACTCAGGAGGATTCCGGCATGAGCGACTACGGCTTGCTTTCCCCGGTACGGGCGGGCACCCCGGTGGAGGACCTGACCTCCGACGAGGCCTGGCTGCGCGGGATGTGCGCGGCGGAGGCGGGGCTTGCCCGTGCGCAGGCCGGCCTCGGCACCGTTCCCGTCACGGCCGCCAACGCGATCACCAAGATCGTCGACGACGAGCGTTTCGATCTCGCCGATCTCGCCGTCCGCGCCAGGGGTGCGGCCAATCCCGTCGTCGCGGTGGTGGAAGAGATCACCGCCAGGCTGGCCGCCGTGGACCCGGACGCCGCGGAGTACGTGCACCGCGGCTCCACCAGCCAGGACGTGCTGGACACCGCCGCGTGCCTGGTGACCGCCCAGGTGCTGCGGCACGTGCGGGCCGACCTCGCCGAGCTGGCCGGAGCGCTCACGGCGCTGGCCAGGAGGCACCGCCGGACCGCGATGCCGGGCCGCACGCTGACCCAGCACGCCGTGCCCACGACGTTCGGCCTGAAGGCGGCCGGCTGGCTGCAGCTCGTCCGCGAGGTGGACGCCAGGGCCGAACATCTCGTCCGCCGCGGACTTCCGGTGCAGCTCGGTGGCGCGGCGGGCACGATGGCCGCCTACTTGGAATACGCCGCCCTGTACTTCGGTCTCGACCAGCCCGTGCCGCCCACCTACGCCGGGGATCTCATCTCCGCGTACGCGCGGGAACTGGGCCTTGCCGAGCCCGTTGTGCCGTGGCACGCGCTGCGCTTTCCGTTCGCCGACGTCGGCGCGTGGTGCGCGCTGCTGACCGGCGCGCTCGGCAAGATCGCCGTCGATGTCCAGTCCCTGTGCCGCACCGAGGTCGCCGAACTGGCCGAGCCGACGGCCGCCGGGCGAGGCGTCTCGTCGGCGATGCCGCAGAAGCAGAACCCGGCCCTGGCCACCATGATCCGGTCGGCGGCGATCCAGGCACCCGGGCTGGCCGCGACCCTGGCGCACTGCATGCTGGCCGAGGACGAGCGCTCCGGCGGAGCGTGGCACGCCGAGTGGCAGCCGCTGCGCGAGTGCCTGCGCCTCGCCGGGGGCGCCGCGCACACCGCGCTGGAGCTCGTGGCCGGCCTGCGCGTGTTCCCCGAGCGGATGCGAGCCAACCTGATGGCCACCCGCGGCGGGATCGTCGCCGAGCGACTGTCCGCACGGTTGGCCCCGAAGCTGGGCAAGGCCGAGGCGAAACGGATCGTCTCGGCCGCGGCGAGCAAGGCGGCCACCCGCGATGTGCCGCTCGCCGAGGTGCTGGCGGCGGAACCCGCTGTGGCGGCACGGTTCGATCCCGGCACGCTGGAGCGATTGCTCGACCCGGACGGCTACCTGGGCGCGGCCGACGCCCTCGTGGACCGCGCCCTCAGCGCCGATGAGATCGACAGGCCCTAGGCGAAAGCCCGCCCCTGACCCGGGTCAGGGGCGAGGAGGGCGATGGAGGCCTGGACCGCGAGGTCGGTGACGTCGCCGATGTTCCCGCCGTCCTCGACGGTGGTGGCCATCAACTCGCGCAGGCCGCCGAGCAGGATGATCACCAGGCATCGCGACGGCGAATGGATCCCGGCGGCGCGCAGCTCGCCGGTGTCGGAGAGCGTCTGGATCATGGTGACGAACTCGTCCATCACGGTGCGCTGCAGGCCGCGGGCGGCCTCGCCGAGAGCCGGCACGTCCCGGATCCAGCTCACCGTGAGGGCGGGTGCGGATTTGGCGGCGGAGATCCAGGCCTCGACCGCCTGCCTGATCTGGGTTCCCCAGGGCGCCTTCGGATCCACCGCGGCGGAGATGTGCCGGATCACCTCCTGGTTCGTGTCGGTGAGAAGGGCGACGAAGCAGGCCTCTTTGTCGGAAAAGTACTGGTAGAACGTGCGTCGCGAGGTACGGGCGCGGCGGACGACGTCGGCGACCGTGGTCCGGCGGTAGCCGTCCTCGGCGATGCACTCGGCCAGTGCGTCGAGCAGCCGCCGCCGGAACCCGCCCGGGTCGTCATCGCGCGCCGCCCGGTCCGGCAGGCCGCGCCCCCTGGTCTTCGCTGTGGTCACGCCGCACGTCACCGCCTTCCTTGCCGGCTATGGTACGGCAGCGTACCGTCGGAGGGCGGTACACTGCCGTACCACCACCAGTCACCGGCGGCAAGGAGCGAAGATGCCCCGACCACGTCCTCGTATCACCGGCCGGCCGGTGGTGATCACCGGTGCCGCTTCGGGCATCGGCCGAGGCCTCGCGGTTCGCCTGGCCGGGCTGGGCTCGCCCGTGGCCATCGCCGACGTGGACGAAGCCGGACTGGAGAAGACCGCGGCGTCGCTGTCCGGTCCCGTGCTCACCCGCGTGCTTGACGTCCGTGACGCGGCCGAGGTGCTGCGGTTCGCCGACGAGGTGCGTTCATGGCTGCCCGCTTCGCTGGCCGCCGTGTTCAACAACGCCGGGGTCGCGGTGGCCTCGACCGTGCTCGACGCGGTCCCCGAGGACGACCAATGGCTGCACGACATCAACTTCCACGGCGTGGTCAACGGCACCCGCGCCTTCCTCCCCCTCCTCGCCGAACAGGACCAGGGCGTCATCGTCAACACCTCCAGCGTGTTCGGCCTGGTCGGCATGCCCTACCAGAGCGCCTACTGCGCCGCCAAATTCGCCGTCCGCGGCTTCACCGACGCCCTGCGGCAGGAACTCCGCGGCACCGGTGTGCGAGCGGTGACCGTGCACCCGGGCGGTATCACCACCAACATCGTCCACAACGCCCGCATCCGCAAAGACCCCGAAGGACTCGGCCGCACGAAGGAACAGATGGCCGCCCAGTTCGAGGCGATCACCATGACCTCGCCGGACAAGGCCGCCGAGATCATCCACCGCGGCGTCGAACGTGGCAAGGCCCGCATCCTGGTCGGCCCCGACGCCTACCTGTTCGACGCGCTGGCCCGGATCGCGCCGACCCACTACTTCAGCCTGATCTCCCTGGTCCAGACCAGGCCACGCGCAGGGGGAAAGGAGAACTCATGACTCCCGAGCACGTCGACGTGCTGATCGTCGGCGCCGGGCTGTCCGGCATCGGCGCGGCACATCACCTTCAGACGGCCTTTCCGAACCGCACCTACACCATCCTCGAAGCACGCGAAACCCTCGGCGGGACCTGGGACCTGTTCCGCTATCCCGGCGTGCGGTCGGATTCCGACATGCACACCCTCGCCTACCGGTTCCGGCCGTGGACGAGGACCAAGGCCATCGCCGGCGGACCGGCCATCCTGGAATACCTCCGCGACACCGCGGCCGAGGCCGGGATCAACCGGAAGATCCGCTTCGGACACCGGGTCGTGCGCGCCGAATGGTCCACTCAGGACACACGCTGGACCGTGGAGTGCGTCCACAACGGCCGGCCGGTCCGGCTCACCGCCGGCTTCCTCCACGTCTGCAGCGGCTACTACCACTACGATTCCGGGTACTCCCCGGAATTTCCCGGCCTGACGAAGTTCCGGGGCACGGTGATCCACCCGCAGCACTGGCCCGAAAACCTCGACTACGCCGGCAAGAAGGTCGTCGTGATCGGCAGTGGTGCGACGGCCGTGACGCTCGTCCCCGCCATGACCGACAGGGCCGCGCACGTGACCATGCTCCAGCGCTCCCCCACCTACGTCGTGTCGTCGCCCGCCGAGGACGCCCTCGGCGGCACGCTGCGCCGTTTCCTGGGACCCCGGCGCGCCTGTGCCATCGTGCGGTGGAAGAACATCGCGCTGGGCACGCTGCTGTATCAGCTCAGCCGCCGGCGCCCGCACGTGGTGAAATCGATGATCCGCAAGGCGGCGATCCGGCAGCTGCCCGCGGGCTACGACGTGGACACCCATTTCAAGCCCCGCTACCAGCCCTGGGATCAGCGGTTGTGCCTCGTTCCCGACGGCGATCTGTTCACCGCCATCCGGCGGGGACGGGCGTCCGTCGTCACCGACCAGATCGAGGAGTTCACCGAAACCGGGATCCGCCTGAAATCCGGGCCGGAACTCGAGGCGGACATCGCGGTCACCGCGACCGGGCTGCGCCTGCTGACCCTCGGCGGCATCCGGCTCACCGTCGACGGCCACGACGTGAAACCGCCGGAAACCCTGGTCTACAAGGGAATGATGCTTTCCGGCGTGCCCAACTTCGCGTTCACCATGGGCTACACCAACGCTTCCTGGACCCTCAAGGCCGACCTCGTCAGCGAATACGTCATCCGGCTGCTCCGGCAGATGGACGCCCACGGCTACGACCAGTGCGTCCCGGTCAGGGACGACGCCGATGTCACCGAGCGGCCCCTGCTCGAGTTCAACGCCGGATATGTCCTGCGCGCCATCGACGACTTCCCGAAGGCCGGTTCGCGGTACCCGTGGCGCTTCGACACGAACTACGCACGCGACCTGCTGATACTGCGGCACGGCCGGGTCGACGACGGCATCATGCGGTTCTCCCACCGGTCCGTGACGCCCGCGGTGGTTCGCCGGCCCGCCTGAGCCGGAAAAAGGCGGTCGCTAATTAGGGTGCTTCCTGCGGTGTGCCGATCGGGTGCGCGCTGACACCGGTGTGCACCATCAGGACCCGGGTGCGGTCCCGTCCCAGCCCGCGGAAGCGGTGCGGGAGCCGGCCGGGGTAGCGCACACAGTCACCCGGCTCGAGCACGTAGGTGGCCTTGCCGAGGTCGACCTCGATCATCCCTTCGGCAAGGTAGAGGAACTCGTTGCCGGCGTGGGCGAAGAACTGGCCGAACTCCTTGTCGATCCACGTGTACTCGGTCGGGAAGAAGCCGGGCGAGGACGGCAGTTGCCGGGCGGAGCCCTTGCTGGTGTCCACCATCGGGATCGGCACGCCTTCGCCGGCGCGCAGGACCGCGACCTCCGGGCCGTCGAAGGCGTCGTTGGCGCCCGCGATCAGCAGGTCCTGGGTGGCGTTCAACGCCTCGGCGATCCGGTGCAGCGAGGTCATGCTCGGCTGCGCGAGCCCGCGCTCCACCTGGCTGAGAAACGAGTGCGACAGGCCGGTGCTGGCGGCGAGCTGGACCAGCGTCAGCTTGCGCCGGTGTCGGATCGTCCGGATCGTCCGGCCCATGCGCTCCCGGGGAGTGAGCTCCCCCGCCGCCTGGTCCATCTGTTCACATCCCTGAAATAATCGGCCGTCAGGGTCGATGTTGATGTTGTCGACATTACCGGATCCACCCCCTGTGGTTCGCGACCGGAACAGTGGGGGACGACGTTCATGTCTTCGCGGAACCGGGCCACGTCAGCAGCCTCCTGATGCTCGGTGACGACCTCGCAGTCATCTTCGACACCGGCATGGGCATCGGCTCCATCCTTTCCGGGGTAAGGCGGATCACCACCCTACCGCTCGTGGCCGTGAACGCACACCGCCACCACGACCATCGCAGCGGCGATGCCGGGCCCGCACTGTACACAGTGGACATCGCGGTCCACCGGGCGGGCGCGGATGCGCACGAACCGGCACCGGAGAGGTGGCGGGCGGACTACGGGGTCCTCGCCCGTCATAGTGACGAACGGTTCCGCCGGCTCGCTCGGTTCGACTATGAAACGTTTTTCCACTGACCGAAGCCGGGAAGATCCGCGGTCGTGGCGGGCGCACGACGCCGGTCCCGCTCGCCGAACCCGGTGCTGCGGCACGGCTTCGACGCCATTCGCGATACTTTCGGGAGCGTGATGATCCCGGAACTCCTGCACCGGATCACCGGAATGTCGCTCGCCGACGGCACGGCAGCCGACATTACGGTCGAAAACGGCATTGTTACCGCGGTGGATCCCGCGGGCGCGCCCGGCGACCTCCATCTGCCGGGCTGGCTGCTGCTCAGCGCGGCGACCGAGCCACACGCACATCTGGACAAGGCGTTGAGCTGGTCCCGCGTCCAGCAGGCCTACGGCGACCTGCAAACGGCGATCGACAGCTGGCTCGCCTACGCCGTCACCATGACCGGCAAAGAGGTCTACACCCGCTCCGGACGCGCGCTTGAACACTATCTGGCCCATGGCATCACGACCATCCGAACCCACGCGGACGTCCTACCGGGCGAGGAACCGTTGCGCGGTGTCGCGGCCCTGCTCAGACTGCGCGACGAGGTGCGCGACCTGATGGATGTGCAGGTCGTGCTGCTCACCCGCGAGGATTCCCCGGACTCGGTGGTCGCCGACGCGGTCGCGCTCGGCGTGGACGTCCTCGGCGGCTGCCCGCACCTGTGCCCCGATCCGACCGCGGAGACGCGCCGGCTGCTCGATCTGGCCGAACGGTTCGGCCTCCCCCTGGACCTGCACACCGACGAACAGCTGGGCGCCGACGTGCTGTCCATCCGCGAACTCTGCCGCCAGGTGCGGGCCCGTGGCCTCCAGCAGCGCGTGACGGCAAGCCACTGCGTCAGCCTCGGCTCGCTCGAACCCGAGTTGCTGGCCGAGGTGATCGCCGAGGTGCGCGCGGCCGGGCTGGGCATCGTCAGCCTCCCGATCACCAACCTCTACCTGCAGGGACGGGACCATTCCTGGTCGAGACCGCGCGGCATACCCGCCCTGCGGGCGTTGCTGGACGCCGGTATCGACGTGGCCGCCGGGGGTGACAACCTGCGCGACCCGTTCAACCCGATGGGCCGGGCCGACCCGTTCGAGACGACCTCCCTGCTGGTCACGGCCGGGCACCTCGACGAAGCCTCCGCACTGGCCGCCGTCACCGCCGGCGGCCGGACCGTGCTCGGGCTGCCGCCGTCCGGTCCGGCCGTCGGCTCGGTTGCGAACTTCGTCGCGGTGCGGGCGGACTCGCTCGCCGACGTGCTGGCGGGTCCGGGCGACGCGCGGGTGGTCATCCACGGGGGCCGCCTGGTGAGCCGGACCGTTGTCGACCGGAAGACCGCGCTGTCCGCGTTCGCCGCGAGGCCGCTGTGACGGCATCCGTCGGTACCGGAACCCTCCGTTTCGCCGCTGTCGCCAAGACGTTCGACAACGGCACCATAGCACTGTCCGAAGTGGACCTCGACCTCGCGCCGGGAGATTTCGTCAGCGTGGTCGGGCCTTCCGGCTGCGGCAAGAGCACGCTGCTGCGGCTGGCCTCCGGGCTGACCGCGCCGACCGGCGGGGAAATTTTCGCGGACACCGGCAAGATCGGGTACGTCTTCCAGGACCCGACCCTGCTGGAATGGCGCAGCGCGGCGAAAAACGTCGAGCTGGCCGGGGAGCTGCACGGCATGGCCAGGGCCGAGCGGCGGAAACGGGCGGCCGAGGCACTGGAACTGGTCGGGCTCGCCGGGTTCGAAAAACAGCTGCCGGGCCAGCTGTCCGGTGGCATGCGGATGCGGGTTTCCCTGGCCAGGGCACTCACCCTCGACCCGGAGATCTTCCTGTTCGACGAGCCCTTCGGCGCGCTCGACGAGATCACGCGGCTGCGCATGCAGGACGAGTTGCAGCGGTTGTTCCGCACCCAGGGCTTCACCGGGCTGTTCATCACGCACTCGGTGACCGAAGCGGTGTACCTGTCCACGCGGGTCGCGGTCATGTCCGCCCGGCCCGGCCGGATCGTGCGGGAGGTCGACGTGCCCTTTCCCTTCCCGCGCTCCCCCGAAATCCGCTACCACGCCGATTTCGCGCGCATCGCCGGTGAAGTGTCCGCCGCGCTGAAGGAGGCTTCGTCGTGAGCGCGCCGGCAAGGCGCGAGCTGTTCCGGATCAGCGCCGCGGGCGCACCGAGGCGGCGACGGCACGGTCCACTGTGGCCGGTCCTGCGGACCGTCGTGCCCGTACTCGCGGCGATGGTCGTCGCCATCGTTCTGTGGCTCGCCGTCAGCTACCTGCTGCTTTCGCCGAACCGCCGGTTCCTGGTGCCGCCGCCGGGGCAGGTGCTCACCGACTCGTTCGGCGACTGGACGCACCTGCGACCGATGCTGGCGGCGCTCGGGCTCACCGCCGAGGTCGCGCTCGCCGGCCTCGGGATCGCCTCGGTGCTCGGCATCGTGACCGCGATCCTGATGAGCCAGGCGAGCTGGGTCGAGCGCGCAATCTACCCCTATGCCGTCGTGCTGCAGACGGTGCCGATCCTGGCGATCGTGCCGCTGATCGGCCTGTGGTTCGACTACGGCTTCACCAGCCGGGTGATCGTGTGCGTCATCATCGCGTTGTTCCCGATGATCGCCAACACGCTCTTCGGGCTGCATTCGGCGACCCAGGGCGCGCACGAGTTGTTCACCCTGAACAACGCGTCCCGATGGCAGCGGCTGACCAAGCTGCAACTGCCGGCCGCGCTGCCGTCGATCTTCACCGGGCTGCGGACCTCGTCCGGGCTGTCGGTGATCGGGGCGATCGTCGGCGACTTCTTCTTCAAACAGGGCGAACCCGGCATCGGGACGCTGCTGGACGTCTACCGCGCCCGGTTGCAGTCCACCGACCTGTTCGCCGCTATCATCCTGGCCTCACTGTTCGGCATCGTCGTGTTCGCGTTCTTCACCGTGCTCGGCAAGTTCGTCGTCGGGAAGCGGTCTTAGGACTTATCGCGGCCCGCGCGGGGCCGCACGACAGGGAGCAGCCATGCGCAAAGGTCGTCTCTACGCGGGATTGCTCGTGCCCACGTTAGCCGTTTCACTGGCGGCCTGCGGTAATTCGGGGGAATCCACTTCGCCCGCGAGTACCACACTGGCGCCGCCGACGAACACGGTGAACCTCGCCGGGATCTGCCCGGCCACCGTGGTGGTCCAGATGGACTGGGAGCCGGAGGCCGAGCACGCCGGGGCCTACGAGCTGGTCGGCGCCGGTTACACCATCGACTCGGACAAGAAGCGCGTCAGCGGGCCGCTGGTGATCGACGGGATGAACACCGGCGTGAAGATCGAGGTCCGCGCGGGCGGGTCGGCGATCGGCTTTCAGAACGTGTCTTCCCAGATGTACGTGGACAAGGAAATCACGCTGGGTGCGATCACCACGGACAGCGCTATCTCGGCGTCCACCACGCAGCCGGTCACCGCGGTCGTGTCGCCGCTGAACAGGAGCCCGCAGATGCTGATGTGGGATCCCGCGACCCATCACGACTGGAACACCATCGGCGACATCGGCAGGACCGACGCCAAGGTCGTCGTGTCGACCGGCTCGCCCTATCCGTCCATGCTGGTCGAGAAGGGACTGGTCAAGCAGAGCCAGATCGACACGAGCTACGACGGCGCGCCGGCCCGGTTCGTGGCCAACCCCGGCATCGCGCAGCAGGGCTTCGCCACCGCCGAGCCCTACATCTACCAGCACGAGGTGCAGGCCTGGCAGAAGCCGGTGAAGTACCAGCTGCTCGTCGACGTCGGCTACGACGTCTATCCGGAAGCGCTTTCCGTGCGGACCGCCGATCTGACGACGCTCTCGCCCTGCCTGAAGAAGCTGGTTCCGATCCTGCAGAAGGCCCAGGCGAACTACATCGCCGACCCGGCCGCGGCGAACAAGCTCATCGTGGAAACCGTCCGGAAGTACAACGACAGCTGGACCTATTCCGCGGACGTCGCCGATTTCGCCGTGAAGGCCATGAAAGACCTCAAGATCGTCGCGAACGACACCACCGGGCCGATCGGCGGGATGGACCCCGCCCGGGTGCAGTCGGCCATCGACACCTTCGCGCCGATCCTGACCTCGACCGGCGCGAAGGTGAAGGACGGCCTGAAGGCGGCCGACATCGCGACCGGCGAATTCATCGACAAGACAGTGCGAACGCAATGACCCGGAGCACGAGCCTGCCCATCGCGGAGCTGGCCGAGAAGATCAGCGCCGATCTGGGGGCCGACGCCGTCTCCACCGACCCCGTGAAGCTCGCTCGGGCGTCGGTGGACTGGGCCCACATGTCGCCGATCCTCAAGGAGAAGCTGCCGGCGGGCCGGGCCGACCTCCTGGTGACCCCGCGGTCGGCCGAGCAGATCCCCGTGGCCGTGAAGCACGCCTACGACCTGGGCGTGCCGATCACCCCCCGGGGGACGGGCCTGGGCAACTACGGCCAGGCCATCCCGTTGCACGGCGGCATAGTGCTGGACACCTCGAGGTGCCAGCGGATCGTGGCGGTCGACGAGGGCACGGTCACCGCCGAAGCGGGGGCCCGGATGCGGGACCTGGACAACGAACTGCGCCGGACCGGCCAGGAGCTGCCCATCTTCCCGTCCACCAAGGGATCCACCCTCGGCGGCTTCCTGGCCGGGGGCAGTGGCGGGACCGGTTCGCTGATTTACGGGACGAACGCCGACGGGTTCGTACGCGCGCTCGACATCGTGGCCTGCGACGGCAGCGGCGAACTCCGGCATGTCGAGGGCGACGCGACGGTACCCTACATTCACGCTTACGGCACAACGGGAATCATCGCGCGAGCCACCGTCGTGGTGACGCCGGCCTACGACTGGGCCGGCGTGTTCACCGCCTGGGACGACTTCGACTCGGCGACCGGCTTCCTGCGCTCGCTGGGTGCGGTGGATCCCTCGCCCCGACTCGTTTCGCTGGACGAGGCGGTGATCGTGGGCGCGCTGCCGGAGGACCCCGCGCTGGACCCGAACCGGCTCAGCGTGCGGGCGATCGTGCGTACGGAGACCGTCGACGAGGTCCGAAGACTCGTCGCGGACCAGGGCGGCGAGGTGCTCGACGTGCGCGCGGACTCCGAGCGGGTGAGCGCGCTGTCGTTCAACCACTCGACCTTCCACCTGCAGAGGAAGTATCCCGGCATCTTCCACCTCGAGGTGGCGGGCGAGAAGTTGTGGTCCGACCCCGATGCCGTGCGGGCCGTGTACCCGGGCACCATACTGCATCTCGAACTGATGCGCACCGAGGTGGTGGGCATGCTGATGGCGTCCTACTCGTCGCCCGAGCAGGTCCATGACGGGATGGAGCGGCTGGAGGCGATGGGGGTGTCCATCCACAGCCCGCACACCTGGATCCTGGAACGCCGGATCGACCGAGTCCGCGCGGTGCTCGAGGACAACGACCCGCGCGGCCTGCTCAACCCGGGGAAGTTACCGCCATCGTGAGGAACGCATGCCGAACTTCATCGAGCTGACCGGGCCAGGGTCGGAGCGGCTGCCGGCGGACTCGGTCGCGGTGCCGCCCTTGGGCGCGATCGAAGAGCACGGTCCGCGTCTGCCGCTGTCCACCGACTTCACGATCGCTTCCGCCGCCGACGCCACGGTGACGGAAGCGGGTGGGGGCTTCGGGCTGCTGCCCGCGCCGCCTACCCCGAAATCCGACGAACACGCCTGGTCGTCCGGCACGCTACGGCTGTCCTGGGACACGGTGATGCGGACGCTGACGGACATCGGTAACTCGCTGGCGGCGAGCCCGGTCCGGCGGCTGGTGTTCCTCAACGACCACGGCGGCAACAGCGCGCTGCTGCAGGTGGCCAGCCGGGAACTCCGACAGCGGTTCGGGCTACGGACCTTCCTGACGCATCCCGGGATGCCGGCCGGCCAGGGTGGCGCCTCACCGGCCGGCGAGCTGAGCATGGGCGTGCACGGCGGCCGCAACGAGACTTCGGTGATGCCGCTCCTGCGCCCGGACCTCGTACGGCTCGATCTCGCCGTGCGTTCCGTGCCCGAGCGGTTGGCGTCCTACGAGCACATCGGGTTCGGCAGGGCGGCCGGCTCAGCGACGACTTCGGCACACGAGGCTGCCTGACGCGGTGGTGATCGTGCCGGTCAGTTCGGCGTTGAAGAGGTCCAGCCGCCAGTCGATCCCGGTGATCGCGCCGGCGGGCTCCAGGGTGAAGTACCCGATCGGCAACCTCGCGAGGCCGAACAGCGAGCCGAACTCGGGCCGGTGGTCCCGCACCTGGCTGTGCTGGACGTTGAACCGGATCGCGTTCCGGCCGGGCTCGGCGTAGATCCCGGAGCCGAGGTACCCGTTTCCGGGTAACGGGCCCTCGTACCAGGTCGCCGGCATCCTTCGCCACCTGGCGTCGGCGCTGCCGAGGAAACTCGGCCAGGGGAAGTCGTCCCCTCCGGGCGGTGTGGCCGCGGCCGCCCATGCCAGCCCGGCCAACCCACCACCCAGCACCGTCCGGCATGTCACGTCCATCCCTCGACCTCCTTTCGCCCAGTGTTTCCGATAGACATACGATGTATTTCGGAGACCACGGCCCCGACTCGCGGCATTTCGCGCGAAATTTACCGGAAGTGCCGAACAGGTTCAACCACGAGACGCGTGAGTCATCGGATGTATTCCGCGCTCACGTCCCGCCGCCCGGACGCGAGCGCGGAAGTGGCCCGGCGCAGGGGTCTCGCGCAGAGCGCCGCGGTCGATCCCTTCGTGCCGGGGCGGCGTGCGCCAGTCCGGACGCACACTTCGGACAACCTGGACACATTGATGGCTTCCGTCGCAAAACCGCCATTACCGTCAGCGACCCCGAAGCGACGATCCCGGGATCCGGACGGTGCGCGACACGGAAGCGGCTGATCGCGGTGAAAATCGTCCCGGCGATCGCCGCCGCGACCGCAAAACCCATTGGGCGGGCGGGCGTCGAAAATCACAGTGGAAGCCCGTTTGGGCAAATTAAATCGATTTCAGTTCGGAGCGTGATGGGAATAGTGATCAACATCACCCTGTTAGTGGTACCTTACCCTGAGCGCACCACGTTAGATTGGTTGGCAGTCTGCCAACGAACCCCCGCTGTGAACGGCCGACAGCCCGAATGACCGCCGGAGCGAGTGTGAACGTCGCCGATGTGACACTTTATCGATACACCAGCGAACAGTTACGAAACCTCTGCGAAGTCGCCGGCTTCGAAAAATCGGACAATACCCCACTTCAGCTGCTGAAGGAACTACTCGGCCCGGCCGGAACGCGTCCACTGTCGGACGGTCCGTTATGGCCGTCCGATGTCGCCGACGACGCCACTCCGGTCGAATTCTCCCTGGCCTTCGACTCGAGCGGCGGCCGGGCGATCCGCGTGCTCGGCGAGACGATCAACGGAAAACCCAGCCCGGAAGCCAACGCCGAGGCGGCGAAGCAACTCCTCGCCACCCTGGCCGAACGGTTCCGGCTGCCCCTGGACCGCTACCACGCCGTCGCGGATCTGTTCCTTCCACAACAGCCACAGGGAAAGTTCTCGCTCTGGTTCTCCCTGATATTCCGACCGCACTCCCCACCGCGGGTCAAAGTGTATTTCAACCCCGAGGTGCAAGGCGTCGGCCGGGCGCGGGAACTGGTCGCGAGCGGGTTACGGAGACTAGGTATCGCGCACGCGTACGATACCGTCGAAAAACATGCGCTCCGCCGTGGGGAACTCGACCGTTTTTCCTTTTTCGCATTCGATCTCGACGACGGCCCGGCCGCCCGGCTGAAACTATACGTATCGCATTTTTCGGCGATGCCGGAAGACGTGGAACACGCGGCTCGCGCGGTTTCCGGCGTCGACCCCGCACTGGTCTCCGAATTCTGTTCCGTCATCGGCGGAAGTGGCCCGTTCACCGGCCGCCCCCTGGTTTCCAGTTATTCATTCGTGGAAGACGGCGGGGGAAGTCCAGGAAACTACAGCCTCTATCTGCCGATCCGTTCCTACACGTCCGACGACAAGGTCGCGCGGACCCGCGTGCTGGAACTCATGCGAAGCCGTGGCCTCGACGAAGCCGACCTCGATGCCGCGATCCGTGCCGTCTCGCGGCGTCAACTGGCCGACAACGTGGGGCTCATCCCCCACGTCTCACTCCGGGCGGGCCGGTTCGACTCCGGGATCACGGTCTACCTCTCCTCCGAGGCTTTCGCCGTCACACCGGTGCCGTTGGCAACCTAACCCACTCGAAAGAGACCATCATGCGTTCCTTTCCCCCGTACCGGATCCAGGTCGTGCGAGAAATTCCCATCACCACCAGACCGGAGCGCGAACGGGCGCTCGAACTCGCCGCCTACAACATGTTCGACGTGCCCGCCAACATGGTCACCATCGATCTGCTGACCGATTCGGGCACGGGCGCGGTTTCCGCGGCCCAGGAAGCCGCCGCCACCGCGGCCGACCGCTCCTATGCCGGATCCGACTCATACCACCGTTTTCGCGCCGCCGTGGACGGGCTGACCGGCTATCCGCACACCCTTCCGGCGCATCAGGGCCGTGCCGCTGAGCGGATTCTCTTTTCCACTCTGCTGAAACCGGGTCAGATTTCCCTGTCCAACACGCATTTCGACACGACACGGGCCAATGTCGAAATCATCGGCTGCGAAGCCCGCGACCTGCCCTGCCCCGAGGCCGCCGACCTGGACAGCCTGAAGCCGTTCAAGGGCAACATCGACCTGGACGCGCTGGAGAAGACCTTGTCGGGCCCGGACGGCGACCGGGTCGGCATGGTGTTGATGACGATCACCAACAACGGCGGTGGCGGGCAGCCGGTGTCCATGGCCAACCTCACCGCGGTGCGCGACACCTGCCGGCGGCACGGCGTCCCGTTCTTCCTCGACGCCGCACGCTTCGCCGAAAACGCCTGGCTGGTCGTCCAACGTGAGCCCGGATACCAGCACCACAGCCCGGCCGAAGTCGCCCGGCGGGCGTTCGCGCTCGCCGACGGCTGCGTGGCGAGTTTGAAAAAGGACGCGATTTCCCCGATGGGCGCCTTCATCGGGCTCCGCGACCAGGAACTCGCCCGGCGCTGCGAGGTCAATCTCATCGCCACCGAGGGTTTCCGGACCTACGGCGGCTTGGCCGGACACGATCTGGAGAGGGTCGCGCAGGGACTGGACGAGGTCCTGAACCCGCACTACCTGCGTGCCCGCGAGGCCGAGGCCGCGGACTTCGCCCGCATGGTCGGCGAGGCGGGCGTGGACATCGTGCAGCCACCGGGCATTCACGCGCTCTACCTCAACGCGGGCCGGCTCCTGCCGCACATCCCGCCGCACCGGTTCCCGGGCCACGCGCTGGCCTGCGAGTTGTACCTGGCCGGCGGCATCCGTTGTGTCGAACTGGGTTCCCTCTACCTCGGCGAATTCGACGCCGCCCACAACCTGGTCACGCCGGCCCCGTTCGAACTGGTCCGGGTGGCCCTGCCGCGCCGCGGCTACACCAAGGCCCATCTGGAGTACGTCGCCGACGTGCTCGCTTCGATCGCCAAGAACCCCGAGCAGGTCCCGGGATACCGCGTCGTCGACGCTCCCCCGGTCCTCCGCCACTTCAACCTGCGTTTGGCGAAGATCTAGAAAACCCGCGACAACGTCGTCGCGGGTTCGGCGTCACCCGGCGGCGGCAGGTTCGGGTACCGGCAGTTTGCTCATGGCGTAGCGGACCAGCTTGATCAACGCGAGCTTGCTGGCCTCCCGCTGCCGCGCGTCGAAGAACATCAACGGTACCGCGTCGGAGAGCGCCAGCGCCTTGCGCACCTCTTCCTCGGTGTAGTCGTCCGCGTCCTCGAAACAGTTGACCGCGATGATGAACGGGATTCTCCGGCGCTCGAAGAAGTCGATCGCCGCGAAACTGCTGTCGAGCCGCCGGGTGTCGACGAGGACCACGGTGCCGATCGCGCCCCGGGCGAGTTCGTCCCACATGAACCAGAACCGGTCCTGGCCCGGCGTGCCGAACAGGTACAGCACCGTGTGCGGGGAGATGGTGATGCGGCCGAAATCCAGCGCGACCGTGGTCGTCGTCTTGCTTTCGACCCCGGTGATGTCGTCGATGCCGTCACTCGCCTGCGTCATCACCTCCTCCGTCGACAGTGGCGGAATCTCACTCACCGAGCCGACCATGGTGGTCTTGCCGGCGCCGAACCCGCCCGCCACCACGATCTTGACCGGGGTCGGGATCACGCCCCTGGGGTCAGAGTTTGTTGAGACCATCGAGCACCGCCTGAAGTAGTTCGCGATCCGGAGCCTGCGTCGCCTGGGTGGGCGACCGGACGATGACATCCCCCCGTTCGATGAGATCGCCACAGAGGACCTTGACCACGGCGAGCGGAACCTTGACATATGCCGCCAGCTCGGCGACCGAAAGCGGCCGCTGGCACAGCTGGAGTATCGTCCGGTGTTCCGGGGTGAGCCCGATCGGATCCTGCGTGTCCCGCAGGGCCATCACCTGGGTCGCCACGTCAAGGGCCACGTCGGACGACGGGATCCGTCCGCGAGTGATCGCGTAGGGCCGGACCAACGGCCCGGCCGCCTCGTCATACCACTCGTCTGGATGCACGATCAGTTCCTTGTCGGGAGAATATTGGCGGCACTACGCGGTGCCGAGGACATGTAGTCACCCACTCTTTTCACCAGCCGGCTCATCTCGTAGGCGATCAGTTCGACATCCACGGTTTCCTCGGCGAGCACCGCGAGGCACGCACCCTGGCCCGCGGCGGACACGAACAGGTAGCCCTCCGCCATCTCGACCAGGTTCTGCAGCACCGGCCCGCGGTTGAAGTGGCGGCTGACGCCCTTCGCCAGGCTCTGCAGGCTGGACGCGAGCGCCGACAGCTGGTCGGAGTCGTCCTTGGCCAACAAGCCGGACTTGCCCATGAGCAGGCCGTCGGAGGAGAGCACGACCGCGTGCTGCGCCCCGACGACACGGTCCACCATGTCGTCGAGCAGCCAGTTCAGGTCGATCGTGGAATTCCCGTGCTCGTTCATCTGAGATTCGACTCCCCTGTGAAATCAGTGGTGGCTCGTGATGTCTTCAGGACCGTTCATGTCCCGCCCCCGGCGCGTGCCCTTGTGGAAGGCCGACAGCGTGCTCCGTGTCCGGCCGGCGAAGTCCTCGGGGCGGAGATCCGCGTCCGGATCGTCGCGGAGCCGGGCCACGATGTGCTGCTGGGGCTCACGCTGGGGCAGTGCGCGTTTGGGGCGCTTCGTCCCGGGCTCGCCCGGTCGGGGCGGCGCCACGGGAAACGTCTGCACGGTTGGGTCTGCGCGGGACGGTTCGGCGTCCCGCGATATCTCCGGTTCGCGGCTCATCACGATTCCCGTTGTGATCGGCTTCGCTGGACTGGTTTCGCACTGCCCGGCACCAACGACACCACTGCCGTCGATGGCGGACGCGGATTCCCCCCGCCCGTCTGCACCATTCGCGGGGTCATCGGCAAGCCCCCGGGAGAGTTCGCCGAACTCCGGTTCCGCATTATCGGGGACCGAGTCGTCCGACGCCAGGATCGCGGTCGGGATCAGGATCGTGGCGCGCGTGCCGCCGTAGCGGGACGAGTCGAACATGACCTGGACGCCCAGCCGCGCGGCCAGCCGGGACACCACGAACAGGCCCAGGCTGGTGTCCGCCTTGAGCGCCATGGCGTCGAACTCCGGTGGCTCGGACATCATCCGGTTGGCCCACTCGCGGACGTCGTCCTTCATGCCGAGACCCTGGTCGGCCACGTCGACCACGACCCCGCGCGCCACCATCGTGCTCGTCATGTGCACCGGGGACCCGGGCGGGGAGAACGACGTGGCGTTGTCCACCAGTTCGGCGACCAGGTGGATGGTGTCGGCGACCGCCGAACCGACGATCGCGACCTGCGGCACGGTCTCCACCTCGACCCGCGCGTAGTGCTCGGTCTCGGAGATCGCGGCCCGCAGGACGTCCATCAGCCAGACCGGCTTGCGCCACCTCCGCCCGGGTTGCCGGCCGCCCAGGATGATCAGATTCTCGGTGGTGCGCCGGGCCCGGGTGGCCAGGTGGTCGAGCTGGAACAGCCCCTTCAGCTGGGTGGGGTTCTCCTCGCGGCTTTCCATCCGGTCGAGGATCTGGATCTGGCGGTGCACCAGGCCCTGGTTGCGGTGCGCGATGCCGAGGAACACGTTGTGCACACCGTTGCGGGCCTTCGCCTCGCTGACAGCCGCGTTGACCGCGGTCAGCTGGGCTATGTTGAACGCCTCGGCGACCTGGCCGATCTCGTCCTTGCCATGGTCCAGCCTGGGCAGTTCCGCGGTGACGTCGACCGATTCGCCGTCCTTCAGGCGCCGCACGATGCTCGGCAGGCGGGTCTGGGCCAGCTCGATCGAGTCGTTGCGCAGCCGTTCGAGCCGGGTCACCAGGGCGCGGTCGACCAGGGTCCGCGAAACCCGGACCGCGACGATGATCGACGCGATCGCGGCGATCAGGGCGAGCACACTGCCCAAGATCGCGTTCCGCAGGTTGTCGTTGCCGTCGGACACCGCCAGCGCGGAAATCCGGTCGGCCTGCTCGATGGTCAACTGGTTCAACGCGGTGGAGACCTGTCCGCTCAGCGCGCGCCAGTCGGTCTCGCTGACCCCGATGTCGGCCTGCCCGCGGAAGGTGCCCGACCCGTGCGAGACGAGCGCGTCTTCCGCGGTGCTGAGCCGTTTCCACGCGTCGCCGTTCACCACGCTCTGGTAATGGGCCGCGACGTCGGGTTCCATGAAGGGTGCCAGCTTGACCAGGGTGGCCCGGTACGAGCCGACGAGCTGCGCGAACTGGAGATGGTCCGCCGGGGTCAGCGAACCCGCGGCGAACGCGCTGGAGACGATGGACGCCGCCCTCGACATCTGGTCGGCGGAGCGGAAGATGTCCGTCGCCCCGATCGCGCCCTGGGTGGCCGCGACGTCCGGGACCAACCGGGCCTGGGCGTCGAACAAGCCGGCCGCGGTGTCGATCAGATGGTTGTAGAAGTCGTTGACCTGGGCCTTCGAAATGGTTCTGAGGTTGATCTCGGCGCGGATGACCGGCAACTGGTCGAGGCTGTTCCCCAGCTGGGTCATCTTCGCCGCGATCTCGTCCGGCACCAGCTTGAGCACCGGCTGGATGGCCGACCGCAGCTCGCCCAGCGGCCGGTCGATGGACTGCTGCTGGAGTTGCAGATCGCGCAACCCCACCGAGGGACGTTCCAGGTAGATCAGGCTGAGCTGCCGTTCCTGCTGGATGGAACCCAGCGCGGTCACCGCGGGAATGGACACCTGCTGCACGCTGGAGCCCACCGTCCGGACATACACCCCGTTGATAACGAAGTAGCCGGAAACGCCGATCCACATCACGAGGAGCGCGATACTGGGAATCAGAACGGTCCCGGTCAACCGTTTCCTGATGGACTTGTGGTGCCCTTCGCCCGGGTTGGTCTTTTTCGTCACAACGCTCCACCGCCCGCCAATCGGGTGCTTTTGCCGGGGGAAATCATGTCGTATGCCCCTCCGGTGGTTTTGGCAACCCCCCATCCTCCAGTTCGGACGCACCACGCGAACCGACCGGACCGGCGCAAACGCCGCCCACCTCGAGCGGTTCACGGGCCGCCGGGGGCAGTTCGGCGTCAACGGCGACCGGCCACGCCAACGGGTCGTGGCCGAGCCGGTCGAGCGCGGAAACCTGGAGGGCGCACCACGGCGAGACCGACTCCGGGTCGGCGAGGACCTCGGCGACGAACCGCGGCCACTCCACCCAGGAAACTTCGTCGACCTCTACGGGATTCCGCCGGGGCGTAACGTCACCGTCGATTAACGCGCGGTAAACCGGGCAGACCTCGTTTTCCTGGGTTCCGTCGGCCATTGTGGCGCGGTATTGAAAAGCAGGGAGCGTCAGGTCGATCCGGTCCGCGAACACGCCGAGTTCGTCGGCCAACCGGCGCGCCACCGCCTCCGCCATCGGTTCCGCTGGGCCGGGGTGGCCACAGCAGGAATTCGTGCGCACACCCGGCCAGGTCAGCTTCGTCCGAGCCCGCCTGGTCACCAGGAAGCGGCCGGCGGAGTCGAACAGATAGCAGGAAAAGGCCAGGTGAAGCGGGGTCTTCTCGTGGTGGACCTCGGCCTTGGGCGCGTAGCCGACGCGCTCGTGACCGGGTCCGCAGAGTACGACGTACTCGACGCCGGGATCGAGGGTAGAGGACATATTCGGCCTTTCCGCCTGTTTCGCTGGCCTGACGATCATGAACGGTCACCCGGCGGCGCACAAGTCCCCCCTCGGTAAACGATCCTTTATGGACATTCAATAAGCCCGGAAGGCCGCCCTGACGCATGGACTGACCTGCAACCCGCTGCCCAACGCCCAGCACGCCCCGGGAAAGCACGTGCTCAGCGAGAAAGCCTTCGCGGCAACGCTTCCCGGGCAGCAGAAGGCCCGTGACGCGGCCGCGTCAGGCGTCACAGTCGCGTGACGAGTTCGTGGGTCGTCGTGACGGGGTTGACAGGTAGAAGTGCAGGTAGGCGAACCAGGAGGGGCACGAGGCGGGTGCCGCGGAGAGGACGAGGGCGGTCCGCGGGGTGCGGATCCCGACACCCGAACTTCGTGTCCACAGTAGACAGATAGGCTCCTTCCGGCTGTCGCGGTCATCGCCCGGCGACCGATTCCGGGCATCGTCGGTGACCCTGGTCAAGCGGTCAGGTGGCGTAGAGCCGCGACGGCCGGATGACCCAGCACACGGTGAGCTGAAGGGAGGAACCGAAGGCGCCTGTGTGCACGGTCACCGTGCCCGCGGGCGCGTCCGAGTCGATCTCGGGGTAGTCGTCGCCGGACCCACGATCCGGAGGCGGTGCCCCGCGGCGAGGCGGTAGTGCGTCGGCCACCCGTGCACCGGCACCGGGTAGACCACGCCGGGCCGCACCGGCGCGAGCGCCTCGTGGCCGCACCGGTGGCTGGTCTTCAGCCAGCCCGCGGTGATCCGGCTCGCGGTACCGTCCGCCGCGACATCCTGCACGACGACCGCCACATTGCCGTCGCTCGCGGTGGTCGACACCCGCACGTTCGCCTCGAGACCCCCGGCCAGCACGAGCTCACGCGGCAGAACGCCGGAGTCGAAGGACAGGTTCTCGCCGGCCCGCGCGGGCGCCGGATCCGTGTTGACGGCGAAGACCCGCGTGCCCGGCGCATCCGGCGCCGGCGAAAGGCGGCCGTCCGTGGTCAGGGACAGCCGGACCTGCCGCGCGTCGGTGGGCGGCCAGTCCGGAAAGGCCTGCCAGCCATGACCGACGCCGGGGACCTCGTTGAGCCGGACGGTGGGCACGGCCGAACGGATGCTCGGGGTCAACCTGCTCGAACGGACCACGCGGCGGCTGGTACTGCCCCGGAAGGGGCCGAGTTCGTCCGCGTCGCCCAGGACATCGTCGGGGCCTTCGGCGGCGGGCTGAACCATTTCTCCGGGTTGCTGGCCGGAACCCGTGGTCACGTCCGGGTCGCCACGCTCCCTTCGCTGGCCGCGATCCTGCTCCCGCCGGTGGCGGCGGTCCACCGGGCACGCTTTCCCGAAGTCGAATGTCCATCGAAGACGCTCTGTCCGACGAGGTGCTGCGGCGGGTCCGGGCCGGCGAAGCCGACCTGGCGGTGACCGTGGTCCGCACTCCCCCGCGCGGGCTCGACACACAACCGCTGGCCACGGACGAATTCTGTGCCGTCTTCCCGCGCGAACACCGCTTCGCCGCCGAGAAAACCTTTGCCTGGGAACAACTTCGCACGGAACCGTTCATCGCCTTCGATCCGGCGAGCAGTATCCGCGCCCAGGTGGACGCCGCCCTGCACGGCTCGGGCCGGGTCGTGCAGGCCCGCGACATCGCCGCCGTGGCCGGGCTCGTCGCCGCCGGGCTCGGCGTCTCCGCGGTACCGGGGCTCGTGTTGTCGCTGATCGAGTTCGCCGGGCTCGCCCACCGTCCGCTGACCGGCCCCCAGGTGCGGCGGAAGATCGCCGTGGTCCGCGATCTCCGGCGGCCGGTCGCCGCCGGAGATGCGGGCCTCCGCGCCATCGACGCGGCCGCGTGCGCGGGCATGCCCCTCCCCGGCACGCGCGCTGGACGAGGCCGGCGGAACCGTTAGGGACCTGAAAATCTCGCTCCCCACCAAGGTCTGGCCGCTGTCACGGCGATCACCGTCGCCACCACGGCGTCACAGGCCACCGTCGTCGGCGGCCCCTCGCAGAACTCCTGGCGGAACCAGGGACCACACGCCGCCGGGGTGGCACGGCACCTCAGCCCAGTTTGCGCAGCAAAGGCAGAACGTCTTCGGCGAACTGGGTGAGGAATCGTTCCTGGTCCTGGCCGGGTCCGTGGAAGACGAAATGGGTGAATCCGGCGTCGACGTAGGGGGTGATGCCGGCCAGCGCCTGTTCGGGGTCGGAGGCGACGATCCAGCGTTTGGCGACCTGGTCGATGGGCAACTCGTCGGCGAGCCGTTCCATTTCCACCGAGGAGCCGACGCTGTGCTTCTGCTCCGGGGTCAGCGACAGTGGTGCCCAGAAGCGGGTGTTCTCCAGCGCGGCCTCCGGGTCCCTGTCGTAGGACAACTTGATCTCGATCATGCGGTCCACCCCGGCCGGGTCACGCTCGGCGGCCGTGGCGCCTTCGGTGACGGCGGGCAGCAGTTTCCCGGTGTAGAGATCCATGCCCTTGCCCGAGGTGCAGATCATGCCCTCGCCCACCCGGCCCGCGTACCTGGCCATCTGCGGGCCGCCCGCGGCGACGTAGATCGGCACCGGCTGCTCCGGCCGGTCGTAGATCACCGCGTTGACCAGCTTGTAGTACTCCCCGTCGAAGCTGACCTCCTCACCGGTCCACAACCGGCGCATCAGCGTGATGGCCTCCCGCAGGCGGGCGAAGCGTTCCTTGAACTCGGGCCACTCCCGGCCCGAGACCGCGACCTCGTTGAGGTTCTCCCCGGTGCCGACCCCGAGCATGATGCGGTTGTCATACAGCAGCGCCATGGTGGCGAAGGCCTGCGCGATCACCGCCGGGTTGTACCGGAACGTCGGCGTCAGCACGCTGGTGCCGATCCGCACCCGGCTGGTACGCTCGCCCACCGCCGCCATCCACGACAGCGCGAACGGCGCATGCCCACCCTGGTGGCGCCACGGCAGGAAGTGATCCGACACGACCACACTGTCCAGGCCGACCTCCTCCGCCCGCACCGCGTACTCCACCAACTGCCGCGGCGCGAACTGCTCCGCCGACGCCTTGTAGCCGATGGTCAAGCTCATACCTGCTCCTGCTCGTCATGGACGCGCTCTGTGCCCGCGCCCGCACTCTCCAGACTGCGAAAGACTGCGAACACCGTCCCACGCCGGTGATGTTCCCGCGTGTGCCACGGCGCGGCAGGCAGCCGGGCCATGCCTCCGCGACCGCCCACCTCGTCTCGTCCCGCAACACCGATCCTATCCACGACCCCGGCCCGCGCGGCGGCCCAGCGGGTCGAGCCCAAGACACCTGAGGAGGCCACGCGGCCCCTCCGCACCGATCGGGGCCACCATCGCACGAATGGCGGCGCAACCCCACTTTGCGTGCGCGGTATTCGCACTGATCGAGTTAAATCATGGGCAAACGGTTTACCGCCGTTGTTGGCCGGACGGTCCCATTGGTACTTGTGGCAGCCATGGGCACACATTCGTTCGGCCGGCGCGGGTTTCTCGGTGTCGCGGCGCTGGCCGCGGGAACCGCTTTCACGGGATCGAGTCCCGCCGCGGCGTCCGCCACGTCCACTACGGACATCAGCCAGGAACTCGCGCGTGAACTGCTGCTCGTGGGCGAGCAGAACACCGATCTCAAACTGGAGTACCTGCGCATCCTCATCGATAGCGGCCTGCCGAAAACCCCGGCACCGAAGAAGATCCTCGTCGTCGGTGCCGGCATCGCCGGCCTGGTCGCGGCCCGGTTGCTCTCCGACGCCGGGCACACCGTGACCATCCTGGAAGCGAACGCGAACCGCACCGGCGGGCGGATCAAGACCTTCCGGGGGATCTTCGCGGACAAGAGCCTGCATGCCGAGGCGGGCGCGATGCGGCTGCCCGACTTCCATCCGATGGTGCTGGCACTGGCCGACAAACTCGGCCTCCGGCGCCGCTTGTTCTACAACGCCGACGTGGCGCCCGGCGCGGAGCCGGCCGGACCGGTGCCGCCCGTGGTGTACCGATCGTTCTCCGGTGAGGTCTGGACCAATGGGGAGCCGGTCACGTTCACCGCTCCCCCGGCGGCCGGGCGCAGCCTCATCCAGGTGAACGGCCGCCTGCTGACCCGCGCGCAGTACGCCGCGGACCCCGCCGCCGTCAACGCCACGTTCTCCTCCGACCTGGCGATCACGACCACCGAAGCCGAGGACAAGGCCCTCGCCCCGGTGACCGTCCCGACGACCGCGCCGATCGAAGAGCAGGTCTCCGCGTGGGCCAGGCTGATCACCGCCTACGACGACTATTCCACGCACCGGTACCTGGTGGAGGCCGCCGGCTGGAGCCTGGCCGACATCGAGGCGGCCGGCACCCTGCAGAACCTGACCTCGCGGCTGCACTACTCGCTGTTCCCCACCTTGATGGACCACGCGATCATCACGCCGAACGCCCGGTACTGGGAACTGGAAAGCGGAACCGCGTCGCTGACCGACGCCTTGACCGGTTCGCTCGAACCCCTGATCCGGCGGAATCGGCGGATGACTTCGCTGACCCAGACCGGCCAGGGGGTGATGATCGAGACCACCGCCGAATCCGGCACCGAAGACGGCTGTGCCGGCGGTCCGGGCGAGCCCGTGGAAACCTTCGCCGCGGACTACGCGATTGTCACCATTCCCGCGTCCGCCCTGCGGTTCTGTGATTTCCGGCCGCTGCTGTCGTATCCGAAACGGCGCGCCGTCATGGCGCTCCACTACGATTCGGCGACCAAGGTGCTGCTGGAATTCAGGACCCGGTTCTGGGAGCGGGGCCCGCAAGGGTTCACCGGCGGCGGCTGCGTCTCCGACACCCCCAACCGGTTCACCTACTTCCCCTCGCACGTGCCGGGGTCACGGGGCGGAGTGGTGCTGGCCTCCTACACGTGGTCCGACGAGGCCATGCGGTGGGACTCGCTGACCGACGACGAACGCTACGCCTTCGCGCTGAACAACATGGCCGCCATGTTCGGGCCGCAGGTCCACCACGAGTTCACCGGTCACGGCGCCACCCAGTCCTGGACCCGCAACCGCTACGCCCTCGGCGAGGCCGCCATCGTCACCCCGGGCCAGCTGCACGAGTACCACCCGGTCATCCGCACGGCCGAAGGCCGGGTGCACTTCGCCGGCGAGCACACCAGCCTGAAACCCGCCTGGATCGAGGGCTCGCTGGAAAGCGCTGTCCGTACCGCCCTGGAGGTCCACCGCCGCTGAAACGGGCTCATTGGAGGGAAATGACCGATTCGCCCCCAATGAGCGCATTCTTCCGAGAACACCGTTCCGGGCTGAGCGACATCCCTTGTTGGGTTTGTGTACCCGTGGCCGTCACCGTCCGGCGTGGTCTCCGTTGTCCTTTCCGGCCTTGAATCTGCCTGCTTTGTCACTTCAACTTTCCGAGAGGCTGGCGGAACATGAGACGAATGGTCGTCGCGGCGACGATCGCGGGCACGGTGGGATCGCTGACCCTGGCCGGCGTGGTCGCCGTGAGCGCGCTGGCGCAGGGCGAGAACGGGCACGGCGGGCCCGTGGGCGGCCCGCGGCTGACGAATGTGCCGGCCAACGCCAAGGCCGCCGGTTTCAGCAGCCCCACCGTGTTGTCCCCGGAGCTGGCCGAGCAGGCGGTGGCCCAGGGCGCGGTCAAGCTGGAGAACCCGACCGCGGACATCCCGTACTACGGTTATCGCGGCGACGGGCCCATGCTGCCCGCTCCCGGGGACCTGCCGAGTTCCGGTCATCTGGTCGAGGCGTCCAAGACAGAACCGGACAAGAACACCTATCTGGTCCTGCACGGGCAGCATGGCGCGGACCCGAACTACGACTACGGGACGCATTTCCTGTTCCAGGGGCACGAAGCCGGGAAAACCGGTTACCTGACCCGGATCAACCTCGACGCGGACGCCGCGCACCGGATCACGCTCCTGGCCACGGCCACCACCGACGGCACACCGTTACCGACCTTCGACGGCTCGACCTGGGATCCGTGGGCGCAGCGGTTGCTGTTCACCGCGGAAAACGGCGCCGACGGCGGCGTGTGGCAGTCCACCACCGGCCCGAACGCCCAGGTCGAGGACATCTCGTCGGCGCTGGGCCGCGGGAGCTACGAAGGCATTCAGAACGACTCGGCGGGAAACCTCATGGTGGTCGAGGACATCGGCGGCGCCACCGTCGGCGGAGACAAGGCCAAACTGCCGAACAGCTTCGTCTACCGGTTCGTGCCCGCCGACAAGGGCGATCTCCGGCACGGCAAGCTGCAGGCGCTGCAGGTGGTCTCACACCGGACCGGCCAGCCGATCGTCTTCCAGCCGATCGACGCCGCCCACCCCACCGGCGGCGCGTTCACCGACGACGAGAAGGACCTGCACACCTACGGCCTGTCGTTCACCACGCGCTGGGTCACCCTCCACGACACCGCCACCGACGCGTCCGGCAAACCGTTCGACGCCAACGCGCTGGCCAAGGCGGCGAAGGCCACGCCGTTCAAGCGCCCGGAGAACGGCCAGTTCCGGCCCGGCACGGGCTTCCGTGAGTTCTACTTCGACGAGACCGGCGACACCAACGCCGCCAGCACCGCCAACAACGGCTACGGCGGCTGGGGCAGCGTCCTCAAACTGACCCAGACCGATCCCAGGGCCGACACCGGCACCCTGTCGCTGGTCTACAACGGAGACAAGGAACACACCGGGCTCGACAACGTCACCTTCGTCGACGCCGACCACGTCGCGTTCGTCGAGGACGCCGGAGACACCCTGCACACCCAGCGCGGGCTGCTGGACTCCGGGTACCTGTTCGACCTCGAGGCCGACTACGCGCACGGCGCTCAGCCGGTGCGGTTCCTCGCGGAAGGACGGGACTCCTCGGCCACGGTCGACTCCGCGTTGTCCGTCTACAGTGGATTCCAGAACGACGGCGACAACGAGACCACCGGCATCCACATGTCCGACGGCGATCCGACGCCGCAGGGCATCCTCGGAGCGCAGGTGCCCACCCCGTTCTTCGGTGGGTGGCGCCTGTTCTGGACCCAGCAGCACGGGGACAACGTGACCTGGGAAGTCCTGGCCGCACGTCGCTGACCCCGGCAGGCGCCGGCCACCCGGAAAGGGGTGGCCGGCGCCGCGTTCACGAGGTGAAGGGAACGCGAGTCCAGGTCAGCACCTGGGGACCGTGCTGGTGGACGGTGACCCGCAGATAGTTGTTCACGGTGGTGGATCCGTCGACGGTGATCCGGGACAGGTTCGGCACCGGCTGGCCGATGCCGTAGAGGGACAGCCATTTCGACCCGGCGGCCAGCGGGTTGTCGCTGTTGTACACGTGGCTGTCGCCGTTGAACAAATAGACCGGGCCGCCGAAGTCGGCCGACTCCCGGGCGATCGCGGCGACGATCGGCTGGAACCCGTAGTAGTCGGCGAACTTCGGGCTGGGGACCGTCGGGTCGAACATGTCGGCCTGCGTCAGCAGGGCGACGGCCTTGGCGTGGCGGGCGCGGGCGCCGGCGAACGTCTCGTGGATTTCCTGGATGACCGCGGCGGTGCGGCCGAGTACTTCGGCGGTCTGCTCCGGGGTCGGCGCGGTGTTGCCGGTCCACGGCGCGAGACTGTTGTCGCTGCCGACGATGTGCAGGGCCGCGAACGCGACGCCGGCGCGTTCCCAGCGGACGTCCTCGGGGATTCCCTGGCCGGCTTGCGAGAGTACCCGCGCGCCTTGCCGCCCCAGCGTGTGTCCCGGCTGCGGGAAGAACACCTGCCGGATTTTCGCCAGCCGCTCCAGCGGGTTGTAGCCGCCGTTGTTGGGGCGGTGGCAGTCGGTCCACTCGTTGTCACCGACCGTGTAGACCAGCGGGTCGGCGAACTGGTCGAAGTCGGCCTTGATCAGCTGGAAGTACTCGTCACTGCAAACAGTCGAGCCGCTTTTGATGTCGCCGAGGTGATCGACCCACTGGACGGCCGGGTCGGCGTTGATCTGGGCGACGACCTTCGGGAACGCGGCGATTTGCGCGTCGCCGTAGGGGATGTCGCCGATGACCGCGAACGTGTAGCCGTCTTCTCCGGTCGGCGCCGACGCCGCGGCCGGGCCGACCTCCACGGCGGCGCCGGTCAGTGCGCCGGCCGCGACCACGGCCAGCGCCCTACGATGCCATCTCCGCATGAGGATGCTCCTTGTCTGGTGGAGGATCTTGAGGTGCGGCAGAGCCTGCCATCGGTGACTGACCAGCGGGCGACTACGACGTGAACGGCCGCCGCAGAACCGCCGCGCGAGAGATGTCGGTTCTCACCGCCGGGTGCGCCTCGGCCCTGCGGCACCTCCCGCGCGCCGGCTCGCCACTGTCACTCCCCTCTCACTACTGTCACTCCCCTGTCACTCCACCACGAGCTCGACGGGAATGTTCCCGTGCGTCGCCTTGGAGTACGGGCAGACCGCGTGCGCCTTTTCGACGAGCGTGCGGCCCGTCTCGCCCCGCAGGGCATCGGGCAGTTCGACGCGAAGGACCACGGCGAGCGCGAAAC
Organism: Amycolatopsis sp.; assembly: GCF_035276945.1. GTDB lineage: Bacteria > Actinomycetota > Actinomycetes > Mycobacteriales > Pseudonocardiaceae > Amycolatopsis_E. The sequence goes on along the minus strand of NZ_DATELF010000046.1, from coordinate 14,174 downwards.
CCCCGTCCTCCCCGTCCTTGCCGATGCCCACCTCGGCCGTCACCGAGACCTCCTTGGTGTCCACTCGCGACTCGCGGCCGACCAGTCCGAGCGCGCTGGCGAAGCAGGCCGCGTAGCCGGCGGCGAACAGCTGCTCCGGGTTGGTGCCGTTGCCGTCGCCACCGAGCGCGGGCGGGAAGGCGAGACGAAGGTCGAGCCGCCCGTCCGAGCTGACAGTGCGGCCCTCACGGCCGTTGGCGGTGGCGGCTGCGGTGTAGATGGCGTCCATGTTTTCCGGTCCACTTCCTTCTGCTCGTTCGCCGGGGGGTTCCGGCTTCACACCACGAACGATAGCGCACAACTGAGTTGTGTACAACTAATGACGTACACTGGTCATATGTCCGCTTCCCCCACGGCCGCCTCCAGCGCCACCGGCCCCGACCTCCTCCGCCTGGACTACCAGCTGTGCCTCGCCATCCAGACGGCCGGCCGCGCCATGGGCGGCGTCTACCGCAAGCTCCTCGCCGACCTCGGCGTGACCTATCCCCAGTACCTGGTACTGCTGGCCCTGTGGGAGCACGGCGAGCTTTCGGTGAAGCGGATCGGTGAGCTGCTGCGGCTCGACTCGGGCACTCTCTCGCCACTGCTGAAACGGCTCGACGCGGCCGGGCTGGTCCGCCGCGAGCGCAGCACCGACGACGAACGTTCCGTGCTCGTGCGCCTTACCGGCAAGGGTGCCGCCCTGCGGGACCAGGCCGAGGAGGTGCCCTGCCGGTTGGTCAGCGCGACCGGGCTGGACGAGGCCGAGGCCGCCCGGCTGCGGGACGCGCTGTACCGTCTCTCCGACTCCCTCGACGAGTCGCTCGACGATATGGGGTCAGGGGCCCACGACTGAACTTCCCGCGCCTTTCCCCCGTGTACAGAGTGGGCGTCGGCCCGTGCGCCCCGCACGGGCCGGAGACTTGCAGGCATACCAGCCATGCTTCGCACGGGAGGGCCTTTCGTGGTCTCGTTCTTGACGCGCTTGAAACGCACGCCGGCCACTGAACAGCCGGAGGAGGAGACCGGAGGCACCGCAAGCCGGATACGCCGGTTCACCAGGCCGACGATCACGGTTCTGGCGTGGCTGCTCCTGCTGGCCGCCCTCATCCTGCCGAACGACCTCAACCGCCTGACGCCGGTGGCGTTCCTGCGCATCCCGGTGGAGGCGCTGATCGCCATGGTCCTCATCCTCGTTGCCCCGCGCCGGGTGAGCCGGTGGGGGGCCGTGGCCGGTGGGGTGCTCGTCGGCCTGGTGACCATCCTGAAGGTCGCCGACATGGGCTTCTACAAGGCCTTCGAGCGGCCCTTCGACCTGCTGTCCGACTGGACCTTCCTGAGCTCCGGGATCGACCTGCTCGCCGGTCAGCTGGGCCGGGCGGGTGCGATCGCCGCGGTGATCGGGATCGGGATCCTGGCCGTCGGCGTGGTGGTCCTCATGGTGCTGTCGGCCCTGCGCGTGACCCGGGTCGTGGCCGGGCACCGGACCGCCTCGACCCGGGCGGTGGCGGTGCTCGGGGTCGTCTGGCTCGTGTGCGCGGTGGTCGGCGTGGAGATTGCGCCCGGCCAGCCGATCGCCGCCCGCAGCGCCGGCGCCCAGGCCTACAACGACACCCGCCAGGTGGTCGCGGAGCTGCGGGATCACCAGGCGTTCGCGGCCGAGGCCGCCGTCGACGCCTACCGCGACACGCCCGGGAACCAGCTGCTGACCGCCCTGCGCGGCAAGGACGTCCTCCTCACCTTCGTCGAAAGTTACGGGCGCGTCGCCGTCCAGGATTCGGACATCGCACCGGCGATCGACAAGCTGCTGGACGACGGCACGAGCCGCCTCCGCGCGGCCGGATACTCCGCCCGCAGCGGCTTCCTCACCTCCTCGACGGCCGGCGGCGGTAGCTGGCTGGCCCACTCCACGCTGCAGTCCGGCCTGTGGGTGAACAGCCAGCAGCGCTACGACAACCTCATGACCCGCGACCGGCTCACCCTCAGCAGCGCCTTCCACCGTGCCGGCTGGCAGACCGTCCACGACGTGCCCGCCCACTTCACGCCCTGGCCGGAGGGCAAGAAGTTCTACGGCTTCGACCGGTACTACGACGCCCCGTCGCTGGGCTACAAGGGCCCGTTCTTTTCCTACGCCCCCATGCCCGACCAGTTCATCCTGTCCAAGTTCCAGCAGGCCGAACGCGCGGCACCGCATGCCCCGATGATGGCGGAAGTCGACCTGGTCTCCAGCCACTGGCCCTGGGCGCCCCTGCCCAGGATGATCGGCTGGAACGACCTCGGGGACGGCTCGGTATACGGCCCGATACGCGCGCAAAGCAAGTCGATCGACGAAGTGTGGAAGGACTCGGCCTCGGTGCGCGCCGCGTACGGCGAATCCATCCAATACTCGCTGAACACCCTGATCTCCTATGTGGAGAACTACGGCGACGACAATCTCGTGCTCGTCTTCCTCGGCGACCATCAGCCCAACCAGGCCGTCACCGGCGAGAACGCGAGCAAGGACGTGCCGATCACGATCGTCGCGCGCGATCCCGCCGTGCTCGACCGGATCTCCACCTGGGGCTGGACGGAAGGGCTCCGGCCCAGCCCGCAAGCCCCGGTCTGGCCGATGAACACCTTCCGCGACAAGTTCCTGGCCGCCTACTCGCGTTAGAGATTCCATGTCCCTGACGTGACACCCGCGGATGCGTGAAGCTGGGCGGGTACGCCGCCGTTGACGGCGTACTGGCTTTAAAACCTGCACAGTCTGTGTCAGAGGCCGAGCAGGCCCGCCAACTGCTGCGCGTTGGTTTGGGCGTAGTCGCGGAAACAGTTGTTGAGAAGAACGTGCACCTCTTCGGTCTTCTCGGCCAGGGACTGAATGCGCGGCACCCATTCGCGCAATTCCCCTGGCTGGTACAGATAGCCGAACCGGTCGTGGATGTTCTTGCTGTCCCATTTCGTGGAATGGCCGTGGAACCGCAGGACGGACAGCCCGGCGGTCGCCGTCACCACCGGCGGGACCGACGAACGGAAGCCCTGCGGCATGTCCACGCACACCAGGGGCAGGTCGTGCCCGGCGAGGAAGGACAGTGTCTCCTCCCGGTTGTCCTCGCTCAACCACGAGCTGTGACGGAACTCCACGCACGGCCGGTACCGCGGCCGCAGCCGGTTTGCGCAGTCGAGGATGTATTGCCTGTTCCGGCGGGAGATCGTGAACCACGGCGGGAACTGCAGCAGGATCGAGCCCAGCTTGCCCACGGAGTACAGCGGATCGAGCGCGGTGAGGAACCGTCGCCACAGCTGGTCGACCACCGGGGGCGGCACCTCGCGAAGGTAGACGGTGTCCTTGCCGAGCTTGTCCCGGTCCGGCCGCAGCTCCGCCGGCAACGCGGTGACCCGGGTGGGATGCTGGGTGAACAGGCTGAACGCCTTGATGTCGAAGGTGAACGCGGACGGGGTGCGTCCCGTCCACAACGCGGCTGTCCGCTCGACGGGCAGCCCGTAGTAGGTGGAATCCACTTCCACGATCCGGAACCGCTCCGCGTAGTACCGCAGCCGCTTCTCGGGTGTGTCCACATCGGAGGGATACCAGCCGGACCCGAGCAGCGTCCGGTCGGTCCACGACGCCGTGCCCACCCGGATCACTCCCATATCCCCAGCGTAGGAATCCGGGCGGCGACGGGCATGCCGAACGGCGTCACTCCGGTGACCCGCGCGTTCGCCGACGCGGCGGCAAGTGACCAAGGGCACCACGGCGGAGCACGTCCGGGCTGATAGCTTTGGTGGACTGCCCTGGGGAGAGCCGGGCAGGCCCGTCCCACATCCGGTGAGGTTGTCCCGTGCCCGTCGACCTTTCGGCCGTCATCGCGGCCACCGCGCAATGGCTGCTCCGCGCCTACCCTCCGTCCGGCGGGGTGCTGAGCGCGACTCTGGCCGAGGCCCAGGTCCGGCAGGCCACGACGGTCGCCGCCTGGCTCCGCTACCCCACCGCGCTCGACGCGTCCCTGCTCACCCTCGTGGGCCCGGGAGGTTCCGCGCGCCTGGACTGGCTGGCGAGCGTGGAAATCGCCGGCCGGCCTGAAGACGAGGCCGCGTGGCGCACCTGGGTGGACGAGGTGGTGGCGAGCTGGGCGGCGTGCCTGCTCGCCGACGCCGACCTCGCCGTCGCGGCGGTAGCGGCGCTCGCGGCCTCGGAGCACACTTTCGGCCTGCCGTTCGACTTCCGCCGGCTGACCCGGCCGGACGACCGCGACCGGCAGGCCGCCGCCCTGCTGCGGCACCCCGACCTGCTGGCTCCGGTCGCGGAACTGCATGCCGGCGAGCTACTCGGCCTGCTCGGCCTGCTCGGCCTGGAGTCCCCCAAGGCCGCCTGACCCCCGCACGGGTTACGGCCCAGCGGGACTGTTTTTCACCGCGGCAGTCCTTCGGCCAGGAGTCACGCTGGGCCGGACACTCACTTGTTGGACTTCGTCCAGTCACGTACCGCGTCGCGAACCCGGTCGAAGACCGCGATGGGCGGCCCGGCGAGCAGGTTCGCCATCGCCGACTCTCCCGTCGCCCGTGGGTGCGGGCGCGTCGGCGCGGTGGCCTCCGCAGCCTTGACCGCTCCCGCCATCCGGCGCAGGCGGTCCTCCGGCAGCTTCGCCCGCAACTGCGAAAACTCCTCCTGCTCCTCGTGGTTCGCGTGGGCGACGACGCTCTCCTCGAATTCCGCCAGCTTGCGGTCGAAATCGGGGTTGCGCACGCCCGTGTCGTGCAGTTCGGCGAGCACCTCCTTGGCCTCGCGTTCCTCGTTCAACCGGCTTTCGACGACACGCTCGCCGTCGTCGATGTTGCTGCGCGCCGTGGGATGCACGACGATCTCTTCGGCGGTTTCGTGCACCGCCAGCAAGCGCACCAAGTCCTCGAACAGTTCCTCCTTACGGTCTCCCGTTGCCTGGGGAATCTCCCGGAACAGGTTCTTGACCTGGGTGTGCTGCTCGAGCAACAGATCCACGACGTTCTTGTCTTCCCTGGTGTCCATCTTCTTCACCTCCGTCGCTGCCGGGCTGCCCTCTGGCTTCCCCCGAATCGCGCGGTCCAAGCGCCGATCCGCCAGGCCGGTCAGGAGGTGACGTCACTCGTCTTCGTCCTGGTCGGGCAGGTCGTCCGCAGGCGAGTCATCGCCGGTCGACGGCCCGAAACCGGGGGCCGACCGACGCGAGTCGGGCCCCCGCGACACGCGAGTCCGGCTCCCGCGACACGCGAGTCGGGCCCCCGCGACACGCGAGTCGGGCTCCCGTGACACGCGAGTCCTCCCTTCCGCGACGCGACTGTTCCCGGCCGACGGGCTCGCCGAAGTGCACGAGAGTCGATCGTGGTGCCAGACACACCGAGGTCCCTGCCCAGTCCCTGCCCACGGCCTCGGCGATGGTCCGACTCAGTCCACCGGCAACAGCGGTCCTCGATTGTGGACAATCGAGGACCGGCGGCCCGCGGCCGCGATCAGTGCCGACGGTCACACCTGGTACCCGCTGAATGTCTCGCCGAACGTCCGGCGCCAGGTTCTCGGGTGCCTGCGGCTGGCTCCGGGACCCGGGTTGCGGGAAAGCCCGCTGCGGGGCGCGGTGCTGACCGACGCCGAACTGGACCACACGATCGGATTGTTGCTCCGCGAGGGCGCCGGGTTCCAGGTGTGGGCGCCCGGCGCGATCGGCAGGACGCTCGGCGAGGAGTTTCCGTTGCGTACCATGGTTTCCCAGTACCAGGAGTGGCGATGGCACCCTGCTGGAAGCGCTTTCCGACTCGGTGGTCCGGACGGCATGCTTTGCTGCCGGTGCACGGCGAACAGCCCAAATACGCGACGGCCGAACGGTCGAGCGATCAGCACTCGGCGTTCGCCCTCCGGGTCGAAGACCCCTCGACAGGTGGCGTACTGGTGTACGCGCCGTGCCCTGGCAACCTGGCCCGCCGGTTTCGACGAGTTCGTCACCGGCGCGCACTGTGTGCTCGCCGACGGCACCTTCTGTCCGAGTAAGGAAATGTCGGGCGCCACGGGGGGCGGGAACGCCGACGCGGCCCAGGCGAGGATGGGTCACCTGCCGGTGGCCGGGCGTCGGGCAGCCTCGCGGCGATCCGCCGTCACCCCGGCATCCGGTGGATCCACACCCACCTCGACCACACCAATCCGCTGCTGGACGGGAATTCCGACGCCTCGGCCGAGGTCCAGGCGGCCGGTGCCAACGTACTTCCCGACGGCACCGAACCGGACCTGTAACGGTCGAATTCAGCCCGTGCTACAGGTCAGAACGCCGTCACGGCTGGTCACGCTCGTGGACCCGCCGGTCAGCGAATCACGCAGCATGCGGGCTTGGTCCAGCAGGCCCGGCAGATCGCGGTTCTGACGGTTCAGCCGGCACGTGACCGTGACCGCGGAGGGCCGGAAGGGGTCGAAGGCCAGGTCAGCGACGACGAAGTAGCCGGGCTCGCCGGGCGGAGCGTCGGTCAGCCGCACGACGGGCAGGCTCAGGTCGTCCTTGATCCAGTCCTCGCCGGTGACCTGGCGGCCGAGGCGGGAGTCGGTGTAGCGGGTGGCCGTGGCGAGGCGGAAACCGGCCTGACGCAGCCAGGTGTGGAGGTCGTCGCCGCCGGCCGGTGTGGTTGCCGTCGTGGTCGGCGCCGCGGTGTTCCGTGCGGCCACGACGAGCCGGGCGGCCAGGTCCCGCGCCTGCTGCTGGGTGAAGTTGCCACTGATCTGCGTGCTGCCACCGGTGATCGCTTCCTGGATGGAGGGCGCCGACAGCACGGTGGTGTTGAGCACGAAGGCCACCTGTTCCCCGACGTGCTGGGTGGTGTAGTTCGCCCACGTCCGGGCGCCCGCGCTGTCGAACTCCACATTGACCAGCCACGCCGGCATGCCCTGGCCGGGCGAGGCCGACGCCGACCGGATGCCGGAGCCGGTCAGGAAGGCCGGCCCCAGCAGGTACTTGGTCTCGCCGGCCTGATCGCAGGTGACCAGCGGCAGCGCCGGATCGTCCTGGGCGGCGAGCGGGTCGGCACCGTTCGTCGAGCAGTCCAGTATGGACAGTGCCTGCCGCTGGGTCGCGGGGTCGGTACTCTGCCGGAGAACCTTGGCGTCCGCCGGTCCCGCGCTCGGAGGGGTCCCGGGCGTGGCGGGCACGGACTGCAGCACGGGGCGGAACACGAGCACCGCCGGAGCGTTCACCGCCGAATCCGGGGCCGTCGCCTTGCTCGCCGCGGTCGGCGCGGCCGTCCGGGTGCAGCCCACCAGGCTGATCAGGACAAGCACAGTCACCGTGAGGTTCCACCCGGCTGCGCGGGTACCCCGAAAACTACCGGCCATCCGCGGGTGTCCTTCCCCCTCTGCTGGAGTTACCCCGTAAGTATCGGCCGGCCGGGGTCAACCGCTACGGATCACGCCCGCCGGCTTGCTTCGATGGCGGAGTGGGTGGAACGCCGCCACCGTCCTAACCGGACTGGGTCTTCCCGGGCGGATTCTCCGGCCTGGCGGGTCGCCGTGTTACGCGAACCCGAAAGCCGCGGCGGCTCAGTTGATCGCGCCGTTGATCGCCTTGGCCAGCTCGGTGACCGTGGTGACCAGCGGCGGAATGGGCTTCACCAGGGTGGTGAGCCGTTCCAGCAGGCGGCCGAGCACCCCACGGTCGGGCTCCGGCCGGGTCAGCTCCTCCCGCAGGATCTCCGCGGTCGCCTTGGTGGTACCCGGAAGTTCGGCGTCGTGGTGATCCAGCAGTTCCTCCAGCCGGGCGAGCAACCGCTCGGCCCGGCCCTCGGTGTCACCGGTTCCCGTGGTGAGCTGGATGTCGCCGCTGACCGCCTTCGCACCCGGCCCGACGGCCTGGTTGCCGACCGTGCTCTGGCCGCCCGACTGCTGGATACCGTAGTTCGCCGCGTTGTCACGCATTCGCTGTCTCCTGAGATCCGGGTCGCGGCGGAACCACGCCCTGCTGGGTCGCGGTAGCGCCCGAGCCGACCGCCTGGTTGCCGACGTTGCTGACGCCGCCGGTCTGGATGATGCCCTGGTTGAGGATCATCATCTGCCGGGTGGCGAACTCGGCGGTGTCCACGTCGTGCTCGCCGAGGAAGTCCAGCACCGCGCTCAGCACATGGCGTTCGACGATCTTCAGGTGCTTGCCGGCGTCGGTTTCCTGGAAGTAGTTGTGCGGCCGGGCGTCCACGGCGACCTGCCGCACACTGAACCGCGCGCCGTAGTCGTAGCCGAGGTCGTCCTGGGCGAGCAGACGGTTCCGGCTCAGCCGCCGACCATAACTCCAGGCCCACAGATCGGTGCGGAACACGCCCGCCGGCGCGCGAAGCGCCGTGCCGACCAGCTTGCCGGCCGCCCTGATCAGCAACCGGCCGATCTGCCCGGCCGCCGCGGTCTCGGTGAGGCGATCCACGTCGTGGTACTGGCGCCAGACCGGGCCGAGCACCGCGCGGTCGCACTGCAGGTACAGCAACCGGCCGTCGGTGGAGAAGTGGAGGAACGTGCTCGCCACCACCTCCCCACCCCAGGACGGCACTTCCGCGCAAAGGTAGTGGCGGGCGATCCCGCTCGGCTGGGTGGCGATCTCCCGGATCTCCTCCGGCGCGAGGTTCTGGCGCGGCGGCAGGTCACGGCACGGCAGGAAACGCGGCTGGAGACCCAGTGCCTCACCGTTGACGAACACCCGGTCGGAGAGCCGGAGATCGTCGAGCCGGTCGCTGAGTTCGCCCTCCGTTCCCGCCGGTCCGATCGCGCGGAGCCGGTTTCGCACGTGCTCGATCAGTTCCGGCACGTCCACGTCGACGGTGTCGTCGGGGTTCTCTCGCCCTCGGCGCCACATCGGCAGCGCGAACGCCCAGCCCTTCTGCGGCGTGCCGTGCCCGAGGAACGGGTTGAACCCGCTGTACACGGTGGCGTTCCCGTGCTGGGTTTGGTCGATTGTGGCCAGTACGTGGGTCAGCCACTCCTCGCGCGGCGAGGGTGCGGCTTCCGGCCGGAACCTGGTTCGCGCCAGGTCCCGGACCAGCACCCGACGGTTGCTCAGCAGGTCCCACGCCACCACGCCGTACATCAGCAGGATGATCGGCAAACCGAGCCAGGGCAGGCCGGTCAGCCAGCCCGGCGACCCCGCCGCCTCCTCGTCGGCGGCCGAGGCGGCCGAAGTGATGAACACCGCGAACAGCACGGGAATCAGTACCATCACCACGGCGGCCCCGATCGCGGCGGCCCGCGGCCGCGTGCCCCGGTCGGCGCGGGTGATCGTGCCGCCGAACACGGCGATCAGGCCCAGGGACAGCACAGTCCACAAGGGAGCGACGAAGAGCGCGACGAGGCCGGCACCGGTGAGCACGACGTCACGCAGAAAGCGCTGCCGGCGCGCCGCGAGGCAGTGCAGCAGAACCGGGCGCAGATCGAAGCCCACGGACGGGGCCACCGCGCGCAGGTCCCCGGCCAGCAGGCCGTGCAGAACCCGGTCGGCGAACCGCTCGTCCATCCGCGCCGCCCCGCACAGGTAGCGCGTGACCTGATCGGAAGTCGCGCCCGCGGCGCCGGATGTCATTTCCACCCCACCCCTCACCAGAACGACATCGGTTCATGGTCGCGGCGGGCCACCCGCCGCGGTCGCGTCCGTGCGACGACGGGAGTCAGCACCAGCCCGAACAACAGCCCGAAGAACGCGGCGGTGGTCATCGGCGCCAGGACGAGGTCGGAGAATTCGTCGCCCTGCGGGGTGGAGTACTCCCAGCTGGTCTCGTAGCTCGGCCAGCCCAGGAAGACGGCGGCCACGAGGTTGCCGAGCAGGGTGGCCGCGCACGCCCCGAGCACCGACGTGCCGACGACGGGGGCGAGCACCCCGCCGCCCCGTGCCGACCGCGCCAGCCGGGCCAGCCCGAAGATCAGCAGGCCGACGAAGAAGAGGGTGCGAAGGTTCGCCGCCCAGAAGCCCCACTCGTTGCCACGCTCCGGCGTCAGCCGCCACCGCACGGTGGTCAGCGAAGCGACCAGCCACCGGCCCCCTTCGGGCAGGTCGCCACTGACAAGCCAGCGTGACACCCACTGGTTGCCGGTCAGCAGCACGTACGCGACGACCGTGACGGTTCCCGGCGGGGAAGGCGAGCGAATTCCCTGGGCGGCCGAGATCGTCACATCGCGAAGTTAGTCCATTTCGTTCCGGAGTGCTACGGCCAGTCGGGCAGCTTCGGCAGGTCTGCTCCCCTGACCACGCTTACGTCCGGACGTCGCGTGCCGGAGGACCGTTGGTTTCGGCTGCCGGCGTGCGCGCCCGGGTTTCCCGTCGGCGTGGGCGGACGAGTGTTCAGCGAAATGTCGTGTGTCGCGCTGCTTTCACTCCTGGTGAGCCCGGCGAACTGCTCGAGCTTCGCCCGGCACGACTCGTGAAAGCCGCGACCGAGGTGGCGGCTGGACCGGCCGTGGCGGAGGTGGCTGCCACCGGGGAGCCTGGTCCTCGAACCCGTCCTCGCCGTCTTCGCCGTCTTCGTCTTCGGCTTCCAGCTCGGCGGGCAGGAACTCGTTCACCACTTCCATGGCGGGCGAGTCGGCGCCGCCACCCCCGGTACCGCATGCGCGGGCAGGCCGGGAACCTGCTTGTCGAAGGGAACACGCATGGTGGCTGAGATCGATGCCCGCCGCCGCGCCACCGATGGACATCAGGATGGTTACGCCGGCGGCCTCGGCCTGGCGCGTCTCGGCCGGCGTGGCGACCTTCACGCCCGAGTCCATCCCGTTCTCCCACCGGGCGGTGCCCTCGGAGCGGATGACCGGGAAGGCCGCGTTGATCACGTTGATCACGTTGATCACGTTGTGTCCGTGCGCCGGAACGCGGCTGTCGGTGATCGGAAGCCGGCCCAGCCCCGGACGAACGCCGGCACCGTCCCAGTTCTCCCAGTAGCCCGGCAACACCTTGCCCACCGGCTTCGACTTCACGGCGCCCGTGCCGATTCGCACCGCCGCGTCCGCCGGTGCCGGGGCCACGGACCCGGCGGACGCGGCGGCCAGGCTGAATATCCGACCGAACATGTCCAGCTCCCAAGTTGAACCGATCGAGAGGCGGCGGCGGTCCGCTCAACGTATCGAGGGCAGGCGCTGGTTACTACCGATGATTTGTGGTCCAGACCGCGATCGCGCCGACCCGGGGCGAAGACCGGGTCGCCCTGTGCTAGTAAGGCTTTGTGGCCTATGACGTGAGCGCGGTACGCGAGCATTTCCCGGCACTCGAGGAGGGCGCCGCGCATTTCGACGGCCCCGGTGGGTCGCAGGTCCCGGACGTGGTGGGCGAGGCGGTCGCCGCCACCCTGCTGGTCGCGATCGCGAACCGGGGCAGCGTCACCGCGGCCGAGCGCCGGGCCGACACGGTGGTGGCCGGGGCCCGGCGGGCGGCGGCGGACCTGCTGGGCGCCGAACCGGCGGGGATCGTCTTCGGCCGCAGCATGACTCAGCTGACCTATGACTTCTCGCGGACGCTGGCCAAGAACTGGGGACCCGGCGACGAGATCGTGGTGACCCGCCTCGACCACGACGCCAACATCCGGCCGTGGGTGCAGGCCGCGCGGTCCCGGGGCGCGATCGTGCGCTGGGCGGACTTCGACCCTGTCCGCGGTGAGCTGCCGGTGGACGAGGTGACGAGCCTGCTGTCGGAACGGACCAGGTTGGTCGCGGTCACCGCGGCCTCGAACCTGCTCGGCACCAGGCCCGACATCCCCGCGATCACCGAAGCGGCCCACGACGCGGGCGCACTGTGCTATGTGGACGGTGTGCACCTGACCCCGCACGCGGCGGTCGACGTCACGGAGCTGGGCGCGGACTTCTTCGCCTGCTCGCCCTACAAGTTCCTCGGCCCACATCTCGGGCTCGTCGCCGCTTCGCCCGCGCTCCTGGAAACCCTGCACCCGGACAAACTGCTACCTTCCACCAACGCCGTGCCCGAGCGCTTCGAGCTCGGCACCCTGCCCTACGAACTGCTCGCCGGCACGACCGCGGCCATCGACTTCCTCGCCGGCCTCGTGCCCGGAACCGGCCCCCGCCGGACCCGGCTGCTGACGTCGATGCGGGTGCTGGAGAACCACGAAAACACCCTGCTCCGGCAGCTCGACGAGGGCTTGGCCGAGCTACCCGGGATCGTCCGCCACGGCTCCCCCACCCGCCATCGCACACCGACCGTGCTGTTCTCGGTCGACGGCGTCAGCCCGGAAACCACCTACCGGCACCTCGCCTCCCGCGGCGTCAACGCCCCGGCGAGCAGTTTCTACGCCGTGGAATGCTCGCGGCATCTCGGCCTGGGGGACACCGGCGCGGTCCGTGCGGGCATCGCCCCGTACACCACCGAAGCCGACATCAGCCGGCTGCTCGCCGCGCTGCGGTGACGGTCAGGCGCGGCGCAGGCGGTTGACCTCGGCCAGGAGATCGAGCATGCGACGTTCGAGCGACTCGAGCGACTCGCCCCCGGCGGAGGAGGACGCGACGGGCGCCCGGCGAACGTCCAGGCACAGCCGGATGTCGAGCCGGTCCAGCTCACTCACGGCGCGCGCGACAGCCCCTTTCAGGTGACCGACGAGGCTCTGCAGCACCCATTCAGGCACGACTGCCAGCACAGCGACTCCACGCGACGGTGATGCGCGCACGTCGCCCTCCTCGGCCGATTCCCCGCTCCGGCGGGCAGCCGGCGCCCGGGTCCCCGAGGGAACCAGCGAGGTGAGCAAACTCAGCGCGTCGGTCGACATGAGGGTTGCCCTTTCCGGTCCGCGGCGCACACTGACCGCTCCACCCAACCAGCCGGCCGTCACCACCTCGGCCCACCCGGATTTTCGCGGATCATTTTCGCATTTCGGCGACCGGAAAAAGAGTTACGAAATCCGGCGTCGTTAATACCAATGGCCGAATTCGCTCAACTCCCGGTAGGCGCCCGGCCCGGGCGCACCGGCCACCCGCGTGGCCGGTTGTGGCATTCGGACCGTCCCACCATATCCGCCAAATTCCGCGTATATAGTGAAGGAACGCCCGCCGGTGGCCGGCACACCCGGGCCGAACAGTTCTTTTCCCTTTTTCGTTCAATCGGACGGAGGTCCGCGCATGCCTATCACCCCGAACCAGGGAGCCACTTCAGGCGGCACCCTGGTGACGATCACCGGTACCAATCTCGGTGGCGCGACGGCGGTCCACTTCGGACCCAACCTGGGCACGATCACCGGCAACACGCCGACTCAGGTCACCGTCATCAGCCCGGCCGGCAGCGGTGTCGTGGACACGACCGTGACCACCGTCGGAGGGACCAGCAACCCGTTGCGGTTCTACTATGTCCAACCGCCGTACAAGGCCGGCATCAGCAGCAGCGCGGGGCCGGTGGCGGGTGGCAACACGGTCACCTTGTCCGGGGTCAACCTGTCCGGCGCGACCGCTGTCGCGTTCGGCGCAAACTCGGCGACCCCCACCGTCGTCAACGACGGTTCCCTCGATGTCGCCGTCCCCGCGGCCGCCGTGGCCGGCCCGGTCTCGGTGACCGTCACCACGCCCGGCGGCACGGTCGACGGACTCACCTACAACTACGTCGACAGCCCGACCGTCGCCACCATTTCCCCGACGAGCGGAACAACGGCGGGCGGCACGGTCGTCTCGATTACCGGCACCAGCCTTTCCACCACGACGTCGGTCACCTTCGGCGGCACGCCCGCGAATTTCGGCGTCATTTCCGATACCGAAATCAGTGTCCGCACCCCGCCCGGCACGGCGGGCGCCGCGGACGTCACCGTCACGACGGCGGGTGGCTCGGCCACGGCGGTCGCCGGGTTCACCTACGTCAGCGGGCCGGAGATCTGATCCGGCCGCCGGCCCGGCGAGGCAGCCCAGCGCTCCTCTCCGGGCCGTCCGGTGCCCACCAGAACCACGGACAGGAGGAGGGTCGGGAGCTGGCGCGATGACATCCACTGACGGAAGGACCCGTAGCCTTATGTTCCTGCGGTTTCCCGCGAGGCTGTCCCACTACGGTGGCCATGGCCCGTGTTGTCTCGTTTCCAGGTCCCGCCCGTTAAACCGTGCGTGCGGTTCTCCCGCACACGGCTTACCGACGCCGTTCACCACCGGCATTCGGTCTTTCCCGCCAGGGCTTGCCCGCCCTGGGTGCGACAACGGTTCCTACCAGGCTGATCAGTCCGCATTG
>NZ_DATELF010000045.1:0-204548 GCF_035276945.1 Amycolatopsis sp. | reverse complement strand
CCGAGGGTCTGGGGGTGCGGCTGGAACGGAAGCTCACGAACGCGCTCGGCGAGCCCCACGAGATCAAATTCCTTGTCGACGGCAAGCTGATGCGATGCAGCGCGGTGTGCGAGACGATCGCCGCGAGCCTGCGTGCGCGTGCCGCGCGCCTACCACCTGAGCTGCAGCGGGAGGCCGGACTGCTGGTCAAGCGCGCCGAGCAGCTCGAGCGACAGTCGACCGGGGTCGCGACCCGCGGCCTCGACGACAAGACCCGGATACGCGAACTCGACGCGCTTGCCGAAAAGGCGGTCGATGCCGAGCAGCGGATGAGCCGGCTGGAGCAAAAAGCGGGCGTGGCTGGTGTGCGGCCGTCTCCGCCGTTCACCCGGGGCCCCCAGGAACTCGATGACCTCGCCCGAGACCCGGCCGCCGCTTTCCAGGTAACGGCCAAGGGCAAACACGAAGCGCAGATCGGCCTCGATCTGGAGAACAGCGGCCGATTGCAGGGACCCATCCGGCGCGATATCGACCCCTCGCGCGCGGAGTTCCTCGACGGCAACAACGTGCCGTGGGACATCAAGGGGTTCCAATCGGCGAGCTTCGACCTCGCCGATTCGGTGCGCAAAGTCGAAGCCGAAATCCGCAAGGGGGAAAACGTGATTCTCGATCTCGGCGGCCTGACCCCCACACAGGCGACCGACCTGCGGAACGCGGTGAACGCCAGGCCCGATTTCGCCGGCAAAGTAATCTTCTGGCCATGACCGTGGAACCCGCGGAGATCGAGACTCGCCTGGCGCGTCATGCCGAATGGGTGCGCACCCAAGGCAGGTGGGGCGAGCGCCTGGTGGCCGAAAGGCTTGATCTGCACGGCTACGACCTACGCGGACACGAACTCAGCGAAGCCGTGCTGCCCAATGCCGATTTTTCGGAAGCCGACCTGTCGGGAGTCTCCTTGTATGCCGGCCAGTTCCGCGGCGCCCGCTTCGACGGCGGCAAACTCGACGCGGCCCGGCTCGGAAAGGCGGACCTCACCACGGCATCGCTCGCGCGGGCCTCCCTGCGGGAGACGGAACTCTACCGTTGCACGCTCGACCGGGCGATTCTGCGCGACGCCGACCTGACCGGCGCGAAGCTCGGTGGCGCGGAACTCCTCGAGACCGATCTGCGCGGTTGCCTGCTCGACCGCGTGGACGTCACCCGGACGAGCTTCCTCGGCGCCAACCTCGCCACCGCCACGGTCCGGAACTGGACCGGGCTGGACACCGCGGTCGCCGACAATGTGGTGGTCTCGACGGACCCGGACGCTCCCCGGCTGTCCGGCGACGAGTTCGTCACCTGGGCGACGGGCTGACCCGGCTCCGCGGTCAGGCTGGCACAGGAAGGCTCGGCGCTCCCCGCGAACCGGAAGTGGGCGTCGTGCGCACGGATGAGAAAACCCTCGCGTGGCCGCGCCGGCTGGCCGCTGACGACGAGTGACCACGCCACCCCTACAACCCAGTTTCCGCCCGGCGAGACGGGCCCGTGAGGTCTGGACCTGAGAGGTGGCCGTGAGCTACCTTACGGGGCGGCATATGTTGCCAATGGCAACAAACCCGGTGTGTCAAGGAGGACCACTGTGCGAACTCGTTCCCGAAGAGCCACCACCGTCGCCGTGCTCACCCTCGCCCTCGCCCCCGCCTTCGTGTCGGGCGCGGGCTTGGTGTCCGCCGCCCCCGGACGCGGGCCGGACTACCTCAATCCCGCCAAACCCGTCCAGGTCCGGGTCAAGGACCTGCTGTCCCGGATGTCCCTGGACGACAAGCTCGGCCAGATGACCCAGGCGGAGCGCGCCGCCGTCACCGGCAATCCCACCGACATCGCGACCTACCGGCTCGGCTCGCTGCTGTCCGGTGGCGGCTCCACGCCGACGCCCAACACGCCGGCGGCCTGGGCCGAGATGTACGACACGTTCCAGCGCGCGGCACTCCAGTCGCCGCTGCACATCCCGATCATCTACGGCATCGACGCCGTGCACGGGCACAACAACGTCGTCGGCGCGACCATTTTCCCGCACAACATCGGGCTCGGCGCGACCCGCGACCCTCGACTCGTCGAGCGGATCGGCCGCGCGACCGCCGAAGAGGTGTCCGGCACCGGGATCGACTGGGACTTCGCGTCCTGCCTGTGCGTCGCGCGCAACGACCGCTGGGGCCGCACCTACGAATCCTTCGGAGAGACCCCGCAGCTCGTGTCGTCGATGACCACCGTGATCGACGGGCTGCAGGGAAGGTCGCTCAACGAAGAGTCATTGTCCGACAACGGTTCGGTGCTCGCCACCGCGAAGCACTACGTCGGCGACGGGGGCACCACCGGAGGCGTCAACGAAGGAAACACCGAGCTCAGCGAGGCGCAACTGCGGGCGATCCACCTGCCGCCGTTCCGCGCGGCGGTGCGGCGCGGGGTCGGCTCGGTGATGATCTCCTACAGCAGCTGGAACGGCGTGAAGATGCACGCCAACCGCTACCTGATCACCGACGTGCTCAAGGGCGAGCTGGGCTTCTCCGGGTTCGTGGTGTCCGACTGGCAGGGCATCGACAAGATCGACGGCCAGTCCGGGTTCACCGCCGAGGAGGTCGACACGGCCATCAACGCCGGCATCGACATGGTGATGGTTCCCTACGACTACCAGAAGTTCATCGACACGCTGCGGACCGAGGTGCAGGCCAAACGGATCTCCATGGCCCGCATCGATGACGCCAACCGCCGGATCCTGACCAAGAAGTTCCAGCTCGGCCTGTTCGAGCGGCCGTTCACCGACCGCCGGTTCACCGGCACCATCGGGGACCGGCAACACCGCGAACTGGCGCGGCAGGCGGTCCGGGAATCCCAGGTGCTGCTGAAGAACGACGGTGTGCTGCCGCTGCGTAAGAACGGCGGCAAGATCTTCGTGGCCGGTAAGAACGCCGACGACATCGGCGACCAGACCGGCGGCTGGACCATCACCTGGCAGGGCAGCAGCGGCAACATCACCCCGGGAACCACCATCCTGCAAGGGATCCAGCAGAAGGCGGGCGCGTCGAACGTCACCTACGGCAAGGACGGCACCGGGATCGACGGCGGCTACCGGGCCGCGGTGGCGGTGGTCGGCGAGACGCCGTACGCGGAGGGCTTCGGTGACCGGCCGGGCAGCATGAGCCTGGACGCGGACGACCTCGCGACCCTGCAGCGGTTGAAGGCGTCGGGCGTTCCGGTGGTGGTCGTGCTCGTTTCCGGGCGGCCGCTGGACATCGCGTCGGAATTGCCGGGGTGGAACGCGCTGCTCGAGTCGTGGCTGCCGGGTACTGAAGGCGCCGGAGTCGCCGACGTGCTGTTCGGCGAGTACAACCCGACCGGGAAGCTGCCCGACACCTGGCCGCGGTCGGCGTCCCAGCAGCCGATCAACGTCGGGGACGGCCAGCAGGCCCTGTTCCCCTACGGCTACGGCCTGCGCTACCACCGCTGACCCCGCCAGGGATCGCGACGTCGCGAACAGGCGACTCGCAGAGATCTCGCGAGTCGCCCGTTCGCGTGCCTAACGGCGGGGGCGGGGTTTGGCGTCGTAGGCTTCGCGGGCCTGCTCGATCTTGTCGAGGTTGACCGACCACTCGGCGAGGGACGCGAACACCGGCGCCAGGCTGCGGCCCAGCTCGCTGATCTCGTACTCCACCCGCGGAGGAACCTCGGGATAGTACGTGCGCACGACGAGTCCGTCGCGTTCCAGCTGGCGCAACCGCTGGGTCAGCACCTTCGGGGTGATGGTGGTGATCCGGCGCTCCAGCTCCACGAACCGCTGCCGCCCGTATTCGTTGAGCGTCCACAGGATCGGCGTGGTCCAGCGGCTGAACACGAGGTCGACCACGGGGGCGATCGGGCACGCCAGCTCCGGGGGAACCTCGGCTTGAACAGTGTTCTCCGTCACACCAACTCATACTTTCCTCTAGGTACCTACTAGCCCGGCGATAGTAGCTTCGCCGAGTCGAAAAAAGGAACTCGGAAGTGGAGCGAACATGATCGTGGTGACCGGAGCGACGGGCAATGTCGGGCGGCCACTGGTGGAAGCCCTCGTCGCGGCGGGCGAGGAGGTGATGGCGATTTCCCGGCAGATCTCCGCGCCGGACTTGCCGGCTGGGGTACGCCGTCATCGGGCCGACCTGGCCGAGCCGGAAAGCCTCGAGCCCGCACTTGACGGGGCGGAGGCGCTGTTCCTGCTGACCTCCGGCGACTTCATGGCGAACGGCAACCTCGACGAAGTCGTCGACGTCGTGCGAGCGGCAGGCATCGAGCGAGTCGTCCTGCTGTCCTCCCAGGGCGTCGGCACCGGACGGCACCCCTCGAACCTGGAGGACACCGTCCGCCATTCGGGTCTGAAGTGGACAATCCTGCGGCCGGGAGGGTTTGACTCCAATGCCTTCCAGTGGGCCGAGATGGTGCGCGCACTGCGCATGGTCGCCGCGCCGTTCGGCGATGTCGCCGCGCCGGCCATCGACCCGGCCGACATCGCCGAGGTCGCCGCCGTCGCACTACGCGACGCGAAGCACGTTGGCAACACCTACACGCTGACGGGACCGACGCCGGTCTCACCGCGACAGCAGGCCGCGGCCATCGGAGACGGCCTGGGCGAACCCGTTCGGTTCGTCGAACTGAGCCGGAAGGAGGCCAAGACCCAGATGCTGCGGTTCATGCCGGAGCCGGTCGCGGAAAGCACCCTCGACATCCTCGGCAAGCCGTCGGACGAAGAGCGGCAGGTGAGCCTCGATGTCGAGCGGATCCTCGGCCGCCCGCCCCGCACGTTCGCGCAGTGGGCAGCACGCAACGTCGCGGCCTTCAAGTGAACGACGGTGGCGCCCTTTTCGAAAAAGGGCGCCACCGTAGTTCACTACTCGAAGATCTCGCCCTTTTCCGCCTTGTCCACAAGGGACTGTGGCGGGGTGAAGTGGTCACCGTAGCGCTCGGCCAGTTCGCGAGCGCGGGCCACGAACCCGCCCAGGCCGCCCTCGTAGGAGTTGATGTACTGGATGACACCGCCGGTCCACGCCGGGAAGCCGATCCCGAAGATCGAGCCGATGTTGGCGTCGGCCACGGAGTTCAGCACGCCTTCGTCGAAGCACCGCACGGTTTCCAGCGCCTCGACGAACAGCATCCGCTCCTGCAGGTCCTTGAACGGTACCTGCGCGCTGCCGGAGTTGAAGGCTTCGCGCAGACCCGGCCAGATCCGCACCCGCCTGCCGTCCTCGTATTCGTAGAACCCGGCGCCGGAGGACTTGCCCCTGCGGTCGAACTCCTCGACCATCCGGTCGAAGACCGCCTCGGAGCCGTGCGCCTGCCACACGCCACCGGAGGCCTCCACCGCGGCCCGCGTCTCCTGCCGGATCTTGCGCGGCAGGGTCAGCGTCAGTTCGTCCATCAGCTGCAGCGGCGGCGCCGGGTACCCGGCCTGGGCACCGGCCTGCTCGATCGACACCGGCTCGACGCCTTCGCCGACCGCCGCCACGGCTTCGTTGAGGAAAGTGCCGATCACGCGGCTGGTGAAAAAGCCCCGGCTGTCGCTGACCACGATCGGCGTCTTGCGGATCTGCAGGGTGAAGTCGAACACCTTGGCCAGGGTGGCGTCGGAGGTCTTCTCCCCGCGGATGATCTCCACCAGCGGCATCTTGTCCACCGGTGAGAAGAAGTGGATACCGATGAAGTCCTCCTGCCGCCGCACACCCTGCGCGAGGCCGGTGATCGGCAGGGTGGAGGTGTTCGAGCCGAGCACGGCGTCCGGGTTGACGACGTTCTCGATCTCGCCGAACACCTTGTGCTTGAGCTCCTGGCTCTCGAACACGGCCTCGATGACGAAGTCCACGCCCGCGAAGTCGGCGGGGTCGGACGCCGGCTTGATCCGCGCCAGCAGCGCGTCCGACTTCTCCTTGGTGGTCTTGCCGCGAGAAAGCGCCTTCTCCTCCAGCTTGGCCGCGTAGCCCTTGCCCTTTTCGGCCGCTTCGAGAGAAACGTCCTTGAGGACGACGTCGATCCCGGCCTTCGCCGCGACATAGGCGATGGCCGCGCCCATCATCCCCGCGCCGAGCACACCCACTTTCCGCGCGGTGTACTTTTCGAAGCCCTGTGGCCGCGAGCCACCGGAGTTGATGGTCTGCAGGTCGAAGAAAAACGCTTTGGTCATGTTCTTCGCGACCTGGCCGATCGTCAGGCTGACGAAGTACCGGGTCTCGATCAGGCTCGCGGTGTCGAAGTCCACCTGCGCACCCTCGACCGCGGCCGCGAGAATCGCCCTCGGCGCGGGCATCGGCGCGCCCTTGAGCTGCTTGCGCAGGTTCGCCGGGAACGCGGGCAGGTTCGCCGCGAGCGACGGATTCGACGGCGTGCCGCCGGGGATCTTGTAGCCCTTGACGTCCCAGGGCTGCACGGCCTCCGGATTCGCCGTGATCCACTCCTTGGCCTTCGGCAGCAGTTCGTCCACACTGGACACCAGTTCGTGCACGAGGCCCAGTTCGACGGCCTTGGCCGGCTTGTGCCGCTGGCCCTGCGCGAGCCAGTTCAGCACGGCGTTCTGGATGCCGAGCAACCGCACCGAACGCGCGACCCCGCCACCGCCGGGCAGCAGGCCCAGGGTGACCTCCGGGAAGCCGATCTGGCTGCCCGGCACGTCCGCCGCGATCCGGTGGTGACACGCCAGCGCGATCTCCAGGCCACCGCCCAGTGCCGTGCCGTTGATCGCCGCGACCACGGGCTTGCCCAGCGTCTCCAGGCGGCGCATCTGCGCCTTGACCGCGTTGGTGCTGCGGGTGATCTCCTCGGCGTGCTCCGGCTTGGCCCGGATGAGGTCGTTGAGGTCACCACCCGCGAAGAAGGTCTTCTTGGCCGAGGTGATCACCACACCCGTGATGGAGTCCTTTTCGGACTCCAATCGCGCCACGGCCTCCCCGAACGAGGAGCGGAAGCCGGCGTTCATCGTGTTCGCCGACTGGTTGGGGTCGTCCAGCGTGAGCACGACGATCCCGTCGGAATCCTTGTCCCACCGGATGGTGTCGGTCATGGTCACACCCGCTCGATGATCGTCGCGATACCCATGCCGCCGCCGATGCACAGCGACAGCAGCGCGCGCCGGGCCTGGCGGCGCTCCAGTTCGTCCACCATCGTGCCGAGGATCATCGCGCCGGTCGCGCCGAGCGGATGCCCCATGGCGATGGCGCCACCATTGACGTTGACCTTCTCGTCCGGCAGCTTCAGGTCCTTCATCCACTTCAGGACCACCGACGCGAACGCCTCGTTCAACTCGAACAGATCGATGTCGTCGACGGTCAAGCCGGCGATGTCGAGGACCTTGCGCGTGGCGGGCGTGGGGCCGGTGAGCATGATCGTCGGGTCGGAACCGGTGATCGCGGTGGCCACCACGCGGGCGCGCGGGGTAAGCCCGAACTTCTGGCCCGCCTGCTCGTTGCCGATCAGCACGAGCGCGGCGCCGTCCACGATGCCGGAGGAGGTGCCGCCGGTGTGCACGTGGTTGATCTTCTCCACCCAGTGGTACTTCTGCAGCGCCACGGCGTCGAAGCCACCGAAGTCGCCGATCGCCTCGAACGACGGCTTGAGCTTGCCGAGAGCCTCCAGAGTCGTCCCCGGCCGGCGGTGCTCGTCGTGATCGAGGATGGTCACGCCGTTGATGTCCTTGACCGGCACCACGGACTTGGCGAAGTACCCGCCCGACCACGCGGCCTCGGCGCGTTCCTGCGAGCGCACCGCGAACCGGTCGACGTCCTCGCGGGAGAAGCCCTCGACCGTGGCGATCAGGTCGGCGCCGATGCCCTGCGGGACGAAGTAGCTGTCGTAGCTGGTGACCGGGTCGGCGAACATCGCGCCCCCGTCGGAACCCATCGGCACCCGCGACATCGACTCGACGCCGCCCGCGAGAATCAGGTTCTCCCAGCCCGATCGCACCCGTGCCGCCGCCTGGTTGACCGCCTCCAAACCGGATGAGCAGAAGCGGTTCAACTGCACCCCGGCGACCGTGTCGGGCAGGCCGGCCGCGATCGCGGCGCCGCGCGCGATGTCCCCGCCCTGCTCACCGATCGGAGAGACCACGCCGAGCACCATGTCGTTGATTCCGGCCGGGTCGAGGTCCGGGAACCGGGCCTCGATCTCGTTGATCAGGCCCACTACCAGGTCGATGGGCTTGGTCCCGTGCAGGGACCCGCCCTTGTTCTTTCCACGAGGCGTGCGGATCGCCTCGTAGACATATGCCTCGTTGCTCACACCGACAGTCCTTCCTGACTTGCTGGTGGCCCTACACTCGGCTAATAACCACTAACATAGACCCAGCGAAACCGCTGGTGCAATGGCCACGAAGACAGCTACAGTGTGCTCACTATGGAACAGCGGGGCCGACGCGTTCGCGATCGAAAGAACCAGCTGGCCGCCGTCGCGGCCGAGCTGTTTCGCACGCGCGGCTACCGGGGCGTGGGCATCAACGACATCGCCGCCGCGGCCGGCATCACCGGGCCCGCCCTGTACCGGCATTTCACGGACAAGCAATCGATCCTGTCGTACGTGCTGCTGTCCGGCCTAGCGGAGTTGGAGCGCGGCACTTCCGAGGCCCTGTCGGCCCTGGAAAGCGGGCAGATCGAAGCGGTGATGAGCCGCCTCGCCGCCGGGTCCGTGGAACGGCGGGACACTACCGCGCTGTGGCGATGGGAAGGCAGACATCTTTCACCCGAGGACCAGAAGGAGATCGGCCGGCGGTCCAGCGCGATGCTCTCGACGTGGGCGAAGATGCTGCTCACCGTGCGCCCGGAGCTGCCCGCCGCCGACGCCGAACTGCTGTGCTGGGCAGCGCTGAGCGTGTTCGGCAGCGTTTCGGTGCACCACACGAGTGTGGCGAGGCAGCGATTCGTCACGCTGTTGGTCGACCTCGCCAAGCGCGTCCTGTACGCCGACCTGCCGGCCGAAGGCCCCGAACCCGGCGATCCGGTGCCCGGTCTCGGCAACCAGTCACGGCGTGAACAACTCCTGTCCGCGGCGGCCGAACTGTTCCACCAGCGCGGTTTCCACGCGGTGAGCATGGAGGACATCGGCGCCGCCGCCGGTATCGCGGGTCCGAGCGTGTACAAGCATTTCCCGAGCAAGGCCGCCCTGCTGTGCGCGATCGCGCGGCGCGCCGCCGACCGGCTGGCGGTGGGCGCCGAACACGCGATACGGACAAGCGCGACCGAGGCGGAGGCGCTGCGCGCGCTCGTCGAGTCCTATGTGCGGGTGCTCACTTCCTCGCCCGAGCTCGCTGTCGGCTTCGCCATCGACGGCGCGAACATCCCGGAACAGGATCGGGCCGATCTCCTTCGCGTGCAACGGGATTACGTGACGCAGTGGGTCAACCTGCTCGTCGCCGCGCGGCCCGGACTGAACGCCCGCGAGGCCAAGATCATCGTCCACGCGGCACTGACCGTCGCCAACGACCTGACCCGGACCCGCCGCATCGCCAGCCGCCCCCGCCTGCCCGCCGACCTCGTCGCGCTGATGGCGGCGGTGCTGAACGACTAGGTTCGCTCTCGTCGAAAGTGCCGGTCAGACGGGGCGGGATTTGCGAAGATCGGGCGTGCCGACTCAACGCCTCCAGCTTGTGACCGAAGAGGACCACCGGGTCACCACCCTGGAGCTCTTCTTCGACCTGGTCTTCGTCTACGCGATCACGCAGACCACCCAGCTGATGTCCGACCACACCACACCGCTCGGGCTCGGGCAGGGACTGGCGATGCTCGGCGTGCTGTGGTGGTGCTGGTGCTGCTACACCTGGCTCGGCAACAGCGTGCACCTGGACCGTGGCGTCGCGAGGTTCGCCATGCTCGCCGCGATGGCCACGATGTTCCTGGTATCGCTGGACATTCCCGAGGCCTTCACCGACCTGCCGGGCGGGCTGTACACGCCGGTGCTGTTCGTCGTGTGCTACCTGCTGGTACGGGTGTTGCACCTGGTGGCCTACTTCCAGGTCGCGCGCCAGGACGCCGCGCTTCGCAGGGTGCTCACACGGATGGCTCCGCCCATGCTCGCCGGCGTGGCCGTGCTTGCCGGGGCGGCGTTCACGTCGGGGGCGCCGCAACTGGGGCTGTGGGTGCTCGCCCTTGCCGTCGACTACACGGGCGTGTACGTCGCGGGCGCCGAGGGCTGGCAGGTTCCCGCGCCGGGGCACTTCGCCGAGCGGTTCGGGCTGATCGTGATCATCGCACTGGGCGAATCCATCGTGGCGATCGGCATCGGGATCTCCCAGCTACCGATGTCGTGGCTGGTCGTGCTGGGCGCGACCGGCGGACTCGGGCTGTCGGCGGCGATGTGGTGGATGTACTTCGACATCGTGGCGCACGTGGCCGAGCGCAAGCTCACGCAGGCGACGGGCGTCGACCGCGTGAAGCTCGCCACCGACACCTACACCTATCTGCACCTGCCCCTGATCGCGGGCATCGTGCTGATGGCGCTGGGTATGAAGAAGGCGCTGCTGTACGTCGCGGACACCACGCACCACTCGCCGGGCGAGGCGCTGCACGGCGTTCCCCTGTGGGCGTTGACCTGCGGGGCGGCGCTGTACCTGGTCGGGCTCAGTTCGCTGCGCAAGCGGAACGTGGGCAGCTGGAACGTCCAGCGGCTGGTCGTCGCGGCGTTGCTGGTCGCGGCCACCCCGGTGCTGGGGCAACTCCCGGCGGTACTCCTGGTCGTGGTGGTCGCCATGGTCTGCGGTGCGCTGGTGATCCTGGAACGGATCCTCCTCGCCGAACGGCGAAGGAGAATGCTCGCCCATCATTCCTGACCCATGGTAATCTACTCACCAGTAGGTTCCATCCTTCGATGGGAGAGGCGACGTGGCGACACCCGCGCGGAAACGAGACGTGATGGGGCTGGGCCTGGCCGCGCTCACCCGGCTCGCCGGCAGCAAGGCACTGGAGCGAGCGGGCCTGCGTACGCCGGTGCAGAACCTGCTCAACGCGGCGACCAGGAACGGTTTCCGTGCGGCCGGTGCGGCCAGCCGCACGTTCACGTCCGCCCGGCGGCTCGGCAAACCCGCGCGTCCCGCACAGGCAGACGAAAAGGACCTCTTCGACGTCACGCCGACCGAAGAGCAGCAGATGATCGTCGAGACCGTCAGCGAGTTCGCCGCCGAACAGCTCCGGCCCGCCGCCGCCGAAGCGGACGCCAAGCTGACACCCCCGGACGGCCTGCTGACCCGCGCCGCCGAACTCGGCGTCACCCTCATCGGCATCCCGGAGGAACTCGGCGGAGCCGGGACGGAACGCTCGACGGTCACGGCGGCGCTGGTCGCCGAAGCACTCGCGCACGGCGACCTCGGGCTCGCCTTGGCCATACTGGCGCCGTCCGCGGTGAGCACCGCGCTCGTGCTGTGGGGCGACGCGCAGCAGCAGGCCGACTACCTGTCCGCGTTCGTCGGCGAGAACGTGCCCGCCGCCGCGCTCGCGCTCCAGGAGCCCAAGCCGCTGTTCGACCCGTTCAAGCCAGCCACCCAGGCCCGCCGCACGCCGACTGGGTACCAACTGGACGGTCTCAAGTCGCTGGTGCCGCGCGCCGAGCAGGCGGAGTTGTTCGTCGTCTCGGCGAGCCTGGAAGGGTCGGCGGATCCGCGGCCCGCGCTGTTTCTGATCGAATCGTCGACCTCGGGACTGACCGTCAAAACCGAGCCCGCGATGGGCCTGCGGAGCGCGGCCACCGGAAAACTGCTGCTGGACAAGGTTTCGCTGCCCGCCGGCGCGCTGCTCGGCGCCGCGTCACCGGAGGTCTTCACCGAGGTCGTGCGGCTTTCCCGGCTCGGCTGGGCGGCGCTGGCCTGCGGCACCGGAAAGGCCGTGCTGGACTACGTGGTCCCCTACGTCAACGATCGCAAGGCCTTCGGCGAGCCGATCAGCCACCGGCAGGCGGTCGCGTTCTCGGTCGCCGACATCGCGATCGAACTCGAGGGCATGCGGCTGGTCATGCTGCGCGCCGCCGCCCGGGCCGAACAGGGCAAACCGTACGCCCGGGAGGTCGCGCTGGCCCGGAAACTGGCTACGGACAAGGGAATGCGGATCGGCAGCGCGGGCGTGCAGTTGCTGGGCGGACACGGCTTCACCAAGGAACATCCCGTCGAACGCTGGTACCGGGACCTGCGCGCCATCGGCGTGCTCGAAGGCATCGTCCTGCTCTAGGAGTCTCGAAATGATCAACCTGGAACCCCCGAAGAAGGCCGCGGCGCTGATCAACCAGGCGTACCAGGCAGCCTCCCACGTGCTGCGCCCGATCTCCCGGAAGTACGACCGCGCCGAGCATGCCTATCCGTCCGAACTGGACATGTTCGCCGCGGTGCTGGACGGGCTGAGCTCCTCCGGCGAGGGTGGCGCCGGAGCGGCCGGGGTACGCCGCGACGAGCAGGAGACGGCGAAGGGCAACCGCAACGGCGGCAACCTGAAAACGGTTCTCGGCACGATCGAGTTGTGCTGGGGTGACGTCGCGCTGCTGCTGTCCATGCCGAGGCAGGGGCTCGGCAACGCGGCGATCGCCTCGGTCGCCAACGACGAGCAACTCGAGCGGTTCGGCAAGGTCTGGGCGGCGATGGCCATCACCGAGCCGGACTGCGGATCGGACTCGGCCGCGATCACCACCACGGCGAAGCTCGACGGCGACCACTACGTGCTCAACGGCGAGAAGATCTTCGTGACCTCCGGCCAGCGCGCCGACGCCGTGGTCGTCTGGGCCACTTTGGACAAAAGCAAGGGACGTGCGGCGATCAGGTCGTTCGTGGTGGAAAAGGGCACGCCCGGTTTCGAGGTGGTGCGACTGGAGCACAAACTTGGCATCCGCGCCTCGGACACCGCCGTGCTCCGGTTCGAAGACTGCCGTGTGCCCAGGGAAAACCTGCTCGGCTCGCCCGATGTCGACACCAAGAAGGGTTTCGCGGGGGTCATGCAGACCTTCGACAACACCCGCCCACTGGTCGCCGCGATGGCCATCGGCGTCGCGCGAGCGGCGTTGGAGGAGACCCGCCGGATCCTCACCGAAGCCGGGGTGACCCTCGACTACGACCGCCCCGCGAACAGCCAGCACGCCGCCGCGGCCGCCTACCTGCAGTTGGAGGCCGACTACGAGGCCGCGTACCTGCTGACGCTGGAATCCGCGTGGATGGCCGACAACCGCAAGCCGAATTCGCTGCAGGCCTCGATGGCCAAGGCGAAGGCGGGCCGCTCCGCCGTCGACATCACACTGAAATGCGTCGAACTGGCCGGCGCCTTCGGTTACGTCGAGGATTCCCTGCTGGAAAAATGGGCCCGCGATTCGAAGATCCTCGACATCTTCGAAGGCACCCAGCAGATCCAGCAGTTGATCGTCGCCCGCCGCGTCCTCGGCAAAACGAGCGCGGAACTCAAGTAACCTGCGAGAACCCGCGCCGCGCGAGTCCGCCTCCCACGACACCCGAGTCGGGCTCCCACGACACCCGAGTCCGGGTCTCGTGACACCCGAGTTCGGCTTTCGCGACGTGCCTTCAGGCTTACCGTTCGGCGTGCTGGCGTCGGCGCACCTGGCCACACACGCGCGCCGAGCCCACCAAGCGCGGCGGCAAGTCAGATTCGGACCACGACAGGTTCCAGGACGCGCACCAAAAGGCCGATATCTGCCGTGCGCAGATTCTGACGCGAGGCGACGATATTGTCCTCCCGGTTCAGGGCAGACCAGTCCAAGCGCCATCCGGCAGCCGCCGCCAACTGACGTAGAAATGCCCTCTGCGTTCGCCCGTTGCCCTCTCGAAAGGGATGCCGGGCGTTCATCTCCCCGTAGTAGTACGCCAGCCGTTTCACAAATCCTTCGCGCTTCAGGCCGATAAACCAGTTGTCCTTTTCCAGGCCGGCCAGGACGGCCGACGTCTCATCTTCGACGAACTGCCAGGAACAGAAAGCTGAACCATCCTTCGAGATGTTCACGGTTCTTGTCTTGCCAGCCCACTCATAGACATCCCCAAAAAGCATCAGGTGAAATTCCTGAAAATGTTCGAGATTGTACTCTCCAGGAAGCGTCTCACGCGCCAACTGGACGTCTCGAACACTGACGATTCGAGCCTCGGCCTGCCGCAACTCGTGCGGATCATAGATTTTCAATCTATTCGCCAGACAGCTGCCGTCCGGCCAGAGATATGGGTCACTCACCGTCGGGTAATCCGGCGGACTTCTTCCGCAATGACATCGTCGGCAGACATGCTACCGCCGGCAACACGCCGAAGCGTACTTTGCCACGCGTCATCCAACTCGACGCCTTCCATTGCGGAACTCGCCGCGGCCTGCGAAACAGCGACGTCGGGATCCGCCCTTTGCCGGGAGTAGAAGTGACGCATATTTTCGAGTTTTATCGGCTCTGCCGACTTTTCGTCGTCAGCCAGCAAACCTCTGGCAATCCGCCAAGGTGTTTCCATGTGGGTCATCCTGGACAGTGTCTCGGCTGAGAAGTGCGAATACTTCGCCAGCACCCAGGAAATTGTTTCCCGCTCATCCTTGGTCAGCCTGCCAGGGTCTCCACCCGGCCACTCCTTGACCTGGTAACGACCCCGATGCTTTTCGTACAGCGTTCGCGTCACCGGCCCCTGCGGCCAGGCTTCGATTGCGTCAGAAAAAAGTGGCCGCGAATGGAAGACGAGATGCCAGGCCTGGGCGTAGTACACAAGTTTCTGGAGCTTCATGGTCGTCACCGCACCGGTCCTGAGGAGCAATGCGGCGGCAACGTCGTTTACCTCAGCCATGGTGTCGGCACCTCCCTCTGTCCAGTCGAACCATCCAGGTACTATCTACAAATTCTACAGAAGTCGCGCTGCTTACGTGAGATCCTCCAGCCCACGCTGGCTACGCTCTGCCTGGGTGGTATAACAGATCGTAGCACGATAACAGGGGTTCGCTACCTCAAGTGACCTGGCGACACCCGAGTCCGGGTCTCGTGACACCCGAGTCCGGCTTTCGCGACGTGCCTTCAGTTCAGGGCTTACCGTTCGGCGTGCTGGCGTCGGCGCACCTGGCCACACACACGCGCGCCGAGCCCACCAAGCGCGGCGGCAAGTCAGATTCGGACCACGACGACACCAACGTGGGACAGTGCACGCCGAACGTAGAACTCACGCGTTCCCAACGAGGAACTCGCACACAGCCAACGTGGGACTCACGCGCGGCGAAGGGGGACTCGCGTTGTCAGGGCTTTCTGGCGCGGGCTTCGTAGCCGGCCCGTTCGGCGGCGTGCGCGCGGGTGAAAATCCTGTCCGCGCCGACGAAACGCATGAACCACTCGGCTGTCGCACGCGGCAGCAGGCGGCTGAGCCGGCTGGTCAGGTCCAGTGACCGCGGCACGAAAACGTCGAATCGAGGCCGTTTCAGCACCTCGGCGATCGCCTTCGCGACATCCTCCGCCCGGAGGTGCGAAAACAGTTTCATTTCCGGGAGCCCGCCGGCGAGATCGGTGCGCACGACAACGGGCATCACACACGAGATGTGCACGCCCGAACCGCGTAACTCCTGCCGCACCGCCTCGGACAGCCCAACCACCGCGTGCTTCGTCGCGCAGTAGGTCGCCGCTCCGGGAAAGCCCGCCTTGCCCGCCATCGACGCGACATTCACGATGTGCCCGGACGCCCGCGGCCGCATCCGCCTGATGGCCTCCCGCGTGCCGTGCATGACCCCGTGCAGGTTGATCTCGAGTTGCCGTGCGGTTGCCGCGTCGTCCTCCTCCTCGAAGGGCGAGAGCAGCATGATCCCGGCGTTGTTGATCAGGACGTCGATGGGCCCCAGCCGCCGCTCGACCTCGTCGAGGAACGCGGTGAACCCGGCGCGATCGGTGACGTCCAGCGGCAACGCGAGCGCCCCCAACTCCGCCGCCGTCTTCCTGGCCCGCTCCTGGTCGAGATCGCCGATCGCGATCCGCGCGCCTTCACGGGCGAGTGCCGCCGCCGTAGTGGCGCCGATGCCCTGCGCACCCCCGGTGATCACGACGACCTTGCCAGACAGCACCATGCCGATCATCCTGCCCGGTATCGGAAGGGATCACCAGCGCCACTCGAAGATCCGGACCGTCGGCGTGAAACCCTGGCGCCGGTGGTACTCGACCAGTTTCCCGTCGCCACCGGACCAGCAGTCGATCCGCAGCAGCCCGATCTCACGCCGAAGTGCTTCCGCGCGGGCGAAGTCGAGCAGCGCCGAGCCAATGCCACACCCGGCGTGAGCGCGAGAAGTGAGCAACAGTTCGATCTACACCTCGGGCCTCGTCGGCGGGCGGTGCGTACGGAAACCTGTCGCCGAGCACGAGCGCACCGACGGGTTCACCCGCGAGTTCGGCGACGAACAGTCCGCCCCCGGTCACGATGCCGCGCGCTGGGTCCTCGCGCTGGGCCATGGCTCGGTTCCCACTACCCCACGCTGCCAGCGACGAGCCATTCGACGGCGGCGTCGAACATCGCCATCAACGCGGGGAAATCGCGCTCGTCGCCTGGCCGGATTTTCACGGCGCGGTGAGGATGCGGGGACCGTCCTCGGTGACGGCCACGGTGTGCTCGACGTGCGCGGCCCGGCTGCCGTCCGAGGTGAGGATCGTCCAGCCGTCGTCGCCGTAGCGGTAGTCGTCGCGCCCGCCCGCGGTGAACATCGGCTCGATGGCGAAAACCATGCCCGGCCGCAGCTTGAGTCCCTTGCCCGGCTGACCTTCGTTGGGCACGTGCGGCGCCTCGTGCATCGCCCGGCCGACGCCATGACCCCCGTGGTCCGCGGTCAGCCCGTAGCCCGCTTTCCGTCCGATCACGCCGATCGCGTGCCCGATGTCGCCGAGCCGGTTGCCCGGCTTGACCTGCGCGATACCGGCGGCGAGCCCACGCTCCGCGGTCGCGATGAGCTCGAGGTCGACCGGGTCCGCGGCGCCGACGACGAAGCTGATCGCGGCGTCGCCATGCCAGCCATCCACGGCCGCGCCGAAGTCGACGCTGCACAGGTCCCCGTCGCGCAGCCGGTAGCCGGTCGGAATGCCGTGCACGATGGCGTCGTTGACGCTGGTGCACAGCACGCCCGGATACGGCATCGGCGCCCAGTTCGGGTGGTAGTGGCGGAACGACGACTTCGCCCCGGCCTCGTCGAGCATGGTCGAGGCCAGCTCATCGAGTTCGAGCAGGTCCGTGCCCACGGAAGCCCGCTCGCGGACGGCGTTCAGTACCTTCGCGACCACCCGGCCGGCCTCGCGCATCACGGCCAGCTCGTGCTCGCTCTTCAACTCGATCAAGATCTCACTCCATACCGGGATAGTTATACCGGTATTCTTATCACAGGTCCGGGTGGTCCGCCCAGCCGCTCTCCAGCAGGGCGAAGACCCGATCGGCAGCGCGCGACGGGTCGGGATACCGCTGGATGAAACCACGGGCCGCCAGCGCGAAATGGGCCAGGGCGGCACACCTGACGTCACCCTCGGGGGCGCCGACCTCCTCGGCGATGGCCCGCGCCAGCGCGGTTTCGTGACGCATCCACATCCGGTCCCGGTAGTCGCGCAGCGCCGGGGTTTCGCCGACCATGCGCTGGAAAGCCGCGAATCGCGGATCCGCATGGGAGCTTTCGCGCACCAGGAAACACTCGCGGAGGGCCTGCGGGATCGACTGGCCGGCCGCACGCCCGCACACCGCGGCGACGAGCGCCTGCTCGATGTCGTCGTCCAAGTCGAAGACCAGCGCCTCCTTGCTGGGGAAGTGCTTGAACAGGGTGGTCACGGACACGTCGGCCTCGTCCGCGACGTCCTTGACGCCCACCTGGTCGTAGCCGCGCTCGAGAAAGAGCCGGAGCGCGGCGTCAGCCAGGGACTTGCGCGTTCTGGCCTTCTTGCGCTCGCGGCGCCCGGTCGGTTCGGTCACGCGCCCACCATACCTCGAAGTTGACTCGCTATAAAAGTTTATTCGTTGCACTTTCGTAGCGATTGTGCTCTTCTGAGGGCACCCCAACGAGAGGACAACCACCATGAAGATCGCGATCGCCGGAGCCGGCCTCGGCGGCCTCGTCTGTGCCCGGGTCCTGCAACTGCACGACCGTCCGGTCACCGTCTTCGAACGCGAATCGTCGCCGGGCTCCCGCGCGCAGGGCGGCACACTCGACATGCACACCGACACGGGCCAGGTCGCGCTCCGCGAGGCAGCCCTGTTCGACCGGTTCCGCGCGCTCGCCCGGGCCGAAGGCCAGGAACAACGCCAGCTTGACCACACCGCCACCGTCCTGCGTCACGAACTACCCGCCGAAGGCGAGTTCAGCCGGCCGGAGATCGACCGAGGCAAGCTACGTGAGCTTCTCCTGGACTCGCTCGCGCCCGGGACCGTCCGATGGGGACGGACCGTCAGCCGGACCGCCTCGCTGGGCGGCAAGCCGCGCGTGTCTTTCACAGACGGCGCCACCGAGGATTTCGACCTGGTCGTCGGCGCCGACGGCGCTTGGTCTCGCGTCCGCCAAGCCCTGTCGGACACCAAGCCCGGCTACACCGGAGTCACCTTCGTGGAAACCGGTTTCGATGATGTCGATGCCCGTCACCCCCGGCTGGTGAAGCTGGTCGGCAACGGCACGATGATCGCCAAGGCCGGCGGCAAAGGGCTGTTCGCGCAGCGCAACGGCAACGGCAACGGCAACGGCAACGGCCGGTGCTATATCGCGTTCCGGGCGCCTGAGGACTGGCCCGGACAGGCCGGTGTGGACCTCGCGGACGACGCGATGGTGCGGGCGTACCTGCCGAAGATGTTCGATGGCTGGGACGAAAGCCTGCTCGCGATCGTGCGCGACAGTGACCGGGGGTTCGTCAACCGGCCCCAGTTCGTCCTGCCCGTTCCGCACGCGTGGGACCACGTTCCCGGCATCACTCTGCTCGGCGACGCCGCCCACCTGATGCCCCCGGTCGGCGTCGGCGCGAACCTCGCCATGCTCGACGGCGCCGAACTCGCCACCGCCCTCGTCACCGAGTCCGGCATCGACGAGGCCGTCCGCGCCTACGAAGGCGTCATGCTGCCACGCTCGGTCGAGACCGCCAAGGCCGCCGAGGGAGCATTCGACCACCTTCTGGGACCGGCACGGAGCGCGGTTAGCGAAGCCCCAGCGAGCGGGCGATGAGCAGGCGCTGGATCTCGCTGGTGCCCTCGCCGATCTCCAGGATCTTGGCATCCCGGTAGAACCGGCCCACCGGGAACTCGTTCATGAAGCCGTAGCCGCCGAAGATCTGGGTCGCGTCGCGAGCGTTGTCCATCGCCGCGTTGGACGAGACCAGCTTCGCGATCGCGGCCTCCTTCTTGAACGGCTCGCCACGCACCAGCTTCGCCGCCGCCGCGTAATACGCGAGGCGGGCGGTGTGCACCCGCGTCTCCATGTCGGCGATCTTGAACTGGATCGCCTGGTATTCACCGATCCGGTGGCCGAACGCCTCACGCTCGCCCACGTACCGCAGGCACTCGTCGACGCACCCCTGCGCGAGCCCGACGCCGAGCGCGGCGATCGCGATCCTGCCTTCGTCCAGAATAGACAAGAACTGGGCGTAGCCCCGGCCACGCTCGCCGAGCAGGTTCTCCCCGGGCACCCGGCAGTCCGAAAAGGACAGTTCGTGGGTGTCCGAGGCGTTCCAGCCGACCTTGGAGTACTTGGGCGCTACGGTGAACCCGAAGGTGCCCGCGGGCACGATGATCGTGGAGATCTCCTTTCCCCCGCCCGGCGCCGTGCCGGTCACCGCGGTCACCGTCACCAGCCGCGTCAGCGTGGTGCCCGAGTTGGTGATGAACGACTTGCTGCCGTTGATCACCCATTCGCCGTCGACGAGTTTCGCCGTGGTCCTGGTGGCGCCGGCGTCCGATCCGCCACCCGACTCGGTCAGCCCGAACGCACCCAGCGCCCTACCGGCGCACAGCTCGGGCAGCCAGCGTTCCCGCTGCTCGCGCGTGCCGAACCGGTAGACCGGCATCGCGCCGAGAGACACCCCCGCTTCCAAGGTGATGGCGACCGACGAGTCGACTCGCGCGAGTTCCTCGAGCGCCAGGCACAGCGCGAAGTAGTCCCCGCCCATGCCGCCGAACTCTTCGGGGAACGGCAGGCCGAACAGACCCATCTCGCCCATCTTGGCGACCAGTTCGTACGGGAACTCCTCCCGCTCGTAGTAGCCGCCGATCACCGGCGCCACCTCGGACCGCGCGAAGTCGTGCACCGTCTTTCTCAGCGCCTCGTGTTCTTCGTCGAGCCGGAAGTCGATCATCGTGTCTCCTCGATCACGGCCAGGGTTTCGTCCAGCGCGACCTGCTGACCCGCCTGCACCAGCACCTCGCCGACCACGCCGTCCACCGGCGCGAGAAGGGTGTGTTCCATCTTCATCGCCTCGACGACGAGCAGCGGCGCTCCCGCGCCGACGCGCTCGCCCGGCGCGACCTTGACCACCAGGACCGTGCCCGGCATGGGGCTGCGCACCGGTCCCGCGTCACTCGTTTCGCCGTGCGTGGCCAGCAGGTTCGGCCGTTCGCCGATCGCCACACAGTGCCCGTCCCTGGCCAGCCACAGGTGCTGTGCCCGCGTGCCCCCAGACGCAGACCCCTGTGCGCTCGCCCGCAGGTACCGCCGGAACTCGCCCTCGTAGTGCAGTTCCAGCCGGTCCCCGGCGCGGCGGGCGGACACCCGCACGGGCTCGCCGTCGTCGACCGTCACCACCGCGGAATCGGGTGTTCCCTCGACCCGCACCAGCGCGTCGGTCTCGCCGGCCCGTAATCGGAACACGACGCCACCGGCGCCGCCGAGCCGCCAACCGGTGGGCACGTCCCAGGGATCCACCGCGGGGCCGGACGGTGCCAGCTCGATCAGCCGGTCCAGCGCGGCCGCGACGAAGAACTCCTCGGCGACTCCGGTGGTGACCAGCGTGTCGAGTTTCCGTTCGACCAGCCCGGTGTCCAGCTGTCCCTTTTGGACATCCGGGTCGGCGAGCAACGCCCGCAGGAAGGCGACGTTCGTGGTCACGCCCGGCACGGCGACCTCGGCCAGCGCACGGTCGAGGCGGTGAACTGCGGCAGCCCGGTCCGGGCCCCAGGCGATGACCTTGGCGAGCATCGGGTCGTAGTTCGAGGTGACGACGGTGCCGGGGCTGAGCCAGGAGTCCACCCGGACACCGCGCGGCTCGCCCGGTACTTGTGCTTTCTGGGGGCTCGCCCCCAGGCCCCAGACCCCCTGCACCGTGCCGCCCGTGGGGATGAACCCACGCGCCGGGTCTTCGGCGTAGACGCGGGCTTCGACGGCGTGGCCGTCGAGCGGCACCTCCTGCTGGCTGAGGGTAAGCGCTTCACCCGAGGCGATCCGGACCTGCCACTCGACGAGGTCGAGGCCGGTCACCAACTCCGTCACCGGATGCTCGACCTGCAGACGGGTGTTCATCTCCATGAAGAAGAACTCGTCCGACCGGTGCGCGGACACGATGAACTCCACGGTGCCCGCGCCGACGTAGCCGACCGATCGCGCGGCCTCGACCGCGGCCGCGCCCATCCGCGCCCGAATCGGTTCGTCGAGCAGCACCGAAGGCGCCTCTTCGATGATCTTCTGATGCCGCCGCTGCAGGCTGCATTCGCGTTCGCCGAGGTGGACGACGTTGCCATGGGTGTCGGCCAGCACCTGGATCTCGATATGCCGTGGGGTGGTGACGAACCGCTCGACCAGCAACCGGTCGTCCCCGAAGGCCGACTTCGCCTCCCGCCGTGCCGATTCGATCGCCGCGTCCAGTTCGTCCGGGCCGTTGACCAGCCGCATTCCCTTGCCGCCGCCTCCCGCGGAAGGTTTGAGCAGCAATGGAAAGCCGACCTCCGCCGCGTTTGCCACGTCGTCGCTGCCCGGCACGACCGGCACCCCGGCCGCGGAGACCGTGGCCTTGGCGCGGATCTTGTCGCCCATGGCCTCGATGGCCGTGGCGGGTGGTCCGATGAACACCAGCCCGGCGCGCGCGCAGGCTTCCGCGAACCGGGCGTTCTCCGCGAGAAACCCGTACCCGGGGTGCACGGCCTGCGCACCGGCATCGACGGCGGCCCGCACGATATCCATTATGGACAGATAGTTCGAGATACGCGTCGCGGCATCGGCCTCACGCACATGCCGGGTGTGCGCGTCCGCGTCGCTGTACACCGCGACCGTGCGGATTCCCATCCGCCGTAAGGTGTCCATGACCCGCACGGCGATCTCGCCGCGGTTGGCCACCAGAACAGTGTCGAACACCGAAGATCACATCCTGAAGACGCCGTAGCCGACGGGTTCCAGCGGCGCGTTGGCCGCGACCGAAAGCGCGAGCCCGAGCACCGTGCGGGTGTCCGCCGGGTCGATCACGCCGTCGTCCCACAGCCGCGCCGTCGAGTAGTACGGGTTGCCCTGTTCCTCGTACTGGCGGCGGATCCCGGCCTTGAACTCTTCCTCGCCGTCGTTGTCGCGCCGGACCTGCGAGAGCACCGACGCCGCCTGCTCACCGCCCATCACGGAGATCCGCGCGTTCGGCCACATCCAGAGAAACCGGGGTGAATACGCGCGGCCGCACATCGAGTAGTTGCCCGCGCCGAACGAGCCGCCGATGATCACGGTCAGTTTCGGCACCCGCGCGCAGGCCACCGCGGTCACCATCTTCGCGCCGTGCTTGGCGATCCCGCCCGCCTCGTAGGCCTTTCCGACCATGAACCCGCTGATGTTCTGGAGGAACACCAGCGGAACCGAGCGCTTGTCACACAGCTCGATGAAATGCGCGCCCTTCATCGCCGATTCGGAGAACAGCACCCCGTTGTTCGCGACGATCCCCACCGGGTGGCCGTGGATGCGGGCGAACCCGGTCACGAGCGTGGCGCCGTACTCCTTCTTGAACTCGGCGAACCGGCTGCCGTCCACGATCCGCGCGATCACCTCACGCACGTCGTAGGGCGTGCGTGAATCGGTGGGCACGACACCGTAGAGCTGGCCGGGATCGACCACCGGTTCCTCGGCCGGCGTGACCTCCCAGGGCCTCGGCGCACGCGGCCCCAGTGTGTCCACGATGGACCGAACGATGCGCAGCGCGTGGGCGTCGTCGGTGGCCAGGTGGTCGGTGACGCCGGAGGACCGCGCGTGCACGTCCCCGCCGCCCAGTTCCTCGGCCGTGACGATTTCGCCGGTCGCGGCCTTCACCAGCGGCGGCCCACCGAGGAAGATCGTGCCCTGGTTGCGGACGATGACCGCCTCGTCGCTCATCGCCGGAACATAGGCGCCGCCCGCGGTGCAGGAGCCGAGCACCGCGGCGATCTGCGGGATGCCCCGGGCGGACATGGTCGCCTGGTTGTAGAAGATGCGGCCGAAGTGCTCGCGGTCGGGAAAGACCTCGTCCTGCCGGGGCAGGAAGGCGCCACCCGAGTCGACCAGGTAGATGCACGGAAGGTTGTTGTGCAGGGCGACTTCCTGGGCGCGCAGGTGCTTCTTCACCGTCATCGGGTAGTAGGTGCCGCCCTTGACCGTCGCGTCGTTGGCGACGATCACGCACTCCCGGCGGGACACCCGGCCGATGCCGGCGATGATGCCCGCCGCGGGCGCCTCGTCGTCGTAGAGGCCGTTCGCGGCGAGCGGGGACAACTCGAGGAAGGGCGAGCCGGGGTCGAGCAGGGCGTCGACCCGGTCGCGGGGCAGCAGCTTGCCGCGTTCCACATGCCGGGCGCGCGCCTTCTCGGGGCCGCCCAGGCGCGCCACCGCCAGCCGCTTGCGGAGATCCCCGACGAGCTCCGCATGCGCCGTCACGTTGCGCAGGTAGCCCTCGCTCCGCGGATCGGCGGAGCTGGTGAGCGTCGGTGTGTCCATGGCCGCCAAGTTAGTCGTCGTTAACGTGCACCCACATGTTAACGACGACTAACCCGCAAGTCCAGCGTCGCGCGGCGGAGACTCGGTGCCGGTGGCGTGAGCAGCCGATCAACGACGCCGTGCGATCGGATCGGGCTCAGCTGCCCGACTCGAAGGTGGGCAGGTAGCCGCCCTTCTGGCCGCTGGCCGTCGGGTGATAGGACTCGTCGATCGGCCACGTGACGCTGTGGAGCCAGGCGTCACCGGAGCAGATTTCGTGGCCGGTGAAGGCCGGGCGGACGTCGGCGAAGGTGAACCCGGCGTTGGCCGCCGCTTTCGCGATCACCGCGTCGAGCGCGTCGGCACCGCCGTTGATGTAGCCGCGCGCGGTGTCGGACAGCCCCAGGACGCACGAGCCACCGATCTTGTAGAAGTGTGGGTAGCCGAGCACCACGACGTGTGCCTTGGGCGCCCTGCTCCGGATGGTCGAGTACACCTTGCCCAGCAGGCCCGGCAGAGTAGTCCGGACGTAGCTCTTCGCCTTGTCCACCACGCTCTTGCAGTCGGAGTCGCTGCCGAGCACGCAGGTCTCCATCACCGAGGAAAATCCGGCATCGTTGCCACCCACGGTGATCGAGACCAGGTTGGTCGACGAACTGAGGGCGCCTGCCTGGTTGTTGATGACGTCCGAGGTCTTCGCTCCGGAACACGCCTGGAAGCTCAGCGAGGCCCCGGACGAGCTCGCGTACTGGTAGGGGTAGGCGTTCCTGCTTCTCTCGCAACTGCCGGAATTCAGGTAGCGCCCGGCACCCACCCCGGAGGAGTAGGAGTCGCCGAGCGCGACATAGTGGGTGGCCGCCTCGGCGACCCCGGTAAGCCCCAGTGTTGCCAACGAAGCGGCGACACTGACGACAAGCGTCCTCAACACTGCCGGGCCCCTTTCGTGAGTAACGAACTCAAATGATCAATACCAGGCAGATTCCTCACCAGGCACCGCGTTTAGTGGGACTTCCGACAACGAAACGGCCAACGTTAGCGGTCGCTAACCCCAACCAGATAGCATGAGGACGTGTCCACCCCTGCCCCGTTGGTGAACGGCACCAGGTCCGGCCGCCGCGAGCAGATCCTGACCGCTGCCGCCGAGTTGTTCGCCCGGCACGGGTTCCACGGCGTCGGGATCGACGACATCGGGGCGGCCGTCGGCATCTCCGGCCCCGCGCTCTACCGGCATTTCCGCAGCAAGGACGCCATGCTCGGGGAGATGCTGAACTCGATCAGCCACTTCCTGCTCGGCGGCGGCACCGCCCGCGTCCAGGCCGCCGGGGACCCGGACCGCGCGCTGGCCGCGCTGGTCGAGTTCCACGTGGGCTTCGCGCTGACGCACCCGTCACTGATCACCGTCCAGGAACGCAACCTCACCAACCTCGCCGACACCGATCGCAAGCAGGTTCGCGCGCTGCAACGCCGCTACGTCGAGGTGTGGGTGCGGGCGATCCGCGACGCCGTGCCGGGCGTGGGCGAGCAGCAGGCCCGGTCGGCGGCACACGCCGTGTTCGGATTGATCAATTCCACTCCGTACAACCGCCATTTGGATGACACCGAACTGGCTGGTCTGCTCCGGCAGCTCGCCCTCGGCGCGCTGCGATCTTTGAGCTAGGTTTGGGCGCGTCGAATCCGATCGCGGGCACTTGTGGGACACGACCTAGCTCCGCCAGGGGTTCCTGTGCTTGATTGGACGGGTGACCGAGCGGCGGAACCTAGTGGCCAAGGCGCAGCGCGCCCTCGTCGCCATGCAACTCGGCCGCGACGACGAGGCGCTCGACCAGGTCGTGCCCCCGGCCGGCGAGGGGCCGGGCCGGACCGAGGAGATGCGCGAACTGATGCTGCTGCTGTTCGGGGAGTGCAGCGCGATGGTGTCCGTGCTCGGCGACGGCGGCAGCGCACCCATCAAGGTGCAGGTGTTCGACGAGACCGGCGAGGAGGTCCCGATCGACGAGGCCGACCCGCCGGTCAGAACCGCCGTGCGCACCCTGCTCGCCGAGGTGCACGGCAACACCGAGGCGGCCGCGGAACAGGTCGAGATCGCGCTGGCCAGCGCGGCCCCCGACGAGGTGAACAGCCTGGTGCTCCAGGCGTTGCGTTGGACCATCCGGCTGTCCACGGAATGCCAGGCCCGCGCCCTGCCCGTCACCCCGTGGATTTCCGACGCCCTGACGTGACTAGGGCGCGAGGGTGAAGATCATTATGCTGAGGACGACTCGTTCTGGTGGCGGGCTTCCGGAAGACAAGGCGGCACGAATCCATACGTAGAAACTGTCGGTGTGCAGATGGACGGTGGGTCGCCTGGCCGCCGAGGCGACGATTCCGGCGACGGTGGACTTGCCGGATGCCGGAGGTCCACCGAGCAGCACGAGGCCGCCGGGCCGTGAAGAGGCGGCGTCGTATTGCGTCGACAATGGTGACTTTCCTGAAGACGTGCATGATACCGGTCGGTTATCCGGAGAAAAGGCACGAAATCCAAAAAGGCGTAACGAAGGAATTTTGTCAAGCACCATTTCCGGGAAATGTCAGCCGAGCAAAGCCTTGACCAGGGCGGCGATCTGGGGCGTTTCGATCAGGAACGAGTCGTGGCCGTACGGCGAGGAGATGACCGCCGCCGCACCGGCCCCCGGGATGCCGTCGGCGAGTTCGCGCGACTGGTAGAGCGGGTAGAGCCGGTCGCTGTCCACGCCCGCGACCAGCGTCCGGGCCCGCACCCGGGACAGCGCCGCCCCGATCCCGCCGCGGTCGCGCCCGACGTCGTGGGTGTTCATGGACTCGGTCAGCACCAGGTAGCTGTTCGCGTCGAACCGCCGCGCCAGCTTCGCCGCATGATGGTCCAAATAGGACTCAACCGCGAACCGTCCGTCGTCCTGGATGCGGCGCCCGAACCGCTGGGCCAGTTCGGGCTCGCTCCGGTAGGTCACGTGCGCGATCCGGCGGGCGACCCCGAGACCGCGGTTCGGTCCGGTGCCCGGAGCCGCGCCGTAGTAGTCACCGCCGCGCCAGCCCGGGTCCGCCCTGATCGCGTGCAGTTGCGGGGCGGCCCACGCGATCTGCTCCGCCGACGCCACCGCCGGCGCGGCCAGCACGAGCAGTGACGCCACCCGGTCCGGCTGAGCGACCGCCCATTCCAGCGCTCGCATCCCACCCATCGAGCCGCCCAGCACCGCCGCCCACCGCGAGACGCCGAGCGCGTTTGCCAGCACGACCTCCGCGGCCACCTGATCCCGGACCGTGACGGGCGGAAACCGGCTCCCCCAAGGGTTTCCGTCCGGATCGGGCGAGGACGGGCCGGTCGTACCCTGACAGCCGCCGAGCACGTTCGGTACCACCACGAACAGCTCGTCGGTGTCCAGCGCCTTGCCCGGCCCGATCAGGCCGTCCCACCAGCCCGGCGTCGGATGGCCCGGACCGGCATCCCCGGCCGCGTGGCTGTCGCCCGTCAGCGCGTGCTCGACCAGCACCGCGTTGGTGGCGTCGGAATTCAGGATTCCCCAGGTTTCGTAGGCCAGCCGCACCGCGGGCAGTTCGCCCCCGGACTCCAGGGGCAGCCGCCCGTGGGTCACCCACTGACGGCGTCCCGGCGGATCCCCCGGCCGCCAGGCTCCGGTGACGGGCGGGTTGTCCATGGTCTCGAAGCTACCGACGCGGTCAACGACCACCCCACTCGATCTCAAGGACTGAACCATCTTGCCAACCAAGTCTCTTAGTATCTAAGATACTTAG
Source organism: Amycolatopsis sp. (assembly GCF_035276945.1). Taxonomy (GTDB): domain Bacteria; phylum Actinomycetota; class Actinomycetes; order Mycobacteriales; family Pseudonocardiaceae; genus Amycolatopsis_E. The sequence continues at coordinate 176,985 of NZ_DATELF010000045.1, read as the reverse complement.
ATGACTGAAGAGAGCGCGGACGTACTGGTGGTCGGCGCCGGACTGGGCGGGTTGTCGGCGAGCATGTTCCTGGCCCAGCACGGAGTGCGGGTGCTGACCGTGGAGCGGCATCCGGGAACCTCGATCCATCCGAGGGCGGCCGGGCAGACCCCGCGGACCATGGAGCTGTACCGGTTCGCGGGCATCGACGGCGAGGTAAGGGGCGTCAGCAAAAGGGCGTCGGAAGGACTGCGGATCACGGTCGCGTCGAGCCTGAACGGTCAGGTCCTCCACCGAATCGTCGAGGACGTCTCGGAAATCGATTTGAGCGCCGCCGTCGGCGTGCCGTGGGGAATGGCCGGGCAGGACGTGGTCGAGCCGATCCTGCTCGCCCGCGCCCGGGAATTCGGCGCGGAGGTGCGGTTTTCCACCGAACTCGTCTCCTTCGAGCAGGACGAAGACGGGATTACCGCGGTCCTGGGTAACGGAGTCCGGGGGCATGCGCCCAGCGGGGGCGCGGAAGCCGCGTCCCCACAAGGCACGGGCAAGGTGCGAGCGAAGTACCTCATCGGCGCGGACGGCGGGCGCGGCCGGATCCGGGAACGGCTGGGCATCGCGACCGAGGGCGTCGGCTCGATCGGGCACTCCATCGGGGTCGTGTTCGACGCCGACCTCGGAGACCGCGTCCAACCCGACGTCACCGACCTGTTCTACCTGCAGCACGCCGAATTCACCGGCGCGCTGGTCAACACCGACATTCCGAACCGGTTCGTGTTCAGCACCGACTTTCACCCGGAAAGCGGCGAAAAGGCCGAGGACTTCACGCCGGAACGGCTGACCGGACTGATCCGGCTCGCCACCGGTCTGCCTGGACTGAAGCCGGACATCCGGTGGTCCGGTACCTGGGAAACCGCCGCACGGATCGCCACCACCTTCCGCTCGGGACGGGTGTTCCTGGTCGGCGACGCGGCCAAGGTGACCCCGCCGACCGGTGGCATGGGTGGGAACACCGCGGTCGGCGACGGCCACGACATCGCCTGGAAACTCGCGGCGGTCCTGCGCGGCGAGGCGGGACCGGGACTGCTCGATTCGTACCAGGCGGAGCGGAAACCGTTCGCGGAAATGGTGGTCGCGACCTCCCTGCACAACGCGAAGCATCGCCTGAAGCCGGACCTGGACCTGGCCGGCGTGCCAGAGCCGGTGGACCAGCTCGAACTGGCGCTCGGCTACCGGTGCCGGTCGGCGGCCGTCCTCCCCGACGACGACGATCCGCGCCCGGTGGAGAATCCGAACGCACCGACCGGCCGCGCCGGTTTCCGCGCCCCCCACGTGCCGATCACCGTCGACGGCACATCGATGTCCACAGTGGACATTCTCGGGCGCGGCTGGGTGCTCATCGCCACCGGTGAGGGCTGGCGGCAGGCGGCCGAGAAGGTGACGGCGGAGACCGGCATCGACGCCACGTGCCGCGAGCTGGGTGTGGATTTCGCCGACCCGCAGGGGGTTTTCCTGGCCCGCTACGGACTTCGGACCGGCGGTGCCACCCTGGTCCGTCCCGATGGCGTCGTCGCCTGGCGCACGGTGCGCGGAGTCGAAGCCCCGCACGCTCTGGGAGTGCAACCCCCAGAGCCCCACCTGGGGGCAGGCCTCCAGACCCCCTCCGGAACCCTTCGGAAGGTCCTCACGCAGGTACTTGCCCGCTGAGCCCGCCCGCTTATGCTGCGGAAATGGTGTCCGTGCGCAGCGTCGTCGACCGAGTCGGCCCGACGCTGCTGCACGCCGTGTTCCTGCCGGAGCCGTGCCCCACGGTCGCCGACGTGGTGATCGCCGAACCCGGCGCGGCCCAGGTCTCGGCCGGTGATCTGGTGCTCGGCGTGACGGTCACCAGCCTCGACGACGCCGTCGCACTGGTCCGGCACAGCGCCGCGCGGGAAGCGGCGGCGGTGCTGGTCAAGCCGCCGGTCGCGGGGAAACCCGCACTGCGGAGAGCGGCGCAGGCGGCCGGGATCGGACTGGTCTCCGTTCGCGGGGCGGCCGCCTGGGCCCAGCTCGTGTGGTTGCTGCGCACCGTCCTGGACGCGATGTCCGGCGACGACAGCACCGACGAGACAAGCCCGGGCGACCTGTTCCGGCTCGCCGACGTGGTGGCCTCCGTGGTGGACGCGCCGGTCACCATCGAGGACAACAACTCCCGCGTGCTGGCCTACTCGGCACGTCAGGACCTGACCGACCCCGCCAGGGTGTCCACGATCATGGGCCGCCGCATCCCGGACGACGTGCTCGCCCGCTTCCGTTCGCGCGGGGTCTTCCGCGAGTTGTCCCGCGGCCGGCAGACGATCTTCGTACCGGCTCAGCGGGACGGCACGCTGCCCCGGTTGATCGTGCCCATCCGGATGGGCGGTGAGCTGCTCGGCTCGATGTGGGCGGTGGTGACCGGCCCGGTGTCCGACGAGCGGGCCGCCGCGTTCGCCGACACCGCGCCGGTGGTCGCGCTGCACCTTCTCCGGCGGCGGGCGCACGCCGACGCGCAACGCCGTGCGTCCGCCGAACTCCTGCGCGCGGTGCTCGAAGGCAAAGTCGGGCCACGCAAGGCGATCGCCGAGCTGGAACTCGCCGAACAGGCGCACCGGGTCGTCATCGTGGACACACCCGGCGAGGACACTTCGGACGCCGAAGGGCTGCGGCTCGCCCTGCTGGAACGGATCTCGCAGGGCATCGGCAGGCGGCCGGTCGCCACCGAACTCGGCGGCCAGCTCTACGCGGTCGTCCCCGACGGCGAGGGTCCCGGCTCGTGGGGCGAACTACGGGCCGCGCTCACGCAGCAGAACGGGGCGCATCGCGTGGCCGCTGGCGCACCGGTCGAAATCGGTGCGCTGGCCGAGTCGAGGAAACAGGCCGAGGAGACGCTCGGCCTGTTGCGGGCCGGCCTGCTCGACGGGCGGGTGGGCAGCTTCGACGACGTGTGGACCGCGCTCGCCCTGCATCGCGTAGCGACCGCGTCCGCCGCCAGCCGAGTCATCGAACTCGGCCCGCTGGAGACACTCCGCGCACACGACCGAGCCAACCGCACTTCCTACGTCGAAACGTTGTACGAGTGGCTGCGCTTCCCGGGCGATCCACGCGCGGCGGCCGCCGCCTTGCGGATCCACCCCAACACCTTCCGCTACCGGATGCGCCGGCTGCTCGAGTTGGTCCCGCTCGACCTGGACGACCCCGACGTCCGGTTAGCATTGCTTGTCCAGCTCGTGTCCCTGCGCTGGGCGTAGGCCGGGAGGTGAACATGTTCGAAGGAACCGTGGCCGGGTTGCACCGCTGGCCGGTCAAGTCCCTGGGCGGCGAGCGAATCGCGGCGGCCCGTCTCGACGGCCGGGGCCTGGTCGGCGACCGCGTGCACGCCTTGATCGATCTCCGGCCCAACCGGGCGGGACAAGCGCTGACCGTCCGCCAGGTCCCCCAGTTGCTCACCTGGTCGAGCGGCTACGGTCCGAGCGTCATCGACCCTTCCGGGCCGCCGGTGCTGCGCGCGCCGGACGGTGAAAGCTGGTCGTGGACCGACCCGGGACTGGCGGCCGCGCTGACGAAATCCCTGGGCATCGCGCTCGAACCGCAGTCGGCCGACGGCATGCAGGACCGCGGGCCGACCGTGCTGGTGACCTTCGAGGCCTCCCTCGCCGCGCTCGAGGAGGAGCTGGCCGCGCCCGTCGAGCTCGACCGCTTCCGCCCCAACGTGCACCTCGCCGTCGACGCGCCCCCGTTCGCCGAACAGGACTGGGGCGCCGGCACCACGATCACGATCGGCGACGTCATGCTCGAGGTCGTCGGGGACAGAGCGGGCCCGTGCGTCCGCTGCACCGTCCCGAGCTGGGAACCGGCCGGGCGCGAGCGCTGGCCGAAGCTGCAACGCTGGCTCATCGAGCAGCACGAGAACAAGTTCGGCCTGATCATGCGCGTCACCCACGCCGGAATCGTCCGCACCGGCGCCCCCGCCTCCGCCCGCCCACCCCTCTAGCCACCCACGCGAGTCCGGCTTTCGCGACACGCGAGTCCAGCTTTCCCGACGCGCGAGTCCAGCATTCGCGACGCGCGAGTCCACTACCGTGCCCGCGTTGTTGGTCACGCTCACTTCGCTACCCGTGTCGCCGCGAGCGATGCCGAGATCGGCGACCCGTTTTATCCGGCAGCAGCCGCACGGCATCGGAGGCGCCCGCGGATGTCGTCCGGGCTCCTGGCTGTCCTTTGTGGATGATCGCCCCGACGCGCGGCCGCCTCCTCGGGCACCCGGACCAGTCCGGAGCCAGGAGATGCCACCGGACAGCTGAAGGTCAACGACTTGTCGTGCGCGAACGAGCGGAACCGGACAGAATTGTCTCTGCCGAACGATGACACCGCCATCCGGGTGGCTCACCGTGGGCAGTATTACGCCCCAGCTGAGAGCAGGAGGAAGCCGTGCGGATCGCCGTTCCCCGTGAGGTCAAGAGGCACGAGTACCGGGTCGCGCTGACCCCGGCCGGCGTGCACGAACTGGCCGCGCGCGGTCACGAGGTGTTCGTCGAAACCGGCGCCGGGCTCGGGTCGGCGATCGCGGACGACGAGTACACCGCCGCGGGCGCGAAGATCCTGGCCACCGCCGAGGACACCTGGGCGGAAGGGGAGCTGGTCCTCAAGGTCAAGGAGCCGACCGAGGAGGAGTACCCGCGGCTGCGCGAAGACCAGGTGCTGTTCACTTATCTCCACCTGGCCGCGGACCGGGCGCTGACCGGGGCGCTGCTGGACGCGGGCACCACCGCGATCGCCTACGAGACCGTGCAGAAGCCGGACGGGTCGCTACCGCTGCTGGCGCCGATGTCCGAGGTGGCGGGGCGCCTGGCTCCGCAGGTGGGCGCGCACGCGTTGCTGAAGCCGAGCGGCGGCCGCGGGGTGTTGCCCGGCGGTATCCCCGGCGTGCACCCGGCGAGGGTCGTTGTCATCGGCGGGGGCGTCGCGGGGCTGAACGCCGCCCGTATCGCGCTCGGTCTCGGTTCGGACGTCGAGGTGCTGGACACCAACGTCGACCGGCTGCGCCAGATCGACCTGGACTTCCACGGCCGGATCCGGACCGTCACGTCGAACGCGCTGGCCGTCGAGGAGGCTGTCGCGAACGCGGACCTGGTCATCGGCGCGGTCCTGGTGCCGGGCGCCCGTGCCCCGAAGCTGGTGTCGAACGAGCTGGTCGCGCGCATGAAGCCGGGCAGTGTGCTGGTCGACATCGCGATCGACCAGGGCGGCTGCTTCGCCGACTCGCGCCCGACCACTCACGACGACCCGACCTACGTCGTGCACGACTCCGTCTTCTACTGCGTGGCCAACATGCCGGGCGCGGTCCCGCGAACCTCCACTTACGGCCTGACGAACGTCACCCTCCCCTACGCCCTCCAGCTGGCCGATCACGGCTGGCAACACGCACTCGGGAACGACCCTGCCCTGGCCCAGGGCCTGAACACGCACGCCGGCACCCTCACCAACGCCGCCGTCGCAACCGCCCACAACCTCCCCCACACCCCACCCCCACCCACCTCTGACCCAGCACTCGCGCACCGCGAACGCGGGACCGGCAAACCGAGAGTGTGAAACTCGGGCACGCCGAACGCGGAATTCCCAACCGTCCGAGCGAAGCGACGGGCACACGCGCCCGCCAAAAGGACCGCCGGCCAAAGCCGCGGGGGTTTCCAGGGGGCTTGCCCCCTGGCCGGGGTTTGAGGGTTGGGCCCCAGAAAAAAACGCGAAGTTGAGCGCCGGGGGGAAGGCTGCGAACAGGGGCGGCCCGCTCAACCAGCCTGGGGGTCACTGGGAGCGGGCCGCCACTGACAAGTTTAGGGGGTAATCGCCAACTTCGCTGCATTGGGGTCCCAAGTCATTGGAAAATCTTCTTCACGTCGCGTGCAAATATCCCGTGACTTGGTGACGGACGGTGAGACTTTTCCCCTTTTTGCCCACCGATGACACCCGAATGGGGCAGGATGTCCGCCATGCAACACGACGGCAGCGGTCGCATCCTGGTACAGGGCCTTTCCAAGCAATTCGGGCCCGTCGCCGCGGTGCAGAACCTGAGTTTCGCGGTGGAGCCCGGCTCGGTGACCGGGTTCCTGGGACCGAACGGCGCGGGCAAGACGACGACACTGCGGATGCTCCTGGGCCTGGTCACGCCTACGGCGGGGTCGGCACTGGTCAACGGGCGCCCCTACCACCAGCTCGGCAACCCGGCCCAGGTGGTCGGCGCCGTGCTGGAGAACGAGGGATTCCATCCGAAGCGGACGGCGCGGAACCACCTTCTGGTGTACGCGGCGGCGATCGGGACGCCGGATCACCGGGTGGACGAGGTGCTCGGCCTGGTCGGGTTGTCGGCGGCGGCCAACCGTAAGGCGGGCGGGTTCTCGCTGGGTATGCGGCAGCGGCTGGCCCTGGCGACCGCGTTGCTGGGGAATCCGCAGGTGCTGGTGCTGGACGAGCCGGCCAACGGTCTGGACCCGGAGGGCATCGTGTGGCTGCGGAACTTCCTCCGCGCCTATGCCCGGGAGGGTCGCACGGTGCTGGTGTCGAGCCACCTGCTGTCCGAGGTGGAGCAGACCATCGATCAGGTCGTGATCATCAGTCACGGCATGACCCGCTACTACGGCTCTCTGGACCAGTTGCGTGGCAGTCAGCAATCCCGGGTACTGGTGCAGGCGGCCGATCCGAACGCGCTGGTCAGGGCGCTCCAGGAGGCCGGGCTGAACCAGGTGGAGCCGACGCAGGACGGTCGGATCTCGGTCCTCGGCGCGACGCGCCAGCAGGTGGGTGACGTGGCCGCGAAGGCGAGCGTCGCGCTGTACGGCATGGAGGAGGACCGCGCCGACCTCGAGCGGCTGTTCTTCCAGTTGACGAGTCCGCAGTACGCCGCGGCACCGCCGCAGGGCTACGGCCAGCAGCAGGGCGGCTGGGGTGCGCCGCCACCACCCGGCTACCCTCCGACGGGCCCGCAACCCCAGCAGTACCAGCAACAGCAGCAGGGTCCGTACGGCGGTTGGGGAGGGCAGCGCTGATGGGCCGGTTGATCAAGGCCGAGTTCCGCAAGACGCTCAGCCTGAACGCCTGGTGGGTCCTGATCATCCCGCTGGTGGTGGTCGGGTTCTGGATGTCCTACGGCTGGGGCAGCGCGCTCAACGACTTCGCCGACTTCATCGGCGAGGGCACGGCGGCGATCATCGCGGCGCAGGTCGGGCTGTCCGCGGACCAGCTTCCGGTGGGGCTGATGGCCATCGCGCACGGCGTGAACATCGCGCAGCTGATCCCGGCCATCTTCGGGGTGTTCGCGCTGGCCGGCGAGTACAACAGCAAGACCATCACCACGACGTTCCTGACCGCGCCGAACCGGGTGTCCGCGCTGAGCGCGAAGATGATCACCTACGTCGTCTGGGGCGCGCTGTACGGCCTGCTCAGCTTCGGCGTGGCGGCGGTCGCGACGTTGATCACAGTCAGCTCGGAACGGCTGCCGAGCACGGGCGAGTGGCTCGCCGCGCTCGGCGCGACGGTGCTCGGCTACGTCCTGGTGACACTGTTCGGGATCGGCTTCGGCGCGGTGCTGAACAAGATCGTGCTGGCGGTGCTCCTGCTCGTCGGCTACTTCCTGATCGTGGAGAACGTGCTGGTGTTCCTCCTGGCGGGGAAGACCGACGTGCTGGGCGCGATCCTCCCCAACGGGACCGCGAACGGGATCGTCGGTGGGGTCGCGGCGAGCGCGATGGGCGTCAACTCCCTGAACGTCCCCGCCTCGCTCGACGTGGGCGACAAGTTCGGGCTCCAACTGGCCGCGGGCGCGCCGGGCGTCATCTCGTGGTGGGTGTCGGCGCTGGTGTTCCTGGCCTGGACGCTGATCTTCTTCGTCGCCGGGTGGGCGAGCAACCAGAACCGCGACATCACCTGACGGGTCGGCACGGAACGAAACGGCTGGAACGCCCGCGAAGCTGTCGGGCGGGGAGGCAGGCCGCCGACATGCTCTCCCGGTGGCCCGGACGCCTGCCACGACCTCGCTACCTCCCCCTGTGGGCGTGTCGGGGAAAGAAAACGGCCTGTCCACCCGCCGCTGTGGGCGCGTCACGGAAAGAAAACCGTCAGTGGGCACGCTTAACCTGGCATGGTGAGCGTGTCCAAGGGGTGGATCTCCCGACTGGCCGCCGCCTCGTGGCGGCACCCGTCGGTCGTCGTGCTGACCTTCACCGCGGCGGTGTTCAGCGTCGGCCTGCAGGCCGTGAGCCCGCTGCTGGTGAGGGTCGCGGTGGATGACGCCGTCGGCGGGCGCACGGCGGGGCTCGGCTGGCTGGTGGCCGGGTTGATCGGCGTGCAGGCGCTGATGTTCGGCACCGCGTTCCTGCGGCGCTACTACGGCGGGCGGCTCGCCCTGGACGTGCAGCACGACCTGCGGCGCGCGGTGTTCGGCGCGGTGTCGCGGCTGGACGGTGGCAAGCAGGACTCGCTGCGCACCGGCCAGGTGGTCTCGCGCGCCATCACCGACCTCCAACTGGTCGTGTCGCTGCTGATGATCGTGCCGATCTCGGCGGGTTCGGTGTTCTTCGCGCTGTTCTCCCTGGGCGCCATGCTCTGGATGTCGCCGCTGCTGACGTTGATCGCGTTGATCGTCCTGCCGGCCGTGGCGGTCGTCGCCGTGGCGGCGCGCAAGCGGCTGTTCCCGGCCACCTGGGTCGCCCAGCAGCGGGCCGCCGACGTGGCCCAGCATGTCGAGGAGACGGTGACCGGAGTCCGTGTGGTGAAGGGCTTCGGGCAGGAAGCGCGCGAAGTGGCACGGTTGGAGAAGACGGCGCGGAAGCTGTTCGCCGACCGGTTGCGTGCCGCACGCCTTTCGGCCGTGCCCGCGGCCACCACCTCCGCGCTGCCCGCCTTCGGGCAGGTCGCGGTGCTCGCCCTCGGCGGCGTTCTGGCGCTGCACGGCGAGGTGAGCATCGGCACCTTCCTCGCCTTCGCCAGCTACGTCTCCGGCCTGATCGGACCGGCGCGGATGTTGTCCGCGATGGTGGTGCAGGCGCAGCTGACCCGCGCCGGCGCGGACCGCGTGTACGAGCTGATCGACGCCCAGCCGGAGGTCAAGGACGCACCGGACGCCGGGCCTTTGCCGGCAGGCCCGCTGGCGATCCGCCTCGACGACGTGCGTTTCGGCTACACGCGGTCGGACCCGGTGCTGGACGGGTTGACCCTGGAGGTCCGGCCCGGTGAGACGCTCGCGCTGGTGGGCACGGCGGGATCCGGCAAGTCCACGATCTCCCTGCTCCTGCCCAGGTTCTACGACGTGCACTCGGGGTCCGTCCGGCTGGGTGGGCGGGATGTCCGCGACGTGCGGACGGCCGACCTGCGCAAGGCGATCGGCGTGGTGTTCGAGGAAGCCTTCCTGTTCTCCACCTCGGTCCGGGACAACATCGCCTACGGCAGACCGGACGCGAGCGACGAGGAGGTCGTCGCCGCGGCGAAGGCGGCCGAGGCGCACGAGTTCATCACCCAGCTTCCGCAGGGATACGACACGCTGGTCGGCGAGCGCGGGCTGACCCTGTCCGGCGGCCAACGGCAACGTCTTGGCCTGGCACGTGCCCTCCTCACCGATCCCCTGGTGCTGATCCTCGACGACGCCACCTCCGCCGTGGACACGGTGACCGAGGCCGCGATCCACGAAACACTGCGCTCGGTGACGGCGAAACGCACGACCTTGCTCATCGCACACCGGCGGTCGAGCCTGGCGCTGGCGCACCGGATCGCGGTGCTCGACGCCGGCAAGGTGGTCGACGTGGGCACTGAGGCCGAGCTCGAGGAGCGCTGCGAACTGTTCCGTAAGCTCGTCTCCGGCCCCGGCGAGGGGGTCGAGAACGTGCACCCGCATCTCGACTGCGCGAAACCGCCCGAAAGCGGCGTCACGACGGAACTGTGGCCGGAACCCCAACAGCAGGACACCGCGGCGGAGCTGGCCGACGCGGCCCTGCAACGCACCGGCTCCGCCGCTCCGGCCGGTGGGATGGGTGGCATGCGCGGAGCCCTCGACGTTCCGCCCACGGAGGAACTCCTGGAGGGCGTACGTCGCCTGCCACCGGCTACGGAGGTGCCAGAACTCAAGGCCGAAGACGTTTCCGCGCCCGATCCCGGTTTCCGGCTGGGCCGGATGCTGCGCCCGGTGCGGGGACTGCTCGCCGCGGTGATCGTCCTGGTCGGACTGGACGCGGCGGCCTCGATCGCGGTGCCCGCGCTGTACCAGCAGGGGGTGGACCACGGCGTGCGGCCAGGGGTCGTCTCGGCGATCTGGCTCACCGCGGGGATCGGCGCCCTGGTGATCGCGGCGGACTGGCTGGTGGTCGCCGCGCAGACCCGGCTCACCGCGCGGGCCGGGGAAACCGTGCTGTACTCACTGCGCGTCCGCAGCTACGCGCACCTGCAACGGCTCGGGCTCGACTTCTACGAGCGCGAGCTGTCCGGCCGGATCATGACCAGGATGACCACCGACGTGGACGCGCTGTCCACGTTCCTGCAGACCGGGCTGGCCCAGGCGGTGATCAGCGCGCTCACCCTGGCAGGCATCTCCGCGGCCCTGCTGTTCACCGATGTTTCCCTGGCCCTGTATGCGCTTTCGGTGCTGCCGGTGCTCGCCGTCGCCACCGTGATCTTCCGCAGGCTCTCCGGCGCCGCGTACACCGAAGCGCGCGAGCGGGTGAGCGTGGTCAACGCGGACATGCAGGAAAACGTTTCCGGGCTGCGGGTCGCCCAGGCCTACGGCCGGGAGGAGCGCTCGGCCGAGGTGTTCGCCTCCCGCAGCGACGCCTACCGCCGGTCCCGGCTGCGGGCCCAATTGTATGTCGCCACCTATTTCCCCTTCGTGACCATGCTTTCCGGGGTCGCCGAGGCGGTCGTGCTGCTCGCCGGGGCCAACCGCGTGGCGCAGGGCAGCCTCCCGGTGGGGGTACTGCTGGCGTTCCTGCTGTACCTCAACCTCTTCTTCTCGCCGATCCAACAGCTTTCCAGCGTGTTCGACGGGTACCAGCAGGCGAAGGTCGGCCTGCACCGGATCGCCGACCTGCTGCGCACGCCCACCTCGGTGCCGCCGGCCACGAATCCGGTCGCCGTACCGGAACGGCTCGACGGCGAGGTGACCTTCGACGCGGTCGATTTCGCCTATCCCGAAACCAATTCCCTCGCGCTGGCAGACATCACGCTGAAGGTGACGCCCGGCGAAACCGTCGCGCTGGTCGGCGCCACCGGCGCGGGCAAGTCCACGGCCGTGAAGCTGGTCGCCCGGTTCTACGACGCGACCGGCGGGAAGGTCGGCATCGACGGCGTCGACGTGCGGAACTACGACCTGGCGGCGTTGCGCCAACGGATGGGCGTGGTCCCGCAGGAGGCTCACCTGTTCTCCGGCACGGTGGCGGACAACGTGCGCTACGGCCGGCCCTCGGCCGGGGACGCGGAAGTGGAAGCGGCCGTCCGGTCGGTGGGAGCGCTTGACGGGGTTGCCGCGCTGCCGTCGGGATTCCGGCAGCCGGTGGGCGAGCGGGGGCGATCGCTGTCGGCGGGACAGCGCCAGCTCATCGCGCTCGCCAGGGCCGAACTGGTGGACCCGGACGTGCTGCTGCTCGACGAGGCGACCGCGGCACTGGACCCGGCGACCGAATCCGTGGTGCTGCGGGCCACCGAGAACCTGGCCCGCCGGCGCACCACATTCGTGGTGGCCCACCGGCTGGCGACCGCGGCCCGTGCCGACCGGATCGTGGTGCTCGACCACGGCCGGGTGATCGAGCAGGGTACCCACGACGAACTGCTCGCCGCCGACGGCCTCTACGCCCGCCTGTGGCAAACGGGCGCGGGCGAATGATTCCCACGTTTTCTCGCGGTTTTCATCTTTGATTGATCCGATCCGCCCCGCCGGCCGTATGGTATTTCGGTGGGTGGTTGACGCACGGGCAGCTCCCATGCTTCGCTTCCGGACGATTCCCGGTTGTTACGGAGAGGACACCCCAGGTATGCCCACTGTTGGTCTGGACCAGCAGCCGTCGCAGGGGCAGAGAAGGAACGTGTTCTCTTCAGACGCCGTCAATCTCCTGGGGTTTCTCGCGGCGGGACTCGTACTGGCGGTGGTCACCGCCTTCGTGTTCGCCAAGGCGAGTGGTGGGTCATTCGGCGTCCGAGCCGCCGTCGGCCCTGCCGCGACCTCGTCCCCGGCGATGGAACAGGCCGTCACCGCGACCCCGTCCGCCGCGCCGGAGAAGATCTCGCCCGTCATGCCGGAAACGCCCGGCACGACCTCGCCCACCCCTCCCGCGATCAGTTCGGCATCGATGGCCGCGCCCCCGCCGTTGCCCGCGGGCCGTCCCGCCACCAAGGCGGCGGTGAGCCAACCACCCACGGCACCGGCGCCTGGGACGGCCGAGCAGCCACCACCGGCACCCCGTGGCGGCTGCTCGGCATCGATGTCGGTCAATCAGTGGCCGGGTGGTTTCGTCGCCACGTTACGGGTCTTCGCAGGCTCCTCGCCGGTCAACGGCTGGGCCGTCGTCATGACCTTGCCGCGGGGCGCCGGCATCACCAACGCCTGGAACGCCGGCCGTAGCGGGAACACCGGCACGGTCCGGTTCACCAACGTCAGTTACAACGGCTCCATCGCTCCTGGCCAGTCGATCGAGTTCGGCTACCAGGCCACCGGCACCGGCACGGAAAAGACCCCCGCCTGCTCGGGCGGCTAGACGAAAATCTTGCCGGGGTTGAGGATGCCCAGTGGGTCGAGGGCGTTCTTGATCGCGCGGTGCAGGTCGAGCACCGGCCCGCTCACTTCACGCCGCAACCCGCCGCGTTTGAGCAGGCCCACGCCGTGCTCCCCGGTGACCGTCCCGCCCAGTTCGAGTGCGTCGGCGATGATGTCCTCGAACGCCGCCTGCGCCCGCCGCCGGGCGTCCTCGTCACCGATCGGCGTGATCAGCAGTGGATGCAGGTTGCCGTCGCCCGCGTGCGCGATGTTGGCGATCAAGGTGTCGTGGGTGGCGGCCGTCTTCTCGATGCGCGCCAGCATTTCCGGCACCTGCGCCCTGGGCACGCACACGTCCTCGGTGAGCACCAGGCCGAGCCGCTCCAGCGCCGGATAGGCCAGGCGGCGGGCGTCGAACAGGGCTTCGGCCTCCTGTTCGTCGGCCGACAGCGCGGCCCAGGTCGCCCCCGACTCGCGGAAGCAGCGCAGGATCGTCTCCGCCTCGTCCTCGCCCGGCGTGTCAGATCGAGCGAGCAGGACCACGTTCGCTTCGGTGGACAAACCCATGTTCTTCCAGGCGTCCACGGCCTCCAGGCAATGCCGGTCCACCAGCTCCAACGCCGACGGCACGACCCCTGACCCGGAAACCGCCCGAACCGCCTCACCGGCGGCGACCATCGAGTCGAAGTAGCCCGCGATGGTACGTTCGGGCGCCCGTTTCGGCCGCAGCCGCACGGTGATCTCGGTGATCACGCCAAGGGTGCCCTCCGACCCGACCATGAGCCCGCACAGGTCGTACCCGGCGACCCCCTTCGCCGTCCGCCGCCCGAGCCGGACCACGTCGCCGCGGCCGGTGACCACCTCGAGCGCGAGCACATAGTCCCTGGTCACGCCGTACTTGACGCAGCAGAGACCGCCCGCGTTCGTGGCCACGTTCCCGCCGATGGTCGACCAGGGCGCGCTCGCCGGGTCCGGCGGGTACCACAGACCACGCGCGGCGCAGGCCGCCCGCAGATCGTCGTTGACGACCCCCGGCCGCACCACCGCGAGCCGCTCGTCGTCGTTGATCTCCAGCACCGCGTTCATCGCCTCGAGCGACAGCAGGATGCATCCGTCGACGGCGTTGGCCCCACCGGAAAGCCCGGTGCCCGCACCTCGCGGCACGATGGGCACGCGGTGTTCGGCGGCGAACGCGACGACCGCCCGAACCTCCTCGGTGGCGCGCGGCCGGACCACCGCCACGGCCTGCCCGTACTCGGCCCACTCCGCGTGATCCTGCAAGTAGCTCTCGACGACGTCGGGATCGTCCAGCACCCGATCCGCGGGAACGACCCGCTCCAGCGCCGTCACCAGGTCCATCACCCACCTCCGGCCGCACAGGGTACCGGCGCGCCCGCCCGTCCCGGCCCATCACCACAAGGTGAGACACCCGCCCCGAATCCCGTTCAGCGCTCCATGGCGTCGTGGATGACGAGAGGCACCGAGTTCTCTCCGAGGTAGTAATGCCCGGGGAAGTATTCGATGTGCGCATGACCTTCCGGATCGCCCGAAGTCGCGGACCCACGGACGTTGCCGGCCAGCACCGAAAGCAGGTGCACGGGCCCTTCGACGATCAACCGATCGTCGTCGACGGAGATGGTCACCGCGGCAGAGTCCCGCTCCCGGACGACGATCGCCGCAAGGACCGAGCCGTACGGCGCCGGATCAGCGCCGGTGTCCAGGCCCACAGTCCCGGTTCCCGCCTCCAGCATCCGAGCAAGCTCGAGATATTCATCGGGGTGCCCGGACAAAGCGGTCTCGAGTGGTTCTTTCGACAATGCGACGATCATGTTCTCATCCTATGGGACCGGTGGTATGTCGCCGGGACGTATCGTCGACGGATCAATGCCTATGTGCGGGTCCGCGTACGGACCGGACGTGACCCTGGTGCCGTTCACCTGCGTTTCCAGGTTCAGGTGTGGGCCCAGGCTCTGCACGTGCCCGGAGTTCGAATTGATGTCGAACCGCGCGATGCTGGTGACGCGCTGACCGGCCGCGTCCGTGGCATCGCTGATGAACATGTAACCACCGCTCCCGCCACGGACCACCCGGCCCGCGCCACCGACATGGCGGGATCCCAGGTCCACCGCCTCGTCCATCGAGATCGGTCCGCTGATCTGTGGCGGAGGCGGATTCGTGTGCGACCCCGTGCCCGGGCCATGTGCCCCGCCTGGCGCGGGGGTCAGTCCCAGCGGATCGACGTACCGGGTCGGATTCGGCACGTAGGTCCGCGGGTTGGGCGCGGGCAGCAGCCCGAGCGGATCATCCGAGGTGTACCGGGCGTTTTCGGGATCGTAATAGCGCTGATAGTTGTAGTGCAGCCCCGTTTCCGGGTCGAAATACTGACCGGGGAAACGCAGTGGAGTGACAAGGTCCGAGGACTCGCCCCACAGGCTGCGATCGGCTTGCCACGCGAGGTGCCCATCCGGCGTCACCAGTTCGGTCGGCGCGCCGACCACATCCGTGACGATCGAATAGAACTGCCGGTCGATCCACTCCTGTGGTGCTTCCGCGGCCGGAATACGCTCCCGCTGGACGAGGGCACGGAAACCGTCCGGTTCGTGGTCCCACGTCGTTGCCCTGCCGGTGGCGTGAATCTGCTCGGCGAGCACGGTTCCGTCCCAGACGAAATCGGTCCGTTCGGCTGTCGAACCAGCCGGCCCGAGCCGCTGTTTCGAAATGCGGCGGCCAAGCGCGTCATAGGAGTACCGCCACCGCGACCCGTCCGGCGTGGTGACCCCGGTGAGCCGGTCTTCGGCGTCCCACGTGAACTGCCATGTGTCGGGCTTCCGGGAGAGGCGCCGCCGTTGACGCGCGACGACGCGCCCCCGTGAGTCGTAGCGGTAACTGGTTCTGCCCGCCCGCGACAGCAGCGTTCCCGCATACTCGCGCTCGCCCTGCACATCGGGGTCCGCGCCAGGAACCGTGGCCGCGACGACGTTTCCGGCGAGATCATAGGAGTAACGCTCGGTCCGCCGGTCCCCGCGCACGGCGAGGGGCCGTCCCACCGGGTCGAGATCGAGCCACCGGACACCGCTCGTATCGTCCTCGACGGCAAGCACGTGGCCGTCCGGGTGGTACCGGTAGCGGCGCTGTTGAAGGCGTCTCGCCTGAGGTCCGCGTGCGACGGTGGACAAGGTCTGGGAGACGAGGCGATGGTTCTGGTCCCAACTCTGGGCCAGAATCGTCCCGGTGTCGACCAGTCGCTCGACCTCCCGGCCCGTCACGTCGTAGCCGAAACTGATGACCCGGCCACCGCTGTGCAGCGCGGTGGGACGATGGTTCCCGTCGTACTCCCAGTGCGATTCGGCCCCGGTCGGCGTGCGACGGCTTGTCCGTCTCCCGACGGCGTCGTAGCTCGACACCACGGTTCTGCCGTTCGTGGTCTCCGCGACCACCCTGCCGAGCGGGTCCCGCTCGAAAAGCGTTTCGGCCGTGGCGTTCCGCGCGGCTACGACCCGGCCGACCGGGTCGTATTCGAAGCGGCACACACCCGCGGCGGAGGTACTCTCGACCACCTGACCGAGCGCGTCCCGGGCGTGGACGATGCGCTCTCCGTTGCCGTCGATACGCTCGGCGAGTTGGCCCGCGGCATCTCGGAGGTAGGTGACGGCCCGGCCGTCGTAGTCCGTCTCGCGCACGAGGTTTCCGACGGCGTCGTACTCGTAACGCCAGACCAAGCCGCGCGGATCGGTCACGGAGACCAGGCGGAGTTCGCTGTCATAGGCGAACAGCACCTGGGCGCCGTCCGGAGTTGTCCGCCGCGCCGGCAGGTCGAAATGTGTCGTTTCGGTGCGAGTGACGCGACCGGTCGCGTCGATGTGTTCGAGTTCGTTTCCCTCGCCGTCGTACCGCCATCGTTCGACAGACCCGTCAGGGTGCTTCCGAAAAAGCGGTTTTCCTTCGACGGTCCAGGTCAGGACAGTCACCCCACCGGCCGGATCCATGATCTGGTGGATCCGGCCGAACTGGTCGCGGGAATAGCGGGTCGTCGCGTCGCCCGGCGAAGTCGCCGAGATGATCAGACCGGTGGCGTCGACGGTCAATCGTTGAACGTTGCCCACCGCGTCGGTGACGGACGCGAGCCCGCCGTTCTCGTAATAGGAGTACCGGGTGACCGCGTTGGTGGGATCGGTGACGGAGATCAGATTTCCGCGCGCGTCATATTCCCTGGCCCACACCGCTCCGTCCGGGTCGATCTGCCGGACGGGAAGTCCAATCGCGTTGTAGTCGGCGAGCAACCGGCTACCGTCGGGCCGGTTCACGGCGATGACGTGGCCGTCCTCGTCGCGCTCGAACGTCGTGGTCCGCCCGAGGGGATCCGTCGTCGCGAGCAGCCGGTCGTAACGATCCCACCGGAAACGGGTTTCGTTACCGAGCGCGTCGACCCGGCGGACCAGCTGCCGGGATTCGTTGAAACAATGCAACGTGACGTTGCCCAGGGAGTCGGTTTCCCGGGTCACCCGTTCGTCGAAGTCGTACTCGATGGTGCCGGCGAAAACGTTTCCGGAGCCATCGGTGCGGACGCACCGTCCCGCGGAGTCGTAGCTGTAGCCGTACCACTCACCGTTGCGGTCCGTCCATTTCGTGATACGGCCCGCCGGATCGTAGTCGAACCGCATCGCCAGCCCCGAAGAGTTGATCACTTCGGTGAACCCGCGAGTGGTGTCGTAGCCGTAGCGGGTGAGCGCGATCGCCGCCCCGTCCCGGTCTCGCAACCGCAACTCGGTGACCAAACCGCGGTCGGTCTCCACATCGATCCGGTAACCGCTGGTGTGCCGGATTTCGCTGAGAGATCCGTCGCTACCGTAGTCGAAATCGATACGATTTCCGTGCCGGTCCACGATCGCCGAGATAGGCGCGGTCCCCGCACGCCGGCGCGCGAAATGCAGCACCCGTCCGAGCAGCGGCTGGGTGATGGTGTAGCCGCCGTCCTCGGCCAGCGCCAACGGCCACCGCGCACCTTCCTCGGGCAGCACCTCGGTACCCGGCCGCGGCGGCGGGTACACCAGAATCACCCCGTCCGGATCCGCGAAGCAGACACCCTGCTCGTCCACCTCGAGCCGCTGATCCAAAGTGGACGCCCACGAGGGGCCGAACAGGCGCCCCGAACGGTAGGACGACACGTGCACCCGGCCGATCACCAGGGGCAGCACACCGGGCAGTTCGACGTCGACCTGCGTCAGGTACATCTCACCCGAGGCGAGGTCCACCGGCTCGCGCCCTTCGCACCTGCCCTCGGGGGTTTGCGCCCGATCGCGCGGATTCTTCGCGTCGCCTCGTAGTGACCCGTCGGACCCGCCTGAACCACGCCCCGTCCGGCCGGTGCTCCCGCCGCTCGCCGCGTCGATGCCACCGTCCCCGGTATCCGGTACCCGGGTACCGCTCGTCCCGTCAGGAGCTTTGGCCTCGGGCGATGAGTGCGCCGCGGACGGTGCCGTGCCGTCCGGTGTGTGCGCGTGCGACGGCGTGGTCGGCGCGTCCCCCTTCAGGTGCGGACCGTCCACATGCGACCCCGCATGGGCGGGCGTGGTGGCGCCGTCGGCGCGGCGGCCGATCTTGCGGCCCAGGTTGCGCAGCTTCTCCAGGATTTCGCCGAGCTTGTCGATGATCTTGCGGATCTTCGGCGACACGTTCCCGATGGTCTTGACCAGCTTACGAATCGTGTCGGAAACCTTGCTGATCGTGTTCGTGATCGCCGTGGTGGCCTGCGCCGCGACCAGCGGAGTGGCGAACCCCAGGGTGCACGCCTCCTCCAGCACCCACGAAACCAGCTTTCCCACCAGTTCGGCGACCAGGTCGCGCACGGTCTCCCGCACCATCGCCACGACCTGACCCATGATCATCACACCGGTCGAGATCCCGTCCGCCAGCCCTGCCGCGCCCGCGATCGCGTCCGCCTGCTCCGCCACATGCCCCCGGTAGGCGTCCGCACCCTCGCCCGTCCAGCCCGCCGTGCCGTTCTTGGCCTCGTTCGACAAATCCCCCGCGATGGTGCCGACCTCTTTGGCCACATTCCCCCAGGTATCGGCGAACGACTGGATCACCGGCGGATTTCCCGCCAGCCAATCCAGCGCGTCCTTGAGCGGCTTGACGTGCTCGATCAACCAGGAAGCGCCGTACTGAGCCAAAGTGCCGATCGGATCGATCACCATCGACAGGACTTCCATGCCCACACCCAGGGCACCCATCCCGAACTCGACCCACGACCCGTCCTTGACCCCGTTGGCCAGGTCCACCGCCGACTCGGCAATCCCGATCCCCGTCACCGCGGTCGTCTGCGACTGCGCCGGCGCCACCAAGGGATTGCTCACGTCAAGGGCTCCCCGAGCGTCTTGAAGTCCTGCCCGGCCTGCTCGTCCTGGCCCTCATAGGTTCTGACCGCTTCCCGCACCTTGCCCGCGGTGTCGGTGACCGAGTCCTGTGCCTGCCGCAACGCCTGGACCCCCAGGCGCTCGAACGGTTCCAGCATCAGCGCGAACGGCTGGCAGATCACGCCATACGCGCTGTTGTCCATGGTCACCTGCCGCGCCGCGTCGACGGCGGTCTTCAGCCGGTCGGCCAGCGTGTCCACCTTGCCCGCGTGGGTCCCCAGTTCGCCGGTGAGTACTTCGTAACCCTGGCCGCCGGCCATCAGTCCCTCCTCAGGAAGGTCCGGTCTCCGAAGTCCTCGTCGTCCCTGGGGTCGGGGCGGCGCGGTGGCGCTGGCCTGCGCACCGGCTCCGGCGGGCGCGGCGGTTCTTCCTCTTCCGCGGTCCCGATCCGCATTTCCCGAACGGCCTCGGCCGGCGGCTCGGGCTCGTCCTCTTCCGGTGGCGGCGGAAAACTCCGTGCCGCGGTGTCCACGATGTGCCGGCTCGTTTCGTCGTCGCCCACCGTCTCGGCGACGATCTCCTGGAGCCGCGCGGGGAACTTCGACTGCGCCTTCTGCATCGCCTTGAGCACGTTCGCCGCGATCTGGTCGGGGCTCATCTTGCGCACGGCGTCGGTCATCGAGATCCCCGTCGGAATGCCGTTGCTACCGACCGTCACACTCACCGCACCCCCCGCCACCGACTCAGTGATCGAGATCTGCGCCACCTGCTCCTGCATCTGCTGGTAGCGCTGCGCTTTCTGGGCCGCGTTGCGCTCCCAGTCGCCGATCATGCGCTCGACGTCGGACAAGTCCGCCACGGTGAACCCCTTCCCCGGTCCTGGTTGAGACGACGCGTGGAACATGCCGGTTCCGCCAGACGCCCGGCTGGCCTTCCCGGTTGCCCCGGTCAGGGTTCTACCAGATCCTTGACCGATCCAGTGAAAAATCCCAAAGCCGCTTTGGGCGGACAAGCACCACTTCGATCACACTCGTCGGAGGCAGGGGGTTAGCCTGGTAGACGCACCAAGCGGACAAGTTGGATCGAGATGGATAGAGGCGAGTCCCTGCCGTGTCCAGCAGCAGCCCTGCGTCACAGTTCGGCCCCAACGAGTGGCTCGTCGAGGAGATGTACGACCAGTTCCTCGCCGACCCCTCCTCAGTAGATGCCGCCTGGCATGACTTCTTCTCGGACTTCAAGCCGACGCAGACTCCCCGCACCAAGCCGGACGCCGCACCCAAGACGCCCCAGCGGGACGAGCCCGTGAAGTCGAACGGCCAGGTCGCCACGGTCGCCCCGAAGCCGGCCACGCCGCCGCGGCCCGCGCCGGCCAAGCCTGCCGCCAAAGCCACGACCAAGCCCGCGGAAGCCAGGTCGCAGGCCGCCGTCACCAAGCCCGCCTCGAAGGCCGACGTCGAAGCCAAGCAGTTGCGCGGCGCCGCCGCCGCGATCGCGAAGAACATGGACGCGTCGCTGAGCGTGCCGACGGCCACCAGCGTGCGCGCGGTGCCGGCCAAGCTGATGGCCGACAACCGGATCGTCATCAACAACCACCTCAAGCGCACCAGAGGCGGGAAGATCTCGTTCACCCACCTCATCGGCTACGCGATGGTGCGTGCGCTGCAGGACTTCCCCAACATGAAC
The DNA here is from genome assembly GCF_035276945.1 of Amycolatopsis sp. GTDB lineage: Bacteria > Actinomycetota > Actinomycetes > Mycobacteriales > Pseudonocardiaceae > Amycolatopsis_E. Next base: position 156,228 of record NZ_DATELF010000045.1, on the reverse strand, counting down.
CGGCACTACGAGCTGATCGACGGCAAGCCGTTCGCCGTGACGCCGGAACACATCAACCTCGGCCTCGCCATCGACATGAAGGGCAAGGACGGCAGCCGCAGCCTTGTCGTCGCCTCCATCAAGAACACGGAGAACATGACGTTCCTCCAGTTCTGGCAGGCGTACGAGGAGATCGTCAAGAAGGCCCGCAACAACAAGCTGACCGCCGACGACTTCGCCGGCACCACCATCTCGCTGACCAACCCCGGTGGCATCGGCACCAACCACTCGGTGCCGCGGCTGCAGGCCGGCCAGGGCACGATCATCGGGGTCGGCGCGATGCAGTATCCGGCGGCTTTCGAGGGCAGCAGCGAGAAGACCCTCACCGACCTGGGCATCAGCAAGATCATGACGCTGACGTCCACCTACGACCACCGGATCATCCAGGGCGCCGAGTCGGGCGAGTTCCTCAAGCTCATTCACCAGTTGCTGCTCGGTGGCGACGGCTTCTACGACGACATCTTCACCTCACTGCGCCTGCCGTACGAGCCGGTGCGCTGGGTCGAGGACATCCCCGAAGGCGCGGTCGACAAGACGGCCCGGGTGATCGAACTGATCGACGCCTACCGGATGCGCGGCCACCTGATGGCCGACACCGACCCGCTGAACTACCGCCAGCGCCGCCACGACGACCTGGACATCCTGTCGCACGGGCTCACCCTGTGGGACCTCGACCGCGAGTTCGCGGTCGGCGGGTTCGCCGGCAAGGAGCGGATGAAGCTGCGCGACGTGCTCGGCGTGCTGCGCGACTCCTACTGCCGCACGGTGGGCGTCGAGTACACGCACATCCTGGACCCGGACGAGCGCCGGTGGATCCAGGAACGCGTCGAGATCCCGCACGCCAAGCCCGACCAGGCCGTGCAGAAGTACGTGCTGTCCAAGCTGAACGCGGCCGAAGCGTTCGAGACCTTCCTGCAGACCAAGTACGTCGGCCAGAAGCGGTTCTCCCTCGAGGGCGGCGAGACGGTGATTCCGCTGCTGGACACCGTGCTGGACAAGGCCGCCGAGCACGAGCTCGACGAGGTCGTCATCGGCATGCCGCACCGGGGCAGGCTGAACGTGCTGGCCAACATCGTGGGCAAGCCGATCTCGCAGATCTTCCAGGAGTTCGAGGGCAACCTCGACCCCGGCCAGGCGCACGGCTCCGGTGACGTGAAGTACCACCTGGGCGCGGAAGGCAAGTACTTCCGGATGTTCGGCGACGGCGAGACCAAGGTGTCACTGACCGCCAACCCGTCGCACCTGGAGACCGTGGACCCGGTGCTCGAGGGCATCGTCCGGGCGAAGCAGGACATCCTCGACAAGGGTGACCAGCACGGCGAGGGCTTCACCGTGCTCCCCGTGCTGCTGCACGGCGACGCCGCGTTCGCCGGGCAGGGCGTGGTCGCCGAGACGCTGAACCTGGCGCTTCTGCGCGGTTACCGCACCGGCGGCACCGTGCACATCATCATCAACAACCAGGTCGGCTTCACCACCGCGCCGGAGCACGCGCGGTCGTCCCAGTACGCCACCGACGTGGCGAAGATGATCGGCGCGCCGATCTTCCACGTCAACGGCGACGACCCGGAGGCCGCGCACTGGGTGGCCAAGCTGGCGGTGGACTACCGGCAGGCGTTCAACAAGGACGTCGTGATCGACATGATCTGCTACCGGCGCCGTGGCCACAACGAGGGCGACGACCCGTCGATGACGCAGCCGGCCATGTACGACATCATCGACACGAAGCGCTCGGTGCGGAAGACCTACACCGAGTCGCTGATCGGCCGCGGCGACATCTCGGTGGACGAGGCCGAGGCCGCCCTGCGCGACTTCTCCAGCCAGCTGGAGCACGTGTTCAACGAGGTCCGCGAGCTGGAGAAGCACCCCGCCGCGCCAAGCCCGTCGGTCGAGGAGGAGCAGCAGCTGCCGGCCAAGGTGCCCACAGCGGTGGCACGCGAGGTCATCGAGCGGATCGGCGACGCGTTCGTCAACGTCCCCGGGGGTTTCACCCCGCACCCGCGGGTCAAGCCGGTGATGGAGCGCCGCGCCAAGATGTCCCGCGAGGGCGGCATCGACTGGGCGTTCGGCGAACTGCTCGCGTTCGGGTCGCTGGCCATGGAGGGCCGCCTCGTGCGGCTGTCCGGGCAGGACTCGCGGCGCGGCACCTTCACCCAGCGCCACTCGGTGCTGATCGACCGCAAGAGCGGCCGTGAATACGCGCCGCTGCAGAACCTGGCGGACAACCAGGGCCGCGTGATGGTCTACGACTCGGCGCTGTCGGAGTACGCGGCGGTCGGCTTCGAGTACGGCTACTCGGTGGCCAACCCGGACGCGCTGGTGCTGTGGGAGGCGCAGTTCGGCGACTTCGTCAACGGCGCGCAGACCGTGATCGACGAGTACATCTCCTCGAGTGAGGCCAAGTGGGGCCAGCTCTCCGACGTGGTGCTGCTGCTGCCACACGGTCACGAGGGCCAGGGCCCGGACCACACCTCCGGCAGGATCGAGCGCTTCCTGCAACTGTGCGCCGAAGGCTCGATGACGGTCGCGGTGCCCTCCAGCCCGGCGAACTACTTCCACCTGCTGCGCAGGCACGCCCTGGACGGCATCCGCCGGCCGCTGATCGTGTTCACCCCGAAGTCGATGCTGCGGAACAAGGCGGCGACCTCGGCGGTGGAGGACGTCATCGGCGAGTCGAAGTTCATGTCCGTGATCGACGACGTCGAGGTCGACCCGGCCAAGGCCCGCAAGGTGCTGCTGACCTCCGGAAAGCTGTACTGGGAACTGGTCGCCGAGCGTGCCAGGCGCGAGGCGGACGACGTGGCGATCGTGCGGATCGAGCAGTACTACCCGATGCCGCTGAAGAAACTGAAGGCCGCGCTCGACCGCTACACCGCGTCACCGGAAGTCGTCTGGGTGCAGGAGGAACCGGAGAACCAGGGCGCCTGGCCGTTCTTCGGCCTGCACCTGCCGCGCAAGTTCCCCGAACTGCTCTCCGGCCTCCAGGTGGTGGCCCGCAGGCCGATGGCCGCGCCTTCCGCGGGCTCGTCCAAGGTCCACGACGTCGAGCAGAAGGCCCTCATCGCCAAAGCTTTCAGCTGACACCTGTCGTCTCGGAAAACCGCCGCGCGATCCTCGGGTCGCGCGGCGGTTCTATTTCTGCGGCCTGCGCTGTCAACAACTCGTCCACTCGCTGATTCGGTTCGCGCGCTGGGGAGGGCCTGGTGCTTGTCACCGGCCGCCCGCGACCGCCCCAGTGACTCGAATACTCGGTCTGCTCGAACCAGTAGTTGCAGGAGAGCTCGACCAACAGAGCGAGTCGCGATCCGCTGTCACGACCAGAAAACGGGGTGCGGCCCTCCGCTCCGTGGCGCGCCCGGGACCATCCTCGACAGGAGCGGCGGACTAGCGTTGCCGGCATGTCCTTGGCAGTGACGACACATGACGAAATTCAGGCCAAATACGAGAAGACGCGGCTGGAAGTCCTGCTCGACGAAATCGCTCGCGGTCAGCTGCGCCTTCCCTGGTTCCAGCGACCGTTCGCCTGGCAACCCGAGCAGATCATCGAACTTTTCGGTAGTCTCGAAAAAGGTTATCCCATCGGCAGTTTCATGATCTGGGACTCGCCGCGGGTAATACCGAGTCTCGATCGGATCGCCGACCTGCCCGCTCCAACGCCTTCCGCCGGCCGGTCCCAGTCCTATTTGGTGGATGGTCATCAGCGGCTCGCCGCACTCTACGGTTGCCTCATGTCCCGGCCCGCGCGATCGGGAAAGGGAGAATGGGTTTGGAACGTCCACCGCGTGCTCGGTGATCCAGACGGCTGGTTCCGGCAGTGGCGAAGTTCGGCCCAGGCTCCCCCGACCTGGCTCCCCATGCGATCCGTGCTTCGCACTCCGGACTTCCACACGTGGACCCGCCGGCTCAACGAGTCGGTGAATCATCAAGGCCTGATTGACGAGGCCGAATTCGTCGCCCAGCGGATCAAGTCGTGTGAGGTACCCGTGTTGCGCCTGACGGGTGGGCCGGCCGAAGGCGCGGCCGAGGTTTTCGCCCGGCTCAGGACCACGGACTGGCGCTGACCCGGCGCGCGAGTACCCCAGCGACGCCAATGCGGACCTCACACGCCGCGAATGGAGGACTCGCACGACCCGAATGCGGGACTCGCGTGTCGGGAAAGTGGAACTCACACGCCGCGAATGCGGGACTCGCGCGGCCGGAAAGTGGGACTCGCGGGTTTGCGGGTGGGAAGGGTTGCGCCGGACCGTGCGACATGCCGGTCCGGCGCAACCCGTTCTACTCGCGACCCGCGTTAGCTACCGGTGTAGAGGAGGACGTTCGGGGAACCCTGGCCCGCGCTGGTGACCTTGCCGGTGGTACCGGCGGCGACCAGCGCGTTGCGCACGGTCGCCGGCGTGGCCGACGTGTGGGTCGCCAGGTAGAGCGCGGCGGCGCCGGCCACGTGCGGGGCCGCCATCGACGTGCCACTGATCGTGTTGGTCGCCGTGCCGCTGCCGATCCAGTCCGAGGTGATGTTGGTGCCCGGCGCGAAGATGTCGAGGCAGTTGCCGTAGTTCGAGTAGCTGGCCCTCGCGTCGGTGTTCGTGGTCGCCCCGACCGTGATCGCCGTGGAGGTGCGGGCAGGCGAGTAGTTGCACGCGTTCGCACCGCTGTTGCCCGCCGCGATCGCGTAGGTGACACCCGACGAGATCGAGCTCGCGACCGCGTTGTCGACCGCGCTGGAAGCGCTGCCGCCGAGGCTCACGTTGGCCACCGCGGGCTTGATCGCGTGCGATGTCACCCACTCGATTCCGCTGATCACCCCGTCGTAGGTGCCCGAGCCGTTGCAGTCCAGCACGCGCACCGCGACCAGCCGCACGCCCTTGGCCAGGCCGTAGGCGCTGCCGCCGACGGTTCCGGCCACGTGCGTCCCGTGTCCGTTGCAGTCGGTGGCGTTGCTGTCGTTGTCGACGAAGTCGTAGCCGGAGGTGGCACGCCCACCGAAATCGCTGTGTCTGAGGTTGATTCCGGTGTCGATGATGTAGGCGTGCACATTGGACGCCGTCGTCGAGTAGGTGTAGCTCTTGTCCAGCGGCAGGGTGCGCTGGTCCACCCGGTCCAGACCCCACGACGGCGGGTTGCTCTGGGTGGCTTCCATGTGGAAGGTCCGGTTCTGCTCGACGAACGCCACGGCCGGGTCGGTGGCCAGCCGCTTGGCCTGCGCCTCACTCAGCCTGGCCGAATAACCGTGCAGAGCGGCCGAGTACGTCCGGTTCACCACGCCGCCGAGGCGCGCGGTGAGCTGGCCGGCCAGTTGGTTCACCGGGGACGGGCTCTGCTTCAGCACCACGATGTAGCTGTTCGGGATCGCACCCTCGGCACCGGCGCCGACGATCGAGCCCTCCCGGGCCGACGCGGGGGCGCTCAGGCCGAGCGTGGTGAGGGTCGCGACGGCGGCGCCCACGCCGAACGCGGCCAGTGATCGGCGCCTGGTCCTCCTGGGTTGGTGCACGGCGTCTCATTCCTCCTTGGCAGGAAAGGTCAGGGCGGACGGAAAAATGCCCACCTCGACCACAAGGGGTTGAACGTTCGCGTAACGAACGCTGCACTGAGCGTAAGCGCCGCCGGTAAACGAAGGAAGCACCAAAAGTGGGAATGCTCAAAGCGTGTCATCCGGGACCGCGAACGGGGCCCGCGCAGAAGCGGCCCGCCCCGGCTCAGGCTGGACCCTGGATCACGTCGAGTATCTGGCGGGCGGTGACCACGCCCAGCACCTCACCGCCCGAGTCGACCACGACCCCGAGCCCGGCCGGCGAGGACAGCGCCGCGTCGAGCGCCCCCCGGATGGGCGTGCCCCGGTGGTACAGCGAGCCGCCCGCGACCAGATCCCGCTCCGCGAGCTTTTCGTCCACAGTGGAACCAGGAGCGAGCCAGCCGCGTGGCCGCCCGGCCTGGTTCACCGCCAGCAGCCACTCGGCCGTGGGACCCTCGACCGGCTGGCCCAACGCGATCGTCGGTACCGCGCGCACTTCCACCCCATCGGCATCCACAAAGGACAATCCACGGTAGCCGCGGTCCCGGCCGACGAACGAGGCAACGAAGTCGTCGACCGGATGGCGGAGCACCTCCGCGGGAGTGCCGTACTGCGCGAGCCTCCCCCCGACGCGCAGCACGGCCACCTTGTCCCCCAACCGGACGGCCTCGTCGATGTCGTGCGTGACGAACACGATCGTCTTGCCCAGCCGCGACTGCAGGCGCAACAGCTCGTCCTGGAGCCCCTCGCGAACGACCGGATCCACCGCGGAGAACGGCTCGTCCATCAACAGCACCGGCGAGTCGGCGGCCAGCGCGCGGGCCACCCCGACCCGCTGCTGCTGCCCGCCCGACAGCTGCGCCGGGTACCGGCTGCCCAGCTCGGGCGGCAGGCCAACGGTCTCCAGCAGCTCGGCCGCCCGCTCACGCGCCTTGCGCTTGCCCCAGCCGGACAGCAGCGGCACGGTGGCGATGTTGTCCACCACCGTCCGGTGTGGGAACAGGCCGGCGTGCTGGATGACGTAGCCGATGCCACGGCGCAGCACCGGCGGATCGGATTCGCGGACGTCACGGCCGTCGAGCAGGACCTTGCCCGCGGTGGGCTCGACCATCCGGTTGATCATCCGGAGCGTGGTCGTCTTCCCGCAGCCCGACGGCCCGACGAGCACCGTGATGGTGCCGTCCTCAATGGTCAGGCTGAGGTCGTCGACCGCGACCGTGCCATCCGGGTAGCGTTTGGTCACGCCCGCGAATTCAATCGTCACCCGATCACCCTAGTTTCAGGCGACCCGCGCGCCCACCCGATCCCGTCGACAGGACGCACCTTTCGACCAACCGCCGGCCTTGGCGTAGGGCGCCCTGCCGCCGCGATCGGGTACCTTCGGCGCGCTCAGTGGTCGCCCAGCCTGCCGCCAGTCCACTTCGCAGCGGCTCGGCTAATGTGTCACACCGTCCTCCACCGCAGCCTTCGCCACCGCCGCCGCGACCTCCGGTGCGACCCGCGGGTCGAGCGGGCTCGGCACGATTCGGTCGGGACCAATGTCCTCCTGCGCCACCGCGAAGATCGCCTCGGCCGCGGCCAGCTTCATCCGCTCGGTGATCGCACGCGCGCCCGCGTCCAGCGCACCCCGGAACACGCCGGGGAAGGCCAGCACGTTGTTGATCTGGTTCGGGAAGTCACTCCGGCCGGTCGCCACGATCGCCGCGTACCGGGCCGCCACCTCCGGGTGCACCTCCGGATCCGGGTTGGACAGCGCGAACACGATCGAGTCGTCCGCCATCCCGGCCAGCACGGCTTCGTCGATGGTGGCGCCGGACAGGCCGAGGAACACGTCGGCGCCGCGCAGCGCGTCGGCCAGCCCGCCCCGCAAGCCGGCCGAATTCGTCGCCTCGGCGAGCTTGGCCTTCACCGGGTTCAGATCGTCGCGGCCGGTGTGGACGATGCCCTTGGAGTCGAGCACCGTGACATCGGCGACCCCGGCCTCCTGCAGGATCTTCGCGCACGCCACCCCGGCCGAGCCGGCCCCGGAGATGACCACCCGCTCGGTTGTGATGTCCCGGCCGAGCACCAGGTTGGCACCCCGCAGCGCCGCCAGCGTGACGATCGCGGTGCCGTGCTGATCATCGTGCATCACCGGGCAGTCCAGCGCCTCCTTGAGCTTGTCCTCCAGCTCGAAGCAGCGCGGCGCGGCGATGTCCTCCAGGTTGACCGCGCCGAACGACGGCCGCAGCCGCACCAGCGTCTCGACGATCTCGTCCACGTCCGTGGTGTCCAGCACCAGCGGGATCGCGTCGAGCCCGCCGAAGGTCTTGAACAGCACGGACTTGCCTTCCATCACCGGCAGCGAGGCGCTCGCGCCGATGTCGCCGAGGCCGAGCACCGCGGTGCCGTCGCTGACCACGACGACCAGCCGGTCCGCCCACGTGTAGTGCCGGGCCATTTCCGCGTTCTCCGCGATCGCCCGGCTCACCTTCGCCACCCCGGGCGTGTAGGCGATGGACAGGTCTCGCGCCTGGGCGATGGGCTTGGTCGCCGCCACCGACAGCTTGCCGCCCCGGTGCCCTTCGAAGATCTCGGCGTCGGTCACCGGCAAAGCATCGGTGGCCTGAACGTTGGTCATTTGGTGAATCCCTCCCGGGACGAAAAACTCCCCAGTGAACACTTGACTCATTCGGCTCGATGCGGTGGCACCGGATGCCGTCGAGGTGTCCTGCGGGCAAGGGCCGCGGACGAGGCGGTCTCCCCAGTCTTGCAGGCCCGGTCCCCACGGTGCCGACGAGGTGCGGTTGAGATCACAAAAATGGCTGGTCAAGGCTGGTTTAACAAGACGACCATCCGGCTTGGTTCAAGCAAACCCCGCGAGTCGGGCCTTCGCGACCCGCGAGTCGGGCTTCCGCGACCCACGAGTCCGGCCCCCGCAACCCGCGAGTCGGGCTCACACGACCCGCGAGTCCGGCCCTCGCGACCCGCGAGTCCGGCTTCCGCAACCCGCGAGTCCGGCTCACACGAACCGCGAGTCCGGCTCACGCGAACCGCGAGTTCCCTGCGGCACGGCCCGTTCGCCCAGGCCCCAGGGCCGGCCCCTCGCCCACCACCGCCCTCAACGGAGGCACTTCTCGCCACAGCTAGATTCAGGGGTATGCAGGTTCGTGAGCTGGCGGTGCGTGACGCGTACGAGTTCGTGCCGAAGACCTTTCCCGATCATCGCGGCCTGTTCGTCGCCCCGTTCCAGGAAGAGGCGTTCGTCAAGGCGCTCGGGCACCCGCTCCGGCTCGCGCAGACCAACCACAGCGTGTCCCGGCGGGGCACGCTGCGTGGCGTGCACTTCTCCGACACGCCGCCAGGACAGGCCAAGTACGTGTACTGCCCGCGGGGGGCGCTGCTGGATGTGGTCGTCGACCTGCGAGTCGGATCACCCACCTTCGGCCGATGGGATGCGGTGCGCCTCGATTCGACCGGCTTCCGCGCGGTCTACCTCGCCGAAGGCCTCGGGCACGCGTTCATGGCCCTGGAGGACGACACGGCCATGACCTACCTGTGCTCGACCGGCTACAACCCGGCGGGCGAGCACGGCATCAGCCCACTGGACCCCGAACTCGGCCTGCCCTGGCCCGCCGATCTCGCGTCGATCATGTCCGAAAAGGACACCTCGGCACCGACGCTCGCGGAAGCGGTCGCCGATGGCGTTCTCCCACGTTACGACGCCTGCGTGGCCTTCTACGAAAGGCTCCGCGCCTACTGAGGCCACCTTGCGGCCATGGCCGGCGCGGTCAGAGGATGTCTTCGGCCAGAACGCGTTCGACGTTGCGTGCCGCCACTGCCGTGATGGTGACGAACGGGTGCACCCCGGTCATGCCGGGATTGAGCGAGCCGTCGGTGACGTACAGGTTCGAGCAGCACTTGACCCGGCCGTAGAGGTCGATGGCCTTGCCGAGCACCAAACCGCTTAGTTGGCGGGTGGTAGGTGAACCGGTTCCCGAACTCGCGGGTGCCGCCGAACGGGTCGGACCGGTAAATCGTGCCGTTAGCCGAGTTGACCTTGTCGAACAGGTTGTCCGCCGAGTCGATCGACCGCTGTCCCTGCGCGATGTCCCAGTGCGGCGAAGCCGAATCCGTTGCCGCGTCGTAGGCGAAGTACCCGCGTTCGGGGTTTCTTGGTGATCGCCAGGTACAGGCTCGCCCAGGTCTCGATCCCCGCCAACACCGGCACGATCTCGGTGAAGACCGGGTAGTTCGGGTCGTTCCAGGCGTCGATGCCCAGCACGGGTATGCCCGACCGCGGCGAGCCGGTCGGATCCCAGATGTGGTGAGCCCGGCCCAGCATGACGTTGCCGTTGATGCCCCAGCCCTTGACCTCGGCGTCGAGCGCGGGCAGTTTCCCGGTGTCGCGCACCCCGCACGAGCAGGCTCGTCGACCCGACGCTGCCCGCGCCGAGGAACAGGTACTTCGCGCTGATCTGCTCGGTGGCGAGCACGTTGCCCGAGGTGTCGATCTGCCTGACGGTCAGACAGGTGCCGTCGGACTGCCGCGCGATGTCACGCACCTCGTGCAGGGTCCGGATGGTGACCTTGCCTGTGCCGAGCGCCGCGGCGATGTAGGTCCTGTCGAGCGACCGCTTTGCCGTAGTTGTTGCCGTAGATGACTTCCGAGCCCAGCGCCGACCGCGGCACCGTGCCGGCTTCTTCCCGCATCACGTAGTTGAAGTCGTAGACGCCCGGCACGAACGTGGTGGTCAGCCTCGCGTTCTGCGCGGCTTTCCGCGACACCCTGGCGTACTGGTATGAACCGCAGGTCTCGAACCAGGCCGGATCGATGTCGTTCTTGCCGAGGTTCGCGTTGGCCCGCGGGAAGTACTTGTCGTACATCTCGTCGGCGTCGACCGCGGGCAGGATCTCCTGGAAGTACGACCGCTCGGGTGTGACCGCCATGGCCCGTTGACCGGCGAGCCACCGCCGACGCCCCGGCCGACGAGGACCGACATGTCACCGAAATGCATGCGGTCGAGGACGCCTGCGTAGGAATCGATGTCCTTGTTGATCACGTCCAGCCGGCGGAAGGTGGCCAGCGGCGCCTCGGTCCGGGTCTTGAACCACATGGACCGTTTGTCCGGATTCAGCAGGTCCGGAAAGATCTTGTCGTCACTGCCGGGCGTGTTCCACAGCTGGCCCATTTCGAGCATCAGAGTGGGACTGCCCGCCGTGCCAAGGCGCAACGCCGTCATCGCGGCGCCGTAGCCGGTGCCGATCACCACCGCTTCCGAACAGTCTGCGGCCGCGGAGGTGGTCGTCGGCCCCAGCGACGCGGCTGAGCTGAGCGCGGCCATACCAAGAAAACGTCTGCGCGACAGGCGCGACAGGCGCGACAGAAAGGTCGGCATGTCTTGAACAAGATTCAAGAGAGCTGGTGAACCAGCGTTAAGTTCACCCGTGCGGACCAACGCCCGAGGGTGACGAGACCCGGGAACTATAAGACCGGCCACTAAACCGAGCGATCGTGGCACCGTCGTGGCATATTCGCAGCCGTGAGCCACGAGCTGTTCCTGATCCGGCACGGGCAGACGGAGTGGTCGGTCAACGGCCGCCACACCGGGCGCACCGACATCCCGCTCACCGCCGCGGGCGAGAACCAGGCCCGCGGCGCCGGACTCACCCTGGGCACCCTGCGGATGGGCCCGGCACTGGTGCTGAGCAGTCCGCGCCGGCGCGCCGTGCGGACCGCCGAACTCGCCGGCCTGGTCGTGGACGAGGTGACCGAGGAACTCGCCGAATGGGACTACGGCGACTACGAGGGCATCACCACCCCGGAGATCCGCGAGGCCGTGCCGGGGTGGACGATCTGGACCCATCCGGTACCCGACGGGGAGAGCGCCGATCAGGTGACCACCCGCGCCGACAAGCTGCTCGAGCGAGTCCGTGCCGCGCTGGCCGACCGCGAGGTGATCCTGATCGGTCACGGGCATTTCAGCCGCGTGCTGCTGGCCCGGTGGATCGGCCTGCCCGCCACCTCGGGCGTACACTTCGGACTCGACCCGGCCGGGGTTTCGGTGCTCGGCCACGAGCGCGGCGAACCGCAGATCCAGCACCTGAACATCCCGCCGTCCTGAACACGCTCGGTTCACCCAACACAGAAAGGGCTTTGGCCTTGGCCGAAATCCGCCGCGTCCGGGAGTCCGATGTGGACACCCTGGTGCAGCTGGTGCACGACCTCGCCGCCTACGAGAAGGCGCCGAAGGAATGTCACCTGACCCCGGAAAAGCTGCACGCCGCGCTGTTCGCCGACTCGCCCGCGGTGTTCGGGCACGTCGCCGAGGTCGACGGCGAGATCGTCGGGTTCATGTTGTGGTTCCTGAACTTCTCCACCTGGCGCGGGGTGCACGGAATCTATCTGGAAGACCTCTACGTGCGGCCCGAACTCCGCGGGTCGGGCCTGGGTAAGTCCCTGCTGGCCACGCTGGCGCGCGAATGCGTCGACAAGGGCTACGCGCGGCTCGAATGGTCGGTGCTCGACTGGAACCCGGCCACCGGGTTCTACCGGTCGCTCGGTGCGATCCCCATGGACGAGTGGACGGTGTACCGTCTCACCGACACGGCACTCGAATCCCTTGCCGACCACGCGAAGCAAAAGGTCTAGACAACAGGTCCGCCCGCCGCCTGCGGGGTGAGCACGGCGTTCGACGAAACTTCCTCGGGGACGAACCAGAGGATCACCACGTCGGGATCCTCGCTCCAGGTGCCGATGCCCGCCTTCGGCCAACGGCTGATCCCGGCTGGCGGGAGGTTCACGAATCCTGGTCTCGCCCGCGCCGACGGCCTTCGAGACCACCACGTTCGGCGGCCTCCTGCTCGGTCTCGCCCTCCTGTTGCCCGAGCGCCCACGCCCGGGAGGGCCGGCGGAACAGCAGCACCAGCAGGAGCAGCCCGACGCCGATGATCGGCACGCCCGGGCCCGGCTGTTCGGAGGGCACCGCGAGGTACCAGCCGACCCCGGCCGTCATCAGCGCCACGACCACGGCCGGTGAGCGCGCCCAGGTATGGCCGAGCGCGAGGCCGACCCCGCACACCAGCACGGCGACCGCGAACGCCGCGTAGAACCCGGCCTCGGCGAAAACGTTGTTCCCGGGCAGGCCCGGCTGGCACACGAGCACGATGCCGAACGCCAGCAACGCGGCGCCGAGCAGCCCGGCGAGCAGCCCCGCCAGCCGGACCTCGCGGGGCGCCGGAGCGATCTTGTCCGCCAGCGACACATCCATCCTTCGCGATCTTGCGCGCTCACTCGATCAGTTGCCGCGCGGTTTCACATTCGGCCCTCGACCTGGGCCGACGACCGACCGTGAACGCTACCGATGGTAAGCCACCCGGTCGGCCGTTTTCGAATCGCGGTCGCAGGGTTCAAGATCTAGGTGTCGTCGGCGAGCGAGCGGTCGGCTCGGGTGCACTTGTCACGACACCTGGCTCGGGCGATGGGAGGTTCACCGGCAAGTCATCGCGGTAAGCAGTGGCAATCTTCCGGGCGCCGACGGGTGGGTCACCGGGTGACCTACTCTGCGGGAGTGCGCGCGATTCTCGTCGTCAATCCTCAGGCCACGTCCACCACGGCCGGCGGCCGCGATGTGCTGGCGCACGCGCTGGCCAGCCAGGTGAAGCTGGAGGTCGTCGAGACCGACTACGCAGGCCACGCGCTCGCGGTGGCCCGCGGAGCGGCGCGTGAGGGAATCGACCTGGTGGTCGCGCACGGCGGCGACGGGACGGTCAACGAAGTGGTCAACGGCCTGCTCGCGAACGGGCCGGGTGACGCGCCCGCGCTGGGGGTCGTCCCCGGCGGGTCGGCGAACGTGTTCGCGCGTGCTCTCGGCATCGCACGTGACCCGGTGGAAGCCACGCACCAGCTCCTGCGCGCCATCGAAGGCGGGCACAGCAGAATGGTCGGGCTGGGCCGCGCCGACGACAGGTGGTTCACCTTCAACGCCGGGATGGGCTGGGACGCCGACGTCGTCACCGCCGTCGCCGACCGTCGCGGCAAGCAGACCAACGCGCTGCTCTATCTGCGTGCCGCGGTCACCTGCTACTTCCGTCCCCCGCTGGGCAGGCAGCCGCTGACCGTGCACCTTCCCGGCGAGGAACCCGTCCAGGTCCGCATGGCCTTCGTCTCCAACACCGACCCGTGGAGCTATCTGGGCGAGCGCCCGGTGCATCTGAACGCCACCACCTCCTTCGACGGCGGCCTCGGCTTGTTCGCCCTGCGCGGCTTGGGCCTGCCGACGGTGTTCCGGCATGCCCGCCAAGCGCTGCGCGAAGAGGCCCGTAAGCACCGTGGCCGGCGCCTGACCGCCCATGACGATCTCGCGGAATTGAGCGTCGAAGCTGAACAGCCGGTAAACTTCCAGGTGGACGGAGATCCGGTGGGTCAGCGAACCCGGGTGAAGTTCGTCAGCGTGCCGAAGGCGTTGACCGTACTGGTGTGACGGTGGCGTGCGATGATGATCTCCCAGGTGATCGTACGGGGCAAAGTTCCAGTTGCCGTTCATCGACGCCAGGGCCCCGCTTACCGAACTCCCTGTCGGGTTTCAAGGGTCGTTTCGGAACGAAATCGCAGGTCAGCCCGGGTCGCTCGACCAGGTGAGCTGACTCACCGATCTTGCCGAAGCTCTTGTCGAAAGCGGTGCTTCGTGAAAGCATTCACAAGCACCCCAAAAAACGACCGCCATGACGACCTGTGGCGCAGTGTTCTGCGCCCCTAGAAGGAGCTCACAGAAATGGACTGGCGCCACGACGCGGCCTGCCGAGACGAGGACCCCGAGCTGTTCTTCCCGGTGGGAAGCAGCGGTCCCGCTCTGTTGCAGATCGCCGAGGCGAAAGCCGTATGCCACCGCTGCACCGTGGCTTCCGACTGCCTGGCCTGGGCTCTGGCCAGCGGTCAGGACGCCGGCGTGTGGGGCGGTATGAGCGAGGACGAGCGGCGTGCCCTCAAGCGGCGCCGTGCTCACATCGGCATGCGCAGCAACGCCTGAACCTACGATACGTTGCCGCCTGACGCGCCCCGCCGCGGGGTCCGCGACAGTTCCGCGCATCAGTAGACGTACCGGGCCGGTACCCAACCTTGGCGGGGTACCGGCCCTAGTGCGCTTCACAGACGCCGGCTGAGCGGGATACGCAGGGCGGCTTCGGTGCCACGGGTGGCGACACCGGTTCGCCGCGCACCGGCATCCCCGGCGGTGTCCGTGAGGTCCTTGACCCGGCGCAGCGACAGCGAGCCCCGCAGCTCCGACTCGACCAGGGTGCGGACGATCTGCAGGCCCAGGCCGTCCGCCCGCTCCAGCGAGAATCCCGACGGCAGCCCACGGCCGTTGTCCCGGATCAGGACGTCCAGCCAGCGCGCCGAGCGCGACACCGCGATTTCCACCCGGCCGGGCCTGCCGTCCGGGAACGCGTGCTCGACCGCGTTCTGCACCAGCTCGGCCAGCACCATCACCAGCGGGGTGGCGATCTCGGCCACCACCACCCCGAACGATCCGGTGCGGTCGATGTCGACCCGCGACTCCGCGGTGGCCACCTCGCTGACCATCGGCAGCACGTTGTCCAGCAGCTTGTCGAGGTCCACCCGCTCGTCGACGGACACCGACAGCGCCTCGTGCACCATCGCGATCGAGGCGACCCGGCGCACCGACTCGGTGAGCGCCTGCCGCGCCTCGGGACTGGAGGTCCGTCGTGACTGCAGGCGCAGCAGCGCCGCCACGGTCTGGAGGTTGTTCTTGACGCGGTGGTGAATCTCACGGATGGTGGCGTCCTTGGACAGCAGGGCGCGGTCCCGCCGCTTGACCTCGGTGACGTCGCGCACCAGCACCAGCGCCCCGGCGGGCTGCCCGTGCGGCCGCAGCGGCAACGCGCGGAACAGCACGACGGCGCCCCGCCGCGAGTCGGCCTCCGTGCGGCTCCCCGGCTTGCCGTCCAGCGCGTCCAGGATCCGGTGCGCCACCTCGGTCGCATCGAACGGATCGCGGATCAGCGAGCGGGTCAGCGGCGCCAGCCGGGTGCCGACCAGGTCCGACTCGTGGCCCATCCGGTGGTAGGCGGACAGCCCGTTGGGGCTGACGAAGACCACGTTGCCACCGGCGTCCAGGCGGATCAGGCCGTCTCCCACCCGCGGGCTGGTGTGCACGTCCGACTGGGTGTCGGGGAACGGGAACGTGCCGTCGGCGATCATCTGGCAGAGGTCGCCCGCGCTGCCCAGATAGGCCACCTCCAGCGGGCTGGACGCTCGTGGCGCCGCCAGGTTGGTCTCCCGGCTCAGCACCGCGATGACCTCGCCGTCGAAGGTGACCGGGACGGCCTCCCGCCGCATCGGCAGGTCGCGGTACCAGTGCGGCTCCTCCTCGCGGCAGATCCGCACCTCACGCATCGTCCGGGCCAGCTGCGGATGCTCGTCCACGGTGAAGCGGGTGCCCACGACGTCCTCGGGATGCGCGGTCGGCGCCGTGGTCGGCCGGGCCTGGGCGACGCAGACGAAGTCACCGCCCTGCGCGTTCGCCTCCGGCGATACCGGTACCCAGAGCAGGAAGTCCGCGAAGGACAGGTCGGCGAGGAGCTGCCACTCGGCCACCACCGCCTGCAGATGGTCGGCGGCCTCGCCGGGCAGCCCGGTGTTTTCGGCGAGCAGATCGGAAAGCGTGGACAAACCTTTACGCACCCTCCTGGCCCCGCTCCGGGCCACGAGCACAGCATGACACACTTATGGTCACAGCCAGGAGCGTCAGGCAGACGTGAGGTCGCTGTCGTGGTGAGAAGGACGCGCCCGCGCAGCAACGGGGGCCGCTAGCGTCATCCGGCAGCCGTCGTCGGGAGTCACGGCCTGGCTACCCGTCCATGTGGGCGTGTGTCGAACAACAGAGTCAGATCGAGGAGTTGCGATGTCGAAGCGAGCCAGGAAGCGCCGCGACCGGAAGAAGAACGGCGCCAACCACGGCAAGAAGCCCAACGCCTGAGCGGGCGGTCTGGGGGGCTTGCCCTCAGGAAGACAGCGCCCAACGCCTGCGCGAGGGCCCGGGGCTTGTCCCAGGAAGACGCCCGAGCCTGGGTATGAGGAAGGCCCCGGGGTTCCCGGGGCCTTCCTCATGACTTGGAGGTTTCAGTCGCGCCGTTCGACGCTGACCTCCGTGCGCTCCACGGTCACCCCGCCGCACTGCTCCATGGTCCGCCGGATCGACGCATGCAGCTTGCGCTTGAGTTCGTCAGGCGCGTGATCACCGCCGCACTTGCGGGCCAGCAGGCTCTTCAGGAACTCGTCGATACCGTATTCCTCGAGGCACGGCGGGCACTCCTCGATATGCCTGCGGAGTTCGGCGTCACGCTCCGGGCTGCACTCGCGATCCAGCAGCAGAAATATCTCCGCCAGCGCGTCCTGGCAGTTGACCCTGTCCCGCGCTTTCCGCTGGGCGGATTCCGTCCACTCGGCGGACTCGGAACTCATCGCGCCACCTCCTGCCGGGCACCCCGGATGAAGCCGCGCTCACGGGCGACATCGGCGAGCAGGTTGCGTAGCTGAGCACGCCCGCGGTGCAGGCGGGACATCACCGTGCCGATCGGGGTGTCCATGATCTCGGCTATTTCCTTGTAGGCGAAACCTTCGACGTCGGCAAGGTAGACCGCCAGCCGGAACTCTTCGGGCAGCTGCTGTAGCGCCGACTTGACATCGGAGTCGGGCAGGCGGTCCAGCGCCTCGACCTCGGCCGAGCGCAGGCCGCTGGAGGTGTGGCTCTCCGCCTGGGCGATCTGCCAGTCGGTGATCTCTTCGGTCGGCTGCTGCACGGGCTGGCGCTGCCGCTTCCGGTAGCCGTTGATGTAGGTGTTGGTCAGGATGCGGTACAGCCAGGCCTTGAGGTTCGTGCCTTCCTTGAACGAGGCGAAGGCACCGTAAGCCTTGAGGTAGGTCTCCTGCACCAGGTCCTCGGCGTCGGCCGGATTCCGCGTCATCCGCATCGCGGCCGAGTACAGCTGGTCCAGCAGTGGCATCGCATCCCGCTCGAAGCGCTCCGCGCGCTCGTCGTTCGAGCCGGAATCTGACACCGCTGAGTTCTGCGTGCTCGGCAAGCCGCTCCCTTCCCCGTCCGCGTCCAGGCGAGTGACGTCCACCGTCTGGCGCGTGTGCGTTGCCTTAGAGGATACGCGGACGGGCTTGCCGGGTCGGGCCGCGGCGCGGCGCAGCACGGGGCGTGGGGGTTGCGCAAGCTTGATAGCCACGCCCTCGACAACAACCGGCCGGCCATTGGCATTCCCCGGCCCGGCTTTCGGGGCCGCTAGTCTGCCGCGCATGGCGGGAAAGGGAACCCCGGCGACCGCGTTGCTCGCCAAGCAGAAGGTCACGCACAAGCTGCACGCCTACGACCACGACCCGAAACACGAGTCGTACGGCCAGGAGGCGGCGGAGGCACTGGGCGTAGCGCCGGAACGCGTGTTCAAGACGCTGGTCGCCGAGGTCGACGGCGCGCTGACGGTGGGCGTGGTCCCGGTCACCGGTCAGCTGGACCTCAAAGCGCTCGCCGCGGCGGCCGGGGGCAAGCGGGCCCGCCTGGCCGAAGCGGCCGCCGCCCAGCGCGCCACGGGTTACGTGCTCGGGGGCATTTCCCCGCTCGGTCAGCGGAGCAGGCTGCCCGTGGTCGTCGACGAGTCCGCCAATGCGTTCGAGACGGTGTTCTGCTCGGCCGGCCGCCGTGGCCTGGAGATGGAACTCGCGCCCGACGACCTCATCCGCCTCACGAGGGCCACCGTCGCCCCGATCGCCGGCTAGCCACCTGGCTCGCGACTGGCAATGCTGCTGGGCGGCGCGTCCGGCACCGGCAACAGCCAGGTCAGCGCCTGTTACGGCGACCGGCCGCTGAAGGAGGTGCCGGCGGGACCTAGGAAAGCGGGCGGAGGACCCGCGACAGCCATTCCGAGGTGCTCCGGGACAGGGCGTCGAGGTCCGAGTCGAGCGCATGCGTGCCGGGGATGACGACGACCTCGTGGTGCGGGCCGGGTTCCGGACGGCCGAACGGGTCAATTTCGCCCTGCACGACCAGGGTGGGCACCTCGACGGCGTCCAGTTCGGGTTGCCGGGTCCGGTCCGGCTTTCCCGGCGGATGTTCCGGGAACGCCAGGCACAACACGGCGACGGCCTGCCCCGCGGACGCCGTCCGGCAGGCGACTCGGGCCCCGGAGGATCGTCCGCCGAACACCAGCGGCAGGCCGTCGAACCGGTCGGTCAGTTCGTCGGCGACGGCGAGCCAGGCCGCGTCCAGCTGCCTGGCCGGTGCCGGGGCCCGCCGGCCCGCCACCCGGTAGGGCTGCTCGACCAGCGCGACGTGCACCCCGGCGGCCTGGGCCGCCCTGGTGACCGCGACCAGGTCCTTGGCCGCGATCCCGCCCCCGGCCCCGTGCCCGAGCAGCAGCACCGCGACGCCTTCCTCGGCACAGTGCAGTTCGGCGCGCGCCGGTCCGTGCGGGGTGTCGATGGTGAGCGAAGTCATCGTCCCGCCGCCGTCAGAACAGGGCCTGGTCGAGTTCGGTGGCGGGGTCGATCCGCTCGACGAGTTCGGGCCCGTTGTTGCGGACGTTGTTGACCCGGTCCGAAACCGGGCGCAACTCCAGCGCGTCGACCAGGTCCGGTGAAGGCACCAGCAACTCGCCGACCTCGTCGCGATCCGGGTCGAGCCAGGACGCCCAGTCGCGCTCCGGAACCAGCAGCGGCATGCGGTCGTGGATGTCGGTCAGCCGTCCGGTAGCCGCCGTGGTGATGACCGAGAACGTGATCAGCGGTTCGGCCTCGGGGTCGCTCCTGTCCCGCCAGCTCTCCCAGATCCCCGCGAAGGCCAGCGACTTGGCGTCCGGGCCGGTCATGAAGAACGGCTCCTTGACCGGTTTTCCCCCGTCCGGGGCCGGGCCGCGCCGCCACTCGTACCAGCCGTCGGCGGGCACCAGGCAACGACGCTTGGCCAGCGCCTTGCGGAACGCGGGTTTCTCGGTCGCCGTCTCGGCCCGGGTGTTGATCATCCGGTTGCCCACCGACGGGTCCTTGGCCCAGAACGGCACCAGGCCCCACCGCATCAGCCGCAGGGTGCGCTCGGTGGGCTCGTCGGGCAGCATGGTGCCTTCGGCATCCCGGGGATGCCGCTGCACCACGGTGACCACGTTCTTGGTCGGGGCCACGTTGTAGTCGGCCTCACGTGCCTTGCCGGCGGTTTCGTCCGCCGCGCCGAACTCCTCGACCAGCTTCGCCGGACTCTTCGACGCCGAATAGCGGCCGCACATCTCGTCCAACTCCTTCGCACCAGGTCGTGTCAGGCCCCATCGTGACATCATCTGACGAAAAGCAGTTCATGGGAAACGCGAGATTGGTGACGGGACTTGGCGGCACGGGACTGGCGTCGGCTGGACGAGAGCGACGTCCGGGTGCGCCCGGGGCGCGGTTCCCGGCCCCGCAGCAAGCGCAGGCCCGAGCACGCCGACGCCGCCGCCGCGATGGTGGTCGCGGTCGACCGCGGCCGCTGGACGTGCGCCGTCGACGGCGATCCCGGCCATCTCGTGACCGCCATGCGGGCCCGCGAGCTCGGCCGAACACCAGTGGTCGTCGGTGACCAGGTGGGCTTGGTCGGAGACGTGAGCGGCAAGCCCGACACACTCGCCCGGATCATCCGGGTGGACGACCGAATTAGTGTGCTCCGCCGCACCGCCGACGACACCGACCCGTATGAACGGGTGGTGGTGGCAAACGCCGAACAACTGATCATCGTCAGCGCGCTGGCCGCCCCGCCGCCGCGTCCCGGTTTCATCGACCGCTGCCTGGTCGCCTGCTATGCGGGCGGGCTGCAGCCGGTGCTCTGCCTCACCAAGGCCGACCTCGCCGAGCCCCGCGAGTTCCAGGCCCGCTACGCGGAACTGGCCGTGCCGACCCTGGTCACCCGCTACGACGAGGACTCGCTTCCGCTGGCGGACACCGTGCGCGGCCGGGTTTCCGCACTCGTCGGACACTCCGGCGTCGGCAAGTCGACACTGGTCAACCGGCTGGTGCCGGACGCCGAACTGGCTACCGGCGTGGTCAGCGCGGTCGGCAAGGGCAGGCACACGTCGGTCGCGGCGGTGGCGCTGCCCCTGCCCGAGAGCGGCTGGGTGATCGACACCCCCGGCATCCGGTCGTTCGGGTTGGCGCACATCACCGCCGATGACATCGTCGCCGCCTTCGAGGAGTTCGCCGAGGCCGCCGAGGAGTGCCCGCCGGGCTGCGGTCACCTCGGCCCGCCCGAAAATCCCGACTGCATGTTGGACGAGGTCGCGGACACCAGAAGGCTCACATCTCTCAGGCGCCTCTTAGCTTCCCGCGCGGGTCTGGAACTATGACACCCGTTGGGGGGCCGGAGTCGCACTGGAGGGAACATGAAGAAGTCGGCGCTGTTGGCCGGCGGGCTCGCACTCGTCGTCGTCGTGAGCGGGTGTGCCACGAAAACCGAAAGCGGGCAGGCCAGTGGCCAGACCGGCAACACCGGCTCGGACTCGTTGTTCGGCAACGCCCAGGAACTGGTGCTCGCGGCATCCGCGAAGACCCAGCAAGTGAAGTCGTCCAAGTTCAGCCTCGTCGAAACGGTCGCCGGGCAGCAGATCACGGGTGAGGGCCAGGGCCGTTACGACGGCGCCAACAGCGTCATGCAGATGACCATGACCGTGCTGGGCCAGACCGAGGAGATCCGGCTGGTTGGCAAGACCATGTACATCCAGCTCCCCCAGGCCGCGCGCGGCGCGATGACCGGCGGCAAGCCCTGGGGCAGGATCAGCACGGACGGCGACGTCGGCAAGGCGCTCAGCGACACGCTCGACAAGGCCCAGCAGAACGACCCGAGCAAGACTCTCGAGCAGATCCAGCAGGCGGGCACGATCACCAAGAGCGAGAAGACCACGCTCGACGGGCAGCCCGTCAGCCACTACTGGATCGACCTCGACTTCGCCAAGGCGGCCAAGAGCTTCAGCTCCGCCGGTGTGCCCGAGGAGCAACTGCAACAGATGGCCGGCCAGGTCAAGAGCATCCCCGTCGAGCTGTGGCTGAACGCCGACCAGCTGCCGGTGCAGGTCAGCGAGGATCTCGGCCCGATCATGAAGGCAGCCGGCGCCCCGTCCAACGCCCAGAACGCGAAGATGACCCTGAAGTACTCGGACTGGGGCACCCCGGTCGACGTTCTGGCCCCGCCCGCCGACCAGGTCGGCGAACTGAAGCTCGGCAACTGACCCTCTCGAGGGACCAATCGGCTCTGGAGGGAACATGAAGAAGTCGGCGCTGCTCGCGGGTGGGCTCGCGCTGGTCATCACGGTCGGCGGATGCGGCGCGAGAACCGAGAACGGGCAGGCCACCGGCCCGAACGGCCAGACCAGTTCGGCTTCGCTGTTCGGGGACGCGCAGGAACTGGTGCGCGCCGCCACCTCGAAGACCGAACAGGCCAGGTCGTCCAAGATCTCGATGGTCGAAACGGTCGGCGGGCAACGGATCACGGCCGAAGGTCAGGGCCGTTACGACGGTGCCAACACCGCCATGGACATAACCATGAACGCCCTGGGCCAGACCGAGGAGATCCGGCTGGTCGACAGGACGATGTACATCAAGCTGCCGGAGTCGGTTCGCGCTCAGGTCACCGGCGGCAAGCCCTGGGGCAAGATCAGCACGGACGGCGCGCTCGGCAAGCAGTTCAGCGACCTGCTGGACAGAGCCCAGCAGAACGACCCGAGCAAGACCCTCGAGCGGATCCAGCAGGCGGGCACGATCACCAAGAGCGAGAAGACCACGCTCGACGGACAGCCCGTCAGCCACTACTGGATCGACCTCGACTTCGCCAAGGCGGCCAAGAACCTCGGCGCCAGCGGCCTGTCCGACGCGCAGCTGCGGCAGATCACCAGCAAGGTCAAGAGCGTTCCGCTGGAGCTGTGGCTGAACGCCGACCAACTACCCGTCCAGCTCACCGAGGACCTCGGTGCGGTCATGAAGGCGGTCGGCGCGCCGGCCAACGCCCAGGACGTGCAGATGACCATCAAGTACTCGGACTGGGGTACTCCCGTCGAGGTGCAGGCCCCGCCGGCGGACCAGGTCAAGGAGATCAAACTGCCCAAGTGAGCTTTTCCCGGAACCCCGGCGTGGCGTCACGCCGGGGTTCCGGGAAAGCTCAGCCCATGTGCGGGTAGCGGATGCCGGTGGGGGCGTCGAAGGTCTCCTTGACCGAACGCGGGCTCGCCCAGCGAAGCAGGTTGAACATCGAGCCCGCCTTGTCGTTGGTGCCCGACGCCCGTGAGCCGCCGAACGGCTGCTGCCCGACGATCGACCCGGTCGGCTTGTCGTTGACGTAGAAGTTCCCCGCGGCGAACCGCAGCGCGTGCTGCGCTTGCTGGACGGCGGCCCGGTCGTCGGCGAAAACGGCACCGGTGAGCGCGTACGGCGAAGTGCTGTCCACCAGTTGGAGAACGCTTTCGTACTCGGCGTCCGGATACACGTGCACGGCCAGGATCGGGCCGAAGTATTCGGTGGCGAACACCTTGTGCCCGGGATCGTCCGAAACCAGCACCGTGGGTTCGACGAAATACCCGACGGAATCGTCGCAATGACCACCGGCAAGCGCGTCCAGCTCGGCGTCACCGTCCACACCGGACAGCAGGGCCTGGTGCCTGGCGAACGCGCGAGCGTCGATCACGGCGCCGCCGAACAGCGAGAAGTCCGTGATATCACCGAATTTCACGGTCCTCGTCAGATCGGCCACCGCGTCCCGGAGCCCGCCTTGCCACAGCGACCGCGGCAGGTACGCGCGCGAGGCGGCCGAGCATTTCTGGCCCTGGTATTCGAAGGCGCCCCGCACCAGCGCCGTCGCCAGCTTGTCCGGGCGCGCGGAAGAATGCGCGACGACAAAATCCTTGCCACCCGTCTCGCCCACGATGCGGGGATAACCCCCGTAGCTGTCCAGATTCTCCGCGATGCGCCGCCAGAGCAGCTTGAACGTCGCGGTGGACCCGGTGAAATGCAGCCCGGCGAAACCGGGATCGGCCAGCGCGACCTCGCTCACCGCCCGCCCGTCACCGGTCACCAGGTTGATCACGCCAGGCGGTAGTCCGGCTTCCTCGAAGACCCGCATCGTGTAATGCGCGGCCAGCTGCTGGGTCGGCGTCGGCTTCCACACCACCGTGTTGCCCATCAACGCCGGTGAGCTGGGCAGGTTCCCGGCGATCGCGGTGAAGTTGAACGGGGTGATCGCCACGACGAACCCGTCCAGCGGCCGGTACTCCATCCGGTTCCACACGCCGGCCACCGAGTTGGGCTGCTCGGCGAGGATCCGCCGGGCATAGTGCACGTTGAATCGCAGGAAGTCGATCAGCTCACAGGCCGCGTCGATCTCGGCCTGCTGCACCGACTTCGACTGGCCGAGCATGGTCGCGGCGTTGAGCGTGTCCCGGTAGGGACCGGCGATCAGGTCCGCGGCACGCAGGAAGATCGCGGCCCGCTCGTCGAACGGCAACTCGCGCCATCCGGGCGCGGCCCGTTTCGCGGCGGCCACCGCGTCGGCCACGTCCTGTGTGGTCGCCTGCGCGGACACCCCGAGCACATGGCCGTGGTCGTGCGGCTGGACGACGTCGAACATTTCGCCACCGGCCATGCGGCGCTGCCCGCCGATGGTCTGCGGCAACTCGTGTTTCTCCGATTCCAGCTCCGCGATCCGCCGCCGCAGCGACTCCCGCTCCGCGGAGCCGGGGGCGTAACCGCGGACCGGTTCGTTCATCGGGGTGGGCACGGTCGTGACGGCGTCCATGGTGTCTCCTCACAACTCCTTGGCTTGTGGCCTCCAGTCCAAACTAAAGGAGTTCCAGGAGGAACGGCAGCTCCTGCGGGGCGTACCAGGCCAGCTCGTGGTCCTCGGCGTCGCCGAGCGCGAACTCGGCGTCCGGGTCGCCCAGGTCCGCGGCGTCGATGAGCCCCGCCGCGATGCGGACCGCCTCTTCCGCGTCTTCGGTGTCCACGTGCACCGCCGCCACGTCGTCCAGCGTGACCGGCCCGCCCAGCCGGACCACCGCGGCGTCCAGGTCGGGACGTGCCGTGGCATCCTCGACGTCGGCCGAGATCACGACGCGGCGCGGGATCTCCTTCTCGTCGTCGGCGAGCAGCCGCAGCGAGGCACGGGCAGCGTCCAGCAGCGCCGCGTACTCGAGTTCCTCGGTGGACCCGCTGACGTAGGACTCACGCAGGGCCGGGGTGAGCGCGAACCCGGTGGCACTGACCGGTTGCAGTTTCCGCTCGGCGACCAGCTTCCGCAGCATGCCGATCGTCGCGGGGAGATAGACCCTCACCAGTCGCACCCTTCTCTGTCGTTCACTACCACCCGGCGCCGTTCAGCTCCGCCAGTGACTGCTCGATCATCGCCGCCAGGTATCCCACGTCGGACACCGCCTTGCGGTCGCCGTTGAGTCCGAAGTAGACGCCTCCGTGATACGAGGTGACCCCGATGGCCAGCGCCTGGTTGCGGGCCAGCGGAATCACCGGGTACATCTCGGTCATCCTCGCCTGCCCGGCGTACAGCGGCAGCTGCGGCCCGGGCGAGTTGGTGATCACCAGGTTGAAGATCCGCCCGGAGAACGACCCTGCGGCCCGTGCGGCCAGCGAACGTATCGTGGCAGGCGCGAAACCGCTCACCATAAGCATCGCACGAGCGGCGACCGAACGGCGAGAATCGGTGTAGACCCGCATCGCGTGGGTGATGTGCTGCAGGCGGAGCACCGGGTTCGGCTCGCCGACCGGCAGGTCCACCAGACGCGCCTCGACCTGGTTGTTCACCAGGCCGGTCCTGGAGAACTCGATGGTCTCCGGGTCGAGCACGGCCATCGGCACGAGCGCGCGCAGCGTAGTGGTCGAGGCGACGCTTTCTCCGCGGGACAGCAGCCATTCCCGCAGCGCACCGGTGACCGCCGCGAGCACGATGTCGTTGACCGTCCCGCCGTGCTCGCTCCGCACCTTGCGGTAGTCGTCCAGCCGCGTGTTCACCACGGCGAAGACGCGACCGCCGGACACGTGCTTGTTGAGCGGCCCGGCCGGTGCGGGGCGGATCACCGTGCCCAGGGTGGCGGCCAGGCCGCCTATGGTGTCCGTCAGCTTGGTCGCGGTCGCGGCGGCGTCGCCCACCACCGTGCGGACGTTCTCCACCAGTTCACCGGGCCGCTGGACGGTTTCACTGACGGCGTCCAGTACGAGCTGCGTGGTCGAGGGCGGGCAGCGGGCCACCCAAGTGTCCTCGTGCGGCTCACACCGCTGCGGCGAGGCGTTCAGGATGAGCTGGCCCAGCTCCACCGTGCCCACCCCGTCCACCATGGCCTGATGGGTCTTGGTTACCAGCGCGACGCGGTTGTCGCTCAGGCCCTCGACGAAGTAGACCTCCCACAGGGGCCGCTCGTGGTCCAACGGCCGGGCCATCAGCCTCGCGACCAGCTCGAACAACTGCTCGTCGGTGCCCGGGGCGGGGAGCGCGGAGCGCCGCACGTGGTAGTTCAGGTCGAAGTCGACATCGTCCACCCAGACCGGCCGGGCCAGATGCCCCGGCACCGCCAGCACGCGCTCGCGGTATCTGGGCAGGTAGCCGAGCCGCTGTCCGACCAGGTCGAGCACCTGCCCGTAGCCGAAGCCGCCCCGGGGACGCTCGAAGATCGCCACGCCACCGACGTGCATCGGGGTCGCCGCGCCCTCCAGATACAGGAACGACGCGTCCAGCGCGGAAAGACGGTCCGGCATGAGCCGATCCTGACACACCCTGCCGTCCCCGCGCCGTCGCCCACCGCCACCCTCAACGCCAGACGCTTCGCGTCGCTAGTCTTTCTTGATGTGCCCGGAGCGAACACACCCACGTCCCCGAAGGACCGCTTCCTGACCGTCTACGGCCGGAAGCCCGTCCTGGAAGCACTGGACGACCCGGCGCTGCGGGTGGACAAGGTGGTTCTCGCCGACACCGCCCGTGGTCAGGCCGCGGCCGAGATCCAGCGTGCCGCGCGGGCCGCCGGGGTGCCGGTGCGGCGGGCGAGCGCGCACCGGGTGAAGGTGCTGGCCGGCAACGGGAAGCAGGACCAGGGGGTGCTCGCCGACGTCGTCGCGCCCCGCATGCGCCCGCTGAACGCCGCACTGTCGTCGGCGCCGCTGCCCGCGAACGTGCTGGTGCTCGACGGGATCACCACGCCGGCGAACGTCGGCATGATCCTCAGGACCGCGACGGCCGCCGGGCTCGGCGGGATCGTCGTGCCCCGGCGTGGCGTGGCGGCGCTGGACCCACTGGTGGTCAAGGCTTCGGCCGGAGTGGCCTTCCGTGCGCCGGTCCTGCGCTGCGGCACGGCCGTGGAGGCCGCCGGCATGCTCGCCGAAGCCGGATACCGCATCTACGGCTTGGGCGCGGTGAACGGCGAGCCGCTTTTCGACGCCGAACTGTCCTCGCCCGCCGCCTTCGTCCTGGGCGGCGAGACGGCCGGGGTCTCCGACGAGGTCGCGGAGTTGGTGACCGGCTGGCTGTCCATCCCGATGCCGGGCGACGTCGAATCGCTCAACGTGTCCGCCGCGGCCGCCGTGCTCTGCTTCGACCTCGTGAGGCGAGGCCAAGGGACAGGCCCGGCTACCCAAATCCGATCGCGCGCCTGAAAACACGACCTAAACGAAGAGGGCGTTCAGTTCGGCGAGGGTTGCGGCGACTGAGACGTGGTGCACGCCGACCATGCCGACGGCCACCGCGCCGGCCACATTGGCGTGCACGTCGTCAACGAAAACGCAGTCCACGGTGGACACACCGAGTCGCTCGGCGGTGAGCCGGTAGACCTCGGTGGACGGCTTGGCGAAACCTACCTCGCCGGAGAACACGAAGGCGTCGAAGTAGGCCGCCAGTCCGCGTTTGACCCCTTCACCGCTGCCGGCGTTGGACAGCAGCGCCGTACGGATGCCGCGTTTCCGCAACGCACTCACCACCGCGAGCAGGTCCGCGGCGTCCGGATCGGTGAGCACTCCGGCGTAGTCGAGTACCAGGGCTTCGCACACGGACCCCGACGATAGCCCGACCCGCCGCCTCACCTTTTCGTGCGACGTTTGTCCGAGTCTGCCCGGTTGCGCGCTCTATCGGACAGAGGATCACGAAAGACGGGGGAGAACGACCGATGCCGCACACCGCCGGCGCACTGCACCGCCTGCGACCCTACGAGCCCGATCGCGACCGGTCGGCGCTGCTGGATCCCGGCACGCCGCTCGCGCTGGACCTGCCGCCCGGGCCGCAGGCTTCGGCAAACCGGCCCGGCCCGCCGCCCGACGTGCGACAGTTGCGGGCCGTGCTCAACCTGATCCTGGAAGTCCGCGCCGGGCACCGGCCGGCGCACCAGTTGCGCACGGCGGTCCACCCGCGGCTGTATCGCCTGCTGAGCGAGGAGACCCCGACCGCGAAGGTGCGGTACACGCTGAAAACCGTGCACGGCTGCCGCGTCGCGCCGCACGCCGTCGAAGCGTGCGGCACGGCACACAGCCAGGGCCGCGCCTACGCCCTGGTCGCCCGCTTCGAGCAGACGTCACAGGGCTGGCGCTGCACTTTCTTCCACCTCATCCGCCCCCGCGCGAAACCGCGCGCCTAGCGACGCTTGCCTTTCTTCGCCTGGGCACGAGCCGCGGCGCGGCGCTCACGACGAGTGCTGCTTTGCGAGCCACCACCGTTGCCGCTCACGCCGGTCTTGCGGGACTGCACACCGCCCTGTTCGGCCGGACCCGAGTAGGTGAGCCCCTGCGGAGTCTCGCCGTCGAGGCCCTTGCCACGCAACGCGCTCGGCACCGCGTCCCGCTGCTGCGGCGGCTCGGCCGCTTGCTGGGGTGGCGTGGGCTGGGCGTGCCGGCCCGCCGCGAGCACGGCCTCCGCCGGGTCCGGCTGGGGCTGCGGCTGTGGCTGCTCGAACTGCGCGTGGAAGAGCAGCGAAACGGCCTCCTCCTTCAGCGAATCGAGCATCGCGTTGAACATGTCGAAGCCCTCGCGCTGATATTCGATCAGCGGGTCACGCTGGGCCATCGCGCGCAGCCCGATGCCCTCCTTGAGGTAGTCCATCTCGTAGAGGTGCTCGCGCCACTTGCGGTCGAGCACGAACAGCAGCACCTGCCGCTCGACCTGGCGCATGGCGCCTTCGCCGCCCGCGACGTCGACCTCGGCCTCACGCCGCTCATAGGCCTTCAGCGCGTCCTCGACCAGGGTTTCGGCCAGGAACTCCGCGCTGAGATCGTCGTCCTCCTCGATCAGGGAATCCCAGGTGACCGAGACCGGGTAGAGCTGCTTCAACGCGATCCACAGCTGCTCGTGGTCCCAGTCCTCGGCGTAGCCCTCGGAGGTGGCGCCCCGCGCGTAGGCGGTGACGACGTCGACGATCATCGACTTCATCTGCTCGCTCAGGTCCTCGCCCTCGAGCACGCGGCGGCGCTCGGCGTAGATCACCTTGCGCTGCTCGTTCATCACCTCGTCGTACTTGAGGACGTTCTTGCGCTGCTCCATGTTCTGCTGCTCGACCTGCGTCTGAGCGCTCTTGATGGCCCGGGATACCATCTTGTGCTCGATCGGCATGTCGTCGGGCAGCCGCATGGTGGTCATCACGCGCTCGACCATCACGGCGTTGAACCGCCGCATCAGCTCGTCGCCCAGGGACAGGTAGAACCGCGACTCGCCGGGGTCGCCCTGACGGCCCGAGCGGCCACGCAGCTGGTTGTCGATACGCCGGGACTCGTGCCGTTCCGTGCCCAGCACGTACAGCCCACCCGCGTCGCGGACCTCGTCGCCCTCCGCCTTCGCCTCGGCCTTGACCTCCTCGAGCACCTTCGGCCACAGGGCCTCGTACTCCTCGGAGTGCTCGACGGGGTCCAGACCACGTTCACGCAGGCGCTCGTCGGCGATGATGTCCGGGTTGCCGCCCAGCACGATGTCGGTACCGCGGCCGGCCATGTTGGTGGCCACGGTGACCGCGCCCTTCCGCCCGGCGCGGGCGACGATCAGCGCCTCCCGCTCGTGGTACTTCGCGTTCAGCACCTCGTGCGGCACGCTCAGCTTGAGCAACAGCTTCGACAGGTACTCGGACTTCTCCACGCTGGTGGTGCCGACCAGCACCGGCTGGCCCTTCTCGTGCCGTTCGGCGATGTCCTCGGCGACGGCCTCGAACTTGGCCTGCTCGGTCTTGTAGATCAGGTCCGCCTGGTCGTTGCGGACCATCGGCCGGTTGGTCGGGATCGGCACCACACCCAGCTTGTAGGTCTGGTGGAACTCGGCCGCCTCGGTCTCGGCGGTACCGGTCATGCCGGCGAGCTTGTCGTAGAGCCGGAAGTAGTTCTGCAGCGTGATCGTGGCCAGCGTCTGGTTCTCGGCCTTGATCTCGACGCCTTCCTTGGCCTCGATGGCCTGGTGCATGCCCTCGTTGTAGCGGCGGCCGTGCAGGATGCGGCCGGTGAACTCGTCGACGATGAGCACTTCGCTGTTGCGGACGATGTAGTCCTTGTCGCGCTTGAACAGCTCCTTGGCCTTGAGCGCGTTGTTGAGGTAGCCGACCAGCGGGGTGTTCGCGGCTTCGTAGAGGTTCTCGATGCCGAGCTGGTCCTCGACGAAGGACACGCCCTTCTCGGTCACGCCGACGGTCCGCTTACGCTCGTCCACCTCGTAGTGGACGTCCCGCTTCATCAGCGGCGACATCCGGGCGAACTCGACATACCAGCGCGCGGACTGCTCGGCCGGGCCAGAAATGATCAGCGGGGTTCTGGCCTCGTCGATCAGGATCGAGTCGACCTCGTCGACGATGGCGAAGTTGTGCCCGCGCTGGACACAGTCCTCCAGGGTCCACGCCATGTTGTCGCGCAGGTAGTCGAAGCCGAACTCGTTGTTCGTGCCGTAGGTGATGTCGGCCTGGTAGGCCTCACGGCGCTGGTCCGGCGGCATCTCGGAGAGGATCACGCCGACCCGCAGCCCGAGGAACCGGTGGATGCGGCCCATCCACTCGGAGTCGCGGCGAGCGAGGTAGTCGTTGGTGGTGACGACGTGGACGCCCTTGCCGGAGATACCGTTGAGGTAGGCGGCCAGCACCGAGGTCAGCGTCTTTCCTTCACCGGTCTTCATCTCGGCGACCTGGCCGAGGTGCAGCGCGGCACCACCCATCAGCTGGACGTCGAACGGGCGCTGGCCGAGCACGCGGTGCGCGGCCTCTCTCGCCACGGCGAACGCCTCCGGCAGCAGTTCGTCCAGCGACTCACCCTCGCCGTCGTCGTAGCGCCCGCGGAACTCGTCCGTTTTCGCGCGAAGCTCGGCGTCGGAAAGGTCCTTCACGTCGTCTTCGAGGGTGTTGATGTGGTCGGCTATCGTGCGTAGCCGCTTGAGGATCTTGCCCTCGCCCGCGCGCAGCAGGCGGTTGAGAACCATCCGGTCGACCTCACTAGCTGTCTGTATTCTTTGCCCACTCGTCGCCCACCGCCCCCGGCGACGGAGGCGCTACGCGTCACGGTTTCGACCCGGCGGGTTGGCCAGGCGTGAGTTGTCCGATCCCATCGTAGGGAAGGAACACCCGGACCCGCACGCACCGTGGCCAGTTGGTCTTGATCCGTCGGGAATCACCGCCTTCGTGAAACAGCGGGACGGCCCGCACGCGGAGCGCGTACGGGCCGTCCCAGGCGGAGAAACCTAGCCGAGCCTGATCACGCCGTAGTCGAAGCCCTTGCGCCGGTAGACGACGCTGGGCCGGCCGCAGTCGGCGTCGTTGAACAGGTAGAAGTCGTGTCCGACCAGCTCCATCTGGTAGAGAGCCTGGTCGACGGTGATCGGCTCGGCGGAATGGTGCTTCTCGCGCACGATCCGACCGGGGGTGTGGTCGGCGGCGTCGGAGTCCCAGCGCGGTTGCGGGAGATCGAGGTCCGCACCATTGACATCGGCGATGCTGCCGGGCTGCTCGACTTCGGGCGCCTCCAGCAACACCGTGCTCACTGTTGCCCGGCCCTCGGTGGCCGAGCCGGCGGCGACGGCCACCGAGGTCGCTTCCGCGACGGATTCCGGAACCCGGCGCCCGTAGTGCACACGCCGGCGGTCGTGCATCCTGCGCAGCCGGTTCTCCAGCTTGCTCACCGCGGCGTCGAGTGCGGCGTAGAAGTCGCCCGCGCAGGCCTCCGCACGGACCGCCGGCCCCTTGCCCTTGCCGGTGATCTCGACCCGCTGGCAGTTCTTCGCCTGACGGCGGTTGGGTTCGTGGAAGAGCTCCACGTCGTAACGGAAGACCTTCTTGTCGTAGCGCTCCAGACGGGCCAGTTTTCCGCCCACATGGGTCCGGTAGTGGTCGGGCACCTCCACGTTCCGGCCCTTGACGACGATGTCCATACACGACCTCCCTCACATTGAAGATGAGTTCGAGCTCTTCGGAAACGGCGCCGGGTGCCGGCGCCAGGTCATCGCTTGCGCACCTCCCTGCCGGCGGGAATCGCTATAGCGGTGCACGTTAGCCGGGTAACGAGCATCACAACACCCCCCGAGCCGGGGGATGTAACGAACCGGGAAACGTGACACCGTGCGTCCGGAACCCTCTTCCGACCGGACTTGCTGGGCCATTCGGGGGACGAACAAAACGTGAATTTCACCTTGACAACACCTAACGTTCCGGCGTCCAGCCGTGGCCGTGACGCTGCGGTGACGACACGCCCGCTCGAGATCAACACTCCGGTGGCCGCTTGCGCACCCCACCGGTGTCGCCCCGTCGTGTCGCGCCAGCGTCATACCCGGACAACGGGCCGGTTTTCCGTGACGTTCCCGAATCGTGACAGAGATTCGGACTCAACCCGCCGCGGTCAGCGCGAGCACGGCGGTGACCTGGCAGTTTCGGGTGGCGAGCGCGCCGGAACACGCGGCCGCCGTCGCCCCGGTGGTGACCACGTCGTCGAGCAACACGACCGGCGTGCCGGGCGGCGGCAGGCCACGGGCATCCACCGCGAGCCGGCCCGCGAGGTTCGCCGCGCGCTGCGCACGATCGAGGCCGACGGCGTCCCGCACGCCGGACCCCAACCGCAGCGCGGGCGCGACCGCGGCGGCATGTCCCGCCGCGGCGAGTTCGGCCGCGCAGACGCGGGCCAGCCGCAACAGGTGTGGACCACCACGGACCCGGGAGGCGGCCCGCCGCGACGGCACCGGCACCAGCCACCACAAGCCCGCCGGATCGGGGCGGGCCTCCGGCAGGTACGGGAGCGCGCCGGCCAGCGCCGCACCGAGACTCGCGGCGAGGTCACGGCGGCCGCGCTCCTTGTACGCGAGCACCAGCCTCCGCGCCGCCCCGCCATAGCGGGCCAGCGCGTACACCGGCGTGGTGCCCGCCGTGGGGCCGCGGGCCACCGGCGCGGGCCGCGTCAACCCCGCGAAACATTCCGGGCAGCACGCCGACCCTGCCGTGCCACACCCCGCGCAGCTCACCGGCAACACCAGATCGAGAAGGCTCACCCGGCCAGTCTGCGCGGCACCACCGACATTTCCGGCCCTGCCGCACCCAGCTGGGGTTCCCGCCCGCACCGCGACGCGAACCACTCCGAACGCTGCTCAGATCAGCCGGGGTAGAACGCGGATGCCTTGGCGGAGGTGTGTGCCTGGGGCCGCCAGACCTCGCCGACGTCGGATGCCGTCCACAGACCGTCCGCATCCGCGACCACGATCGGCCGGCCGGGCGCCGCCGTGACGGCGTGCACCGGCGGGGTCAGGTTCGAGCTGTTGAACGAGTCCATCCTCAGCCCGTCGATCGGCACCCTGACCACCGGCTGCCCGGGCATCGTGGTGGCCGCGACCAGGCTGTCCTGGCTCAGCCAGTCCACGTCCACCACCCCGGACAGCGAACCGGTCTGCAGGTTTCGCAGCCCTCGCAGCTGAACCGAGTCCTGCGCGCGGACCACGGACGCGACCAGCAGCTGCCTGTTGACCACCATCGCCGCCCTGGTGCCGTCCCTGGACAGCCGGAGCACGCTGACCGGCCCGACCGCCAGCACGTCCTCGGCGTTGACGACCTGCGTCGCCCAGCTGCCGTCGGACGAGCGCAGCACCCGGACCACCGTGTATCCGTCCTCCACCGTCCAGACCTCACCAGCGGTGCCGTCCGCGGTCGCCGTGGGACGCCAGGTCGGCCTGGACAGGTTGCTGCCGCTGAGCGGGGTGCCCCCGGGGAGCAGCACCAGCTGGGCGTCCCGGCCGAACGCGCCGATCCGCAGCCGCTGCCGGTCCCCGTCGCGGTCCACGATCGCGAGTTGCTTGCCGTCGAGCGACTGAGCCGCGCTGACCACGTCATAGGCACCACCCTGGCCGGCCTGGCCAGGGATCAGCGTGCCGTCGGCGAGCGACCGGATCCGGCCGCCGACCACCATCAGACCGAGCTGATCCGCGCTGGGCGAGGCGAGCGTCGTGTAGGACGGCAGCTCCGAGGGCACCCATTCGGCCTGCCCATCCACCAGCGGGTTCCCGTCGGAGAGCAGCCGCACGCGATTCGGGGTCACCGTCTGCAGGGACAGCACGATCTGGGCGGCGATCATCCGCCTGACCTCCGGGGCCTGGTCGGCGACCCCGGTCAGCGCCACGACCAGCGCGCCGTCCCCGGTCGCCAACACGGACCCGTCCGTGCGGGCGCCCTCGGGCAGTGCGGTCCGTACCGCACCGCTGAGCTGGTCCGATGGCCCGGAGAACAGCACCTGCAGCACGCGGTCGGCCAGCCCCGACTGCGGCACGCCCGCGACATACCGAAGGTCGGGCACGATGGTGTTCGAATCCTGCGCGAAGAAGTACACCGGCACCCGCACGTAGTTGGCGGTGAAGTCGCTGTAGGCGACCACGAGGTCGTCGGGCATGCTGGAGATCCGCCACTGGCCGTCGGACTGCTTCTGCACCGCCATCCGCCACTCGACCGGGCTCTTCCCGGCGATGAACGCGTTGTCCTTGCCGAGTGTCCCGACCCGGGACCCGCGCACGACGACCACCATCTGGTTGGGATCGTCGGTCGGCTCGTTGGCGGCGTAGACGGTGTTGAACTGGTCGTCGATGATGGTCATCGTCGTGCTGGGGTGCCAGTCCTTGGCGGTCGCCTCGGTGAGGTAGAGCCGGGCGGCGGCGTTGTTGTGCAGCGGTTCGGCGCTGGCGTGCACGAAGTCGCGGACCACCGTCAGCGCGTCGATGTCCTTTTCCGGCTGCTGGAGGTCCGGGTTGGCCGCCTGGCCCAGCTCGCCCTGGGGAACGGCCACCGGCTGGGACTCCTCCGGCACGGTGGCGCACCCGGCCACGAGCGCGAAGACGACGAGTAGGGCGGCCAGCACGCGCCCCCGGGCGGCAGACGCCCTCACCGTGCGTCCTCCTTGCGCAGTTCGAATGCCCCGATCTGGTAAGTGGTGGCCGTCCCGGTATGCGGCATGCCGTTGAGCACGACATCGGGCGGCACGAGCGGGAGCGGGCTCTCCTCGAACGGTTCGCCCTGGTGGCGCGGCAGCGTGAGCCGGAAACAGGCGCCCTGGCCCGGCGCGCCCCACGCCTCCAGCTGTCCACCGTGCAGCCGCGCGTCCTCGTGGCTGATGGCCAGCCCGAGACCGGTACCCCCGGTCCGCCGGTTACGGGAGGGGTCCGCCCGCCAGAACCGGTTGAACACCAGGTCGGCTTCGCCGGGACGGAGGCCGATGCCGTAGTCCCGCACGCTCAGCGCCACCGCGTGCTCGTCGGCGGCCAGGGTGAGCCGGACCGGCTTACCCTCGCTGTGATCGACCGCGTTGGCCAGCAGGTTGCGCAGGATGCGCTCGACGCGCCTGGCGTCGATCTCCGCGGGCGTCTCGCCCTCCGGAAGGTCCGGCTCGATCGCGATGCCGACGTTGCCCGCGATCACCCGGACCTGCTCGACCGCCCGGAGCGCGACCGGCGCCACGTCGATGTATTCGGCCGCCAGTTCCTCGACACCCGCGTCCAGCCTGCTGATCTCCAGCAGGTCGCCGAGCAGGGCCTCGAACCGGTCGAGTTCGTCGACGAGCAGTTCGGTGGAGCGGGCCAGCCCGGCCGGGAACTGCTCGCGCGAAGCGTGCAGCACGTCCGCCGCCATCCGGACGGTGGTCAGCGGCGTGCGCAGCTCGTGGGAAACGTCCGAGGTGAACCGGCGTTGCAGGGTGCCGAACTCCTCGAGCTGGCGGATCTGCCGCTGGATACTCGCCGCCATTTCGTTGTAGGACATCGCGAGCTTGGACAGGTCGTCCTCGCCCACCACCGGCAGCCGCTGGTCGAGCTCACCACCGGCGAACTTCGCGGCGGCCGCGGCGGCCTGCCGGACCGGGCGGACCACCTGGCGGGTGACCAGGTTGCTGATCCCGGCCAGCAAAACGAGCAGCACCAGGCCGCCGACCAGCAGCGTGTTCTGCACGGTCGACACCGTGCTCTGCTCGGCGGTCATCGGGAACAGCAGGTAGAGCTGGATGGGCCGGCCGGTGGTGG
Organism: Amycolatopsis sp.; assembly: GCF_035276945.1. Classification (GTDB taxonomy): domain Bacteria; phylum Actinomycetota; class Actinomycetes; order Mycobacteriales; family Pseudonocardiaceae; genus Amycolatopsis_E. Next base: position 120,198 of record NZ_DATELF010000045.1, on the reverse strand, counting down.
TCACCGGCGCGCCGACCACCAGGTAGGTCGTGCGGGCCTCCCCGCCGGCGTCCTCGACCGTGTGGAACTGCCAGGCCACGGTGTTCGCCTCGGCGAACCGCTGCAACGAGTCGGGCACCTTGAAGATCGGGCCGGCCGAGTCGGTCGTGCTGTCGCCACCCGCGGTCAGCACCGGCTCGAAGGCGCCCGCCGCCGAGGCCGCGGACCCCTTGTCCTCGGTCGAGCTGCTGGTGATCTTCTTGAGCACGCTCGCCAGGCGGTCGGGCAGCGCGTCCTGGTCGCTGATGCCCACCAGCTCGCTCTCCGCCGTGCCGACCACCTGCTGGGTCTGCGCCACGGCCGCCTGCCGCTTGGTGTCGGTGAGCCGGGTGGTGATCTGGTTCTGCAGGACCATGCCCAGCACGAACACCACCGCGGACGACAGCGCGAGCGTCGAGATGGTGACCCGGAACTGCAGCGAATGTCGCCACAGCTCACCGAAAGCGACCATCCGGCCCCGCGCGAACGCGAACACCCGGCGAGCGAGCCGTACCGGAGCCGAGGCGAACAGCTTGTCGCCGCCCGGCTTTCGCCCACTCGTGCGCGCATCGGTCGCGGGACTGTGACGTTCCGTGGACGCACCGTCCCCGGCGACCGCGCGCTCAGTGGTCATCTCGGTTGCCACCTCGCGACCTTACGACTCATTGTTCCCTGCCCGGTTACGGCGGGCCAGCCTTGTACCCGACGCCGCGCACGGTCAGCACGACCTCGGGGTGCTCCGGGTCCCGCTCGACCTTCGAGCGCAGCCGCTGCACGTGCACGTTGACCAGGCGCGTGTCGGCCGCGTGCCGGTAACCCCAGACCTGCTCCAGCAGCACCTCGCGGGTGAACACCTGACGGGGCTTGCGCGCCAGTGCGACCAGCAGGTCGAACTCCAGCGGGGTGAGCGGGATGGCCTTGCCCTCCCTGGTGACCTCGTGCCCCGGCACGTCGATGGCGAGGTCGCCGATCGTGAGCGTCTCGGCGGGCTCGGCCTCCGTCCGGCGCAGCCTGGCCCGGACCCTGGCCACCAGTTCCTTCGGCTTGAACGGCTTGACGACGTAGTCGTCCGCGCCGGACTCCAGGCCGAGCACGATGTCCACGGTGTCACTCTTGGCGGTGAGCATCACGATGGGAACGCCGGACTCCGCTCTGATCGCCTTGCAGACGTCGATACCGTTCATCCCGGGGAGCATCAGATCGAGCAGCACGAGGTCGGGTTTGAGCTCACGGAGCGCGGGCAGCGCCCGGGAGCCGTCGGGAATCACGGCGGTATCGAAGCCCTCCCCGCGCAGCACGATGGTGAGCATCTCCGCCAGCGCAGGGTCATCATCGACCACCAAGACACGTGCCTTCATGTCCACATATTCGCACTACGTGCACCATTCACGACCTCCGACCCGGCTTCGGCGCGCAGCTTAGCTCGGATGGACCAGCGACCGGAGGTATCCGCTACCCGGGCGAGGAGACCACGCCCGCCAGTTCGGCGGGATCGAAGGCCCCCGTGCCGTCGACCACCCGCCATGGACAGAGCCAAGCCTCGCCGGCCAGCTGGTCGTAGACCCGCGCGCAACGGGTCTGCAGATCGTCGTCCGATTCGAAGGCGTCCTTGACCCGGCCGGCCTCGGACCGCGCCCGGCGCTCGGCCCGTGCCGCGGCGACCTCCGGCGCCACCCGGAGAAGAAGCTGCACGTCGGGCACAGGAAGGCCGAAGCGGTCGATCTCCAGCTCCCGCACCCATCGCACGAACTCGCCGCCGGCGTCCTGGTGCAGGCGGGCCGCGCCGTAGGCCGCGTTGGACGCGACATAGCGGTCGAGCAGCACGATGTCGTGCAGTTCCAGGTCGCGGCGGATCTCCTCGACGGCCTCGCGCCGGTCGAGCGCGTAGAGCAGGGCCATGCCGTAGACGGAGTCGGCCAGGTCGCCGTGACCGCGATGCAGGGCCTCACGCACCAGGTCGGCGTGCACGCTCTTGCCGTAGCGGGGGAACGCCAGGGTCGTCACGGTGGCGCCCGCGTCGTGCAGCGCCTTGGTCAGCCCGTCCGCCAGAGTGCGCTTGCCCGCGCCGTCCAGCCCCTCGATCACCAGCAGTCGACCCACACGCCAAAGGCTATCGGTCCGGCAGCCGCGTCATCCCAGGCTGGGCGCCGTTACCGGACTTCGAGGCCGTGTGCCCTGGCCGCCTCGGCCTGACGCTGGGTTCGGGTCACCATCGTGACCTGCTTGTCGACGGCGACCCGCAGCGTCTCGGTGACGAAATCGTTCACGCTGCGCCCCTCCGCCTCGGCTCTCCCTGATGCGAGCGTGCAGCTCGTCGTCGAGTCACGTGATGCTAGGACTGGGGGGCTGACCACGGGGAGGACTGAGACAAGTTCCTCAGATCGTCAGCGTGGCGAAGCGCGGTCAGTTCGGCCAGCATGCGTGCCCGCGCGGTTGCATCGTGCGCCACACCGGACGTGCGCAGGGCGCGTTGAAGGCGGGACCGCCGGAACGGCGTGAAGCCACTCGCCAGCGCGAGCCTGGCCGCGCGGCAAGCGGCGCGGTCGCGAGTCCGGGCGATCGCGTCTCGCTCGTCGTCGCCGAGGCCCAGACGGGAAAGCACTCGCTCGCGAAGCTCCCGCCCGACGCGCGCCCAGGTGGTCACCCGCTGATGCTGCGACCGGATCTCGATCCCGAGCGCGAGGTGGAGCATGACCAGACCGAGCGCCGGACCCAGCAGCACGCGGGCCAGACCGGCCAGTGGTCCGGACAGGACCAGCGCCATGTACGCGGACAGCCCGCACAGCCCCCAGGCGACGAACCTCGGCGCACCCGGCCTGCCGTCCCGGCGGACCCCGGCGGCCATGCCGTACCCGCACGCGATCAGCGCCAGCTCCACCACGCTGAACATGACCCCGCGCTCGAGCGGGTTCGTGATGCCGAGCACCGTTCCGAAGAACTCCCAGGAGGTGTTCGCGGACACCGCCATGGTCAGGACGGACACGAGGTAAAAGCCGAGCGCGCCGTGGGTCTTGTTCGGACGCGCGTTCTCGCTGTCCTGAACAGGTTCGTCGGACACCGGCACTTGTTCCGTCGGCACACCCTCATCGGACACCGGCACGTGTTCGGTGGGTACCTGTTCGGTTTGCCGAAGGACAGCGCTTTCGCCATCGCCGTTCGAGTGCACAACCTGAGCCGCCGCGTCGCCGGTGAACTTGTCCAGTTCGGCCAGCAGTTCTCCGGCCAGGGTGGGAAAGTCGCCGGACAGGCCCCGCTCCCGCTTCCACTTGGTGACTTCCGTGGACACGCCCGGCCGCTCTTTCTTCGGGTTCTTGACCACGCCGTAGCGCGTGAGCCAGGCCAGCACGTCGGCTGTCTTCGGGTTCTCCGGCAGGTGATCGCAGGCGTACCGGATCTTGTCCTTCTTCGTCCTCAGTCGGCTCAAGCCGGCTACGTGCGCCGGCTCGAGTTCTTCGTCGACTCGCTCACCCGCGGTTCGCGTCACCCCTTGCCCCTTCCTGGTGCTCGGCCAACGACGGCACCCGTGCAGCATGGCAGCGCCTCGCCCACCTCAGGCGTGATGTTGGTCGAGGATAGGCGGGTGTCGCGGCTCCGGCCTCGGTGATGCCGGTCACCCAAAATCTCTCACCCCAGGTGCGGCCTGCTGGCCAGCAATTGTCCGGGGATTGTTTGAACGCCTGGCTGGACAACCACGGCCGTGGCTTGATCGACGGCGCCGGTGTCCGGAACTCGTCCGGTGAGCTGTCCGGCCGCAAGTCAGCCCTCGAAAGGAAGTCGATGAGAGCGATCGCGGACCTCAAACCGGGCCGGCTCGGTAAGGAAACCGGTCACCACCGCCGGGTCACCAAGCCGGCCATGCCGGCCAAGCCCCAGCCGTGTCCACCGCCGCTCACCGCCAAGCGGCAGATGTGCCCGTTGAACCTCACGTACCGCGGAGGAATCGCGTGAACACATGAAATCGAGGCGATCCGCGGCTGGCTCTGGGCTTGCCGGCCACGGCGGCCTCGGTGGGCCTGCTGTGGATCTGTCCGAACGTGATCAGCGCCGCATCGGCCTCTGCCGCGGTCACCCACGGCCCGATTCCGGCGCCGAAACCCGGCGTGCGGACAGCGGCGAGCGTCGGCTCGCCCAAGACGAAACCTCCTGTGACAACGAAGTAGCCCACCGTGACGCACCTGGTCGCGACGCAACCAGATTGTCCGCCCAAGAAGAAAAAGCCGAAGAAACCGGCTCAATCCGCACCGCCGAAGCAGGTTCGTCCGGAGCGGACCCCGGTACCGGTAGGCCGGTCCAGCCGGGCCATCCTTCGGTACCGGCCGAGCCGGCGAAGCCCGCGCCGGCTCCAAAACCGGCTCCGGTCAAACCGACCAAGCCCGCACCGACCCCAAAACCGGCACCGGTCAAACCGGCTCCCGTCAAAACCGGTCAAGAACACCGGAAACGACGTCGAGTACAGCGGGTCAGCGGGTCCCTCCATCGAGAAGTCGGCGGCGGTGGGGAGATCGGCGGCTACACCAAGAACGGCCAGAAACACCTCGTCGTTTCCGGAGAGGCCGGGGTGACTACGGCGAAAGCTTCGACATCACCCACAACAAGCCCTCGACCGGGCTCTACGTGCGGGGACAGGCCAAAGCCTCGTTGGGTGGCGGCGGGCTGGAGTTCAAGGTGACGGGCGGCCCGGGTGACTGGGCCACCAAGGCCGGCGTCTCCGGCAAGATACTGGGCCTCAATATTGTCAACGACTCCATGACCTTGGCTGACAAGAACGGTTTCCTGCACGACGGCAAGTGGGACTGGGCCTGTCGAAGGTCTCCGCGAAGGACTGGACCAAGGCCCTGCAAGGTGGCTTCAAACCCAAGTTTCCGAAAGGCGTGGGCCAAGGAATCGAAGTCAAGACCGGACTGACCGGCCTGACCAGCACTGTGGACCTTTCCGTACCGTCCTGGGTCTCCGTGCCCTCCTGCTGATCGAGGGCGAACGCCGCCCGCGTCCGGCCCCTCTGGCCTGCTTTGTCCGGGAGTTGTCCGGGGATTGTCCGGACACCTGGCCGGACAACGCCGGCAGTGGCTTGATCAGGGGGCGGCCGGGCGGCAGGCGAGTGGGGTGCCTGGCGCCGGGCCGCGGTCAACGAGTCCGATCACCCGACCTCTGGGGGAGCCGCTGCGATGAACACCCTGGTGTCGCCACGTCCGAACCTGGGCACCACGCGTGGACTGTGGCGCGCGGTCCGGCGCCTGCTGACCGGCCGCGCCCGGCTGGCGGTGCTCGGCGTGCTGCTGGTGTGCGCAGCCGCCGGGGTCCTGGCCACCGCCCTGACCAGCTCGGACACCCAGGCCGTCCCCGCCACCCCAGCCGTGCCGGCACCCGCACCGGTTGTCACCGCCCCCGCACCGACCACGCCACCAGCCCCGGCCACCGCCGCATCCACCATCACCCTGCACCGCGGCGACACACTGTGGGCGCTGGCCCGCCACCACCACACCACGGTCGCCGACCTGCAGTCACTCAACAAGCTCGGCAACTCCACCCTCATCCGCGCCGGCGCCACACTGCAGGTCCCCACCACTACACCGGCCACCCAGCCGACCCCGGCCCGCGGCCACCAGACCACCCCCGCCGGCCACCAGATCACCCCCACCGCGACACCGGCCCATCCCGGCAAACAGGTCACGCCCAAACCGGGCGAACCGGCCGTGCGGCAAATCGTGGCCACGATCTTCGGCTCCGAATACGGCTGCGCCGCCAACGTCATCGCCCGCGAATCCGGCTGGAACATCCACGCCACCAACCCCCACAGCGGCGCCTACGGCCTCGCCCAGGCACTGCCCGGATCGAAAATGGCCCGCTCCGGCCCGAACTGGCGCACCGACGCCACCACTCAACTGGCGTGGATGCGCGATTACGTCACTTCCCGCTACGGCGGAGCCTGCAAAGCGTGGACCTACTGGCAAGCCCACCACTGGTACTGACCCGCATGTCTCGCTGACGGAAGGAACACGATGCATCCCGATCACCCGCTGCTGATCGTTCTCGCAGCAGCGCTCACCCTCGCCGGCGGATGGTGTTTACAAGGCGCGGCCCGGAACGCGGAGCCAGCCGTCTCCCCGGCAGGTGATCCACGACTTGGCCCGAAACGTCGAACCGCGGCGGGACTGGCCACGGCCGTCCTGATCGCGGCACTCGCACTGACGGTGTCTCCCCTGGCCACCCCCAGCGCGTCGGCGAGCGTCTGCCTCGGCAACACCGCGAGCACCGGCGGGACAGGCGTCAAGCTGCTCGGAAACTGCAACCCCTCCGTGCCCAAGTCACTGAACCTCAGCCCGACCCCGGCTCTCAAGCCCGCTCCCAAGACCTTCGACGACACCAAGCTGAACCTGCACGGCGTCACAGGCTCCGGCAAGCTGGCCCCGCTGCCCCAGAAAGCCGGCGCGGTGAAACGAGATCAAACGTCGAACGCCAAGTGCAGTGACCTTGCGAGCTGCTTCAAGCCACAGATCACGGTCAAACCGAAAGACACCACGGTCACCAAAGACCTCAAACCCTACGTCCCCCCAGCCAAACCCAAAGACACCACGGTCACCAAAGACCTCAAACCGTACATCCCCCCAGCCAAACCCAAAGACACCACGGTCACCAACACCAACAAGTGCTTGAGCAACCCGGCCGGCTGCGACAAGCCGCAGATCACGGTCAAGCCGAAAGACGCCAGGACCGACAAGTGCGAAAGCGGCCTGATGGTGTCCGGATGTCCGGCAGCGCCTCAGGACTGCCAGCTCACGGCCGAGCAGCAGCAGGAGCAGGCACGGCAGGCAGCCAACGACCTGCAGGCCACCGAGGAGCTCTTCCAGCAACTATTGCTGAAAAATTTGCTCGACCAGGCCGGCCAGAAGGCAGCGGGAGCGCTTTCGCTGGACAAGCAGCACCTCACCGCCCAGGGCATCGCCGACTTCATCAAGAACGCGGCGATCGACCCCGGCGACGCGGCCATGGCCGCCGCCCAGGCCGCGCAGCAACTCGACGAACACCACGGTGGCCAGGGAACCTGGTCGACCTGCGCCGAGGGCCAGGACCCTGGCTTCCAGGGCTCGAAGGGCTACCACGCGTCACGGTCGTCGTCGGATCCGAAAAGCGCCGGCGCCAGTGACAACGCCAAGCCGAAGGACGAGTACGACCGTATCGGTGCCCAGTACGGTCTGAGCGCGGACGAGATCGACCAGCTGCGCGAAAGCAACATCGACCCCAAGGTGCTTCGGAACCTACTGCGCACCGACGCGAAGACGATCACCGTACTGATCGAAAAAGTCGGCGCCGAGAACCTGGCCGACAAGGTCACCGTTTACACCTCGCTCACCAGGGCCGGTGTGTCCCAGGCGGATGCGGTGGCCTCGATCAAGATGGCGAACGAAAACGGATTTCTTTCCGATCTGGCCGAACTGACCGGTGGCGGAAAGCTCGAGAATCCCGAAGAGCTGAGGAGCTTCCTGAACAAGATCGTTCGTGAGCTGAACCAGGCGAAGCCGGACTATGGCCTGCTCCGGCAACTCCAGGTGGCCGCCGATCTGGCCGGGAAAGGACACGAGGTCGCGCTGGAGAACGGGCAGGGCGACGTGGTCGACCGCACCGCCAAGAAGGTATACCAGGTCAAGGTGGTGACCGGTAAAACGCCCGACAGCGGTGGCCTTGACCCGGTGCGGGGACACATCAAAAGCGCTGCCGACCAACTCGGCGGCAGCGGCGGCGAAAAAGTACCCGTCGACGAGAACGGCAATCCCTACACCAGAGTGGCCTCGATCTACATCGAGGGCTCGGACAACCAGATGACGGACATGACCAAAACCCAACTGGCAAGAGCACTGCGCGCGAACGAGGTGACATCCGACCTGCTCGCGAATGTGGACGAGTTGGAAATCCACAACTCGCGCGGCGACTATGTCTTCACGGACTTCTCGCAGTTCGTCCCGAAGAAGAAGCCCACCGGCTTCTGACTCCGCATGGCACGGGACTCGCCACCCGCCGTGGCGTGTCCCGTGCCGTGCCGTGCCGGAGCATCGCTGTTTCATGCGCGACCCTCCGCCGAGGTCATCCAGGTCACCAGCAGCCGCCGCACCCGTATCCGTGCCCGTCCCTGCTTCCGGAAAGCGCTGCCCCTGGCAGCGCTTTCCGGGCCAACCCGGGTCAGTAGCGGTAGTGGTCGGCTTTGAAGGGGCCTTCGGGGTCGACGTCGATGTATTCGGCCTGTTCCTTGGTGAGCTTGGTGAGTTCGCCGCCCAGCGCCTGCAGGTGGATGCGGGCGACCTTCTCGTCGAGTTTCTTGGGCAGCCGGTAGACCTCGCGGTCGTACTCCTCGTGCTTGGTGAACAGCTCGATCTGCGCGATCATCTGGTTGGAGAAGCTGTTCGACATCACAAAGCTGGGATGCCCGGTCGCGTTGCCCAGGTTGAGCAACCGCCCCTCCGACAGCACGATAATGCTGTGCCCGTCGGGGAAGGTCCACTCGTCCACCTGCGGCTTGATGTTCACCCTGCGGACACCGGGGTAGCGGGCCAGCCCGGCCATGTCGATCTCGTTGTCGAAATGCCCGATATTGCCCACGATCGTCTGGTGCTTCATCCGCGCCATGTGCTCCACCAACACCACGTCCTTGTTCCCCGTGGTGGTGATCACGATGTCCGCCTCACCCAGCGCCGACTCCAGCGTCTTGACCTGGAAGCCATCCATCGCCGCCTGCAACGCGCAAATCGGGTCGATCTCCGTGATGATCACCCGCGCGCCCTGCCCCGACAACGACTCCGCCGCACCCTTGCCCACATCCCCGTAGCCACACACCACGACGACCTTCCCGCCGATCAACACATCCGTGCCCCGGTTGATGCCATCGATCAGCGAATGCCGGATCCCATAGCGGTTGTCGAACTTCGACTTGGTCACCGCGTCGTTCACATTGATCGCCGGGAACAGCAACTTCCCCGCCGCCGCCAACTGATACAACCGCAACACGCCGGTGGTGGTCTCCTCCGTCACCCCGCGGACGCCCTCCCCGATCCGGGTCCACTTCCCCGCATCCGCCTCGAGGGACTCCCCCAACAACCCGAGGAAGACCTTCCACTCCTCCGGGTCGTCGTCCTCCGGCGAAGGCACCACCCCCGCCTTCTCGTACTGCCTACCCCGATGCACCAGCATCGTCGCGTCCCCGCCATCGTCGAGGATCATGTTCGGACCCTCACCGTCCCAGGTCAGCGCCCGTTCCGTGCACCACCAGTACTCCTGAAGCGACTCGCCCTTCCAGGCGAACACCGGCACCCCCTTCGGCTGCTCCACGCTGCCGTGCGGGCCCACCACGACGGCCGCGGCCGCGTGATCCTGGGTGGAGAAGATGTTGCACGACGCCCAGCGCACCTCCGCGCCCAACGCCACCAACGTCTCGATCAACACCGCCGTCTGCACCGTCATGTGCAACGACCCCGACACCCGCGCCCCCCGCAACGGGAACACCTCCGCATACTCCCGCCGCAACGCCATCAACCCCGGCATCTCATGCTCCGCCAGCCGGATCTCCTTACGACCGAAATCGGCCAACTCCAGATCCGCCACCGCGAACTCCACACCCCTACGGGTGTCGTGGCGCTTGGCAACGCTTTCGGGGGTCATCGGGCATTTCCTCCAAGGATCGGCGACACCTGAACAGTACCGTTGTTCGTTGCCAGCGTTACACCTGAGAAGGAGACGCCCGTGCCCATACCCGGCCCTGAGACCCGGATCGTCGAGCTCCGCGTGCCCGGTCTGAGCGGCGCCAGCGGTGAATCGCTGCTCGACGCCGTGAGCACGGTCGAGGTGGCCGGAGACGGGCTCGGCCAGGTGGTCCGCCCGTCCGACCGGCTGCGCCGCCCCGCGCCCGGACCGGTGCTGCACGCCCTCGGCCGCCCCGTCCCGCGTACCCTGGAGGGCTACCTGTGGGGCGGGATGACCTCGGGTGGCGCGGCGAAGGCGGCATGGGCGCTGCTGTTCCCGTTCTCGCTGGCCAACGTGGCGCACTGGATGCTGCCGCCGGTGCCCGAAGGCAGCCGGGCCGCCGCGGCGCTGGGCGGGATCTGCCGCGGGCTGCTGCGGGTCGCCGGGCTGTTGCTGACGATGCTGCTGGTCAGCCAGCTCGCGGTGATCGCGCTCGACCTGTTCGCCGTCCAGTGCCTGGCGCCCGCGAGCCGCTGCCTGACCGCGGTGCCCAGGACGCCGCGTGAAGTGCTGCCGTTGCGCATGATCGCCGGGCTGCTTCCGCTGGTCGCCGTGATCTTCATGCTGTACCGGCTGTCCGGGACCAACTGGCAGGCGACCGCGAAGGACGTGCCGCCACGTAAGGCGGGCCTGCCGGGCGACGCGCTACGCGGCACCGGTTCCTCGGCGCTGAGGTGCCTGCACGCCGTGGCGGCGCTGGCGTCGGTCGCCCTGCTGGCACTGGGCGGGCCGATCCGCCCGCCCGCTCGCCTGCCCGAACTCGTCGTGTGGATCTGCGCGCTGGCCCTCGTGGTCGCCGCGCTGCTGACCAGCGCCGTCGGCGTGGGCGAGCTGCCGAGGCCCTTGCGGCGCGGTGTACTCGTGTTCGCCGCGTTCCTGACGGCCGTGGTCGCGCTTTTCCCGCCGCGAGCCGGTTCGGACGTGATGGTGGAGACGGCAGGGGCCGCGTTGCTCGCGGTGTGCGTACTGTTCGCGCTGCTGCTCGTACCGGCGGCGCTGCTGGCCCGCCGGACCTGGCGCGGCCTGCCGAAACGGCTGCGGCCATGGGTGGGCGGCTGGGCGGCCGCGCCGGTGCTCGCGCTGGCCGTGCTGCTGGGGGGCGGGTTCGGCGCCGGACTGGCCATCGGCGCACGCCGGTCTTTCGGGGCGGGCGCCCTCCGCCTGCCCGCCAGCTACCAGCCGATCACCATGCTCTGGGGCGCCGGGCTGGTGCTGACCGGACTCGCCGCGTTACTCGGATTCGCGATCGCGGTGCCGATGCGGCGGCGGATCCGTGGCGTGCCGGAAGCCGTGCGGCTGCTGCAGGACAACCCCGCCGAGGCACGGCTCGCCGCCCGCGCCTGGGCCCGTTCGGCGTGGGAACGGCGGCATCTGCACCACCTGGCGCTGGCCGTGGTGCTGGGCATGTCCGCCTGCGCGGCCGCACTGCTGGTGGCCCGGTTCGGGTTCCACACACTGCCCGGTTGGCTGGACCCGCTCTCCGACATCGGGCTGTTCACCCTCGGCGCGATGGCCGTAGGGCTGCTGCGGGTGGTCTACACCGCGGCGAAGAAACCGGGACGGAACCGGCATCTCGGCGCGCTCGCCGACCTGGTCTGCTTCTGGCCGCGGGCCGCCCACCCCACGGTTCCGCCGTGCTACGCGCTCAAGGTCGTGCCAGAACTCGTGGCCAGGGCGAAGGAACACCTCGCCGAGCCGAACACCCGCGTCGTGCTGGCCGGGCAGCACCTGGGCAGCCTGCTCACGCTGGTGGCCGCCGCGCGGCTGACGCACAGCCCGGACGTCGACCGTGCGCGGGTGGGCCTGCTCACCGCCGGTTCCCCGGTGCAGTGGGGCTACCTGCGCGCTTTCCCGGCCGTGCTGCCGCACCAGTCACTGACCTCGCTGTTCGGGGCGCTGGAAGGCCGCTGGCGAGGGCTCGCGCGGGGCACCGACATCTTCGGCGGCGCGGTGACCACCTGGCGCCAGCAGGTGGTGGACGGCAAGCTGATCGGCGAAGGCTTCCGGGCCAACGGCACGGCGGGCCCGCTGCCCGCCGCCGGGCCGGGACCGACCGGCGCGCTGGTGCTCGGTGGCGACCACTGGCTGCCCGATCCGATCCGCGGCGCGGCCGGCATGCGACGGTGGGCGGCCGGTGTGCTCGGGCACGCCGACTACGAGGTCGACCCGGAATGGGATCGCGCGGTGGCGATGGCGGCCGGCCTGGAGTGGCCGGACAGCCCCGTCGGGGCGCCTACGGACCAGTTCCCGCTGTTCCCCGACATCCCGCGCTTCAACATCAACTTTTGACTTCGACGGTTTCGGCGGTTCGCCGGCCCAGCAGCGAGTGGCGGCGGCCGTAGGCGAAGTAGATCACCACGCCGACCACCATCCACGCGGCGAACCGTAGCCAGGTGAGCACCGTCAGGTTCAGCATCAGCCACAGGCACGCCAGGATCGCCAGCACCGGGACGACCGGCACACCGGGCACGCGGAACGCGCGTGGCAGTTCCGGATGGGTCCGCCGGAGCACCAGCACGCCTCCGGAGACCAGCACGAACGCGAACAGCGTGCCGACGTTGACCATCTCTTCCAGCTTGTCCGCCGGGAAGAAGGCCGCCGCGACGGCGACCAGCACGCCGACCAGCACGGTGGCCCTGGCCGGGGTGCCGTGGCCGCCGGTGCGGGCCAGCGGCCGGGGCAGCAGGCCGTCCCGGGACATCGCGAACAGCACTCGGACCTGGCCCAGCATCAACACCATCACCACGGTGGTGAGCCCGGCGAGCGCGCCGACCGAGATCACGTTCGCCGCCCAGTCGGCTCCGTTCACGGAGAACGCGGTGGCCAGGGTCTTGTGGCTGCCGTCGCCGGCCGAGGTGGCCAGGTCCGTGTACGGCACCATGCCGACGACCACCAGCGACACCGCCACGTACAGCACGGTCACGATCGCCAGCGAGCCGATGATGCCGCGCGGCACGGACTTCTTCGGTTCGCGGGTCTCCTCGGCCGTGGTCGCCACGATGTCGAACCCGATGAAGGCGAAGAACACGAGCGAAGCCCCGGCCAGCAGGCCGAACCCGCCGAACGTGCTGGTGGCGCCACCGGCGATCAACGAGAACAGGGACTGGTTGATGCCGCTTTCCCCGGAGCCCGAGCCCGCGGCCGGCGGGACGAACGGGTGGTAGTTGGCGGCCTTGACGTAGAACAGGCCGAGCACGATGACGAACAGCACGATCGCCACCTTGATCGCGGTGATCACCATGGACACCCGGGACGACAGCTTGGTGCCCACCGCCAGCACGGTGGCCAGCACGATCACCAGCAACAGCGATCCCCAGTCCACGGTCAGCCCGCCCAGCGAAAACGTGGTCTTGGCGCCTTCACCGAAGGCGTAGCCCAGCACCGTCTGCAGGTATACCGACCAGCCCTTGGCCACGGCGGCCGCGCCGACCGCCAGTTCCAGTACCAGGTCCCAGCCGATGATCCAGGCGGCAAGCTCGCCGAAAGTCGCGTAGGAGAACGTGTAAGCGCTTCCCGCGACCGGCACGGTGGACGCGAATTCGGCGTAGCAGAGCGCGGCGAGGCCACACGCCACCGCAGCGAGCACGAACGCCAGCGAGACCGAAGGCCCGGCATAGTCGCCCGCGGTGCGCGCGGTCAGGGTGAAGATCCCGGCCCCGATCACCACCGCCACCCCGAACACCGTCAGGTCCCAGGTGGACAGGTTGCGTCGCAACCTGGTCCCCGGCTCGTCGGTGTCCCTGATCGACTGTTCGACCGACTTCGTGCGCCACAAACCCGTGCCCGGCATGCTCTCCTCCCGATCCTCGCCACACGCTCGGTAGATCACCGTAACCCGCGCGGACCGGATCGGGCGAACCAAGCACTTGAAACCGTGTTCAAAACCGGCGGAGCCACCCGCACCGCGGCGCAAACCACTTCCGGAACGAACTAGGAGATCAGCTGCCGGTCGAGGTCCGGCTCGAGGTAGATGAGCTTCGCGGCCGGCACCTTGGCGCGGACGCGGGCCTCGGCCTCGTCGATCGCGCGGGCGACCTTTTCGACGCTCAGGTTCGGCTTGAGCGCGAGCTTGGCGGCCACCAGCAACTCGTCGGGGCCGAGGTACATGGTGCGGATGTGGATCACCCGGTCGACCTGGCCGTTGACGAGTTCGCCGACGATGCCGCGCAGTTCCGTCTCGGTCGCTCCCTCGCCGATGAGCAGACTCTTCATCTCCACGATCAGGATGATCGCGATGACACCGAGCAGGATGCCGATCGCGAGCGTGCCGATGCCGTCCCACACCGTGTCACCGGTGAGCACCGAAAGCCCGACCCCGGCCAGCGCGAACACGAGACCGCACAGCGCCCCGGTGTCCTCCAGCAACACCACCGGCAGCTCCGGGGTGCGCGACTGGCGGATGAATCCCCACCACGACGCCGACCCCTTGATCTTGCGGGACTCCTTGACCGCGGTCACGAAGCTGTAGGTCTCCAGCGCGATCGCGGCCACCAGGATGAGCACGGCGACCAGCGGCGAGGTCAGCGGCTCGGGGTGCTCGATCTTGTGGATGCCCTCGTACACCGCGAACGCCGAACCGAGTGTGAACAGCAACAGCGCCACGACGAACGAGTAGAAGTAGCGCTCCCGGCCGTACCCGAACGGATGCTCGGCGGTGGCCTTGCGCCGCGACTGTTTCTGGCCGAGCAACAGCAGGCCCTGGTTGGAGGTGTCCGCCACGGAGTGCACCGATTCGGCGAGCATCGACGACGAGCCGGTGAACAGGAATCCCACGAACTTGGCCAGCGCGATGCCGGCGTTGGCGCCGAGCGCCGCGAGAATCGCCTTGGTTCCGCCGCCTGCCGACACGCTGACCCCCTGGAGCCTTCCCGATTTGCCGGATTGAAGCCTAACCGCAGCGCGAAGCGCTTCCGTTGAGGGTGGCGGTGGGCCGGCGGGCGGGCCTAACCGCAGCACGAAGCGCATCCGTCGAGGGTGGCGGTGGGCCGGCGGGCGGGCCTAACCGCAGCACGAAGCGCTTCCGTTGAGGGCGGCGGCACAGGACACGCGTCCCACGGCAACCGATCCCGCCGGGATGGCGTCAAAGGGCCCATTACGCCAAACATCCAGCGTTGATCACTGTGGGGAACGAGATGACGAAGTTCGGGGTGCTGGGTCCGTTGACGGTGGAGAGCCGAGGGGAGTACCTCCGGCTCCGCGGCGATCGGCAGCGTTCGCTGCTGGCCATGCTGCTGTTCAAGGCCAACCAGCGCGTCCCCGTCCCGCAACTGGTCGACGCGCTGTGGACCGACCTGCCGCCGAAGTCCTACGCCTCCAACCTGCACACCTACGTCTCACGGCTGCGCGAGCGGCTGGACGGCGCCCGGATCGACCACGCCCAGGACGGCTACCGGCTCCAGATCGAGCCCGGGGACCTCGACCTGCTGGTGTTCCGTGCGGAAGCCGAGGCGGGCAGGCACGCCGCTCAAGCAGGCGAACACGCGCGCGCGGCGAAACATTTTCGGCGCGCGCTCGCCCAGTGGCGCGGCCAGCCGCTGACCGACCTGCACCTGCCCCAACTGGTCTCGGAAGCGAGCCTGCTGGAGGCCGAGCGGCTCCTCGTCCACGAGGAATGCGTCGACACCGAACTCGCCGGAGGGCGGCATGCCGAGCTCGTCGGGGAACTGCGCGCGATCCTCGTCGAGCATCCGCTCCAGGAGCACACGGCCGCACAGCTGATGACCGCGCTGCACAGGTGCGGGCGGCAAGCCGAAGCGCTGGAGGTCTACCGGCGGACCAGGACCGCGTTGATCGAGGAAGTCGGCGTGGAACCGGGCGCCGAACTTCGACGCGCGCACGCCGCCGTGCTCGGCGGGGAAGATCCCGCGCCGCGTGCCGCGGCGAGGTTGCCATGGCCGCTATGCCAGCTGCCGCCCCCACTCACGGATTTCTCGGGCAGGGCAGCGGAACTCACCGCGCTCACCAACGCCACGCCGGTGACGGTGATCAGCGGCGAGCCGGGCGCCGGCAAGACCGCCCTGGCCGTGCAGGTCGCGCACCGGATGTCCGTGGCCTTTCCCGACGGGCAGCTCTTCATCCCGCTGAACGGCACGGCAGCACCCCGGGATATCGGTGCGGTGCTCACCGACCTGCTACGCGCGCTCGGCGTCTCCGGCCCGATGGTTCCCGAGGACCCGTACGCCCGCGCGGCGGCCTACCGCGGCATGCTGACCGGACGCCGGGTGCTGGTCGTACTCGACGACGCCGCCGACGCGGCCCAGACACGGCCGCTGCTCCCCGGCACTCCGGGTTGCGCGGTCCTGGTCACCAGCCGCCGGAAACTCACTGGACTGGAGGGCGCTCGCCGGCTTCAGCTCGGTCCGCTGAGTGACCGCGACGCCCAGCAGTTGCTGGGCCGGATCGCCGGTGCCGAACGGGTCCGGGACCAGGCGCCCGCGGCGGAGCGAATCGCGGCGGCCTGCGGGAACCTGCCGCTCGCGCTCCGGATCGCCGGTACCCGGCTGGCGATCCGGCCGAACCTGGGACTGGCCGCACTGGCCGGCCGGCTGGAAGACAAGGTGCGCCGGCTGGACGAACTGACCACCAGCGACCTCCAGGTACGCGGCAGCATCGCGCTGAGCTACCAGGCGCTGAGCCCGCGCGCACAGGTCGCCCTCCGCGCGATCAGCCGATGCCGCAACGCCGGGCAGCCGGCGTGGGCGGTGACCGCGCTCATCAACCATCCGGCGGCGGACGGCCTCATCGAGGAACTGGTGGAGTCGAGCCTGCTGCAACCGATCGGAGTGGATCGCACGGGCGAGCCCCGCTTCCGGCTGCACGACATGGTTCGGCTCTACGCGGCGGAACTGGGTGCCACGATGGATTCCGGGGCCGACCGGATCGCGTCCGTACGAGGGCTGGTGGACGCCGCGATCGGTCTCGCCGACGCGGCCGCCCGCAAGCTGTCGCCCGGTGAACTCGCCCCCGCCGAGCTGCCGCCGCAGCCCCTGCCCGCCGGCCTGGTCGCGCGCCTGACCGCCAATCCCGAGGCATGGTTCGCCGCCGAGCGCGCGAACCTGATGACCGCGATCGGATCCGTCTGTGCACTCGGCTGGCACTCGGAGGCCGCCCTGTTGGTGGACCGGCTCGCCGTCTACCTGCGGCTGCACGAGCATCACGCCGACCTCCGTGCCTGCCACGACATCCTTGCCTCGCACGCACAGGCAACTCGGGCGTCATGAGCGAAGCCCGCACCGAGCGGGCAACTCGCGCGTCGCCGGCGAGTTGCCCGCTCGAGGGCGCGAGCTGTCTCTCAAGGGCCTCAGGCGCGCTTGACTGCCTTGGCGTAGCGGGCGTTGGCGGGCAGCCAGACGACCACGATCGTGCCCAGCGCGAGGACCGCGGCCAGCGCGCCGAGCCCCTGCATCAGGCCGGTGCCGATGTCGCTGAACAGCCGCAGGCCCATGACCAGCACCGCCGCGGCGGAAATCGTGGTCAGCACCCGCGCCCAGGTCGCGGCCTTCGCCGAAAGCAGACCGAACACCAGCAGCAGCACCGCGGCGACGATCGTCACGTAGGCACGCGTGTTGAGCGTGCTGACCACCTGGTTGACGGTCTCGTCGACCAACTCGTCCCCGCCGAGTTGTCGCAGGGAGTCCATGGTCGAGCCCGCGGCCTCCTGGAGACCGCTGACGGCGACATCGTGGGCGCCGGTGATGAACAGGATCCCGTCGACGATGGCGGCCAGCGCGGCACCGGCGGCCAGCACCAGCGCGGCGGTGAGGGCGCCGGGACGGTTCGCCGTCTGCGCGTCCTGCGGGTAACCGGCCTGGGCTTGCGGATAGGACGTCACGTCCGTGTTCTCCTTGTAGTGGTTTGGTTTCCTCGTTCGGGCGAGCGATTCGCCCGAATGGGGGAAGAATGCCCAAACCCACCACACGGAAAGAACACATTCCGAGTGTTAGACCCCCGAGGTCGCGCGGAAGAGCTGAGTGCGCGTTTCGCCGACCGGGCGGACCGTGACCGCCGGGTCCGACGCGGGCAGCCACATCGACTGGCCACGGGCCAGCTCCAGCGCGGTGCCATCGTCGCCGGACACCGCGACCGCACCCGCCGTACACAGCAGGATCTGCGGAAGGCCACCCTCGGCCCGGAGTTCGCCGCGTTCCCCGGCATCCCACTCGCAGCGGGACAGCTGGAACTCGGGTGCGTCCGTGGGGTACACCGCGCCGCAGCTGCCCGGTTCGCCGGACAGCACCGGCATGTCACAGCACGAGAAATCGACAACGCGCAGCAGCTCGGGCACGTCGACATGCTTCGGGGTGAGCCCGCAGCGCAGGATGTTGTCCGAGTTGGCCAGGATCTCCACCGCCGTACCGTGCAGGTACAGGTGCAGGTTCCCGGCAGGCAGGTAGATCGCCTCGCCCGCGCCGAGGGTGAGCCGGTTGAGCAGCAGCGCGGCCAGCACCCCGGCGTCCCGCGGATGCGCCTCGCCGAGCTCGAGGATGGTCCGGCACTCGGTGTCGAACTCGCCGTGGTCCTTGACGTGGCCCACGCACGCGTCCAGCACCTCGGGCAGCAGCTCGTCGAGCGTCGCCTGCGGCAGCGTGATCCAGGTGGTGAACAGGGCACGCATGCCGTTCGAGTCGGGCTGCGCGGCGAGCAGCTCGGTGTACTTGGCCAGGCCCGGCGTCTCGACCGCGCGCAGCAGCTTCACCGTCCGGTCCGGGTCACGGAAACCGGCCAGCGCGTGGAACTCGGTGAGCGCACAGACGAGTTCCGGCTTCGCCGTCGGGTCCGGGTAGTTCCGGTTGGGCGCGTCCCGCGGGATTCCCGCCGCCTCCTCACGGGCATACCCCTCGGCGGACTGCTCAGCCGACGGATGTGCCTGCATGGACAACGGTTCCTCGACCGCCAGGATCTTCAGCAGGAACGGCAGCCGGCCGTTCCACCGTCCCGCGCATGCCCCACCGAGCTGGCCTTCGGGATCCGCCTCGACCAGCTCCAGCAGGCTGCGCTCCACCCCGTCGGCGCCGACCACCCAGGACGGGTCGCCGGGATGTGCCCCCATCCACAGCTCCGCCTCCGGGTGCGGCGCCGGTACCGGCCGGCCCTGCAGCTCCGGGATCGTCGTTCTGGAACCCCAGGCGTAGGGCCGCACGGCATTGCGGAGCAGCTCCACTTGTTTCTCAACTCCTACTCATTGGCGACTCTGCGCGATCGCGTCGGAAAGCCGGTTTCACGCGGTAGCGGGCGTGAAGTGGCCGGCTCCCCCCATGCTCCCCGCCGCGAGCCCGAGATAAACCGCGGCGAGCTCGAACCGTAGCGCGAGCACACCGGCACGAACAGGGTCGTCACCGCCGATCTCGTCCGCCGGGGCGAGCACGCTCGCCCCGGGAAGGGTATGCGAAGCCTCGTACCGGGCCACGTCCGCGGTTGGGCCGGTATGCACGGCCAGCAGCAGCACGCGAGGCTTCGGCACACCGTCGTCGGCGTCCGGGTCCGCGAAGATGTCCTGCCCACCTGTGCTTGCCAGGGCGGCGCGCAGCAGCGCGGGGCGCGCCACTGCCTGCCGGTAGTCGGCGGCGTCGCATACCGTGCCCGCGAGGGCACCGAGCGCATAGGCGGCGTGTTCGGCGACCGCCACCGCGAGGGGATCGAGCCCCCACAGCAGCGGAACCCGCCCCGCAAGCCGCAGCGCGAGCGCCTTCGCCGGGTTGGCGAAGGAGTCGCGGCCGAGATGCCCGCGTTCGGCCTCGGCGTCGAGCTGGTCCGCCAGCGCCTGTACGTCGGCCACCAGGAGGCCGAGCGAGTTCGCGGCCAGCAGCCCGGCAGCCACGCCGCGGGCGAAGGTCAGCTCCGGTGGCACCGGGATCCGGGGTGCCAGCAGCACGCCCTTTCCGGCGATCGACGCGGCCACGGGCCCGTCCTGCGGGCCGGACACGACGACACTGGCGCCGTATCGGCAGGCCCGTTCGATGCCCGCGGCCAGTTCACGGTCGGCCGGGTCGTCGGTGTGCGCGAAGACCACGTCCAGGGCACCGATCCAGTTGGGGACGGCATCGGCGACCACGACGGGAACCGGGCAGGAGGGCGCGAGCAGCCCGGCGAGCAGCCTGGTCAGCGCGCGGCCGACACCGGGCCGCACCACCAGCACCAGCGCGCGCGGCCTGCCCAGGTCGAGCCGGTCGGCCAGCTCGAGTTCGGCCGCGAGCTCGGCGGTCGACCGGACCTGGGCACCGGCCATCGCCGCGGCTCGAAGCAGCCCGTGGGAGTCGGCCTCCGCCAGCCTCGCGGGGTCGTCGAGCAAGCTGTCGTCAAGCACCGTCGGCACTGGAGTCATCCGGGTTCGTGGCCTCGTCGAGCAGAAGCACCGGTATGCCGTCGCGCACCGGGAACACCCGCCCGCACTCGGTGCAGGTCAGCGCGTCCGCATCCGGGTCGCTCGGCGTGCCTGCCCGCAGCGGCGCGTGATCGGGCGATGGACACGCCAGAATCTCCAGCAGCTGAGCATCAAGCGTGACGGCCATGGTTCCTCCTTACCACGCTTTTCGCCTGGTCAACCACGAACCAGGGCAAGCACATCGGCGGCCAGCGCGTCGACGGACTCCTTGGTGGGGGCCTCGACGTTGAGCCGCAGCAACGGCTCGGTGTTGGACGGCCTGAGGTTGAACCAGGAGCGGTCGGGCAGCTCGATGGTGAGACCGTCCAGCTCGTCGATCTTGACGCCAGGCCGGTTCGCGAACGCGTCCTTCACCGCCAGCATGCGGGCAACCTGGTCGTCCACCGTGGAGTTGATCTCGCCGGAGGCCGCGTACCGCCGGTACTCGGCGGTCAGCTCCGACAGGGGGCGGTCCTGCTCGCCGAGCGCGGCCAGTACGTGCAACGCGGCCAGCATGCCGGTGTCGGCCCGCCAGAAGTCGCGGAAGTAGTAGTGCGCGGAGTGCTCGCCACCGAAAATCGCGCCGGATCGCGCCATCTCCGCCTTGATGAAGGAGTGCCCGACCCGGGTGCGCACCGGCTTCCCGCCGTGCTCGGCCACGATCTCGGGCACGGCCTTGGACGTGATCAGGTTGTGGATGATCAGGCTCGCGGGCTCCTTGGCCAGTTCGCGGACGGCCACCAGAGCGGTGATCGCGCTCGGGGAGACCGGCTCGCCGCGCTCGTCGACGACGAAGCAGCGGTCGGCGTCACCATCGAAGGCCAGGCCCGCGTCGGCGCCCACCTCGCGGACCTTCGCCTGCAGGTCGACCAGGTTCTTCGGGTCGAGCGGGTTGGCCTCGTGGTTGGGGAAGCTGCCGTCGAGCTCGAAGTACATCGGCACGACGTTGATCGGCAGTCCGTTGAAGACCGTCGGCACCGTGTGCCCGCCCATGCCGTTGCCCGCGTCCACCACGATGTTCAGCGACCGGATCGCCGACAGGTCGACGAGTTTGCGGAGGTAGGCGGCGTAGTCGGTGAGCACGTCCCGCTCGGTGACGGTGCCCGGCTGACCTTCGAACGCGGGCACGCCCTGCTCGACGGAGTCGCGGATCTCGGCCAGCCCGCTGTCCTGACCGACCGGGGCGGCACCGGCCCGGCACAGCTTGATGCCGTTGTACTTGGCCGGGTTGTGGCTCGCGGTGAACATCGCACCGGGCAGGTTCAGCGAGCCGGAGGCGAAGTAGAGCTGGTCCGTGCTGGCCAGGCCGATCGAGACCACGTCGAGCCCCTGGGCGTTGACGCCCTCGGCGAACGCGGCGGCCAGCGCCGGGGAGGACTCCCGCATGTCGTGGCCGATCACCACGGACGGCGACTCGGGCTTGATCAGCAGCGCGAACGCGGAGCCGAAATCGCGAACCAGTTCGGCGTTCAACTGTTCCCCGACCACGCCACGGATGTCATAGGCCTTCACGATGGCCGACAGGTCTGACACGCGTTCTCTCCGGCTCTCCTCGGGACGAATTGGATACCGGGAAGCCTACCGGGATCGGCCGCGCCGCTCCCATGAGCAAGGGGTCGCCGGCCGAAAAACACCGGGGTCAGGGCGCGCGTTATCGACAGCAAGGTGACGCGCCGACGTCACCTTCGCCTGCCGTCCCGTGATTACGAGATCGGGTCGGGCAGTACGCGCAGGTGGCCGCGCCGCCCCGAGGTGCTGTCCGGCTCGGGCGGTGGTGGAGCGGGACGGTCCTGGCGACCGGCCTCGCGAACCGCCTCCGCGAGCGCGGTCAACTCGTCGTCGGAACGGTCGGGGACGGCGAACTCGCCCTCGTGCCGGACGACCTCCCAGCCCTTCGGCACGGTCAGACGGAGCGCGTGCTGCTCGCACAGGTCGTAGGAATGCGGCTCGGACGCCGTCGCGAGGGGACCGACCACCGCGGTCGAATCGCTGTAGGCGTAGGTCAGCGTGGCGACCGCGGGACGGGGGCATCCCGTCCGCGAACACTTTCGTACGCTCGACACGCCCTGGACGATAGCGCGTCCCACCGGCAAGTCCGCGCAGGCGCACCGGCACGCCGGTCTCGAGACTTGGGCGTGACCTCGGCGAGTAACCTTCCTTTTGTGTCCACGGCTCGCAGTTCCCGACCACGGCGGCGTATCCGCCGCGACCGGCATGGCCGCGGGCTGCGCGGGCCCCTGTACCCGGCGTCCCTGCCCGCGGCGGTCAGCCGTGCGGAAAAGTTCGACCAGCTCGTACTCGACGCGCTGGAGCCGATCGAGGCCCGCTGGCGCGACCAGCTGACCAAGCTCGACGTCGCGGTGGACGACGTGCCCGAGGTCCGCGGCAACGGTGCGGCGCAGACCGACGGCGTGCTGCACGACGGCGCGGTACCACTGTCGCGCCTGGTCCCCGCCGGCGTGGACCGCACCGGGATGCCCACCAGAGCGCGGATCGTGCTCTACCGCCGCCCCCTGGAGGCTCGTGCCAAGGATCCCGGCGAGCTGGCCGAACTGGTGCACGACGTGCTGGTCGAACAGGTGGCCGGCTATCTCGGTGTGGAGCCCGACATCATCGAGGGGGAGTAACACCGGCCTCGGGCTCGGCCACCTTCGTCGTCTCCACGACCGTGGGCGGGGCCGGCCGGGGGCGGCTGGGGATCGCGGTCAACGCGGTGAACAGGACCGCGGCGAGCTCGATGAGCAGCAGGATGTCCCGCAGCATGGACGGATGCCCCACCACGACCGTCGACTGGCTCGGCGGCACGGCGACCGCGACCTGATGTCCCCAGGCGGGCACGATCGGCACCGGCCGGCCATCCACCGTCGCCTGCCAGCCCGCCTCCTGCTCCGCGGCGAGCACGAGCAGTCGCCCGGCGACGCCTTCGGACACCCGCACCCGCACGTCCGGCAGCGCGGCGTCCACCCGCGCGACCCCCAGCGTCGTGGCCGGTGACGAGGTGGTGACGGCCTGCCTGGCCACACCCGGTGGCACCAGCACGACCTGGCCGGACGGCGCCAGCAGCCGCAGCACCGGGCGGCCGTCCTTGGTCGGCTGGACCGACACCGCGAGGTCGGGCGCCAGCGCGACGATCGGGGCCGCCCCGGCGCCGTGCGGCAACACCACGAGCAACGCGCCGGACGTCGAAGCGGCCGACAGCGCGGCCCTCGTCGCGCCGGAAGAGGGCTCGGTCAGGGCCGCCTGCCAGCTCGCCAGCCGGTCCGGGGTACCACCGGTCAGCGGGAGCTGATCGTCGCCGTACCGCGGGAGCCTGCCGCCGGTCTGGCGTGGCGGCTCACCGCTCTCGCCGAGTACCAGCACGGACCGTCCGGTCCGGGAAAGCTCGTCCGCCTGCGCGGCCGCCAGCTGGTCACCACCCCCGGCGTGCGGCACACCACCCCGCCCCCAGAAGAGGGCGCCGGTGCCGAGGCCGGCAACGAGCAGGACCCACGCGGCCCCGGCCAGTTTCGGCAGCCGCGCGGGAGCACCGGTGAGCACGATCCACAGCAGGCCTGCCCCGATGACCAGCAGAGGCACGCCGGCGAAGCCCGGCGCGGCCGCGCCGCCCTGCAACGGCTTCACGACCGCGAGCCGCACCACGGCCAGCCCGCACACGCCGAGCACGGCCAGCCCAAGGCCCGGGCTGAGGAACGCGCGCGGCCGGATCGCGACGACCACCACCGCGGCCACGAGCACCGCCAGCCCGGCCGGTTCCGCGCCACCACCACCGGGGTCGAGGCCGACGAGTTCCGCGGAGGTGACGCCCGCGCCGGGACCGCTCAGGCCGTGCAGCAGCAGGGCGGGCTGGTTGACCAGCGCGGTCGACCATGGCAGCAGCAGGACCAGCGGCAGCAGGACCACGATCCCCACCGAGGCGACCCGCCGCAGGAGCCCCTCGCGGGCGGGGAGCACGACGAACCCGGCGACCAGGCCAAGCAGCGCGAGTCCCTGCGCCAGCGGGGAAAACGCGCCCAGCAGTGCCACGCCCAGGGCGCACCTCGAGGACGCGTGCAGCCATCGCGGCCCGGTCGGGGCGAGGACACCGGCGACCCCGGCGATCACGGAAGGCAACAGGATGTGCACGGCGATCACGTCGAGCCTGCCCTGTGCCACGGCGGCCGTGGCCGCGGGCAGCAAGGCGTATACGGCGGCCGCGGCGGCCCTCGCCCAGCGAGGGGCCGCGAGACGCCGAGTGGCGAGGTATGCGGTCAGCCCGGCCAGCGGCAGATCGCCGAGCAGCAGCACGGCCACGAGCGCGCTGGGACCGCCGAGCGGGGTGAAGATCGCGCCCAGCGCGCCGAGAACGGCGAGCGACGCGGGCGCGGAACCGGCCGTGCCGCCGCCGACCTGGTGCCAGCCGGCGAGATAGGCCGACCACAGTTCGCCGACACCACCGACCGGGAGCAGGGGTCCGCCCGCGAGATCGAGACCCAGCCGATGACCGTTGATCACCAGCCCGAGCGCGGTCAGCACGACCAGCAGGGTCAGCGGGGGCGTTACCTTGGCCGCCGGGGACGGCGTGTCACCCGCGTCCGCGTGCTTGGCCAACAACTCTCCAGCATCCATCCCGTCGACCAGCAGTCTGCCGTCCCGGGCCTGCCCCCGGACCGCTTTGCCGTCTGGAGGTGCGACCCCCAGACCCTGCCCTGGTGGTAAGCCCCCGGACCCCCTCTACAAAGTGCCGGATATGTCGGCGGCTCACCAAGGCACGCCGGCGACTTTCGCACCGAAAGCCGCCCACCGCCGGGCGACGCTTACCGGGATCTGGTCAGCCTGCCCGCTTCTTGAGCTTCCGACGCTCCCGTTCGGACAGTCCACCCCAGATTCCGAAACGTTCGTCATGAGCCAGCGCGTACTCGAGGCACTCGGCCTTCACTTCGCAGCCCTGACAGATCCGCTTGGCCTCGCGGGTCGAACCACCCTTTTCCGGAAAGAACGCCTCCGGATCGGTCTGCGCGCACAGCGCGCGATCCTGCCACTCCGGTGGCTCGGTGGGGTCGAAGAGGTCGGTGAGGTCGCCCAGCTCGCCCGGGCTCTCTCCCCAATCCACGACTTGCCCCCATTCCATACCATCTGCTTCCAACCGCACGTCCGCCTCCTCCGCTTCCACGCACTCCCCAGGCTGGCGGTGTTGAAGCCGCCCTCGTCGCCCCCTTGCAGCAACGAATGACAGCACTGTGATTACACCCGTGTAATGCGGTGAGGTCAAGCGGAGTAGCGAGTTTGGGGGACCCTCTCCCGGCCAGCGCAAGTGGACACGCCGAACAGTGACCGGACTGGAGCCCAGCCGGAATTGCCGACGAAGCGCACGAGGAGGACAAGTGGTCCCTTTACCGGCGACTTCGGGTGCGTACGACAGACTGGGGGCGTGCAGCGATCAGCGGTCCGTCCCAGCCCCCTGTTCTTCGGCCTTCTCGCACTCACCGTAGTGGGTGGGGTACTGGCCGCGCTCAGCCATCCCACCACGCCCAAGGACGCCATGCTCACCGCCGGCGTCTTCCTGCTGGTGATCGGCGGGTGGACGGTGTCACTGACGCTGCACGAGTTCGGGCATGCCGTGGTCGCCTACAAGGGCGGCGACCACAGCGTCGCCGCGAAGGGCTACCTGAACATGGACGTGCGGCACTACGCCGACCCCGTGCTGTCGCTGATCCTCCCGCTGGTCTTCCTGGCCATCGGCGGGATCCCGCTGCCCGGTGGCGCGGTGTGGATCAACCGCTGGGCGTTGCGCTCGCGGGCCGTCTCGTCCTGGGTGTCGCTGGCCGGCCCGCTGAGCAACCTCGCCGTCGGCATCCTGCTCACCGTCGCGGTCACCTACATCCCGATGCCCGTCGGGCTGGCCGTCGGGATGTCCTATCTGGCGCTGCTGCAGATCCTCACGTTCGTGCTGAACATCCTCCCAGTGCCCGGCCTCGACGGCTTCGGCGCGATCGAGCCGTACCTGTCACCGAGCGCGCGGGAGCTTGCCGCCAAGGTTCGCCCGTGGGCGCCGCTGGCGCTGTTCGCGCTGCTGTTCGCGGTCACGCCGCTGCAAGACGCCTTCTTTGAGCTGTCCCGCTTCGTGTTCCAAGCGGTCGGCGGAGACTATCGCCTGGCGATCACCGGCCAGTACGTGTTCATGTTCTGGCGGCACTAGGCGGTTACGCGCGGCGCGAGGCGAGCCACTTCGCGCTCATGCTGGCGACTCGCTTGAGCGCCGAGCGTTCGGCGAGGTAGTTGCCCACCATTCCGACGATCGGGAGCATCCCGATGCCGCGCTGGAAGAAGTAGCCGCGGGGGCGCTTCTCCAGCTCGCCGGGGATGGCCGTGAGCGACCGGGCCATCCGCCACAACGTGCGCGAACAGGCCAGGACCGTCATACGGCGCTTGGTGTTCCCGGCGAATTCCCCGGCCAGCTCCTCCGCCCGCGCCTTCTTGCTCGCCTGGCTGTCTTCTGGGGATACGATCCCCGGGCCCCGCCCGGAGGCACGCTCCCGGACCTCGTCGTCCTTGCCCACGGCGAGGGCCGGATCCAGGTCACGGTCGAAGAGCACCCAGGCGAGCAGGCGGACCCGCTCCCCGAGATCCCGCACTCCGTGCTCCTCCGCGATCGCGCACAACAGCAGTCCCTGCGCGGAGGCGCCGAGCGCGTCCTGGATGGGCAGCCGGTCCGCCAGCACACCGCCGAGCCCGGGGATCGCGGCGACCAACGCGGTCAGCCTGCCGACCCGGTTGATCCACCAGATGGTGCGGTCCTGCGGGGCCAGCGCCTGCCACGCCGCCGACCCGGGCACCTTCACCGACCCGAGGCCACCGAGACGCCCTGGCGCCCGCATCGCGCCGACCACGGGACCCGCGGCGCGCACGAACGGCCGCAGCACGGCCGCGAGCTGCCGGTCGGAAATCGGTTCCTTTCCCCGGTCGGGCGACCGCTTCACCGGGGCGCGCTCGGTGGTCACCTTGCCTGCCACCTCTCTGCCTTCTGCTTCCGCCGCGCGGGATCGACCGCGAGCGCTCCCCCGAGGGCCATCGCGGCGGGCAGCGCGCCACCCGCGAGCAGCAACAGGGCCCGCCAGTCCTGGATGAGCACCAGGTCCCCGCCTGGTCCGGACAAACCAAGGATCAGCACGGTCAGTACCCACACGACAAGCGGGGCAAACGCGGCGCGCGGGTGCACCAGCCGCCCCGCCTGCGCGACCAGCAGCGGGGTGGTGAAAACGGCGACGAGCACGGTCACCGGTACCGGGATCGCGGCCAGCTTCGGCAACACCGTGCCGTCCAGCCGCAGTGGCAGGAAGAACAGCTCCAGCGTCGCGAGCAGCATGGTGTCGACCACCAGCACCGCGAAAAGCACCCACCGCAGCGGCGCTTGACCCCCGCCCATCACAAGCCTCCGAAGAGATCCGTCTCGGCCCCGTCCGCGGGCCCGTGTACCAGCATGTACCGCTCGACCTCGGCGATCGGCTGGGGCACACCGTTGGACAGCGCGAACACGGGCGGGTTCACCGTGACCTGGGTCGCGTGCGCGCGGAGCGCGGCGATCTTCGCGTCGAGGTGCGCACTGATGTCGATCTCCGTGGTGGCCCCACCGTCCGCCACCGGAACCGCTCCGCCCCCGGACGCGATGTGGAAGATCCGGCGTACCGAAGGCACCTCCCGGACCGCCGCCATGGTGACCTCGTGCGCGCGGATGTGGTCCGGGTGGCCGTAGCCCCCGGAGGAGTTGTAGGTGATCACGACCTCGGGACGCCGCTCGTCGAGGATCTCGCGCAGCTGGGCCGCCTGCTCGCCCAGGGACCCGCCGGCGAACGCCCGGGGGTGCGTGGCGGCTGCGGTGCCCGCCATACCCGAGTCACGCCAGCGGCCGATGCCGCCGAGAAACCGGTGCTCAACGACCCCCAGTGAGCGAAGCGCGACCTTCAGTTCCCACGATCGGTAACCGCCGAGCTGGTCGGCGGCCCAGGACCCGAGCTGGCCCAAACCCTTGGGAATGATCTCGCCCTCCTCGCCGAGTGTGCAGGTCACCAGGGTCACTTCGGAGCCCGCGGCGGCGTAGGCGGCCATCGTGCCGCCAGTGGTGATGCTCTCGTCGTCGGGGTGCGCGTGGACGAGTAATAACCTTCGGGTCACGAGTTCAGGTTAATTCGCAGACGAACACGAGCAATTGTCACGTGTACGTGACTAGTCCTTTCGTGGGGTCCACAACCGGTGACGCGTGGGTTATTCTCCCCCGCAACTACCTACTGCCGTAGCTGGGGATATACGAGAAGGGGCGCTCGTGCTTCATGGACTTTGACTACGGTCCGTTACTGCACGAAACCTCTCGTTCATTCATTTGGGTGAACCACGGGAGGTTACTGTTGCATCACGATCTCACGCAGGGTATCTGCCCGATGGGGTTCCACTGCCTAGGTTGCACGACTACGGTGAGCAACCCGATCACCTTCGACGGTTCGCCGCCGCAGGACGAGAACGCCTCGAAACCCCAAGACGGCGTCGATCAAGGAGAATGATGTTAACGCTGATGAAGTCCCGGGCCGCCAGAATTGGCGCGCTCATGGCGAGTGCCGCACTCGTGTTGGCCGCCTGCGGCGGAAGCGGGGGTAACACGGCCACGCAGACGGGTCAGGCCTTCAAGGACTGCGACGCCAGCCCGAACACGTGCAACTCGGCCTCCACGGACCAACTGCAGGACGGTGGCCAGGTCGCCTACGTCATCGAAAAGAACGTCCCCAACTGGAACGTGACCTCGGCCAAGGGCAACGTGTTCGAGACCTCCGAGGTAGTCACCCGGCTGCTGCCCTACACGTTCTACGCGTCGCCCGACCTCAACCCGACGCTGAACACCGACTTCATCAGCTCGGCGGACGTGACCAGCACGAACCCGCAGACCATCGTCTACAAGATCAACCCGAAGGCGACGTGGTCGGACGGCACCCCGATCAACGTGGACGACTTCATCTACAACTGGAAGACCCAGAACAACAAGGACTGCCCGGACTGCTCCGTCCCCTCGACCGCGGGATACGACGACATCGCCACCGTCGTCGGTTCCGACAGCGGCAAGACCGTGACGGTCACCATGAAGCAGCCGTTCACCGACTGGAAGACGATGTGGAGCTCGTCCGGGGGCCTCTACCCGGCGCACCTCGCCGCCCAGCACGGTGACCTCAACACGCCGGCCGGCCTGAAGGCCGCCTTCGACTGGTTCGGCTCGACCGTGCCCACCTGGTCCGGTGGCCCCTGGAAGATCGACAACTTCCAGAACAACGTGTCGGTCACCGAGGTGCCCAACGACAAGTGGTGGGGTGACAAGCCGAAGCTGTCCCGGGTGATCTACCGGATCATCACCGACGCGACGCAGGAGCCGACCGCCCTGCAGAACAACGAGGTCCAGGCGATCTACCCGCAGCCGCAGGTGGACATGGTCAACCAGGTGAAGAAGATTCCGAACGTGTCCTCCTATGTCGGCCTCGGCCTGCAGTGGGAGCACTTCGACTTCAACCTGAAGACCCCCGCGCTGCAGAACCTCGCGCTGCGCAAGGCCCTGTTCACCGCGGTGGACCGGCAGGCGCTGATCAACAAGACCGTCGGCCAGTTCACCGACAAGGTCAAGCCGCTGAACAACCACAACTTCATGCCCAACCAGGCCGGCTACAAGGACGTCGTCACGCCCACCGGCCAGGGCACCGGCAACATCGACGCCGCCAAGAAGCTCCTGACCGACGCCGGCTACAAGATCGACAACGGCAAGCTGATCGACCCGTCCGGCGCCGCGGTGCCCGACCTGCGGATCCGCTACACCGTCGGCAACCAGATCCGGCAGAACGAATGCGAGTTGTTCGCGCAGGCCGCGCAGCAGCTCGGGGTGACCGTCAAGGTGGACCCCACCGACGACCTCGGTGACACCACCACCTCCGGCGACTACGACATCATCGTCTTCGCCTGGGTCGCCTCGCCGTTCGTCTACGCCGGCGCGATCCAGAACTGGCTGTCCACTTCGGACAGCAACTACGGGCACTGGGTCAACGCCCAGTCCGACGCCCTGATCCGCCAGTCCAACGCGGAGACGGACGTGAACAAGGCCGCCGACGAGCTCAACCAGGCGGACCAGATCATGTCCAACGACGCCTACGTGCTGCCGCTGTACCAGAAGCCGACGTTCCTGGCCGCCTACGACAACATCGCGAACATCCGGGCCAACTCGACCCTTGACGGGCCGGTCTACAACATGGAGAAGTGGGGTCTCCGCAAGGGCTGACAAGCCCCCGGTATAAATTTCCCTCTTCGAAGGTGGGGAGGTGGTCCACTGGCGGCCTCCCCACCGGACCACCCACTGACGCACGCCGCCGGGCATCGCCGCCACAAGCGGCGGCGCCGGCCGACTCATCCAGAGCAGGAACACCTCCATGCTTGCCTTCGCACTCCGCCGGCTGTTCGTGTCGATACCGATCCTTCTCGTCTCGACCTTCGTCGTGTTCGTGATGGCATCGCTGTCCGCCAACCCGCTGACCTACCTCACCGCGCGGAACCCGCCCCCGCCACCACAGGTGATCGAACTCGAACGGCAACGGCTCCACCTCGACCTGCCGATCCCGCAGCGGTACTGGAACTGGCTGACCGGGCTGTTCCGGGGCGATTTCGGACCGGCGATCGACACCACGACGAACATTCGGGCCGAGGTGCTGGACCGGTTCGGCATCACCCTCCGCCTCATTTTCCTGGCGATGCTGGTCGCGTTGATCCTGGCAGTGATCGTCGGCGTGGTGAGTGCCGTCCGCCAGTACTCGAAGTTCGACTACACGGCGACCTTTGTCGGGTTCCTGTTCCTGTCGATGCCCGCGTTCTGGTTCGCGATCCTGCTCAAACAGATCGGCATCTCCATCAACGACGCCGTGGGCGACCAGGTCCTGTACACGATCGGATCCAACTCGATCTATATCAACGGGGGATTCGGCGCGCATCTGGCGGACACGCTCGGCCATATGATCCTGCCGACGATCTCCCTCGCGCTGACCACCTACGCCGCCTGGAGCCGCTTCCAGCGCGGATCCATGCTCGAGGTGCTGAGTAGCGACTACGTCCGGCTCGCCCGCGCGAAAGGGCTTCCCCGCTGGACGGTGACCCGCCGGCACGCGCTGCGCAACGCGCTCATCCCGCTGACCACCATCACCGCGCTGGACATCGGCTCGATCCTGGGTGGCGCCGTGGTCACCGAGACCGTGTTCCAGTGGCAGGGGGCGGGCACCTTCCTGCTCGACGCCATTCACAAGAGCGACGTCTACGAGCTGGAGGCATGGCTGCTCATCGCGGCTACCGTCGTCATCGTGCTCAACCTGATCGCCGACGTGCTCTACGGCGTGCTCGACCCGAGGATCCGCCATGCCTGACGCATTTGACACCGAAACCGGCGCGACAGCACAGGTCGTCGTCCCCGAGCCGGCGGTGGAACCCCTCGACCGCGAATTCACCGTCGCCGAGCGCAGCCAGTTACAACTGGTCTTCCGCCGGTTCCTGCAGCACAAGCTGGCCATGACCAGCCTCGTCGTGCTCGCGGTGATCGTCCTGTTCGCCTACGTCGGCGGCGCGCTGTGGAAGTACGGCATCAACGACATCACGCCCGACAACTCGCAACCGCCGTCACTGGACCATCCGTTCGGCACGGACGCCGTCGGACACGACTCCATGGCGCTGGTGATGCGCGGAACCCAGATCTCGTTCCAGATCTCCGTGCTGGTCGCGCTGTTCGCCACGATCGTGGGCTCGGTCTGGGGTGCGGTGGCCGGGTACTACCGGGGCTGGGTCGACACCCTGCTGATGCGCATCGCGGATCTGGTGCTGACCCTGCCGCTGCTGGCCGTCGCGGCCGTGCTCGGGCACAACGCCGGCGGCTCCTGGTGGCTGATCGCGATCGTCATCGCCGGGCTGTACTGGGCCAACGTGTCCCGGATCGCCCGCGGCGTGGTGCTGTCCCTGCGGGAGAAGGAGTTCGTGGAGGCGTCGAAGGCGCTGGGCGCGAGCGACGCGCGGATCATCTTCCGGCACCTGATCCCCAACGCGCTCGGCTCGATCATCGTCTACGCCACCGTGCTGGTGGCCATCTCGATCCTGCTGGAGACCGCGCTGTCCTTCCTGGGCTTCGGGGTCACACCGCCGGACACCTCGCTCGGCCTGCTGGTGAGCAACAACCAGACCGCCGTCGACACCCGCCCGTGGCTGTTCTACTTCCCCGGCCTGTTCATCATCCTGATCGCGCTGACGATCAACTTCATCGGGGACGGGCTGCGTGACGCGTTCGACCCACAGCAGACGAAGGTGCGCGCATGACCACATTCTCGAACCGCGGCAACCAAGGTGACCACAGCGCGCGCCTTGCTCCGCTATCGGGGCGGCAGGGCGCCCTTCTCCCTGGAATGACCGTCGCTCGTGAGCAGCGCCCTGTCGAAACGATCGCGGTCGTGCGCAAAGCCGCGGAGGAACTGGCGTGACGTCCACCGAACCCGTTCTCAGTGTCTCCGACCTGAACGTCACGTTCCCCACCGACGACGGCCTCGTCCAGGCGGTGCGAGGGGTGAGCTACGAGTTGCACGGCCGCGAGGTGCTCGGCATCGTCGGCGAGTCCGGCTCGGGCAAGTCGGTGACCTCGCTGGCCGTGATGGGGCTGCTACCGAAGACCGCCCGGGTCTCCGGTTCGGTCGTCTTCGAGGGCAAGGACCTGCTGAAACTCTCCGAGAAGGAGATGAACAAGGTCCGCGGCCATGGCATCGCGATGGTCTTCCAGGACCCGATGACCTCGCTCAACCCGGTGTACACGGTGGGCGACCAGATCTCCGAGGCGATCACCGCGCATCACGACGTGCGCCGGGACGTGGCACGCAAGCAGGCCGTCGAACTGCTCGACCTGGTCCGGATCCCGAACCCGCAGCAGCGTGCCAAGGAGTATCCGCACCAGCTCTCCGGCGGTATGCGGCAGCGGGTGGTGATCGCGATCGCGATGGCCAACAACCCGAAGGTGATCATCGCCGACGAGCCCACCACCGCGCTCGACGTGACCGTGCAGGCCCAGATCCTGGAAGCGCTGCAGACCGCGCAGCAGGAGACCGGCGCGGCGATGGTGCTGATCACGCACGACCTGGGCGTGATCGCCGGGCAGGCCGACCGGGTGCAGGTGATGTACGCGGGTAAGGCCGTGGAGGCCGGCACCGTGGACGAGATCTTCTACACCCCGCGGATGCCCTACACCCTGGGTCTGCTCGGCAGCCTGCCGCGGCTGGACATCAAGTCCGAACGGCTCACCCCGATCGCGGGGTCACCGCCGTCGGTGATCAACATGCCGCCCGGTTGCCCGTTCAGCCCCCGCTGCCCGCTCTCACAGGACATCTGCGACCAGGAGGAGCCGATGCTGGAGGCGGGTACGAACGCGGGCCACTTCGCGGCCTGCCACTTCAGCGAGCAGGTCGCCGGCCGCGACCCGGCCGACCTGTTCCACCCCACGTCCATCGACATCGCCGAGCCGTTGCCGGCGGCGGTGAACCCTGGAGAGGAACCGTCATGACGGCGCCGGTGCTCTCGGCCCGCAACCTGGTCAAGCACTTCCCGATCCGCAGCGGTGGGTTGATCCGCCGCAAGATCGGCGAGGTGCAGGCGGTCTCGGGGGTGTCGTTCGACATCTACCCGCGCGAGACGCTGGCCCTGGTCGGCGAGTCCGGCTGCGGGAAGTCGACGACCGCGCGGATCGCGCTGAACCTGCAGCCGCTGACCTCCGGCGAGGTGTTCTACGACGGCACCGAACTGGGCAAGCTGTCCGGCAAGGAAATGCAGCGCCTGCGCCGGAGCATGCAGATCGTGTTCCAGGACCCGTACGCGTCGCTGGACCCGCGGCTGCCGGTCAGCGAGATCATCGCCGAGCCACTGCGGATCCACGGGCTCTACGCCGAGGGCGGCCGGGAGCGGGTTCGTGAACTGCTGCGCACGGTCGGCCTCCGCCCGGAACACGGAAACCGCTTCCCGCACGAGTTCTCCGGTGGCCAGCGGCAGCGCATCGGCATCGCCCGCGCGCTCGCACTCCGACCCCGGCTGCTGGTGCTCGACGAGCCGGTTTCGGCGCTGGACGTGTCGATCCAGGCGGGTGTGCTGAACCTGCTGGAGGACCTCCAGGAGGAGTTCGGGCTGTCGTATCTGTTCGTGTCGCACGACCTGTCCGTGGTGCGGCACGTGTCGGACCGGATCGCCGTGATGTACCTGGGCAAGATCGTGGAGCTCTCGCCGACGGAGGAGCTGTTCGAGAACCCGGCGCATCCCTACACCCAGGCGCTGATCTCCGCGATCCCGATCCCCGACCCGCGCAAGGAGCGGACCCGGGAGCGCATGGTGATCACCGGTGACGTGCCGAGCCCGGCGAACCCGCCCAGCGGCTGCCGCTTCCGCACGCGGTGCCCGAAGTTCGCCGACCAGCTCAGCGACAGCCAGCGGGAGCGTTGCGTCAACGAGGAACCGGCGCTGGTCGACCACGGCCAGGGCCACCCGGCGGCCTGCCACTACGCGGAGACCCGCCAGCTCATCTGAGGTCCCCCGAAAAGCCCCTGGTCAGCCGCTCTGGCCAGAAGCTTTTGTGTCGCCGGTTGCCGCGGATCAGGTCAGCAGCAGTGGTCGCCGCGCCACGCTTCGCGGCCTTCCCGGACCGCGACCGCGGCGATGACCCCGCCGCGACAGCACCACCCGGCGCCGCCGGCCGGTCGCCGGCGCCGTGAGTGAGGTGAGCCGCCGTCCGGCGTCTTCGTTCATCGAGTCCACTATGGCGCCGAATGAATGTGGAACTCACGCAGGCGAACGTGGGACACGTACGCGGCAAGTGGGGGACTCGCACGGGGGGTCAGTGGCTGGTGGCGGTCGTGGGGGTGGGTGAGGTCGACGAGGCGGGAGCGGCGCCGCGGGTCCAGTCCACGGGGGTGGAGCCGAACGGGCCCACCAGGGGCGGACCCGCGGTGACGCCCGAGATCGTCGAGCCCATGGCCAGCGTGTCGGCGAGCTGGAAGAGCGGGATGACCGTGTGCTGGGCCCACAGCTTCGGCTCCAGCTCCCCGAGGGCGTCGGAGAGAGGCTTGGTGCCGGTCAGGGCGGCGTCGATGGGCTCCTGGATGCTCGGGTCGCAGACCGCCGCCGGGTTGGCCGGGACGGTCGAGACGCTGGTGTCCTGCCCCGGACGGCAGCCGAAGGTGGAGGCGAGTACCGAGGCGTTGTCGCCGCCGACGGGCATCGGCACCACCGCGATGTCCACACCGACACTGCCGGACCCGTCGGCGGTGGTCGTCTGGTCGGATTTGCTCACCGGCATCGCCAGCAGGGTGGCGAACAGATCCCGCGGCTGGGGGTTGATGGTGCTGACACCGACTCCGGCGGCGGTCAGCTGGCGGGCCAGTTCCTTGGCGATGCTCGGGTAGGGCTCGATCTGTCCCGGTGAGGCGATCACGACCGAAAGCGGCCTGCCGTCCTTGCGCCAGCTGCCCGCCTGCTTGGTGTACCCGGCGCTGGTCAGCACCTGCTCCGCCTTGACCGGGTCGGGCACCCCGGTACCGGCCGGAACGGTGGGCGCATAGCCGGGCGCCGACGGTGGGATCACCTGCGCGTCGGCCCGCAGGCTCGCCGACGGGCCGCCCGAGGTGCCCGCGTCGATCAGCTTGGCGCGGTCGAGGAGCGCCGCGACTCCCGCACGCACCTGGTCGTTGATCAACACCCCGTTCGCGGGCCGGAGCAGCACGTCGGCGACGCGGGGGTTCGCGATGGTGTGCAGCTGCGCGGTGTTTCCCAGCTCCCGCAACAGGTTCAGCCCGGTGCCGTCGGTGCGGGAGAGCACGAACTGGTCGTTGCCGGACAGCAGCGCGGCCCGCATGCTCGCTTCGTCGGCGCGGCGAAGCACGATCTGGTCGATCGCCGCCGGCTTCTCCCAGTACCGCTCGTTGCGCTCCAGGATGATCTCGCCACGCGCGTTGTCCGCCTGCTTGATCGCGAACGGCCCGCCGTTGGCGGGGAAACTGGTCGCCAGCGCGCCCTGCCAGCCGCCGGGCGCGTCCTTGAGCAGGTGCGCGGGCAGCAAATCCGAGAAGAGGGTCTTCCAGCCGGGATACGGCTTGCTGAAGGTGACCGCCACGCCCTTGCCGCCGTCCCTCGGCTGGATGTCGGAGATCAGCCGGTAGCCCGCGGGCTCGACCACCCCGGACTGGTCCCGCATCGCGTCCCGCAGGTAGATGAAGTCCTCGACGGCGATCGGCGCGCCGTCCGACCAGGAGGCGTCCTGGCGGATCTGGTAGGTCACCGTGAACGGGTTCTGCGAGGTGACCTCGGCCGAACGCATCAGGGTCGTGTCGAGCTTGTAGTCGCCGTCGTCAATCTTCCGGAACACCGACGGCAGCAGGAGCTGGGACAGCGCGGTGGTGATCGTGGACTGGTCGGCGAGGTTGTGCGGGTTGTAGCCGCCCGCGATGTCGTCGACGCCGATCACGATCTGCGAAGTCGGGGCGGCGACCGAGGACTGCGCCGCCGAAGTGGTCACCACCGGTGCCGGAGGAGCTGAGGTGCACGCGGCAAGCGTGGCCGCGAGCACCAGACTCAGTGCTGCCGCTTTGCCGCTGTTCCGCACGCTGCCTCCCCTGGCGCCGACGAGCCCCGATGGTGTCACAGGGCCGAGTACCGCGGTACCGACATTGCCAGACTGGTCCGGCAAGCCGCTTGCCGGACCAGGTACCGCCTGAGGATGGACGCGCGGCGCCGGATCGTGGTTCCGGCGGTCAGGAGTTGTCGCGGGACTTCGCGCGCGAACGCTCCTTGGCGCGCTGGGAGACGTCCAGGGTGACCTTGCGGACGCGCACGACCTCGGGAGCGACTTCGACGCACTCGTCGACCGCGCAGAATTCCAACGCCTCCTCCAGGCCGAGCTTGCGCGGGCGCGCGAGGCGCTCGAGCTCGTCGCCGGTGGAGGACCGCATGTTGGTGAGCTTCTTCTCCTTCGTGATGTTGATGTCGAGGTCCTCGGCACGCGGGTTCTCGCCGACGATCATGCCCTCGTACACGTCGGCGCCCGGCTCGACGAAGAACGTGCCACGATCCGCGAGCTGGATCATCGCGTACGCGGTGACCGGGCCGGAGCGGTCGGCGACCAACGAGCCGCTGTGCCGGGTGCGGATCTCGCCCGCCCACGGGAAGTAGCCCTCGAACACGTGGTTGGCGATGCCGGTGCCCCGGGTTTCGGTGAGGAAGTCGGTGCGGAACCCGATCAGGCCACGCGCGGGCAGCACGTACTCCAGCCGGATCCGGCCGGTGCCGTTGCCGCCCATGTGCTCCATCCGGCCCTTCCGCGCGGCCAGCAGCTGGGTGATCGCGCCGAGGTGCTCCTCCGGCGAGTCGATGGTGAGCCGCTCGAACGGCTCGTGCAGCTTGCCGTCGATGGTCTTGGTGACCACCTGGGGCTTGCCGACGGTCAGCTCGAAGCCCTCCCGCCGCATCTGCTCCACCAGGATCGCCAGCGCCAGCTCACCCCGGCCCTGGACCTCCCAGGTGTCCGGCCGTTCGGTGGGCAGCACCCGGATACTGACGTTGCCGACCAGTTCGGCGTCCAGCCGCGACTTGACCAGCCGGGCGGTGAGCTTGTCGCCGCCGTTGCGGCCGGCCAGCGGCGAGGTGTTCACCCCGATGGTCATCGAGATGGCGGGCTCGTCCACGGTGATCCGCGGCAGCGGCTCGGGGTGCTCCGGGTCGGCCAGCGTGTCGCCGATGGTGATCTCCGGGATCCCCGCGATGGCCACCAGGTCACCCGCCGACGCCTCCTGCGCGGGCACCCGCTCCAGCGCCTCGGTCACCAGCAGTTCCGAAATGCGAACCGACTGCGTCGAGCCGTCCGCACGCAGCCAGGCCACGGTCTGGCCCTTGCGCAGCCGTCCGGAGTGGATGCGGACCAGCGCGATGCGGCCGAGGAAGTTCGACGCGTCGAGGTTGGTCACCAGCGCGCGCAGCGGGGCGTCGACGTCGGCGCTGGGCGGCGGCACATGGCGCAACAGGGTGTCGAAGAGTGGGTCGAGGTTGTCGCTGTCCGGAAGACCGCCGTCGGCCGGCCTCTCCAGGCTCGCCTTCCCTGCGCGGGCCGAGGCGTAGACGACGGGCAGGTCGAGCACCGCGTCCAGGTCGACGTCCTCGATGTCGCCGGCCAGGTCGAGCAGCAGGTCGTGGGTCTCCTCGACGACCTCGGCGATCCGGGCGTCCGGGCGGTCCACCTTGTTGACCACGAGCACCACGGGCAGGCCGGCTTCGAGGGTCTTGCGAAGCACGAACCGGGTCTGCGGCAGCGGGCCCTCGCTCGCGTCCACCAGCAGCACCACACCGTCGACCATGGACAGCCCACGCTCGACCTCGCCCCCGAAATCGGCGTGGCCGGGTGTGTCGATCACGTTGATCGTCACCGGGCCGTCCGGGGTCTGGCGGCGGATCGCGGTGTTCTTGGCGAGGATGGTGATGCCCTTTTCGCGCTCCAGCTCACCGGAGTCCATCACCCGGTCCACCAGCTCGGCGCGCTCGGCGAACGCGCCGGACTGCCGGAGCATGGCGTCGACCAGGGTGGTCTTGCCGTGATCGACATGTGCCACGATGGCGACGTTGCGGAGGTCCGTGCGGACCTTCTCGGCGGCTGCTACGGGCACGCGAGGGCTCCTGATACTCAGTACGGGCGGGAGACCGCTCGCCTGCTTCGGCCATACGCGGTCTGATCCAGGATACCCTTAGCCCTCATGTGACCAGTGCCACCCGGCAGAACTGGTTAGCTTCGCCTAACCTAAAAGGCGTGGGCAAGGCGAGCACGGACCCCAAGGCGCGCGTCCGGAAGCTGATGAAGGCCGGGAAGGTCAAGAAGAAGTGCTGCCGGTCGAAGCCCCGGTGCAAGCGGTGCCCGGTGCTCGCCCTGCAGAAGGCGAAGGCCGATCTGAGCAAGGCGGCCTGACCCTTGGACGGTTGACCGGCTGGCGGTCACGCCTGTGCCGAGGCGAAGCCGTACTCGCGGAGGATCGTTCCCTTGCTGGTGTCGATCAGGCGTCCGCGAGGAAGTCGATGGCGTCGCCGGGCAGGTTGTTCGGGTCGGCCCCGACCAGCTCTGTGCACTTGTGCGCCTCGCGGATCCCCGGCGTGCCGTCCCACGAGGTAGCGCTGAAGAAGATGTCGATGCGTGGCTCCCGGGACATGCGGAACCAGGTGGCACCCGGCAGCAAGTGCGCGGGGTCCAGCTGAATGCCGAACTCCTCGTCAAGTTCGCGAACCGCGCAGGCGGTCGGGAGTCTCCCCGAGATCGACATGCCCCGCCGGCAACCCGAGCAGACCGTCGGCGTCCATCTGGACCTGCGGGATGGGTGTCAGCGATCCGACACCTCCTCGACCGCGATCACAGCGACTGGTCAACCACCAACGGAGACGTAGGTGGTGGATGTTGTCAGTTGGCATTCGGTTGCAGCCCGCAGACGCCGAACCGACTGTCTGGCTCGAGTTCATGCCACGCTCGACGAGATCGAACAGGAGGGCGGCGACACGACCGTCAGCAGAGTCGCCGCCAGGGCCGGTGTGTCCAGAACCTTCCTCTACGACCCTCTTCA
This sequence comes from Amycolatopsis sp., assembly GCF_035276945.1. Lineage (GTDB taxonomy): Bacteria > Actinomycetota > Actinomycetes > Mycobacteriales > Pseudonocardiaceae > Amycolatopsis_E. Next base: position 80,448 of record NZ_DATELF010000045.1, on the reverse strand, counting down.
GGCAGCGTTGCTTGAACGCCTACAGGCCCATTCGGGCCCGGCAACCTCGGCCACAGCGCCGACCACTGCCGTCGGAGCAGCGCATGACAACACCGTCTCACGAGAAGGTTGTGAACGCCCTCCGGACTCGCAACCAGCGTCTGCAACGAGAGAACCAGCAGCTCCGCGACGAATTGGGCATCGCCTTGGGACAGCTCCGCGACCTCCGCGGGCGCTCGCCTCAGACCGTGAGTGGGCCATGAACGGCCGCACCGTCGGCGCGCGCCGACGGTGGTGTACCGACTGTTGCCGCACGCTCGGGGCTTGATCCGTTGGGGCGTTCGCGGCTTTCCGGTTGATCGGCACGAGGCCGTGAACTGCCCGCCCCGGACGAGCTCGCAGCTATGACGCCGAACTGCCTCACCCGGCAACCGTGACGCCCTCCGGGCAGCGGTCGTCGACGAGGTCCGACGACGCCTGAGGGTGTCTGCTGGTCTATGTCGCCGTCTCGGTGAGTTGCTGGGCTCAGTTCCGGCAAGGTCACGTCAGCCGCCAGTGGTGCGGTGTCAGCAGTGGCTCAGCGAGCTCGACGTGCGACTTGAACGCGATGGTCCACCGTTCGGCGGCCGGGCGGCCGGTGGTGATCCAGCGGTCGGTGAGCTCGCATAGCCGGGCCTGCAGCGGGCCGGTTTCCTTGTCGTCGCCGGCGACGACAAGGTCACCGGTGTGCTGGATCCACGCCGCGGCTCCGTCCTCGACCAGCGCGGTCATGCCACCGGCCGGGTCGAACGCGGGATGCTCGACGTAGGCGCGGGTGGTGCGGCCGTCGTGGGCGCCGAGGAAGCACGTCAGGTCGTTGTACCGGTCAGCACCGACGGCCGGGGCGGCCGCAGTGAGCCGGTAGGCGACCCTCGCGGTGATGTCGTGTTCCGGGTCGTGCCCGAACAGGGTGGCGGGGCGGAGGCCTGCGGCGGCGGGCATGAAGTCCGCCCACAGCGCGACATCCCCGGTTACTGCGCCGCCGTCGGTGCGGATGACGAGAATCGGGTGCACGCCGGCGTGGGCGATGGGCGCGACGATTAGCCCGCCGGGCGCGAGCTGGTCGAGCCAGCGTGGCGGGATCCCGGCGATGCCGCAGGTGACGATGATGCGGTCCCAGGTCCCGCCGTTGGGGTCGCCGAGGTAGCCGTCGCCGTGCACGACCCGCACCTGCCCGTCGAGGCCAAGGTCGGTCATCGACCCGGTGGCGTTGGCGGCCGCGACCCGCCCGGCCTCGATGCTGCACACCTGCGCGCCGGTGATCACGGCGATCAGCGCGGCGTTGTATCCGGTCCCGGCGCCGATCTCGAGCACCCGCATCCCCTGCCGCAGGTCGAGCGCTTCGAGCATCCTGGCCATCACGGTCGGGCCGGACGAGGAGGACATCGGGTCTCCGTCGCGACCCTCGTGAGTGACCAGCGAGTTGTTCGCGTAGATGATGTCGAGCAGTTCGGCGGGGGGCTGCTCGCCCGGGGCCAGGGTGAACTGGTCGGCGCGGAAGTGGAACCGGCGCAGGAACCGGTGGCGCGGCACGGTGGCGAAGGCGGCGTAGACCGCGTCGCTGCGGATCGCGCCGCGGGTTCGCAGGTCGTCGGCGTAGCGGGCCAGCCGGGTGGCGAGCTCGGGTGAGGTGGTCGTGCCGAGGGGCATGGTGGAGATCCTCCCAGGAGTCACACGGTCATGATGGGGCTGTACAGCAGCCGTGGGTCGAACGGCTCGCCGGCCGGCACACCGGCGGCTTCCACCCACGCGTGCGACGAAGGTGGTGGCGAGACCGTCCCGACCCGCCACACCACCGTGCGGCCGGCCAGCCGGCAGGCCACCACGATCGCGACCGAGCGCAGCAGACAGCCGTGATCGCTCGCGCAGCGCAGCGACACCGTGGTCACGCACCCTCGAGCTCGCACAGCGGCCGCGAGGTCGGCCGGGCTGGCGCCGGTGCGCAGGATCCGCAGGACCGCACGGATGCGGGCCGGGTGGCCGCGGGTCGCGGTGAGGATCACGCGGGCCGTCCCCACGGCCGCGAGTCCGCGCAGCCGCTCGCGCACTCCGAGCGGGACGGGGGCTTCCAGCACGATCGGGGCGCTCATACCCACCTCACCAGCTTCCGGTCGAGCAGTTCCACCAGCAACCTGCTGTTCGCCGGGCCCCGGCTGGTCGCCGATGGGCCTCTTCACGGTGAGTCCCAGAGCATGTGTTCCCTGTGACCGTAGCCAGTGGCGCCGACAAAGTGGATCGCTTTACCGGACATCCCCAGCTCGGACGGGACTCTGAACTCCCTCGGCGGGCAGTTCGTCTGGCTCGACAACCCCGAGAGCGCACACAGCTGGCCACGGCTGAGGCCCCAGCGGCCGGCGCTTGACCATCACTTACCGGTACGGAGGTGCCGAGGACTGCGCGGAAAAGGATCGGGTGGTCGCCGGCTCCGAGCCCCACCCGTACTCGTGAAATGCACGGCCTGACCGGGCGTTCTCCAGTGCCGGCACCACGTAGTCCAGTGCGTCGCTTGGGACCTGGTCGGGGTTGGCCCAAACAGGCTCGGTGCACTTGTGCGGTTCAGTAATACTCGGCGTGCCCTGCCAGCGGTTGAGAGTGAAGAAGAAGTGGACCCTCGGCTCCAGAGAACGACGGAACATCACGCCGGCAGGACGCAAATCGCTCGGATCAAGCACAATGCCAGCTCCTCAGCGGTCTCCCTCAGGGCGCACGCGGTAACAGTTTCCCCGGGGTCGACATGGCCAGCCGGGAACGCCAGCAGCTTTCGGCCATAGTCCGTCCCGTCGCGCCTCATCAGCAGTACCTGCCCTGCTCGGTCGGTCACAACGGCGTTAACCGCTACTGTCCGGGTGGCGGCCAGCGTGCTCCACTCCCCGTGGGTGACGGGTGTCCGGGCCGAGTTCGGAATCCTGACTAGCCCGTGGCCGAGGGCGCCTCGTTGAGCATGAACAGCTCGGGCGCGGTCCGCGTGGCGGCGAACTCCACCACCTCGTAGGTCGCGACGTGATTGATCTTGAACGGATCGGTGGCGAGAATCGTGTCCAGCTTGCCCCGCAGCATCGGCCGCGTGATGATCACGCCACCGACTCGCGGGTTCCGGCGGCCGGCCATCAGGAACTCGCCCGCGGCGAAGTGTTTCTCCAGCCACTCGACGTGGTCGGGGAGCAACAGATCGATTTCCTCGAGTGAGACCACGTAGTTCAGCAACACGACGTACATATTTCGAAGGTACGCCGGTCACGGCCGGATCGCGGCACAAAATTGTCCACTTTAGACGATTTGACGCGGTTTGCTAGAGTGTTCGCGTGTTTGGCTTCGTGGCACTGTGGTGGCCGCTCTCCGGCGGCCCGCGAAGCTGACGTCTCCACTCGCCAGGCCGCCCGCGCGGGCGGCCTTCGTTACAGCTTCCCGGCGGGCGCACGAACCCGAGGAAAGCACATGAGATTGTCCGGCATCACCCCGTCCGGCCACGCCCAGCTCGGCAACTATCTCGGCGCGATCCGCCGCTGGGCCGCGGACGGCGGCGAACGGGACCTGTATTTCATTTCCGACCTGCACGCGATGACCACCGCGCACAATCCCGCCCGGCTGCGCTCACTCGCCGAAGAGACGTTGGCCGCGCTCATCGCGTCGGGAATCCCGGCCGAGCGCGTGTTCGTGCAGTCCGATCTGACCGCCGAACTCGGCGCGCTCACCTGGGTCCTGGAGTGCACCTGCACCTACGGCGAGGCCGCCCGGATGATCCAGTTCAAGGAGAAGGCCGGTGGCCAGGCCGGGGTCCGGCTGAGCCTGCTGACCTACCCGGTGCTGATGGCCGCGGACATCCTGTTGCAGGGCGCGTCGGAGGTGCCGGTCGGCGAGGACCAGAACCAGCACGTCGAGCTGGCGCGGGCGCTCGCCCGGCGGTTCAACTCGACCTACGGCGAGGTGTTCACCGTGCCGCGGGCGGTGCTGCCGCTCGCCGGTGCCCGTGTGCGGGACCTGGCGGATCCGGCGCGGAAGATGTCGAAGTCGACCAAGGACTCGGCCGGGGTCGTGTTCCTGCTCGACGAACCGGAGCTGATCCGGCGCAAGATCCGGCGCGCGGTGACCGACAGCCATTCAATACCCGGCTACCAGCCCGACGAGCGGCCGGGCATCGCCAACCTCCTGGAGATCCTGGCGGCCTGCACCGGAAGGGCTCCCGGGGACCTCGCCGGGGAGTACCCGACCTACGGTGCCCTGAAGGAGGCGACCGCGGAAGCGGTCGTCGAGACACTGCGGCCGGTCCGGGAGCGCACCACCGAACTGCTCACCGACCCGGCCGAACTGGCACGCATCCGCAAGGAAGGGGCAGCCCGTGCCGCCGAGCGCGGCGAGCACCGGCTGTCCTCCGCGCTCCGCCTCATCGGCGCGGGTTAGCCAGCAGCGTTCTCAGTGCCGGGAGCAGCTCGAGGTCGGCGGGCAGCCACGGGACCGTGTCCAGCGAGCAGGCGTGGATCCAGCGCAAGGCGTGGTGTTCCAGGGGCTTCGGGTCGGCGCCGGGCACGGCGAGCCGGGCGGCGTAGACGCGCAGCACGAGCCCGGCTCGCAACGGCACCTCGTCGCCGACCCGCTCCCCCACCACGACCTCGACCCCGAGCTCCTCACGGCATTCCCGGCCCAGAGCGTCCACTTCGGACTCTCCGCGCTCGACGCGGCCGCCGGGCAGTTCCCACAGCCCGGCCACCTCCACCGGATAGGCCCGCTGCTGGGCGAGCAGGGCTCCGCCTCGCACGATCGCTGCCCCGACAATCACCTTCACAATGACGAGACGTTACCGGCGATGCGTCTGCCCACGCGGACGTGCGCGCCGCGTGTTACGTCACCCGGAATGTCGATCTCACGTGCTGCACGCGGTTTCGGCCGCCCGCCAGGTGATGAGGAAGCGGGCTCCGCCCTCCGGCGATTCGCTCACCGCGACCCGGCCGCCTCGCCGCCGCACCGCCTCCGCGACCATCGCCAGGCCGAGCCCGGTTCCCCCGGAGGAGCGGGCCCGGTCGTCGGAAACCCGGTAGAACCGGTCGAACACGCGCTGCCGGTGCTCGGGCGGGACGCCCGGCCCGTCGTCGTCCACGACCACGCGCACCGTCGAGCGCCCGGCCAGCACGGACACCACGATCTGCGACCGCGCGTACCGGCAGGCGTTGCGCAGCAGGTTGTTCAGCACCAGTTCGACCTCGGCGTCCGCGGCATGCGCCCACGCCTGGCCGACGAGGCCGGACACCCGCGCGGGTGGCGAGCCGGGAGGCAGCCTGCGCACGGCTTCCCGCGCCTCGGTGACCAACTCAACGGGTTCGGCGGGCGGCAGTTCGCCCGCGTCCGACCTGGCCAGCGCGAGCAGCCCGTCCAGCAACGCGGAAAGCCGCTCCGCCTCGGCCAGGATGTCGGCCAGCGTTTCCTGGGCCAGTTCGGGATCCGGGTTGGCGACCGCGACTTCGGCCTGCACCCGGATCGAGGCCACCGGCGAACGCAGCTCGTGCGCCGCGTCCCCGGTGAACCGGCGCAACCGGCGCGCGATGTCCTCCTGCCTGGTCAGGAGCGCGTTGAAGTCCGACGCCAGCGCCCGCAGCTCGTCGTCGGCTACGGGCAGCGGGAGGCGCTCGCCGGGTGGCAGGGCACGCACCGACCTCCGCATCCTGGCCACCGGCCGCAGGGCGAGCCGCACCACCAGCCAGGTCGCCGCCGCCGCGAACACGGCGCCGATGGAAGCCGCCCAGAGCAGCCAGTGGGCCGCCGTGCGGACGGTGGTCGCCAGCCCCACCAGGCCGGTTCCGACGACCACGAGCCGCTGGGTGCCGTCCGGCGCGCTGACCACCGACCCGAGCCAGCGCATGCGCGGCTGGTCGGCTCCGGTGTTCAGCGGCTCGCCGGCCTTCAGCGCCCGGACGTCACCGGGGCTGAGCGCACGTTCCGGCTCGCCGCCGTCGACCGGTGCGCCCGCGATGTCGAGCACGCGGATGGTGACCCCGTCCACGCGTTTGGGCTGCCTGCCCGCGGACACCGCGGCCACCGCCGGCGTGAGCGCCTGCCGCAGCTCGGCGTCCACCGATTCCGTCCGCAGCGGCCCGAGCCCACGGCCGGCGAGCACGGCAAGGCCGAGCAGGAAGGCCAGCGTGACGGCCGCCGCGGACACCGTGATCCGGAACCACATGGACCGGCGGCTCCAGAACGCCACGAGCGACCGCGCGGCGCTCACCCCGGCAGGGCCTCGTCGAGCTGCGCGTCCGAAGCCAGGTATCCGTGCCCACGGACGGTGCGGACGAGCGCCCCCGCGCCGACCGCGTCGAGTTTCCGCCGGACATAGCCCACATAGACCTCGACGACGTTGCGCGTGGCCGCCTGCTCGTCACCCCAGACCGCGCGCAGCAGCTCGTCCTTGGTGACCACGGTGCCCGCGCGCCCGACCAGCACCTCCAGCAGCCCGAACTCGCGCGGGCTCAGCGCGACCGGATCGTCGTGCCAGCGCACCTCGCGGGTCGCGCGGTCGACCACCAGCCCGCCGATCCGCAGTGGGCCGCGTCCCTGGCCCTCCTGCTGCGCCCGCCGCAGCACCGCGCGCACCTGCGCGACCAGCACCACGAACGAGAACGGTTTGACCACGTACCCGTCGGCGCCGAGGTCGAGCCCGTCGGCCTGGTCGATTTCGCCGTCCTTGGCCGACACCAGCAGCACGGGGGTCGAAACGCCCTCCGCCCGCAACTGCTGCAGCACCCGGTAGCCGGAGAGGCCGGGCAGCATGATGTCCAGCAGGAGCACGTCGAACGAACCGGTCTGGGCCAGGCGCAGCCCGCTGGGCCCGTCCCCGGCGGTGACCACGTCCATGCCCTCCGCGCGCAGCCCGCGCTGCAACGCCTTGCGCACGCCCGGCTCGTCGTCCACCACCAGCACTCGAGGCTTCACGGTGGTAAGCATGCCGGGTTTCCGGCCTTCACGCGTGCGCTCTCAGTGCTCTCTCAGGGTTCGCATAGCTGGTCGTGACAAGGCCCACGCCGAAAAGGACCAGTGCGATCGCCGCCGCACGCGGATCGTCGCCGGGGAGGGTGGGCCAGGTCCACAGGCTGGTCTCCCGCAGGTCCAGCTCGCCCCCGCAGACCAGCACATAGCCGAGCGGGAACGTCCAGGCGAACTTCGCGCCGATGATCACCGCCGTGAGCTGGGTGAGCCCGGTCAACCCGGCCAGGTCCCGGAGAACGGCCGGGCCGGCCGCCAGCGTGCAGGTGCCGGCGGCGGCGACGAACAGGCCGCCCACGTGGATCAGCCGCAGCGCCGGGAGCCGGTTGCCCTGCTCGGCCTCGCCGAACGGGGTCTGGGTACTGGCCGCGATCGCCGCGCCCGCGGCCAGGGTGAGCAGCAGCAGGAGCACCTGGGCGACCACGCCGGTGCCCGAGGTCCATGGCCGGCTGATGCGCAACGCCACCGCGATGGCGACCACGAGAACAAGCGCACGGGTGCTCTGGCGGCTGTCCAGGTAAAGGCGGACGAGGCGAGATTTCATGGGAGCTCCACGGGGATTCCGGCGCGCAGTTCGGCGTAATGGGCCGCGAACCAGGCATGGCGGGCATCGGGTGAGAGTGCCGCGAATCGGGCGGCCGCCGCGGTGGTCGCCGGGTTGTCGGGAATGAAGCCGGTGGCCGGGGTGTCCCCGGCCTGGCGGACCAGGTAGGACGCCACCACCTGCTGAGCGGCGTCGGGCTGGTGGCCGGCCGTCGAACCGACGAGGGCGAGCGCGATCCGGGTGCGCAGCGCCCGCGCGAAGTCCGGCGGCTCGATCGTGTCTCCGTGCACGATGAAGTTCGGGATGGTCAGCCGGACGTCCGTGACCTGCGTATCGGGCACTTGGTCGACCCGCGCCGGCACCCCGGGTGTGCCCGCCAGCGGCGCGGCGATCCGGTTCACGAAGGTGCCCAAAGTAGCCAGTTCGCCTGAATAGGCCGGATGCACGCAGACCTCGACCGGCGAGCCGCCGCACACCGGTGTGTACGGCACGGAGGCGTCGGTGACCGGGTTGCGCAGGAGTGGCACGACCACGCCCTGAGCGTCGCGTCTGCTGGACAGGGCCAGCCCCGTCGCGCCGCTGACCAGCACCAGACCCGCCGCCAGCAGGGCCACCCCCGGACGCCGGGCCTGCCCTCGGACCGCGAGGACACCGATGGCCAGCAGGGCGACTCCGAGATAGCAGGCGATCTGCGCCCAGGCCAGGTCCGGGCGGATGGCGTAGAACACCGACGCGCCCAGCCCGATGCTCGGGTAGATCGGGCTCAACCTGCCCAGCACGGAACCGTCGAGTGCCGCCTGCATAGCCGCCGCCATCAGGGCGAACAGACCGATCGCGACCAGCGGCGCGGTGAACCGGCCTGGTAGCACGACACCCGCGACGAACCCGACGACCGAGCAGGCCAGCAGCGAGGCGACCCCGGACAGTGACGGCCAGGGCACCGGCTGCCCCCAACTCGCCTGCCGCGCCGTCACGACGAAGATCACCGCGACCAGGACCGCGTAGTACAGCACCGCCCCGATGGCCACCGCGGACCAGGTTGCCAGCCAGCGCGACCAAGCGCGGCGCGGCGTCGAGCCGACGAGGTCTCCCAGGCCACGCCGATGCTCCCGATGCCCCATCCACGCCGCGACGCCGGCCACGAACGGCCCGATGGCCTGGACCGCGCCCTGCACGTCCGTACTGCGGTCGGGCCACAGCGCGACCGGTGCGAGATGCCGGGCGATCGGCGAAATCGCCAGCAGCAGAGCCGAAAACGGCAACACCGGCAACAGCGCGGTCCGGCGTGCCTCGATACGCAGCAGACCCCCGCTCATGTCCGTGCCTCCGCCAGCACGGCCGCGTACCCGCGCTCCAGCGGGGCGTCGCCGACGTCGTGCCCTCGCCCGCGGGCCGTCAACGCTTCCGGGGTGCCGTGGAAGACGATCCGGCCGTCGTGCATCAAGCCGACCTGGTCGCAGGCCGCGCCCACGTCCTCGACCAGGTGGGTACTCACCACGACGGTCGCCCGCTCGCCGATTTCCCGCAGCAGCGCGCGGAATTCCATCCGCTGTTCGGGGTCGAGCCCGGCGGTCGGCTCGTCCAGCAGGAGCAGCTTCGGCTCGTTGACGATCGCCTGGGCGATGCCCGCCCGGCGCAGCATGCCGCCGGAAAGCGTGCGCAGTTTCGCCCGGGCCCGGTCACCGAGGCCCACCCACTCGACCGCCCTCGCCACGGCCGGTCCCGGCGACCGGACCTCCTTCAGCAGCGCGAAATACTCGACGAACTCGAACACGGTGAAGTTCGGGTAGTAGCCCATGTTCTGCGGCAGGTAACCCAGCGACCGGCGGATTTCCCGGCGCCCGGCGGTGTCGCCCGGGTCCCGGCCGAGCAGGCGCAGGGTGCCTGAGGTGGGCGGGATCACGGTCGCCAGCGTCCGCAGCAGCGTCGTCTTGCCCGCGCCGTTGGGGCCGAGCAGGCCGAACACCCCCTCGCCGATGTTCAGGTCGACGGCCCGCACAGCCGCCCTGCGGCGGAAACGCCGGGTCAACCCCGTTATCTCGACATTCACGAAAGGCCTCCTTTGGGCACACGGACGGCGAACAGCGCGACGCCGGCGCAGATCGCGGCGACGAGCGGGTAGGCGAGTTGGAAAGCGGGCTCGGAAACGGCCGCGTCGACGTGCCCGCGGGCGGTCTGGGCGGCCAGCACCACCACGGCCCACGCGGCCAGCCCCACGGTCGTGCCGGTCGCGGCCGAGCCGGACACCGTCGCCGCGGCCAGGCACAGGCCGGCGACCGCGGTCATCGGCAGCAGCCAGGACAGGGTCACGCCGTTCGCGACCGGAGTGACCAGCGAGGCCGTGGCCCCGAGGACGGCGTTCACGGCGAACACCGCCAGCGCGCGGACCAGCAGTACCAGCCGGTCGCTGACCGCCGTCGTCCTGGTCAGCTCGTAGGCCGGATCCGTGCCGGGGCCGAAGGCGTAAGCGATCCCCGGCCAGCGCGGGAGCGAGCAGCGGCACCAGCGGGGTGGCCGCCTCGCGGGAGACCACCACCCCGATGCCCAGCACCACGACGGTCGCGAGAATCCAGGACGCCACCAGCGATGGCGTGGTCACCAGTGCCCTGGCCAGCGCCGGAGATCGCAGCACGCGTGCGGCGAGCCGTTCGGTCCGGCTCCGGCGCGGTGCCCAGATCCGGGCGGTCACCCCGGCCCAGACCCGCGCCAGATCCACGTCGTGCGACATCAGGCTTCTCCCTTCCCCCGCGCGGCCCGCAGCGCTCGCCGCATCCGGAAGGCACGGCTTTTCACGGTGCCGCGCGGAATCCCCAGCCGGTCGGCGACTTCGGCCTCCGGGCGGTCCTCGACGAACAGCAGCCGCCACAGCTCTCGCTCCGCGGGCTCGAGCGCGGCGACCGCCTCCGCCAGTTCGATCCGGTCCACGGCCCGGGTTTCCGGGTCTTCGACCCGCCCCGGCCACGCCTGACGAGGTCTGCCGTTCCGGCGCAGCCACAAGGCCGTCTGCCGGACGGCGATTCCCCACAACCACGCGCCCGGCTTGCCTTGCGGCCGGTACCGGCCGGCGCCCCGCCAGACCGCGACGAACGTCTCCCGCAGAACGTCCTCCACGGCATCCAGTGGGAGCAGCCTGCGTAGCCGCGCGGCCAGCCACGGCGCGTGGCGGGAGAACAGCTCCTTCAGCGCGCCGTCGTCGCCGCCCGCGAGCGCCGCGATCAGCTCCTCGTCGTCCATCACCCCGTCTATTGCGCCAGCCCCCAATTTGGTTCCCAGTGCGGTCTTCTCAGTGGGGTCTCAGAGTCGTTGGAGCATCGTCATCGGCGGGGAAGGAGCACACTGGAGGTGCTCCGCCGACACAGGGAGAACTCATGCAACCGAAGACCAAGGCAGTCACGGCGGCGGTCACGGGGTCCGCGCTGGGTATGGCGGGACTGGCCTGGCTCGCGATGCCGGCCAGCGCCGGTGAGGCGCCGCAGTTACCGTCGATCAGCGCCGAAGAGCTCGTGCAGTCGGTGCTGTCGACCAAGACGCCGGCGCTCGACGGCACCGTGGCGGTCACCAACAACCTGGGCCTGCCGGTGTCGAGCCTGCCGGGCGGCACCAACCTGAACATCGACTCGGCGCACGTCTACACCGACGGCACCGGCAACAGCAAGGTGTCCGTGCAGCAGGGGGCGTCCGAGACGACGGTCGTCCACAACGACACCACGGTCTGGACCTACACGTCCAAGGACAACACGGCGAAGAAGGTCACCGTGCCCGCCGGGCCGGCCGCGCCGCGGCCGGAAGCCGCCGACCCGGCGACCATGGCCACCCAGCTCGTCGCGAAGATCCGCGAAACCAGCGCGGTGAGCGTCGAGGGCACCGCGCGTGTCGCCGACAGGGCCGCCTATGAACTGGTGCTCACGCCGAAGCCGACCGAGCGCACGCTGCTACGTGAGATCCGGATCGCCGTGGACGCCGAGAAGCGCGTCCCGCTGCGGCTGGCCGTGATGTCCAACGGCAGTGCGGACCCGGCACTTCAGGTGGCGTTCAGCGACGTCGAATTCACCTCGCAGCCGGCGAGCGAATTCCAGTTCACCCCGCCGCAGGGCGCGAAGGTGACCGAAGAGCAGGCCGCGACGCCCGAGAAGCCCGGCAAGGACGAACTGGCGGGCACGAAGCTGGTCGGCGACGGCTGGGACACCGTGGTCACCGGAGCCTTCCCGGCCACCGCGCTCCAGCCGCAGCAGGACAGGCGCGGGCAGAATACCGACCCGAACGCGCTGCTGAAGCAGTTCGGCAAGCCGGTCAGCGGGGCGTTCGGTGCCGGCTACGTGATCAGCACGAAGGTCGGCACCGCGCTGGTCACCGATGACGGCCGGTTCGCCGCCGGTGCGGTGCCCGAGCAGGTGCTCGTCGAGGCGCTGGGGTCGAAGTGACGAGTGTTTCAGCGCCCAGTGGGCAGGGGGCAAGCCCCCAGACCCCCTCGGGAGTGGCCGCCTCGGGTGAGGCGGCCACCGCCGCTCCGGCACTGGCCGCGCGGACCAGGGGGTTGCGCAAGGTGTACCGGAGCACGGTGGCGGTGGAGCAGGTCGATCTGGCGGTGCCCGAAGGCGCGGTACTGGGCATGCTCGGACCCAACGGGTCGGGCAAGACCACCACCATCCGGATGCTGCTCGGCCTGGTCCGCCCCACCGAAGGCGAAGTGGAGCTGCTCGGGCAGCCGATGCCCGAGGGCGCGGGCCGCGCCCTGCCGGACGTCGGCGCACTGGTCGAGGGCCCCGGTTTCCATCCTTTCCTGTCCGGGCGGGAGAACCTGTACCGGATGGCCTCGGCCGAACCGCGGCTGTCCGCGTCGCAGGTGCCGGGGGCGGTGTCGGACGCGCTCGAACGGGTCGGCCTCGCGGGCGCCGCGCACCGGCGTTACCGCGGCTACTCGCTGGGCATGAAGCAGCGCCTGGGGCTGGCCGCCGCGCTGCTGGTGCCGCGGCGGATGGTGGTGCTGGACGAGCCGACCAACGGCCTCGACCCGGCGGGCACCCGGGAGATCCGCAAGATCATCGCCGAGCTGCACGCCGAGGGCGTCACCGTGCTGGTGTCCTCGCACCTGCTCGCCGAGGTGGAGGCGACCTGCACGCACGTGGCGGTGTTGCACGACGGCACGGTGGTGGCGCAGGGCGAACTGGACGAGCTGCTCGAGTCCGGCAGCCCCGGGCTTCTGGTGTCCACACCGCACGGTGACAGGGCGCTGGAGTCGTTGCGGGAGAACCGGATTCCGGGAAAGCTGACTCCGGACGGGGTGCGGGCCGACCTGACCGCGGCCACCGCACCCCAGGTGGTGGCGACCTTGGTGCACGCCGGGGTGGCGGTGCACGAGGTGCGCCGCGAGCGCACCGGGCTGGAAGACCTCTTCGCCCGGCTGACCCAGCACGAGACGACACCGGACGGTCTGTCCGAAGTGGACGAGGGGGGCAAATGACGGCGGTGGGCCTTGCCGCGCCGAAGGCGGCACACGTCGGGCTTTTCCGGCTCTACCGGGCGGAGCTGCGGTGGATCTTCCGCCGCCCGCGCAACCTGGTCGTGCTCGGGCTGCTCGGACTCATCCCGGTGGTGATCGGGATCGGGCTGGCGATCGGCCGGTCGACCGACAACGGCCCCGGCAACGGCGGCGACGCGCTGCTCACCGAAGCGGCGGGCAACGCGCTGATGCTGCCCATCGCCGCGCTCGCCGTGACGCTCAACCTGCTGCTGCCGCTGACCAGCGCGATGTCCGCGGCCGACGCGGTGGCGGGCGAACTGGCGCACGGCACGCTCCGGGGCTGGCTGCTCGCGCCGGTCAGCCGGGGCAGGCTGCTGGCGGTCAAGGCGATGGGCGTGGCGACGCTCACGCTGGCGTCGGCGGTCCTGATGGCCGTCGTCGGCGTGCTCACCGGCCTGGTGATGAACGGCGCCGGCGGGTTGTTCACCCTCTCCGGCGGCACCCTGTCCTTCGGCGGCGCCTTGGGCAGGATCGCGCTCGCCGCGGTCTGGGTGACGCTGCAGATGTGGGCGATCGCCGCGGTGGCGCTGGCGATCTCGGCCTGCACGGAGCATCCGATGCTGGTGGTGGTCTCGGTGCTGGCCGGCACGATCGTGTTCGGCGTGCTGCTCCTGCTGTCGGCGGTGGACTGGCTGCACCCGTTCCTGCTGCCGAAGTCGTGGGACGCCCTCATCGACGTGCTCCGCGATCCCATCCCCGCCTCGGGCCTGACCGAGGGCGCCGTCCGGGCGCTCTGCTACATCTTCGTCGGCCTCTCACTCGCCTACGCCCGCCTCACCACCCGCGACGGCTGACCCCGCGAGTTGCCCTCCCTGGACGCGAGTTGCTTGCGCCCGCTCACGACGGGAGGGTTCTCCCATGGTTCGCGGGAAGGAGAACTCACGCGCACGGAACGTGGGACTCGCGGCTCGCATCTTGATGCACTCGCACAGCACGAAAACGGGCTACCCCTCGTGAGTCCCGGCAAGGTCATCACGACTGACGAAGTCCGTTCGCTCGAGAATGATCAGTGACGACCCTGCTCGACGCGAACGTGCTGATCGCCCTTGTGGTCACCGACCACGTCCACCACGAAGTAGCCGAGGAATGGTTCGCCGGCTCCGATGACGGCTTCGCCACCTGCCCGATCGCAGAGGGAAGCCTGCTGCGATTGCTGACCCGCGAGGGACAGACCGCGGATGACGCCCAAGCCATCCTCAACGCGGTGCGGAACAGCGGACGCCACGAGTTCTGGCCCGACTCGGTCACCTACCGCGACCTACCCCTCAACGGAATTCTCGGCCACGGCAGGTAACCGCCTCCTACCCTGCACAACTCGCCCGAGCCCAAGACGGTCGGCTGGTCACCTTTGATCAGGAGCTCGCGAAACTTCACGTCGATGTCGTGCTGCCGACAATTCCGGCTCAGCCATCACGCTGAGGTCGTGGTCTTCGCTTTCCCCGTGAAGGCCAGGATCCGGGACCAGGCGTCGGCGCAGGCGGACTCCCATTCGCCGTAGGAACGGTCGAAGAACGAGTGCGGTGCGCCTTCGTAAACGTGCATCTCATACGTTGCCCCCGCCTCGTCGAGCCGGGCGGCGAACGCCTCGAACTCGGTCTGGGGAGTGGCCACGTCATCACCCGCGACCAGCAGCAACATCGGCTTGGTCGCCTGGTCCACGACATCCTCGACCAGGCTCGGTTTGCCGTAGAAGCCGATCACTCCGGCCAGGTCGGCGTCGGATGCGGCAAGGCGCCAGGACTGGCTGCCCCCGAAGCAGAAGCCGACCGTGAACACCGGCCCGCTCCCGAGGTGGGCCCTGGCAGCCCTGACGTCGGCCTCGACCTCATCGGGGCGGACCTGCGGCAGGTACTGCTGCCAGTCGAACGAGTCGTCGCGGTCGCCGAGTCCGGCGGTCCGGCCGTAGTAGTCGATGGCCACGGCCGAGAATCCGGCTTCCGCGAACCGCTGGGTCAGATCGGCGTAGTACGGGTGCAGCCCGCGGATGTCGGGCAGGATCACCAATCCCGCACCGCGCGGCTCGGCGGGGCGGGCGGAATAGGCCAGGAACTCCGTTCCGTCCGCGGAGGTCAGATTCACCGGTCCGTGCTCGGCCACCTCGCCCGGGTTGGGCGGTGCGGGCGGCCTCGAGTCGGTGCTGTGACACATGATCGAACTCCTTTCGTCCCCTTGAGCCTGCCGCACGTGATCGACCTTTCCCAGGCGCCACGCTGTGGGGTGGCCCTCACCTTCGGCCGACGACGGCGATCCCGCCGGGGTCGAGCGCCAGGTGAACGGAGTCGCCCGGGCCGACCTCGGCGTCCACCGGCGCGACGGCATCCACTGTGGACAATGAAGTCCGGGCCCGCAGGCGCAGGTGGTCCCGCCGGTGCACCCGGGACACGACCTCGCCGGGAACGCCATGGGCGGACAGGCGGAGCGCGGCGGGTCGCAGACCGAGTCGCACTCGCCCGTCGGGCACCTCGAGCGGCGCCTCGCCCAGGTCGCAGCGCACCACACCGCCAGAGGCCGTACCGTCCAGGAACGTCGTCACGCCGAAGAACGCGGCCACCGGCTCGTCCACCGGGTGGCGCCAGACCTCGCGTACCCCGCCGACCTGCCGGATCTCCCCGGCCAGCACCACCGCCACCCGGTCGGCCAGGGTGAACGCCTCCTCCTGGTCGTGCGTCACCAGTAGCGCGGTGATCTTCGCATTGCGCAACACCTCCGCGAGGTCCACGGCGAGCTGCTCACGCATTCCGGCGTCCAAATCGGACAGTGGCTCGTCCAGCAGCAGCAGTCGCGGTTCCGGCGCGAGTGCCCGCGCCAGCGCCACGCGCTGCGCTTCGCCGCCCGACAGCTCGGTGACCCGGCGTCCCTCGTAGCCGCTCAACCCGACCAGTTCCAGCAACCCGCGCACCCGTTCCGGCGCCTTGACCCCACGCATCCGCAGGCCGAAGGAGATGTTGCCGGCGACGTCGTGATGCGGGAACAGTTGGCCGTCCTGGAACATCAGCCCGAAGCCGCGCCGGTGCACCGGCACCCCGGCCAGGTCCGCGCCGTCCCAGCGCACGCTCCCGGCGGCAAGGCGCTCCAACCCGGCGATCGCCCTCAACAGCGTCGACTTGCCCGATCCCGACGGGCCGAGCAGTGCCAGCACCTCACCGTCGGCGATTTCCATACCGACTTCGCGCACCGCCGTGAACTGTCCATATCGGACGGTAACGCCGTGGACGGAAAGCGCCATCTAGAACTCTCCTATCCGGCCCGCGCCGAGCCGGTCGATCACGGCCACCGCCGCCACGGTCACCAGCATCAGCATCGCGCAGGCCGCGTAGGCCATCTGGTTGTTCAGCGCACCAGGCCGCGCGATCAGCGACGCGATGGCGACCGGCAACGTCGGCGCCTGCGGGCGCGCCAGGAAACTCGTCGCGCCGAACTCGCCCAGCGCCACCACGTATCCGAAGCCCGCCGCGGCCACGACCGAACGCAGCGAAAGCGGCAAGTCGACCTCACGCCAGACCCGCGGCGGGCTCGCCCCAAGGGTCGCCGCCGCCTGCCGGAGCCGCTCGTCGACCGACCGCAGCACCGGCAGCACCATCCGCACCACCATCGGAATGATCACCAGGGCCTGCGCCAGCGGCACCAGCAGCGGTGACGTGCGAAGGTCACCAGGCAACGCGTCCAGGGTGATCAGGTAGCCGAAGCCGATGGTGACCGCGGAGACGCCCAGCGGCAGCATCAGCGCACCGTCCATCGTCTCGGCGAGACCGTGCGAAACCCGTCCGGGCGCCCTTCGCAGGGTCGCCACCAGCACCGACGCCGAAATTCCGATGATCAGGGCGAGGAGGGTCGCGTCGGTCGCGGTGCGCAGGGAGTTCATCGCGGCCGCCCAGCCGGAGACCTGCAACGTGCCGTTGTTCCCCGTGCCCGACAAGGCCCGGAACCCGGCCGGGCTCGCGCGCAGCAACAGCGCCACGACCGGGGTGAACAGCAATCCCAGGACGGCGGCCGCCGCACCGACCACCCACCATTCGCCTCCGCTGGGACGGCGCGCGGTCTCGACCCGGGCACGCAGGCGCGACGCCGTCTCGCGCCGCCCGCGGGCCAGCGCGCCGACGGCCAGCGCGGCGAGGACCGCGGTGATCTGGACCAGCGAAAGCGCGGCCGCGCCGGTCAGGTCCAGCAGGTTCTCGGTGCGCAGGTAGATCTCGGTCTCCAGGGTCCGGTAGCGGGCGCCCCCGAGAATCAGCACGACCCCGAAACTGGTGGCACAGAACAGGAACACGACCGCGGCCGAGGATGTGATCGCGGGCAGCAGGGCAGGCAGCGTGACCGAACGGAACGCCCGCCACCACGACGCCCCGAGTGCTCGCGCGGCCTCCTCGGCACGGACGTCGAGGTGCGCCCACAACCCCGCGACCGTGCGCGCGACGACCGCGACGTTGAAGAAGGCGTTGGCGAGCACGATCGCGGCCAGGCCGCCGTCCGGCCACAACGCGCGAAACGCCAGCCCGACCACGACGGTCGGCAGCACGAACGGGACCAGCACCAACGTCCGTACCAGGCCGGCCCCTGGCAGTCGTACACGCGCGAGCACATAGGCGACCGGCATCCCGGCCAGCACCGCGAGCACGGTCGAGGCCGCCGCCTGCCCCACGGTGAACCCGGCCAGTCGCCAGGTCTCGTCGTCGGTCAAGCTGGTGAGCAGGCCGGCGCGGAAACCCCGGCGCAGGATCGCGACCACCGGCCAGGCGAAGAAGACGGCCAGGAAACCCACCGGGGCCAGGGCCAGCAGTCCCAGCCCGGCCCGGTTCAGCTGCCGAGCAGCGTGCGCCACTGCCGGATCCACTGCTCTCGCCCGGCCTGGACCCGATCACCCGGCAGCGTCGCCGGACTCTCCGGCAACGGCGCCACCTCGGCCCAGCCGGCGGGCAGGTTCACGCCCTGGCGGGCCGGGTAGACGTACATGTTTTCCGCCACCGTGGCCTGGAACTGCTGGGACAGCAGGAAGTCGATCAGCTTGTGCGCCTTGTCGGCCTGTTTGGTGCCCGCCAGCACGCCCGCGTACTCGACTTGGCGGTAGCACGTGTCCAGCAGCGCCTTGGTGCGCGGCTTGCCGTCCTGTCCGATTTCGGCCGCGGGCGAGGAGGCGTAGGAGACGACGATCGGTCGTGGCCCCTTGCCGGAGGAACCGGAGAAGTCCTGGCTGTAGGCCTCTTCCCAGCCGCTGGCCGCCTTGACGCCGTTGTCCCCGAGCTTCGCCCAGTAACCCTGCCAGCCCTGGTCTCCGTACTTGGCGATGGTGCCGAGCAGGAAGGCCAGCCCCGGTGACGAGGTCGCCGGGTTCTCCACGACGAGCAGGTCCTTGTACTTCGGGTCGGTGAGTTCGTCGTACGTCGTGGGCGCCGGGATGCCCTTTTCGGCGAACCAGCCGGTGTCGACGTTGAGGCAGACGTCACCCAGGTCGATCGCGGACAGCCGATGCTCGGCGTCGATCGCGTAACGCTGCGGCCCGCGGTCGGCCTCGGGACTGGTGTAGGACTCGAAGACGCCTTCGCCCAGGCCGCGGGAGGCGAAGGTCGAATCCACACCGTAGGCCACGTCGCCGATCGGGTTGGCCTTCGTCAGCACCAGCGAGTTGGTGAGCGAGCCGGCGTCGCCCTTCTTGACGACCTGGATCTTGATGCCGGTCTGCTGCTGGAAGGCGTCGAGCAGCTGCTGTGGGGCGGCCCACGAGTCGTGCGTCACCAGCGTGACGGTCGAAGATGTGCCGCTGTCCGACGAGGTCAGCGTGCAGCTCGTGGTCAACGCCGTCGCCAGGCCGAGTACGGCCGCGGCTCGTAACGTCTTCATGTTCCTCCTAGCCGTACCGGGCAGGAGGGATGGGAGCCTCCCTACGCCGGCATGATCCGGATCAGGTGCGAACGGTCGCGGAACGCGGGTCCCGCCTCTCAGCCCGGCTCGCCGGGCTCCCGCGGCAATCGTGCAGCGTACCCGTCCCGGTACCACCATGGAGCACATGGCAGAGCTACTTACCGATGAAGAGATTTCGGACGCTCTCAACAAGCTGCCGTACTGGCGGCGCGACGGTGACGCGCTGACGCGCACGGCCGAACTCGCCGGCTTCCCGCAGGCGATGGAAGCGGTGAACCGGGTCGCCGAACTCGCGGAGAGCGTCAACCACCATCCCGACATCGACATCCGGTGGCGGACCGTCACCTTCCGGTTGAGCACGCATTCGGCGGGCGGGATCACCGCGAAGGACGTCTCGTTGGCCGAGCAGATCGACGAGACGATCGACGCGCTGTGACGCTGGTCCGAAAATCTCGGTGACCGCCGAGGCAACGCGGAGGCGGGGTTGAGCGTTCCTTTTATGAGGAAACCTTTTGCGGCGGAGGGCAACGCGACCGCGTGCGCGCAAGTCGCGACAAGGACGAGGGGACGCACGATGTCGAAGATCATCTTTAGGGTGGCCGGCCTGCTGGGCGCGGCCATGGTGGTTGTCACGATGCTGTTCGCCGGCACCGCACAGGCCGCCGGAACAGCGAACGAAAGCACCCAGGGCAGCGCGAGGGTGCAGCCAACGGACGAAACCCGCGCGATCGTGGTGGGCACGATCTCGTTCGTCCTGTTCGTCGGGGTCGCGGGCGGGGTGCTCTGGCACACCGCCCGCGGTCGTCACTCGTCAGAGTGACCCGTCACTCGCCCCCGTTACCGGCCGCGGGGGCGAGCGGCTGTCGTCCCGACGATCAACTGCGCTCTCGTCCAGTCTGGTCAGATCACCGGGATCGCTGGTGACCTCCACATGCCCCGTTACCTGATGGGTGCAGAACGGTCCACGACCAGTCGGGTAGGCCTTCCCGTTACCTCTTCGGGAAGATGGGCACCACCCCGTGGCTGCTGGCCGCTGCCGCGTGTCGAGTCGGGTTAGGCCTTCTCGTCACCTTTTCGGGAAGATCGGCGCGAGTACCGCGAACCGGCATGGATACTCGACGGCGACCTCGGCCCTTACGACGTACTCGACGTGCGGCTCGCGGCCGCCGACACCGTCATCGTGCTCGACTTCCCGCTCTGGCGATGCGCCTGGCGCGCCCTACGCCGTTCACGCGAGAACACCGCGTTCTGGCGCTGGATGATCGGCTACCGACACAGCAGTCTGCCCCTGATCACCGCCGCCATCACAGAACACTCCAGCCACGCGGACATCCGCTTGCTCCGAAACCCCACGACGTCGAGAAGTTACTCGCCCAGGCCGAGCACTTCCGGGACCAGGCACGCTGACAAGGACCACAGGGACACCCCCGTTGCCGCGCACAACACCGAAGCGTCAACGACATCCGTCAGGGCTGGGATCCATAGCTGCGGAGCGCGTCAGCCACGTAAGCACCCACTGCGATTGCGGTGCCGGACGCTATCGCCCGGTTAGCCCTTTCAAGCAATTCCTCCGGCACACTGACCGTGACCTTCACGTTCATGCTCCTATCATGCCCAGCGCCGGCCTGGCTCAATGATGGTGCCTGCTCACCACGACGATCGTGACGAAGGCGGCCACGACCAGAAGCGCCGCGATGATCGCCAGCGCGATCTTGGCCGCACTGTACGGACGCTCCCCGTGAACCTCACCGGTCCGGCCGTTGACATACACCGGGAACCGTTTGCCGGCGTAGACGTAGAACGCGATCCACACCGGAAGCAGCATGAGCTTGAAGGTGACCGCCGCGTAGCTGGTATCGACCCGCTCGACCCGCTGCTCGTCACCACCGATGTCGCTGCGGCAGTCCTGCTGGATGACCGGCGCCATCCGGCGTCTGGCCTCGTCCAAACCCGTCTCGGGCTCGATGTCGTACCACAGGGCGTGGTAGCCGGCCAGATACTGGGGCTGGTACGGAACGGCTTCCGGCCACGGCGCCAGGTCGTCGAGCCGTTTGACGGGGACGTGCGTGGTTCCGGGCACCAGAACGTCGTCGAAGAACCGCTGGACCGTGCCGCTCGCGGGGTACCAGCGGGTCCTGCGTTCCTGCCGGGTCCGCCGGTTACCGTTACTGTCCGTGTAGGACACGGTCACGTAGGCAAGACACCCTCGCCTGGGTGGAGTGGGCGCAGACCTACGCCGACGAAATCGACCCAGTACATAATCGCGCCGGGATGCCCGTCCGAATCGGCGTGGTTAGCGAGTCCAACTAGGACTATCGCCAGGCTGGAGGCGTCTCGCCGGTCACGGGGGATCGGGGCAGCGTTGAGCGCCCAATGGATTGCTTCGACGCTCACCAGGCCACCGCCTGCGACAAGGCATACAACTCCTCAGTCTCAGCCTCCGCATCGGTCATCCCGATCGAGCCGGTTCGGCGGAGGTCGACCTGCCCAACGATCCAGACATGGAAACGGTCGCGGGCTTCGGTTTGGGTGATGCCAATCGCGGTCGCAACTTGCGCCCAACTGTCAACCGCACCGATTCGCAGCAGTTCGACGACTACGCACCACTGGCCGCAGGTCGCCTCCTGAGCGATGCGGGTGCCGTAAGCGAGTTCGGCGAACAGATCCTCGGCGTTGGGTTCGCTCGCGTCGGCGTGCCTGGCAAGCAGCGTGCGGATCCGGACCTCGGACCAGAACTCCACCAAGGCACTTATCGGCTGGTGAGGGATAGCGTAGGGACTCCACGTGCGAGTACGGCGGATCGGGCCGTCCAGTTCTCGCCCGGGGCTGGCAGACTGTTCGTTCACGGCGGGGCTCCTCCCGTCGGAGGCCCCGGTTCGGCGGGATCAGCACTGGCCGGGGCCGACCTGAAGTCGGGCCCGCACGGCCGTTTTCCGTGTCACGTAAGGGAAGCCGAGCGGGCTTGCGACACGGTCACGCCTTCGACTTTGATGGGTTTCCGTGTCGGAACTCGACCACGTCGCCGTCGGCCATCAGGTAGTCCTTGCCCTCCATGCGGACCTTGCCCGCCGACCGGGCGGCCGCGAGCGAGCCAGCCTCGACCAGGTCGTCGAAGGAGACCACCTCGGCCTTGATGAAACCGCGCTCGAAGTCGGTGTGGATCACCCCGGCCGCCTGTGGGGCGGTGGCACCCTTCGGGATGGTCCAGGCGCGGGACTCCTTCGGGCCCGCGGTGAGGTACGTCTGCAAGCCGAGGGTGTGGAAGCCGGCGCGGGCCAGCGCGTGCAGGCCCGGCTCGGGCTGGCCGACCGATTCCAGCAGCTCGCGGACGGACTCCTCGTCGTCCAGCTCGAGCAGTTCGGCCTCGATCTTCGCGTCCAGGAAAACCGCGTCGCCGGGGGCGACGAGCTTGGTCAGTTCCTCGCGGCGGGCCTCATCGGTGAGCACGCCTTCGTCGGCGTTGAACACATACAGGAACGGTTTGGTGGTGAGCAGGCTCAGCTCGCGCAGCAGGCCGGCGTCGGCCTCCGCCTGCGCGGCGAACAGCGTCTGGCCGGAGTCGAGGATTTCCTTGGCGCGCTGGGCGTTTTCGAACGCGGGGCGGCTGTCCTTCTTGGTACGAGCCTCCTTCTCCAACCGGGGCAACGCCTTGTCGAGCGTCTGGAGGTCGGCGAGGATCAGCTCGGTGTTGATCGTGTCGATGTCCGACGACGGGTCGATGCGGCCGTCGACGTGCACCACGTCCGGATCGTCGAAGACCCGGATGACCTGGCAAATCGCGTTGGCCTCGCGGATGTTGGCGAGGAACTTGTTGCCCAGCCCCGCTCCCTCCGACGCGCCCTTGACGATACCCGCGATGTCCACAAAGGACACCGTTGCCGGTACGATCTTCTCGGAGTGGAAGATCTCGGCGAGCTTGGTCAGGCGGTCGTCGGGCAACGGCACGACGCCGACGTTGGGCTCGATGGTGGCGAACGGGTAGTTCGCGGCGAGTACGTCGTTTCGCGTCAGCGCGTTGAACAGGGTGGACTTGCCGACGTTGGGCAGGCCGACGATGCCGAGGGTCAGACTCACGACGCCCGAGTCTAGTTGCCGGTCACGTCGCGGAACGCCCCGGGACGGTTACGTCGGATTTCCGCCAGTCCAACCCCTGACATGGGTGGCAGTATCGGTTTCATGAGTGCGGAGCAAGCCCTGTGGCGGGACACGGAACGTTGTTACCGTGCGGTCGCTTCCCGGGACGCACGGTTCGACGGGCAGTTCATCACGGCCGTGAAGACGACCGGGATCTACTGCCGGCCGTCCTGCCCGGCGGTGACCCCGAAGGCCGGGAACGTCCGGTTCTACCCCACCTCGGCCGCGGCCCAGGCCGCCGGCTTCCGGGCGTGCCGGCGCTGCCTGCCCGATGCCGTGCCGGGCTCCCCGGAGTGGAACCTGCGCGCCGATCTCGCCGCCAGGGCGATGCGGTTGATCTCCGACGGAGTCGTCGAGCGGGAGGGCGTGCCCGGGCTGGCGCGGCGGCTCGGCTACTCGGAACGCCAGCTCGGCCGGGTGCTGGGCGCCGAACTCGGCGCAGGCCCGCTCGCACTGGCACGAGCGCACCGTGCGCACTCCGCGCGGCTGCTGATCGAGCTGTCCGACCTGCCGCTGACCGATGTCGCGTTCGCCGCCGGCTTCTCCAGCGTCCGGCAGTTCAACGAGACCATCCGCGAGGTGTTCGCCCGCACTCCATCCCAAATGCGCGCCGCCGCGAACGGCCGTCGCGACCCGGCCGCGAAAACCGACAAGAGCACCGGCACCAGCCTCAGCCTGCGCCTGCCCTTCAGGCCGCCGCTCGACGCGAGCGGCATCATCGGGTTTCTCGCTGCCAGGGCCGTGCCGGGGGTGGAGGCCGCCGAGGACGGAAGCTACGGGCGGACGCTACGGCTGTCACACGGTCCGGCCACGATCTGGCTGACTCCGCAGGACGGGCACGTCCGCTGCGAGTTGCGGCTCGCCGACGTGCGGGACCTCAGCAGTGCCGTCACCAGGGCCCGCCGCCTGCTCGACCTCGACGCCGATCCGGAGGCCATGGCCCGCGTGCTCGGCGCCGATCCGCTGCTGGTGCCCGCGGTCGCGGCCGCTCCGGGCATCCGGGTACCGGGTGCGGTCGACGGCGCCGAACTGCTGCTGCGCGCCATGCTCGGGCAGCAGGTGTCGGTGGCCGCCGCCCGCACCGCCGCCGCACGCCTCACCGAAGCCCTCGGCGAACCGCTTGAATTCACCAAATCGGGCAGCGCGTTTCAATACCTCTTCCCCACGATGGAGGCGGTGGCGGAGCGGGGCCACGAAGTCCTGCGTGGGCCGCGACGGCGCATCGAGGCGATCCGGGCGGCAGCCGAAGCCGTGGCCTCCAATGCGGTCGAGGTGCACGTCGGCCGCGACCACCAGGAGCTTCGCACCGAGCTGCTCAGCCTGCGCGGTGTCGGGCCCTGGACCGCCGATTACGTGCTGATGCGGATGCTCGGCGCACCGGACGTGCTGCTCACCGACGATCTCGTCGTGCAGAAGGGCGCGGCCGCGCTGGGCATTCCCGACCTGCCCGAACGCGCGCAGTCGTGGCGGCCGTGGCGCTCCTATGCCGCCATGTACCTGTGGCGTTGCGCCTGAGCGTCAAACGGTCACCTCGAGCTTCGAACCGGTCCGTGACTTGCGCACCCGCAGCCGGGTCGGGATGCGCTGCCGCAGTTCCTCCACGTGCGACACCAGCCCGACCACCCGGCCCCCGGCCCGCAACTCGTCGAGGATGTTCATCACGACGTCCAAAGTCTCGGCATCCAGCGTGCCGAAGCCCTCGTCGACGAACAGCGTGTCCAGCAAGGCCCCGCCGGTCTCGCCCGCGACGACATCAGCGAGGCCCAGGGCCAGCGAAAGCGAGGCCAGGAAGGACTCTCCACCGGAGAGCGTCTTCGCGGGGCGGACCATGCCCGAGTAGTCGTCGAGGACGTCGAGGCCGAGGCCACCACGAGTGCCGCGCGAACCAGCCGCATCGGAATGCACGAACGAGTACCGGCCCTGGCTCATCTTGCGGAGGCGCTCGGTGGCGGCCACCGCCACCTCCTCGAGGCGCGCCGCGAGCACATACGACCGCAGCGACATCTTCCGCGCGTTCTGCCCCCGCCCGTTGACGACGTCGGTCAGCGCGTCGAGTTCCGCGAAAGCCTCTTCGACCGGCCGCAACGCCTCGGCCGCCGAGCCCAGCCGCTCAGCGAGCGTGTCCAGGTCTTCGGCCCGGCTGGTGACCGTCGCCAGCACGGCGACCGCCGTCTCGGCCCGTTCGCGGGCGGATTTCGCCTCGGCGAGAGCCGATTCGACGTCCACCTCGTCGTCCGGGCCGACCCCGGCAAGCTCTGGCTCGGCAAGGGTCTCCCGCGCGGCGGCCTCCGTGGCGGCCGCTTCGGACAGCCGTTTTTCCAGCCGTGCCAATGTTTCCTTGTCGCGGGCGGCCGCTCGCATGTCCGAGACGGTGGCGAAGCCCGCCTGGTCAAGCGACTCGCGCACGGCCGCACGCTGCTGCTCCAGCCGTTCTTCGGCGCTCAGCCGCGCCACCCTGGACTCGACGAGCGCGTCGATCGCACGCACGACTCTCGTCAGGTGCTCCCGCCGAGCGCCGACGTCGGAATGCTCGCCGCGCGCCTCATCGAGCCTTCGCGCACGCTCGGTCACCCGCTCGACAAGATCCTTCCGGCGCGTCTCCAACTCCTTCGCGGCCAGTTCGGCGGTGCTGCGCTGCTCCGTGAGCGCCTCGGCTTCAGCGTCCGCGGCCTGCACGCTGTTCGCCAGCCGCACCTTCTGACCGGCCAATTCGCGCAGCTTGGCGAGCTGTTCGGTCAGCGCGCCGAGTTCCGCGGTCACCTCGTCACTCGTGCGGCCCCGCAACCGTTCCCGAAGCGCGGTGAGCGCGGTTTCCGCCTCGTGCTTCGCGGTCTCGGCGGCCTTGCGCCGCCGCTCCGCCTGGTTCTCGGCCTGTTCCGCGACCTGTTCCTGAGCCCGGTCGACCGAACCTTCGGCGGGCTGAGCCAGTGCGGGATGCACCTCGGAACCGCACACGGGGCAGGGAGAACCGTCGCCCAACCCCGCGGCCAGCTCCGCCGCCATCCCTTCGAGCCGCAACTCACGCAGGCGCAACCGATGCTCGCGTGCCTGCAGATGCGCCTCGGTCGCTTGCTGAAGCCTTTTCCCGGCTCGGCCTACCGCACGTTCGGCGGCAGGCAATCCTTCGGCGTCGCGTGCCGCCGCGGCCAGTTCCGCTTCCCGCTCGCGCGACGCTTCGAGCTTTACCCTGGCTTCCGTCGCCATGTCGAGCCGCCGCCGCAGCTCTCGAACCTGATCCGGAATGCCGGCCAGCTTCTCCGTGAGGACTTGGACCTGCGTTCGCGCGTCCGCTCCGGCTTCGGCAAGCTGCCTGATCTCCCGTTCGTCACGCCGCTGCTGCTCGGCCTCGGCCACCAGACCGGCGAGAGCACCCGCTTCCTCGCGCAGCTTCCCGGCGTGCTGCCGCAACTGCGTCACGTCCGAACCGGTTTCCGCGTAGCCCGTCGCGGCGAGCACGCGGACCCGCGCGTCTTCCGCACCACGAGCCTGATTCAGCTGTTCGGCGCACCGGTCGGCCTGGGCTGCGACGCCGACCACGGTGGCCGCACGGCGGGCCGCCGCGATTCCCTCAGCCCATCGCGCGCGCTCGGCCTCCCGTTCGGCGAGGGCGGCGAGCCGCCGGTGCGCCCCACGCACTCGCTGCACTCGCTCGGCGGAGGCCCGGCGGTGTTCCGACGTCTTCTCCGCGATTTCGCGCGCCTCGATCGCCTGCCGATTCGCGATCTCGGCGTCCGTGACCGCCTGCCGGGAGCGTGACCGGACCTGGGCGACCCAGCCGGCCACGTTCTCCTCCGGCGCTTCCTCCCTGGCCACCTGCGCGAACCGCGCGAGTAAGGCGTGCACGTCCTGCCTGCGCAGCTCCAGTTCGCGCCTCCGTTCGGCGCGAAGGTCGCGAAACCACGCCTCGACGTCGGCGAAACGCCTGGTGCCGAACAGCTTTTCCAGCAGGCGCTCGCGTTCCTCGGTGTCGGCGCGGAGAAACCTGGCGAACTCGCCCTGGGGCAGCAGGACGACCTGGAAGAACTGTTCGGCGTTCATGCCCAGGAGCCGCTCGACCGTGCGGCCGACCTCGTCGATCCGGATCAGCCCCTCGGCCAACTGCCCGGCCGGGGCGTCGCCGACCCAGGTGAGCGAAGCCCTGGCCTGCTGGGTCGTGGTGCCCTCGCCACGGAGCTTCGGGCGCTGGTATTCGGGACTGCGCACCAGCCGCAGCCGCTGGCCCTGGACCGTGAGTTCCAGCACGACCTCGGTGGGGTCGGCGGGACTCGCCAGGTCGCAGCGCAGCCGCTTCACCTGCCCGCGAGCGCCGGGAACCGATCCGAACAGCGCGAACGCGACCGCGTCCAGCAAGGTCGTCTTGCCCGCGCCGGTGTCACCGTGCAGGAGGAACAGCCCGTCGACGCCGAGCCCGTCGAAGTCCACGACCTCGCGCCCGCGATAGGGTCCGAAGGCCGACACTTCGAGCCGGTGCAACCTCATCTCAGTACCTTCCGCACCTTCCGCACCTTCCGTACCTTCCGCCGTTTTCCGTGCGACCGCGATTCACCAGAGCTTCGCGGCATGTCAGTGGTCTCCCGTGCCCGCGGTTTCCAGTGCACGCCGGAGCAACCCCGCCTCACGCTCGTTAGGCGGCGCGCCGCGGCAGTCGGCCAGGAAGTTGTCGGCGATTTCACTGTCCGAACGGCCTCGGACCGCTTCCGCATACCGAAGCGCGGCCGAAAGGTTCCCGTTCTCCGGCTGCCAGTCCAGGTGCACCGCGAACGGAAAGCGCTCCCGCAGCCGCCGCATCGCGTCGACGGGACGGACCGGATCGGTGAGCGTCACCGACAGGTAGCAGTCCAGCAGCTCGCTGTGCTCTTCGGCGATCAACAGCTGTTCGAGCCTGCCGGACAGTTTCGCCAGCCTGCGCGGCACCGGCAGCTCTTGCCGCCGCACCTCGGCGGCGCCCGCGCGGTCGAAGTCCACCAGCCACACCGATTTCCGTTGCGCCGCTTCGGAAAACGAGTACGCGAGCGGACTACCCGAGTACCGCACGTGCTCGGCGAGGGTCTGCGGACCGTGCAGATGTCCTAACGCGACATAGTCGACACCGTCGAAGACCTCGCGGCCGACCAGTTCCACATTGCCCCGGACGATCGGTCGCTCGGAATCGGTTCCCTTGCCCCCGCTGACGAAGGCGTGCGCGAGTACGACCGAACGGGTTCCCGGCGCCCGGCGCGCCAGATCGGCTCTGACCCGGTCCATCGCCTCGGTCAGGACTCCGGTGTGTCCCGCCGCCTCCGGCACACCCAGCGCGTACCGCGCGGGTTCCGGCTCCAGATAAGGGATTCCGTAGATCGCGACCGGCCCGTACGCGTCCTCGGCCAGCACGGGCTCGCCGATCCGGGCGATCTCGGTACGCAGGTGCAGACCGCCCGCCGCGGCGAACTCACCGAACGCGCCGAGCCTGGCCGCCGAGTCGTGGTTACCCGGCGTGATGACGAGTTCCGCCCCGGCGCGGCGAATCCTGCTCATCGCGCGAGTGGCGACCTGCACCGCCTCCGCGGACGGCACCGCGCGGTCGTACACGTCGCCCGCGACCAGCACGAAGTCGACCGCCTCCACGGCCACCAGGTCCGCGATGTGCCCGAGCACGGCGTCCTGCTCGGCGAGCAGATCGACGCCGTGGAAGGTGCGCCCGACGTGCCAGTCGGAGGTGTGCAGGAATCTCACGGCGCCCAAGTTAGGGCTCCTGCCTCCCGGAGCCGCGGCACCACGCCGAAGTGGTCGTCCGGCGATCGGCCGGCCGGGTATTCCGCACATGAGCCTCGGACCTGCGGTGATACCCAAGAGATCATCGTGGTGCAGCCCGCTGACCAGCCGAAACGTGTCCATCTGCGGAGAACGGGGCTAGCGGGTCCGGAAGGCCAGCCGCCGGTCGGCGTACGCCGCGATCCGGTCGAGCACCTCATCCAGCGCCATGAACACTTCCCATGGCTCCTGGCCGCTCCCGGCCGCGAGGCGTGCGGGTCACCACCTGCTCGAGGTCAGGGACGCGTTTCGCCTTCCAGATCTTGTCGGCGAGGCTCACCAGCAGGTCTTCGAGGTCCACTTCGGCCGCCGCCCGGGAGGCGTGGGTCCGCGCCAAATCCTCCTGACGCCGCGCGCCCGCAACAAGTCGCAGCCGGCTTGCTCGTGGTCCGAACCAGGTCCGGACAGTTCGCCGGGGTGATCGATCTTCCCGGTGTCGTGGGTGGCCGCACCGAACAGGACCGCCCGCCGGTCGAACTCCACGGCGGGTAGTGCTGTTCGGCCCGATCGGCCAACTGGCAAGCCACGTCGTGAACCCTGCCCGCTGGGGGCCAACCCCCGGACCCCGCCTGGGGGCAAGCCCCAGACCCCCTGCGAAGACGCGAGGCCAGCCAAGGCGGCGGCGCAAGTTCCTCCTGCAAGGCTTGTGCCACGCCCGGCAACGGACGCAGCCCCAGGTCAGCGGTGTCGGTCAGGGCACGGCGCAGAAGGTCGGGGATCACCTCGCTACGTTAGGCCGCCCATTTTTGTCGGTGGTCTGCGCCATGATGGCCAGGACCGGGAAGGGAGGAACGGAAGTGGCATCCCCCGTGATCAGCACGGCGGCCGTGGCCGTCGCCGTGGTGCTGGTGGTGGCGGTCGTCCTGCTGTGGCGCCTGTACACCGACAGCGTGCGCCGGGCGGACGCGGCCGCCCGGCAGGTCGAGGCCGAACGCTCACGCGTGGATCAGCAACAGGTCGCGCTCCGCCGCTACGAGGTGGTGTTCGCCTCGATCAGTGGCCGGGGTGAGCTCGGTGAGCAGGTACTCGTGGAGACCGCACGGGCGCTCGGGCTGCGTGAGGGCCTGCATTTCACCCTGCAGACCGACCTGGCAGGCGGCGGCGCGGCGAAGCCGGACATGGTGCTGCGGGTCGGCGGCGACCGCACCGTTCCGGTGGATGCCAAGGCCAGCCTCGCCTGCTGGGCGGAGGCGGTGGAGACCGACGACGCCGACGAACGGCTCGACGCCCTCCGAGTGCACGTCCGCAACCTACGGTCCCGGGCCGCGGAGTTGGCGGGCAAAGGCTACCAGCGATGGGCGGACGCGATCTACGGCACGATCATGTTCGTCCCCTCCGACGCGGCCGTGGTGGCCGCCCTCGACACCGACCCCGAACTGCTGCGCTGGATGCTCGACCGGCGGGTCTTCCTGTGCGGGCCCACCGGATTCGCGGTGCTCGCTTCGGCGGCGATGTTCGCGGCGAGTGAGCGGGCCGTGGTCGAGGACGTCGAACGGGTGCGGGCGGGCGCGGCCGCGGCACACCGGGCGGCGGGCGCGGCGGTGGAGGCGGTCAACCTCTCCAGCACTCATCTGCAGCGGTTCCTGTCGGCCCGGCGGCGGGAGCTGGACGCGCTGGAGGGGTTCCGCGCCTCGGTGGCGCCGCTGACCGAAGCGTCGGGAAGCCCGGTGGAGATCCCGATCATCAGGAAGGGAGACGAAATGGCCGCAAGCTGATCGTTCGCCCTGGTGGGCGCGGTCTAAGGGACGAACCTCCCGGGCACGGGGCGGCAGGGCGCACCCGGACGGCGAGAACGAACACACCTGAAGGGACGAATGGTCGAAACCAATCGAACGAAAATTCGCTGCAACAGGCAGGTTGCCAACAAGTCGGACATGCCGTAAAACCCCTGATAGAGAGGGACCTGACCTGGCCTGACGAAGTGGCCCAAGGCCCAACTCCAAGGAGTGGCAGGCGGTTGACGTCCAGTACGAGTTACGGTGTTCCCTCGTGACCGCCCTACGCGATCGCGCGAGCGATCCTGACGCCGACGAGGTTGCCGCGCCCTGGGACGCTCGTGCCATCTTCGGTGCCCGGCGCGGCCTGCCCTGGTGGGCCGCGGTACTGCTCGCGTTCGGCCTCGCCGTGGTTGGCGCCGTTGTCGACATTCAGACGCAGAACACGCTCGGCTGGGTGTTCAAGATCGCGTATTTCGTCGGCTCGGTGAGCGCGATCTGCGTGGTCCAGCGCCGGAGCCTGTTCGGGCCGATGGTGCAACCACCGCTCATCCTGGCCATCACGGTGCCCGGGGTGGTGCTGCTGGTCTCCGGGCTGCCGTCCAGCAGCGACACCCTCTCCAAGGCACTGGCGGTCGCGACGCCGCTGATCAACGGCTTCCCCACGATGGCGATCACCACGGGATGCACCCTCGCCATCGGCATCTTCCGGCTCTACCGGCAGCGCGATCCCAATCCGCCGGTGAAGACGAAGAAGTCCGGGGGGCCGACCGGGCCGAAGCGTCCGTCGAACCAGGGACGCCTCCGGGAGAACGGGCGTGCCGGCGACAGCCAGGGTCGCGGGGGCGAGAGTCCGGGACGCTCGGCGGACGGCCAGGGCCGCGCCGCGGACGAGGCTCGCCCGCGTCAGGGTCGCCCCGGCCGGGAGACCCCGACTCGCGGGCAGCGGCCGTCTGAGGGACGTGGCGGCGCGCAGCGCCGGTCTACGGGCGAAAGTCCGCTACCACCCCCCGCGCGACGGCAGCCCGGAGACGAAGGCCCGCGCCGTGGCGAACCCCCGGCCCGGACCGGCAAGACCCCGCCTCCCTCCGGCCGCCGTCCGCGCGGTGCGGCACCCGACGACCTGGACCGTCGCCGATCCGGTGGCCAGCCCGGCGCCGACCGGCAACGCCGCGTGCCACCCCGTGGCGGCGATCAACGCGGTGGTCCCCCTGGCGACCCGCGCCGCGGTCCCCGCCAGAACCCCCCACCCCCGCGCCGCCGCCCCTGGGACGACGAACCCTGACCCCACCGCGAGTCCCGCTTCCGCGACACCCGAGTCCCGCTTCCGCAACACGCGAGTCCAACTTCCGCAACACGCGAGTCCAACTTCCGCGCAGCGCGAGCCGCACCTTCGCCACGACTGAGTCCGACCTTCCCGACTGGTGAGTCCCGCCGACCGTCACTTTGGGTCGCGACCGAAGACGGCTGGGGCGCCGGGAAGGCTCAGCTGCTCACTTTCCGGAGCTCACGCGGCAGGGCGAACGCGATCTTCTCGCTGGCCGTGGTGACCTCTTCGACGTCGGCCCAGCCGCGCTCGGCGAGCCACCGCAGCAGTTCCATCACCAGCACGTCCGGCACGGAGGCACCACTCGTCACGCCGACTGTGCCGACGCCGTCCAGCCACGACTCGTCCACCTCGCGTGCGAAGTCGATCAAGTGCGCGTCCCGGGCTCCGGCTTGCAAAGCCACCTCGACAAGGCGCTTGGAGTTCGACGAGTTGCGCGAGCCGACCACGAGCACCAGGTCGCATTCCGCGGCCATCGCCTTGACCGCGCCCTGCCGGTTCGAAGTCGCGTAACAAATGTCGTCGCTCGGCGGGTCGGCCAGGTTCGGGAATCGTTCCCGCAGCTGCTCGACCCGCTCCATGGTCTCGTCGACACTCAGCGTCGTCTGGGACAACCACACCACCTTGGACGGGTCCCGCACCTGAGCCTTCGCGGCATCCTCGGCGGTGTCGACGAGCTGCACATGGTCCGGTGCCTCGCCCGCGGTGCCCTCGACCTCCTCGTGGCCCTCGTGGCCGATCAGCAGGATGTCGTAGTCGTCCTTGGCGAACCGGTTGACCTCCTTGTGCACCTTCGTCACAAGCGGGCAGGTCGCGTCGATCGTGCGCAGGTTGCGTTCGGCGGCTTCGACGTGCACGGCCGGGGAGACGCCGTGCGCGGAGAACACGACCAGCGCTCCCTCGGGCACCTCGGAGGTCTCATCGACGAAGATGACCCCTCGCTCACGCAGCGTCTCGACGACGTGCCGGTTGTGCACGATCTCCTTGCGGACGTACACCGGCGGGCCGTAGAGCTCGAGTGCCTTCTCCACGGCGATCACGGCGCGATCGACACCCGCGCAGTAACCACGCGGCTTGGCCAGAAGTACGCGCTTGACGGGGGTCGCTCCAGTCATGGTTCCCATGGTACGGGCCGTCGAAGTGTGTGGCCGATCACGCCGACCCGGGGGAAGGTCGTTTGGGCAGGATGGCCCACATGCGGCAGGCTGTATGCATGAAGCCGCTCCCGCTTCCTCTCCGAGTCGCCGCGGGCCTCGCCATGGCCGCCGCCGAGCGCGCCCGTGAGCTGCCCAGGCAGTTGCTCGGCCTCCCCGTCACCGTGCTGTCCCGGGCACTGCAGTTCTCCATGCGCGTGCAGCAGCAGGTCACCGAGCTGGCGATCAAGGGCGATCAGGCCCTCTCCTCGTTCCGCCCGGTCGAGGAGACGCCGAGCTGGGCCACCTTCGATGAGGACATCGAGCCGCAGGCCAGCACGAACGGCCATCGCTCTGACGCCGTTGCCGCCCGTGACCCCTGGGAACAGGAGGAGCGCGCGCTGGCCGAGGACCACACCGAGGGTGAGTTCGACAGCACGATCGATCCCGAGGCCGTACTCGGCCCGGTGGGCCTGGCCAACTACGACGAGCTCTCCCTGCCGCAGCTACGCGCCCGGCTGCGCCGCTTCTCGCTGGAACAGCTCGAGGAGCTGTTGGCCTACGAGCGCGCGCACGCCAACCGGCCGTCGTTCGTCGGCATGCTCACCCGGCGGATCGGCAACGTGCAGCGGCTCGGCGAAGGCACCGCGGACGACGGCGCTCAGTGACCGCTGAAACAGCCAGAGAGCAGACGAGCGCTGAGCACCCTTGGCCGGTCCGCACGGTGGCCAGGAAGATCGCGGACTGGATCCACCGGCTCGGCGCGGTCTGGGTGGAGGGTCAGGTCACCCAGATCTCGGCGCGCCCCGGCACCCAAACCGCCTTCCTCACCCTGCGCGACCCGTCCGCCGACGTGTCGATGACGGTCACCTGCCCGATGCGGCTGGTCCGGACCATCGAGCCGCCGCTGCGGGACGGCGCGAGCGTGGTGATCTACGCCAAGCCGACGTTCTTCCTCGGCCGCGGCACGATCAGCCTGCGGGCCACGGAGATCCGCGCGGTCGGCATCGGGGAACTGCTTGCCCGGATCGAACGGCTGCGAAGGCTGCTCGACGCCGAGGGCCTGTTCGCGCCGGAACGCAAGCGCAGGCTTCCGTTCCTGCCCAAGGGAATCGGTCTGATCACCGGGCGCGCTTCGGCGGCGGAACACGACGTGCTGGCCAACGCGCACGCGCGCTGGCCCGCCGCGCGCATCCAGGTGGTCAACACCGCCGTCCAGGGCCCCACAGCCGTCCCGCAGATCCGAAAAGCACTGTCGATTTTGGACTCCGACCCGAATATCGACGTGATCGTGATCGCCCGTGGCGGCGGCAGTGTGGAGGATTTGCTGCCCTTCTCCGACGAGGCGTTGTGCCGGGCCGTGGCCGCGGCGGGCACGCCGGTGGTCAGCGCGATCGGGCACGAACCCGACACACCGCTGCTCGATCACGTCGCGGATCTCCGCTGCTCGACACCGACCGACGCGGGCAAGCGGATCGTGCCCGACGTCAAGGAGGAGACCGCGCGCGTGCACCAGCTCCGGGACCGCGCCCGCCGCGCGCTGCACGGCTGGGTGGACACGCAGTGCCGACTGCTCGACCAGTTACGCAGCCGCCCGGTGCTCGCCGATCCGCTCGGCCCGATCGAGCGGCGCGCCGAAGACGTCGAGTCGCACCGCGAACGCGCCCGTCGGGCGATTTTCGGCACACTGTCCACCGAGCAGGCCGCGATCGCCTCCGCCAGGGCACGGCTGACCGCGCTCGGACCAGCGGCGACGATGGCTCGCGGCTATACCGTCGTGCAGTATCCCGACGCCGAAGGCAACCTCCAGGTGCTCCGATCCATCTCTCAAGTGGCGGAGGGAACTCCGCTGCGCGTGCGCGTCGTCGACGGCGCCGTGCACGCGGTCACCAAGACCAGCGAACCAGGAGAGTAGGAAGTGCGCGCGACGTTCCTCCCGCTCACCACGGACGCCGCGGCGAAGACCGGGGCGCATACCGTGCTCCGGCGGGCCGCGGAGGCCGAAGCCGCGGCCAACGCGTGCTGGGCCTCGCTGCTGGGTGGTTGTGCTTCGGCCAAACGGTGGGGGCTGGACACGCGGCTGCGGCAGTTGTCCCAGGCGACCCGCGACCTGGCCGGTACACGCTGGTGGTTCACCGAAGGCACCGGTTACCGGCGCCGGGTGGCGCACGCGCAGGGCTGTATCGAGGAAGCCATCATCGAAGGTGACGGTTCCGAATTCGCGCGGGCGTTCGCCGGATACGACCACGCGATGGCGACCGTGGTCGTGGCGGCGCGCAACCAACGGCACGGCACCGTTCACACGAGGCCCGCGAAAAACCAGTAGTGTGCGCACGTGAGCGAGGAAATCGGCTACGAACAGGCCCGTGACCAGCTGGTCGAGGTCGTGCGCGAACTCGAGACGGGTGGGCTGTCCTTGGAGCAGTCGCTTGCCCTCTGGGAGAAGGGCGAGCACCTCACGAAGGTGTGCGAGCGGCATCTCGAAGGTGCGAGGGAACGTATCGAGGCCGCGCTCAAGTCCGTAGAGGACGAAAACGGCGACGAGGGGTGACCACCGTCGCCCTGCGATACGGGACAATTCTGGGAGAATCGTTGTCCGTCTAGCAGGCAGGAGGCAGCGATGTCCCAGTCCCCCAGCACATCCAGACTCAAGGAGGCTCCGGACCGCAACCTGGCCATGGAGCTGGTGCGCGTGACGGAAGCCGCGGCGATGGCGGCCGGCCGGTGGGTCGGCAAGGGTGACAAGAACAGAGGCGACGGCGCCGCGGTGGACGCCATGCGCCAGCTCATCTCGACCGTCTCCATGCGCGGGGTGGTGGTCATCGGCGAGGGCGAGAAGGACGAGGCGCCGATGCTCTACAACGGCGAGGAGGTCGGCAACGGCGACGGTCCCGACTGCGACGTCGCGGTGGATCCCATCGACGGCACCACCCTGATGGCCAAGGGCATGCCGAACGCGCTCGCCGTGCTCGCGGTCGCCGAACGCGGTGCGATGTTCGACCCGTCCGCGGTGTTCTACATGGAAAAGCTCGCCGTCGGGCCGGAGGCCGCGGGATCGGTGGATCTGTCGGCGCCGGTCGCGGAGAACATTCGCCGCGTCGCCAAGGCCAAGAACAGCGGTGTTTCCGACGTGACGGTCTGCATCCTCGACCGGCCGCGGCACGAGCGGCTGGTCAAGGAGGTCCGGGACGCCGGCGCCCGGATCCGGTTCATCTCCGACGGTGACGTCGCGGGCGCGATCGCCGCGGCCCGGCCGACCACCGGCGTCGACCTGCTGCTCGGCGTCGGCGGCACGCCCGAAGGGATCATCGCGGCGTGCGCGATGAAGTGTCTCGGCGGTGAGTTGCAGGGCAGGCTGTGGCCGAAGGACGACGCCGAGCGCGAGAAGGCGCTGGCCGCGGGGCACGACCTGGACCGGGTCCTCACCACGGACGACCTCGTGCGTGGCGACAACGTGTTCTTCTGCGCAACCGGTGTTACCGACGGCGACCTGCTGCGCGGTGTGCACTACCGGGAGGGCGGCGCGACGACTCAGTCCATCGTGATGCGGTCCAAGTCCGGCACCGTCCGGATGATCGACGGCTACCACCGGTTGACCAAGCTGCGCGCCTACTCGTCGGTCGACTTCGACGGCCAGTTGGGGGAGTTGGACGACGAAAACGCCCCGGTCCCGCCGCTCCCGTGAGCCCTCCCGCGCTTGAAACCCGATAATCGAGGCGACTACAAGGCCCGCCCTGTTCCACTGTCGGGGCGGCAGGGCGCCCATTCGAACGGCGTCACCCGACGTGGTGAGGAGCGCCCTGTCGACGCGATCGCGGCCACCGCGGGAGGAGTTCAGCCGCCGCTGGAGTGGCCGGGGAAGAGATGTGCTTCGGGGTCGAGCGCGACGGCGATGTTGTTGATCGCCGTCGCCGCCTCGCCGAACCCTGTGGCGATCAGCTTGACCTTGCCCGGGTAGGCGGCGACGTCACCGGCCGCGTACACGCGATCCCGGCCGGTGGCCATGGTGGAGTCGACGGCGATGGACCTGCGGTCGATCTTGAGGCCCCAGTTCTCGATCGGGCCGAGGTCGGCGGTGAACCCCAGCGCCGCCACCACGGTCTGCGCCGGCAGTACCACCGGCTCGCCGCCCTTGGCGTGGACGACCACCTCGGTCAACGCCCCGTTGCCGCGCAGTTCGGTGACCTCGGCGTCGGTGATGATCCGCACGCCCAGTTCCCGCGCCTCGCGAACGATGGACTCGGCCGCCCGGAACTTGGTTCGCCGATGCACCAGGGTGACGCTGGAGGCCACCGGGTGGAGTGCCAGCACCCAGTCGAACGCCGAGTCCCCGCCGCCGACGACGATCACGTCCTGCCCGGCGTGCGCGGCCAGCGAGGGCACGAAGTGGACCATGCCGCGGCCGAGCCAGCCATCGCCGGCGGGCAGCGGCCGCGGGGTGAACTCGCCGATCCCCGCGGTGATCAGCACCGCGCCCGCGTGCACCACCTGGCCGCCGTCGAGCACGACGTCCAGTCCGGAACCGGTGGAGATGAGCCGCTCGGCCTTGCGGCCCAGCAGGTAGACGGGATTCCAGGGCGCGACCTGCTCGACGAGCCCCTTGATCAGATCTCGTCCGCGCACGGCGGGAAAGCCGCCGACGTCGTAGATCATCTTCTCCGGGTACATCGCGGTCACCTGCCCGCCCGGCTCGGGCAGCGAATCGACGATGGCCATCGTCAGGCCGCGGAAACCGGCGTAGTAGCCGGCGAACAGCCCGGTCGGCCCTGCGCCGACGATCAGCACATCGACGGACAAGTCGTCGTTAGGCGCGCTCATGCCGTGATCTAACCACTCCAGGTACGTCAACTGCGTGAAATGCGCCACGGCTTACCCACTCGCGCGAGTCGCGCTCCCGGTGGTCGAACACATGCGGCGAACGCCCGCGCGCTGCGCGAAACTGGCGTCATGGCAGAACAGGAATACCGGATCGAACACGACACGATGGGCGAGGTGAAGGTGCCCGTCGAGGCGCTGTACCGGGCACAAACCCAGCGGGCCGTGGACAACTTCCCGATCTCCGGCCGGGGCCTCGAACGCGCCCAGATCCGCGCGCTCGGCCTGCTCAAGGCCGCCGCCGCCCGAGTCAACGCCCGCCTCGGCGTGCTGAATTCGGAAGTCGCCGACGCGATCGCCGAGGCCGCCGACCAGGTGGCCGAAGGCAGCTACGACGAGCACTTCCCGATCGACGTGTTCCAGACCGGTTCCGGCACCTCGTCGAACATGAACGCCAACGAGGTGATCGCGACGCTGGCCACCCGGAAGCTCGGCGTGGACGTGCACCCGAACGACCACGTCAACGCGTCCCAGTCGTCGAACGACACCTTCCCGACCACCATTCACGTCGCCGCGACCGAGGCGCTGCTGACCGACGTCATCCCCGCGCTGGAGCACCTGGCCGAGACCATCGAGGGCCGGGCCGGGGAGTGGCGGAACGTGGTCAAATCCGGGCGCACGCATCTGATGGACGCGGTGCCCATCACGCTGGGTCAAGAGGCGGGCGCGTGGGCGGCGCAGGTCCGGTTCGGCGTCGAACGGCTGCGGAGCTGCCTGCCGCGGCTCGGCGAACTGCCCATCGGCGGCACGGCCGTCGGTTCCGGGCTGAACGCTCCCGACGGCTTCGGGGCGGCGGTGGCCGAGGAGCTGGCGAGGGTGACTGGCCTCCCGCTCACCGAAGCACGTAACCACTTCGAGGCGCAGGCCACGCAGGACAGCGTGGTGGAGGCTTCGGCACAGCTGCGCACGGTGGCCGTCTCGCTGAACAAGATCGCCAACGACCTCCGGTGGCTGGGCTCCGGCCCGCGCACCGGCCTGGCCGAGCTGGCCCTGCCCGACCTCCAGCCGGGATCGTCGATCATGCCCGGCAAGGTGAACCCGGTGATCCCGGAAGCGACCCTGCAGGTGGTTGCCCAGGTGATCGGCAACGACGCCGCCGTCGCCTACGCCGGTGCGCAGGGCAACTTCCAGCTCAACGTCAACCTTCCGGTGATCGCCCGCAACGTGCTCGAGTCGGCGCGGCTGCTCGCGGCGGTGTCGCGATTGCTGGCGGACAAGGTGTTCGCCGGGGTGACCGCGAACGTCGACCGGCTCAAGACCTACGCGGAGGGCTCGCCGTCGATCGTGACGCCGCTCAACCGCTACCTCGGTTACGAGGAGGCGGCGGCGGTGGCGAAGCAGGCGCTGAAGGAACTCAAGACGATCCGTGAGGTGGTCGTCGAGCGGGGTCATGTGGCGAACGGCAAACTGACCGAGGCCCAGCTCGACGAGGCCCTCGATGTCCTCCGCATGGCACGCCGCGGCTGAGTCAGGCCACGTCTCGCCACGCGGCGGGTGGCCGGTAGTGCCGCGAGCCGGACGCGGTCGGAGCGGCCTCGTCCTGGGTCCGGCCGGTACCCGCCCGCCGCGCCCGGTGGCCGGAAGCGCGGTTGCCCGGCCACGGCCACCGGCTGTCCCGGCCGCCGATCAGCACGGTGCACAGCACCCCGATCAGCAACGGGATGTGGCTGGCCAGCCGGTACCACCCGACGTGCCCCGAGACTATGTCCACAAGGGACAGCGACACGAGCAGGACCGCGAAGCTGAGCAGCACCGGAAGCTGGCTGCGGGCCCGGTTGGGCCGGGCGGCCACCCACAGCAGTGCGACGGCGACCGCGAAGTTGAACGCGGCCGCCTCGTGCTCGAGATGCGAGCTGGGCGCGATCGACATCCCGTCGCCCATCGGCTGCGGCAGCAACAGCATCGAAACCACGATCGAGAACTGGGAAACCGCGGCGAAGACGAGCGCCCACCGGCCCCAGTCGACCGACCGAAGGCGAGTGGGCAGCGAGAAATGGCTGACCACCTCGGCGGTGACGTCCGGGGTTTCGCCCGCCGGGGCGAGCCGGGCCAGCCGCGTAACCGCCGCGGCGTCGTCTCGCCACGACGCACACGCCGGGCAGCCGTCGACGTGCAGGTCCAGCGCGGCCGGTTCGACCCCGGGGTCCTCACCGTCCAATGTCGCGGAGATCGCCTCACGTGCGGTCGCACAGTCCATATCACCATTGTCGCCCGCCGCGGGCGAATAGTTCCCGCACTGCTCGGATCGTCCCGGACAGGCCGAATTCATGCTGGCGCCATGTTGCGTTGATCCCGGCCGAGCACTCGTCCGTACATTCAGGTAAGCGCTCGACACTGCACGAGAGGGACCGCCGTGGACGATGAGGAGATCACCGGGTACGCGTTCCGTGCCGCCCACGGCGACCGCGCCGCGGCGGAACGGTTCGTCGCGGTGACCCGGCACCAGTTGCACCGGCTGCTGTCCTACCTGTCGAGCCCGGCGGTCGCCGAGGACCTCACGCAGGAGACCTACCTGCGTGCCTTCGCCGCCCTGCCCTCCTACGAGGGCCGGTCGCCCGCCCGGATGTGGCTGCTGGCGATCGCCAGGCGGGTCGCGGCCGATCATCTGCGCACGGCCCGGCGCAGGCCGGTGACCAGCCAGGTCGGGGACTGGGCCGCGACCGTCGAGCGGAACGGCACGCATGCCCCCGACCACGGCAGGCTCGTCGTGCTCCGGCGGCTGATCGACGACCTGGAGCCGGAGCGCCGCGAAGCCTTCGTGCTCACCCAGGTGATCGGATTGTCCTATTCGGACGCCGCGGAGGTCTGCGAGTGCGCGGTCGGCACCATCCGCTCACGAGTGTTCCGGGCACGCGAGGAGCTCACCGCCGCGATGACCGCGAGCGGGGGCAAGGCGTCGCACGGCTGACTCGGCCGCGGCCACGAGTATGTGGCCTTCTTCGGGCGGGAGTACCTGGGTGACGCTTTGCGGCGTGGCGCGACGGTGGGGCTCAGGGTCGTGGAGTCGCCTGCCATTGCTGGATGAAGCGTTCGTGCAGCTCCGCGCCGAGAGCCAGCGCGCGCTCGTGGAGCGCTCCGAAAACGAACGCGTCCGGTGCCGCCTCGCCTGCGGCGAGTTGGCGCAGCAACGCGCGGCAGGCGACCAGGTCATGGTGGTCGCCCAGCGTGCTTTGTGTCGCCTTCGCCGCTCTACGCCAGCGCTGTAACCGGCGTCCGAACGCGGGGAGGGCGGCTTCCGCGGTGTAGCGGGCTTGCTTGGCCTTTTTGCGGACCTCGTGCAGTCCCGCGTCGAGCTCCTCGCCGTTTTGCGCGTGGTCCAGGGCGCTGACGGCGTTGGTCAGCCGTCGGTGAGCTCGCCTGATCGCTCGGCTGAGCTCGTCTCGCGCCGCGCTCTCGGCGTGCGGAGTGAGTGGCGGTTCGGCGGCCGTTGCCTCCAGCGAGCCGAGAAGCGACGCATACCGGTGGCCGTTGAGCACATCGAGGGCAGCGGCACGCGCCTCACGGGTGGACTGCTCGAAATGCCGGGTCAGTGCGGCGCTGGCGCTTTCGACGTCCAGAGCCTCACCGACCGAGGACACCTGCTGAGCGAGCACCTCACGCATGACCTCGATGTCGCGGGCGTCGGACAACACCTGGCCTGCCCACCTCAGCTCTTCCGCGATGGGCGTCGTGCGCTCGCGGTCGAGCACCCTGCGGTAGCTGGTGAACAAGCTTCGCAGGCGGCGCATCGCGACCCTCAACTGGTGGACGGCGTCCTCCTCGTCACGGCGCACGCCGAGGTCGTGGCGCCGTACCGCGTCCACCTGAGCACGCAGATAGGCCAGGATCACCTCGCCGGCCGTCGACCGCCGGTCCACCCGGGCCCTGTCCGCGAGCACGTCGGCGAGCAGCCGGCGTAGCTTCGACGGCCAGTGCCCCGGCCGGGCACCCGAAGCGACCAGGGCCTCGCTCAGGTCGTCCAGCAGGTCGGGCGGTACCGCCTGGGCCAGCTCGATCTCCAGCTCACGCCACCCGTCCAGATGCGCGACCGGCCCGCCGGTCTCCCCGGTGACCTGGTCGTCGGTCAGTACCGCCACCCGCCGTCCGGACCGGTCGACGAGGTCGTAGCTGTAGCGCTCGGTCCGCAGATGCGCGACTTCGGTGAGGCTCTCCGTGCCGACCTCGGCGCGTACGCGCTCGATCAGTTCGGCCGGGACGTTGTCACCGGCATCCATCGGCAGTTGAACCTCGTCGCGGGCACCCGAGCCGGCCGGAAGTTTCAGATGCCATCCCGCGTCGGCGTCCCCGCTCCGTCTGCGCAGCGTGATACCCGCCCTGAGCAGGCGGTAGTCGTGGGTGTCGAAATAGGCGGCGTCGAGGATCGCCCGCACCGGCTCCCGCTGGGCGGCTACCGGCCCCACTCCGGTCAAGTGTGGCAGCGCGCGTCCGGGATCGAGGTCGAATTTCCGTTCCCGCTCGCGAATCACCAGTGGCACCACGCTCATTTCCCCGGGATGCCCGCCGCCGCTGAAGCGAAACTTCCTCCGGAGTCGCGGAACGGCCTGTCTGCCCGCCCCTGCCGGCGGTCACCGGAAGAAAACTGTCGGTGGGGCGAGGCATGATGATCCCATGCAGCTCACCGACATCGTCACCGCCTCCGCCGCCCTCGCCGCCACCCGCTCCCGCAAGGCGAAGATCGCCACGCTCGCGGACTTGCTGAACCGCGCCGAGCCGGGCGAACTCCCGGCCGTGGTCGCGTTCCTGACCGGCACGCCCACCCAGGGCCGGATCGGCACGGGATGGCGGACGCTCGCCGAACTCGGCGCGAACGCGTGGACCGGACCGCCCGCGTTGACGGTGTCCGAGGTCGACACGGCGCTGGGCGAGGTCGCCATCGCGTCCGGGAGCGGTTCGGCCCGGCGCCGCTCGGAGATCCTGCGCGCGCTGTTCGCCAAGGCCACCGAGGCCGAGCGGGAGTTCCTGTTCCGGCTACTCACCGGCGAGCTGCGCCAGGGCGCGCTGGAAGGCGTGATGATCGACGCCATCGCCACGGCCGCCGAGGTGCCCGCCGACGCGGTGCGCCGGGCGTTCATGCTCTCCGGACGGCTGCCCGTCACCGCGCTGGCTGCGGTCACCGGAGGCGAACGCGCGCTCGCCGAGTTCCGGCTCGAACTGGGCAGACCCCTGCGCCCGATGCTGGCTTCCCCGGCGGAGTCGCTGGACGAAGCGCTGGGCGAGCACGCCGCGCGCCTTGTCGAGTACAAAATGGACGGTGCTCGGATACAGGTGCACGTCGACCGCGACGAGGTGCACGTCTACACCAGGACGCTCCGGGAGATCACCGCGCACGTCGGCGAACTGGTCGACCTGGTGCGGGCGCTGCCGTGCGAATCCGTCGTACTCGACGGTGAAACCCTCGCGCTGACCGACGACGGCAGGCCACGACCGTTCCAGGAGACGATGAGCCGCTTCGGCAGCCAGTTCGGTGCGAAGATGCCGGCCAGTCGTGAGGAGCAGCTCCGCGCCCTGCTGCTGCGGCCGTACTTCTTCGACTGCCTGCACCTCGACGGCGTCGACCTGCTCGACGCGCCATTGCGCGAGCGGCACATGGCGCTGCGAAAGGTGGCCGGCGAGCACCTGATTCCCGGCGAGATCGAACCGGCCGACGCGGCATCCGTGCTCGAGGCCGCGCTGGCATCCGGTCACGAGGGGGTGATGGTCAAGTCGCTGGGCTCGGTCTACGCCGCGGGCCGCAGGGGCCGGGCCTGGCTGAAGGTGAAGCCGTCGCACACGCTCGACCTGATCGTGCTCGCGGCCGAATGGGGGCACGGCAGGCGCACCGGCTATCTGTCCAATCTGCACCTCGGCGCACGGGATCCCGACGGCGGGCCGCCGATCATGGTGGGCAAGACGTTCAAGGGCCTCACCGACGAACTGCTCGCCTGGCAGACCAGGACGTTCCAGGAAATCGAGACCGCGCGCGACGACTGGACCGTCCATGTGCGACCGGAACTGGTCGTGGAGATCGAGCTCGACGGCGCCCAGGTGAGCACCCGCTACCCGGGCGGGGTGGCGTTGCGGTTCGCCAGGGTGGTGCGGTACCGGCCCGACAAGGAACCCGCCGACGCCGACACGATCGACGCCGTACGGGCCACCCTGAGAGGCTGACCGATGAACGCCTTACCGCCCAAGGAAGATTGGATTGGTCAGCGCGGCCATCGCGCCGAAGTTCAGGCCGGGCGAGAGCGCCGGAGCG
Source organism: Amycolatopsis sp. (assembly GCF_035276945.1). Classification (GTDB taxonomy): domain Bacteria; phylum Actinomycetota; class Actinomycetes; order Mycobacteriales; family Pseudonocardiaceae; genus Amycolatopsis_E. The sequence continues at coordinate 36,331 of NZ_DATELF010000045.1, read as the reverse complement.
CCGGGGGTGCCGTCCGCCTGCGGGTGCCGCACTTCGGCCCGGACGTAGGCCGACACGTCCGGCGTGGTCAGCCAGGTCACCGTGCCCGAACCGCTCGCGGGCAGGCTCTGCTGGAGGATCTGGCCCTCATCGGTGATCAGCCGGACGGTCCCGTTGGGCACGCCGGTCACGTCCAGCCGCACCGCGACGCGGTCCCCGCCGGTCACACCGAGCCGCTCACCGATACCGGCCGACCGGCCCCGCGGCCCAGTGGCCACAAAGGACAGATCGACCGCGGCCGACTCCGCGATCCAGGTCCGGCCCGCGCGGAGGCCGGCGAGGATCGCGTCCCGGCTCAGCGCGTCGGCCAGCACGACGTTCTGCGGCAGGCCGATCACGTTGCCCGGGTTGTGCGCGTCGCTGTTGCCCATCGCGGGCAGCCACCGGTCGCCGCCGCGGGCGGCCGCCACCAGTTTCGCGTCCCACTCGGCGACCGCGGCTTCGTCGTCCCAGGTCCACGGGCCGTTCCACACCTCGATCGCGTCGAAGCCGGTGTAACCGAACTTGAAGTTGCAGGCCACCCAGGGGCAGTAGGGGTGCGCGGCCACGCACAACCCACCGGAACGGTGCACGTCGCGCTGATACTCCGGGAGCGCGTGATCCCGGGAACGGTACCGCCACTCGACGAACTGGCCGGGCCGCAACCCCAGCGCGAGCCAGTGCCCGTTGCGAGTGGTGACCTCTTCGCCGAGCATGATCAACAGATCGTCACCGGCGAACTTTCCCCACACGCCATGGGACGAGGAGGTGTTGTGGTCGGTGGAGGTGATGAAGTCCAGCTTGGCCTCCCGCGCTCCAGCGGCCACCTCGGCGGGCAGGCGCCGCCCGTCCGAGTAGACCGTGTGCAGGTGGCAGTCGCCGCGGTACCACGCGCGGCCCCGGCCCTTGGCCCGGGCCGGCGGGTAGTTCGGTTGGTAGGCCGCGCCCGGCGGGCCGTAGGTGAGCGTCACCTCGACCCAATAGTCCATGCCGCCGGGCGCGACGGTGTACGGGCCCAGCACGATGTGCCAGGTGCCCGGCATGATCTCGCCCGGGAGGTAGCCCGGGGTCGCTTCGGTTCCGCTGATCGAGAACCGGTCGCGGAACCCACCGGACCAGCCGCGGAATCCCGCGCCGCCGAGGGCGATCCCCCGCGCGTCGAAAACGCCGAGATCACACACGTTCCCCGGGGTGCCGGAGGGCACGGTCGGCTTGTCGTAGCCGTACACGGCGGAAATCTGGTTGGCTCCAGGCGGCACCTGGACCGGCAGGTACGCGAAATCCGGTGTACCAGGATCGAAATGTCCGGTGATCACCTTGGTCCAGGTCTGGCCCTCCGCCGCGGTCGCGAAGGAGACCGGGCCGAGGGTGGTCACGCCCGCGACCGTGGCCGCGGTGAGGAATCCGCGCCGGGAGAAATCCGGCCTGCCACAATCCGCCCCAGTGCACATGCCGTCAGACTGTGTCAAACATTCGTGACCATCGGGCAACTTTTGGCTGAACGAAGGAGGTTCGCGGGCAGATTCGGCTGACCAGCGGCTCGTCGCCCGCGCGAGTTAGGGTGCAGACATGGCAATGGTGAAGAACGTGGTCACGTCCGGGGTCTTCGAACTCGACGGCGGCAAGTGGGACGTCGACAACAACGTGTGGCTGGTCGGCGACGATCGCGAGGTGCTGGTCATCGACGCCGCGCACGACGCCGAGGCGATCGCCGAGGCGGTGGGCGACCGAGCCGTTCGCGGGATCGTGTGCACCCACGCGCACAACGACCACGTCAACGCCGCACCGGAGCTGGCCGAGCGCACCGGCGCGCCGATCCTGCTGCACCCGGACGACCGGGTGCTGTGGGACCTCACGCACCCGGACCGCGCGCCCGACGCCGAGCTTGCCGACGGACAGGTCCTGAAGATCGGCGGCACCGGGTTGAAGGTGCTGCACACGCCCGGGCATGCACCCGGCGCGGTCTGCCTGTACGCGGAGGAGCTCGGGATCGTGTTCACCGGTGACACGCTCTTCCACGGCGGTCCCGGGGCGACCGGTCGGTCCTATTCGGACTATCCGACCATCGTGCGTTCGATCCGGGAGCGCCTGTTCGCTCTCCCGGGGACCACGACCGTCCACACCGGACACGGCGAGTCCACCACGATCGCCGAGGAGAAGGCTACTTCCGGAGGCTGGGACTAGACACGACGAAATTCTTCGCGCGCGCCCAGCGAACGAGACCGGCGACGTCGATGCCGTGGGGAGCGGCGCCGGCATAGGGCTCGATGGCGTCGGCGCCGCGTGCCAGCAGTGCCTGCGCACCCTTTTCGTTGCCACGCGCCGCGTGGGTCAGGCCGACGGCCAGCTGCGCCAGGCCCTTCCAGAGGGTGCGCTCAGGGCCCTCGGTGGACTTCCACGCGTCCTCGAAAACCTCGTGGGCGTGGAAAGGCTTGCCCTCGTCAAGCAGCCGTTGCGCCTCGGCCAGCGTCTCTTCCGGGGTCCGTACCACCCCCTCGGGCTGCCGCGACACCCCCGGCGCCCCGTACGGCAGTGGTCGTCCCAGCCCGTCGCGCGGGCGCGCGTTGCGTGCCCGGCCCTGCTCGTCCCGATCCCGATCGGCCACCTGACCGAGGGTAGTCTGAGGACTCGTGCGTTTTCTCGATGGCCATGGGCCCGCCCACGATCTGACCTACGACGACGTGTTCCTGGTGCCGAACCGGTCGGATGTGGAGTCCCGCTTCGACGTCGACCTCGCCACTACCGACGGGACGGGCACGACCATCCCGATCGTGGTGGCCAACATGACGGCGGTCGCCGGCCGCCGAATGGCCGAGACGGTCGCGCGGCGGGGTGGACTGGTCGTGCTCCCCCAGGACGTCGACCCGGCCGCCGTCGCCGACATCGTGACCTGGGTCAAGACCCGGCACATCGTCTGGGACACCCCGCTCGTGCTGACCGGCGGCGATGCGGTGGCCGACGCGCTGAATCTGGTGGGCAAGCGCGCACACGGCGCCGTCGTGGTGGTCGACGAGGACCGGCGCCCGGTGGGCATCGTGGACGAGCAGGCGTGCGCGGGAGTCGACCAGTTCACGCGGGTTTCCGAGGTCGCGATACCGGCCGTGGTGACCTGCACCCTGGACACCCCGGCGCGAGAGGTCTACGAGCACCTGCACGCCGCGAGCGCCCGGCTCGCCGTGGGTGTGGACGGTGACGGAAGGCTGGTCGGGGTGCTGACCCCGACGGCGGCCCTGCGCACCGACATCTACGCACCGGCCGTCGACGGCGAAGGCAGGCTCCGGGTCGCCGCCGCCATCGGTGTGAACGGAGATGTGGCCGCGAAGGCGGAGGCGGTGGTCGCGTCCGGTGTGGACGTGCTTGTCGTGGACACCGCGCACGGGCACCAGGAGAAGATGATTTCCGCGCTGAAGGCGGTCCGGTCGCTGTCACCGGGGGTGCCGGTCGTGGCCGGCAACGTGGTCACCGCCGCAGGCACCCGCGATCTGATCGACGCCGGAGCCGACGTGGTCAAGGTCGGCGTCGGGCCCGGCGCGATGTGCACCACGCGGATGATGACCGGGGTCGGGCGTCCGCAGTTCTCCGCGGTGGCCGAATGCGCGGCCGCCGCCCGCGAACTGGGCAAGCACGTGTGGGCCGACGGAGGTGTGCGCCACCCCCGCGACGTCGCGCTGGCCCTGGCCGCCGGGGCGTCGGCGGTGATGGTCGGGTCCTGGTTCGCGGGCACCCACGAATCCCCGGGCGACCTGCGCTACGACGAAAACGGCAGGCCGTACAAGGAATCCTTCGGCATGGCGTCCAAGCGCGCCGTGGCCGGCCGGACCCGGACCCGGGCCGACAACGCCTTCGACCGCGCCCGCAAGGCCCTGTTCGAAGAGGGCATCTCGTCGTCGAAGATGATGCTCGACCCGGCCCGGCCGGGAGTCGAGGACCTGCTCGACTCGATCTGCTCCGGCGTCCGGTCCGCGTTCACCTACGCGGGGGCGCGAACCACCGAGGAGTTCGCCGAACGCGCGGTGCTCGGTGTCCAGTCCGCCGCCGGTTTCGCCGAAGGCCGCCCCCTCCCCGCCGGCTGGTGAACCTCAGGCTTCCTCGAGCGCTTCGCCAAGTCCCGCAACGGCCCGGGACCAGTGCTGGTCGGCCAGCACGTGGCCGGCGACCACGACGACCGCGACCGGCCACTCGATGAACCCGAAGGCCGCCAAAGCGCCCAAACCGGCGTAAAACGCCAGACGCTCCGGGGGCGGCACGTGCACGGTGCCCAGCACCGGTAACTCCATTCGCCGGCCAACCGCCGGACCGGCCGAACCCGATGACATCGTCCACCTCCATCGACGCAGGTCATCGGGTACCACGCCGCCGACGGCTCACGCATGCCGGCGACACCGGAATCCGGCCGGCTCGGGACGATCCGGTCGAAGGGCATGCGACGCCGGAGCGTCGCATGCCCCCGGAGGGTCAGCCGTGGTCCTCCAGCATCTCGGTGACCAGGGCGGCGATCGGAGAACGCTCCGAACGCGTCAAGGTGATGTGCGCGAAGAGCGGATGTCCCTTGAGCTTCTCGATCACCGCGGACACGCCGTCGTGACGGCCGACTCGCAGGTTGTCGCGCTGCGCCACGTCATGGGTGAGGACGACACGAGATGCCGTGCCGAGCCGCGACAGCACGGTCAACAGCACGTTCCGTTCCAGCGACTGCGCCTCGTCGACGATCACGAACGCGTCGTGCAGCGAGCGGCCGCGGATATGGGTCAGCGGCAGGACCTCGAGCATGCCCCGGTCGAAGACCTCGTCGAGGACTTCCTGGCTGACCAGCGCGCCGAGCGTGTCGAACACCGCCTGGGCCCACGGCTGCATCTTCTCGCTCTCCGAGCCGGGCAGGTAGCCGAGATCCTGACCACCGACCGCGTAGACCGGCCGGAACACCACGACCTTGCGGTGTTCCCGCCGTTCCATCACCGATTCCAGCCCCGCGCACAGCGCCAGCGCCGACTTTCCGGTGCCGGCCCGGCCGCCGAGCGAGACGATGCCGACTTCCGGGTCCAGCAGCAGGTCCAGCGCGATCCGTTGTTCGGCCGACCGGCCGTGCAGGCCGAACGCCTCCCGGTCGCCGCGCACCAGCCGGACCTTCTTGTCCTGGGTGACCCGGCCGAGGGCACTCGAAGAGCCGGACAGCAGCCGCAACCCGGTGTGGCAGGGCAACTCCCCGACCTCGGGCAGGCCGAACTCGGCCAGATCCACGGGCCCCTCGGAGAACAGCGCGTCGATCGCCTCCTGCGGCACCTCGAGATCGGCCATTCCGGTCCAGCCGGACGGGGTGACCTCCTGCGCCCGGTACTCGTCGGCGACCAGGCCGACCGCACCGGCCTTGACTCGCAACGGGATGTCCTTGGTGACCAGGATCACACCAGACCGCTCGGCGGCCAGGTTCAGCGCGCAGGCGAGGATCCGGTGGTCGTTGGAGTCGGTGCGAAAACCGGGCGGCAGCACGGTCGGGTCGGAGTGGTTGAGCTCGACGTGCAGGGTGCCGCCCTGGTCACCGATCGGGACCGGCGCGTCCAGCCTGCCGTAGGTTCGCCGCAGGTCATCGAGCAGGCGCAGCGCTTCGCGCGCGAACCAGCCGAGCTCGGGGTGGTGCCGTTTCGCCTCCAGTTCACTGATGACGACCAGTGGCAGCACGACGGCGTGCTCGGCGAACCTGCTGACCGCCCAGGGGTCGGAGAGCAGAACCGAGGTGTCGAGCACGTAAGTGTGCCGCTGGGATTCGGAAGATAGCGGGCCCGGGTCCTCGGTGCCTGTCGCACTGGTAGAGGCCTTACGGGGCGAACGCTGCGCAGTCACGGCATCTCCCTCGTGGGCGTGGCACCACGCCCGCACTAGCTGGGCCGGGCACCGCCCTGGCTGCCCGCGCTCACTGACACCGGAAGCGTCAGCGGGCGCGGCCACAAGGGCCGGGTGCCGGCCCCCTCGTGCGTTGCGCGAACGACCACGTGGCCACCGCCACTGCCGCTCCGTTCAACTACCGCCACGACCAGGGCCTCCCGTGATGTTCCGCAAGGTCACGGACCATCACCTCGCAAGTTACCTGCGTTCCGTCGCCGGTGCAGGCAGCCAGGCAGGTGATTCACGAGGATGTCATCTCACCGTAGGTAGAGCCGGCGGCGACAGTGTGTGCATGTCAAGTACCGAATCGGCGATGCCGCCAGGCATAATCACGCAGCGCACGCAGGAAGTCGACTTTCCGGAACGCCGGCCAGTACGCCTCGGTGAACCAGAACTCGGAGTGCGCGGACTGCCAGAGCAGGAAGCCGGACAACCGCTGCTCGCCGGAGGTCCGGATGATCAGGTCCGGGTCCGGCTGGCCCGAGGTGTAGAGATGCTCGGAGATGTGATCGACATCGAGGATCTTGGCCAGTTCCCGGATGGAAGTCCCCTCGTCGGCGTGCTGGAGCAGTAGTTTCTTGACCGCGTCGGCGATCTCCTGGCGACCGCCGTAGCCGACCGCGATGTTGACCTCCATGCCCTTGCGGTCTTCCGTGCGCGCGGACGCGGACTTGAGGCTGCGCGCCATGTCGATCGGCAGCAGCTCCAGCGCCCCCACCATTCGCAGCCGCCACGGGGTTCCCGGCGCGGCCAGTTCGTCGACGACGTCCACGATGATCTTGAGCAGCGCCTCGACCTCTTCCTGGGCGCGCCCGAGGTTGTCCGTGGACAGCAACCACAGCGTGACGACCTCGACGCCGGCTTCGCGGCACCAGGACAGGAAGTCCGCGATCTTGCGCGCGCCGACCCGGTGACCGTCCGAAACGTCGGTGAACCCGGCTTCGCGAGCCCAGCGGCGGTTGCCGTCCAGCATGATCGCGATATGCCGTGGATGGCGCCCGACGGCCTGCTGCACCAGCCGCCGCCCGTATGCGCCGTACAAAACCCTGGACACGAACGACCGAAGACTCACGTCGGACCAGCGTACGCACACCCGTTGGGCGAGTGGCTTGGGCCACCGGAGCGGCCGCGTCACGTGATCGGCCGCACGCCGACGTCAACGCGCGAAAAACCTACGGTCCCGTAGCCTGAGGAGGTGACCGTTGCGCCAATGCCCATCGCCGCCGTCCGCCCCCGGCTCCGCGGACACATCCACTTCTGGAGCTTCTTCGGCGCCCTCGCCGGCGTGGTGACGCTGGTCGCCCTCGCGGCCTCCACCGTCGGCGCGGAAGCCGCGCTGGCCACGTCCGTGTACGGCCTGACCGTGCTCGGTGTCTTCGGCGTCAGCGCGCTTTACCACCGGCGAGTCTGGAGCCCTCGTGGGTATCAGTGGATGAAACGCGCTGATCATTCCATGATCTTCTTGTTCATCGCCGGCACCTACACACCGTTCTCCCTGCTGGCGATGTCGAAGCCGACGGGATACGTGGTGCTGGGCGTGGTTTGGGGCGGCGCGCTCGCCGGGGTGGCACTGAAGATGCTGTGGCCGACCGCCCCGCGCTGGTTCGGCGTACCGATCTACATCGCCCTCGGCTGGGTCGCGATCTTCGTCCTACCAGAACTCGCCCGCCACGCCGGCGTCGCCGCTCTGGTGCTGCTCCTGGTGGGCGGCGCGTTCTACACCCTCGGCGCCGTGTTCTACGCCGTCCGCTGGCCGAACCACTGGCCCGAGACCTTCGGTTACCACGAGTACTTCCACGCCTGCACGGTTCTCGCCGCCATCTCGCACTACATCGCGATCTGGCTCGCCATGTACGCCTGAAGACAAGAAATCAGAAAAGAGACCCGTCACGGTTTATCTGTCTCACCGGCGGCCCGAGTCCTCTTCTTGCGCCTCTTGCTCTCTGGAAACTTCGGGCCAGCCGAATATTTTACCACAGTTCCACGCTTCTGCGTAGAGCTACGTGCGATTGTCTCACGGCCAACCAGATCGCGTAAAATGTCGCGCGCCTGATACACGTCGACATCAAATAACCGCTGAATTGTCCTGTTGTTGATATCGTCGTAATCATTGATGTGATCAATAATTTTCTTGTCGATATCACCGATAGCACGGCCCCCCTATCCCCCCCTCTATGGTAGGCCACAGCGTTACCCAATTGCGTCACCACCTCGGCACGCAAACGATATGAGGGATACCTTCGATTCATTGTTGCACGGGTCGGCTCCAAAATATTGGCCGGATCAACCGATAACCGAAGCAGAACAGCTTGCGACTCTTCCACCGTGCGTTGAAGCTCATGAGCAATAACGTCAGCCTTGACAGTTTTCTTCTCGCAGAGATGACGGACTATGAGAAGGGTGTCCGTATCGTTCTGCTCGGCCGTCGGCAGGGTAGACAAGAATTTTGTAGTACGAACTTTAGGTGGCTGTCCCCTGAACAGCACGGATACCCGGCTTGAATCTTCCGTGATGATCGGGATATCCCGGCCGGACCGGATCATCTCCCGATACATCCGGTCGACACCCTGCCCAACTTCTTCCGCAAGCCCCAGGACACGGAATCCCGAGGCGAGCGCAGAAAAACGCGCCCTTGAACCATGAGTCAAGATGTTCCTGGTGGTTATTCCCGAGACCAACGGACCAGGGGAGTCGATCCGTAGATACTGGGGCGAGTGTTCGATCTGAATCGGAACACGGAGTCGCCAGTCGCCATGGATAAACGCGTTTGCCAGCGCTTCGCGCACCGCGAGCGAGGGATAGTCTTCGATCTGCAATTGCTGACCATCGGGCAGAGTGACCGGCGTTATCCCCTGACGCGTCCGAATAAGCTGTATTAATTCTTCAAAGGCGGTCACCGCCGGACTCGAAAGCCGCGCGATCGAATCAACCTCCCCGGACTGTGTCCTTTTATGCTGTTAAACAACGATGTCCTCGGCCAGATTCTTTGCTGGACCGCACAAAAGAATCTCTCCGGACCTCGTCAGTGATCCATCGTCCGCAACGGCCTTCAAGACGCGCAGCAGGTCTTTGTCGTTAAAAGCTGCATACCGTTGACGAGTTACGTCCGTGGAAGCCGCAAGGAGACGTCGGATGTATCGCATGGCCAGAGGGTCGACATCTTCGATTGGTCGCCGGCTTGGACCGGCAGACCAGTCTATCCCCCTCCGCTCCTCGGCGAGGCGAGCGACATTCATCGGCCCCATCGGCACACAGTCGGTACTTATCCGCTGATGAGTATATCCTTTCGTCGTCGAATATACGTCCAACCCCTCGGGAACCCTTATCTCGAGCAGTCGCTTTCCAGAAAATTCAAACGCTTCGACATCTACGAGTAAACCTGGGTTAGTAAGTTGATGGATTCGCGACCGTAGCACTCCAGAATCAAGATCGCATCCAACAAACGCGTCTTCGCCCGCTTTGCTGTCCGCTACCCCAACGATGATCGTCCCACCGCTCCCGTTCGCGAAGCAAACGGCCGCCTCGGCGAGATCGCCGCATGCTTCCTTGAAGTTTGTTTTCTGCTCCTTGAAGTCGAGTCGCTCGGTCTCGACCTTCGAAGCCGACTTGCCATTGAGCACAGCCTTGAGTTCGGGCAGGACCGTGGTCATCGTTTGACTCTCCTTTGGGGCAAGTAACAGTGTGACAGTAAACCCAAAGGAGGCTCAAAGCTCGGCGACTCCGTCCAGTTCGTGCCAGGCCGTCACACGTCGGGCAGGGGCGAGAATCCCGAGAACCGTCGAGCACCAAACTCGCAGCGCAGAGGGTTGTCGATCTAGAAACGCCAGGTCGAAGTCGGCGGACGCGGGCAACTCCCCGGCCTCGGCACCTGCGGCAAGGCTTGGCGCAGCATTTCCCGCCGCGGTCACCGCTCAACGACCTGGCGGTGGGAAAACTCAGCGCCCCGATCACCGACATCGCTCCACTGCCCCTGCCCGAGGGGAAACCGCTGGTCGGCCATGGCTTGACGAGCCGGTCACGGAACCTGTCGAGCGGTTCGGGGTGCCGGTGCCGCTCTACCAGCAGCGAGCCGACGGTGGTCATGGCGTTGGCGCGCAGCAGGTTGTGGTGAATGTTCTTCAGGATCGCCAAGGCATGCTCGCGCGGAGGTCAGGGTGCCGCGCCCCGCCACCGCGGTCGTCCGCGTTTCGCGTGGCGATTTCGATTCGGGCCGGTTCGCCGAGGTCCAGGCCATGACCGAGGAAACCGGGAGCTACCTGGTCCCGGCGATCAGCAAGCTGGCTGATCACCTATCACGCGGGCGCCTCGCCCAAGGAGCACGCCGAGCAGATGAGCCGGCTGAAGCAAATGATCCTCGACGCCCGCGCCGACGCGGAGAAGGTCGGCGTCAACTTCATCCCGATCGTCAACTACCCGGTCAACTGGACGACCTGAAACGGCTCACGTAGCGGCGTTGCCAGGGCGTTTCGACCGCGTGCGGGTCGTAATGCTCCCGCACGTAGGCCACGGCCCGGTCCGGCGGGACACCGTCGAGGACGGCCAGGCAGGCCAGCGCTGTGCCGGTCCGCCCACGGCCGCCCGCGCAGGCGACCTCGACGCGTTCGGTTTCGGCTCGCCGCCACGCCTCGGCCAACGCCGCTCGCGCGGCCGAATCATCGCTGGCGAGCCGGAAATCGGGCCACCGCACCCAGATCGATTCCCACGGGACCGCCGGGGGCTCCTTGCCCAGCAAGTAAAGGGCGAAAGCCGGCAAGGGCCCGCCGGGTAGAGGCCGCGTCAACCCGCGACCCCGGACAAGGCGCCCCGACGGCAGCCGCAAGATACCGGGCGCGGCCGGGTCCCAGGTTTCGGACATGCCGATCAATGTAGGACCTCGCCCGGCGACCGTGGTGGCCCCGCCGGGCACCCCTTCATCGTGTCGGGAAGCACCACTGCCGGGTTCTTCGTTGGCAGCTACATGATCGTCTCCTTCTGGTGTCACATTCACCCGCTGGGCGGGGTCAGTGCTTTGACACGGCTCAACGGAGGAACGTGACGATGGACGCAGAGTTCTTGGCGGTGCGGTTCGAGGAGCACCGGCCCCAGCTGAGGGCAGTGGCCTACCGGATGCTCGGTTCGCTGAGCGAGGCCGATGACGCCGTCCAGGAGGCCTGGCTACGGCTCAGCGGTTCCGACGCGGACGCGATCGAAAACCTGGGTGGCTGGCTGACCATCGTCGTCGGTCGGGTGTGCCTGAACATGCTCCGATCGCGCAAGCGCGAGGAACCGCTGAGCGTGCACGTTCCCGATCCGGTCATCACCACCGACGACGGTCCCGGCCCCGAGCACGAGGCGCTGCTGGCCAACTCGGTCGGCCTCGCGCTGCTCGTGGTCCTGGAAACGCTGGCCCCGGCCGAACGACTCGCCTTCGTGCTGCACGACCTGTTCTCCGTGCCCTTCGAGGAGGTCGCCGAGATCGTCGGACGCACGCCCGCCGCGGCACGGCAACTCGCCAGCCGCGCCCGCCGCCGGGTACAGGGCGCGTCCCCGGCCCCGGACGCCGATCTGGCCCGCCGACGTGAAGTCGTCGACGCGTTCCTGAGCGCGGCGCGTGGTGGCGACTTCGACGCGCTCGTCGCGGCGCTGGACCCGGAAGTCGTGGTGCGCACCGACCGCGGCGCGCTGCGCCCGGGCGTCATCCTGCGCGGCCCGCATGCGGTGGCCGAAGGAGCGACGACGTTCGCGCGGTTGGCCGAGTTGGTACTACCCGCGCTGGTCAACGGCAGCCCCGGAGCGATCGGCATCGTGGACGGCAAGCCGGTCTCGGTCGCGGCGTTCACCGCCAGGAACGGGAAAATCGTCGCGATGGACATCATCGCCGACCCGGAACGACTCGCTCGGCTCCTTTCGGCCTAAGACGGGGCGTCGACGAGGGTGCGAGCGTGGGGGCGGAGACACTCGCACAGCTGGTTCACCGCGGCCACCACCGTAATCGCACGGGGTGAGGTGAGGCGGCCGTGCCCGAGGAACCAAGCTTGTCCTCGTCGACATGAGAAAGCACGTAGCGGTCTCGCACCTGGTTCAGAAATTTTTTCGGCATTTGCCGGACCGCCGCGCGGCAACCCGGCCGCCGTCTTCAGTTTGCGGGTATCGAAGACGGTCCAGCAGGGCTCACAAACCGTGACGTACACGGCATCGCCGGGCTGTGGGTCGGCCTGATCTTCCTGAGGCGGCCGGGCGCCAACTGGCTCCCGTCCGCGCCTAACGCCGGCGGAGTCGTCCGCGGGGTGCTCGGCCTTGGCGTCGAAGGACTCGTGTATCGCCGTGCTGATCGTCATGTACGACCAGTCGGCGAACGCGTTTTCCGGCGTCCGCGGCGCTGGCCGCCGTTCGGCGCGTCCGGACGCTCGCCGGACGCGACCGCCCCTACTCCTTCAGTCCTGGGCCAGGTCCGGCCCCTTCGTGCGCAAATCGTCGACCTTGGACATCGCCTCACGCAGCTCGCCGAGCCAGCTTTCCGCGTGCTCGCCCACCAGGCGTACGGCCCAGGCCAGGGCTTCCGACCGCGAGCGCGCCACGCCCGAGTCGACGAGTGTGTCGAGCACCTTGCGTTCGGGCTGCCGCAGCCGCGTCATCACCGGCACGGACAGCGTGGTGAACAGCTCCTTGGTACCGCCGATCCGCGCACCCCAGGCGACCTTGCGCCCATAGCGGTGCTCCGCCTGGCGCGCGATCTCGATGCGGTGCTCCCGGGTGTCCTCCCGGAACCGGCTGATCCGCCCCGACTCCGCCGCCGCCCGCGCCGCGTCGTCGTCGAACTGCTCGGCGAGCGGTGGCAGCTCGCCGACGATGAGGATCTCCTCGCGATCGACCGTGATTTCGGGGGCCGAGACGAACCAGTCGTCCGGCAGCCGCCCGGCGAACCACGCCGCGGCGTCCTCGGCGGATGGCACCTCCGCCTGTTGCCAGCCGCCCCGGCCCTTCCAGCCCCGATGTCCGTGTGTACGCATGACCGCCTCCGGATTACATAATTACCTTGATACAGAGATTACCGCGCACATCGTTGACCTGGGCCCATGTTCACCCCGGGCGAAAGGGTCAGGACAAGGCCGTCTCGAGGGCGTCCTGGCTGGTGACCGGTCGGTCGCACACGTAACCGCGGCAGACGTAGGCGGCCGCGCCACCGTCGACCAGTGGCCGGTCCATCAGCAGCGGCACGCTGTCCGGCGGGCCGGCGAGCACGACGCCACCACCGGGCACTTTCCGGGCCGCCGTCGCGCGGAGTTCGGACCACGCGGCGGGGTCCTGACCGACGACCGCGACCTGGATCGGCCCCGCGAGGAGCGCCTCCGCGACGGACAGCCAGTGCCCGGCGAACCGCGGCATCTTGGCGGCGAGTTGCCCGGCCCGGAGCACCGCGCTCTCCGCCGCGTCGCGATACCGCGCGGCCCGGTCCGGGCCGACCAGTACCGACGCCGTCACGAGCGCCCCGGCCAGCGAAGATGCGCCCGAAGGGCTGGCGTTGTCGCCGGGATCGGACGGCCGGTGAACCAGCGTCTCGGCGTCGTCGGCGGTGTCGTGGTAGGCGCCCGGCGTGCCCTCCACGCCGAACCGGTCCAGCGCGATGTCCAGCAAGGCCGTCGCCTCCGCGAGCCAGTGAGGGTCGCCCGTCGCCTGATGCAGCGCGAGCAGCCCGTCGGCGAAGCAGGCGTAGTCCTCCAGCACCCCGGCGGCCGCCCCGGCCTTGCCGTCCCGCGAACTGCGCCGCAGCCTGCCGCCGGTCAGGTGAATGTCCAAAACAGACTGTGCCGCGCGCCCGGCCGCGGTGATCCATTGTGGCCGGTCCAGTGCCACCCCGGCGTCACACAACGCACTGATCGCGAGCCCGTTCCACGCCGCGATCACCTTGTCGTCGCGGTCGGGCCGCGGCCGCTGATCCCGGCTCGCCAGCAGGGCGCGGCGAACCCGCTCGTAGCGCTCGTGGTCATCGGGGTCCGTGCGCAACTGAAGCACGGACGTGCCGCGCTCGAAGGTGCCCTGTGCGGTCACCCGGAACAATTCCGCCGCCCAGGCCCCATCCTCGGCGCCCAGAACGTCGACGAGTTCCGCGGGCGTCCAGACGTAGGTCAGCCCCTCCTCGCCCAGCGTGTCGGCATCGAGTGACGCGGCGAAGCCGCCCTCGGCGGTGCCCAGCCGGTCCAACAGGAAATCGCCGGTCAGCCCGGCGACCGCTCGGGCCCGCGCGGAACCGGTCAGCCGTGCCAGGTGGGCGTAGACCCGCAGCAGCAAGGCGTTGTCGTACAACATCTTCTCGAAATGCGGCACCACCCAGGCGGCGTCCACCGAGTACCGCGCGAACCCGCCGGCCAGGTGGTCGTGCATCCCGCCCCGGGACATCGCGTCCGCACACTGCCCGGCCAGGGAAAGCGCCTCGTCCGAACCGGTTCGCTCATGGTGCCGCAGCAGGAACTCCAGGACCATCGACGGCGGGAACTTCGGCGCGGAACCGAATCCTCCGTTGACCCGGTCGGCCTGCTCGCTCAGCCGCAACACCGCACCGGCGAGCACGTCTTCGTCCACAGTGGACTCCGGTAGCGGCCCGGTCTGCTCGGCGAGGTGCGTGACGATCCGGCCCGCGCCCTCCCGCAGCTCCGCGCGCCGGTCGCGCCATGCCTGGGCCACCGCGACCAGCAGATGCCGGAACGACGGCATCCCGGGGCGGGGCTCCGGCGGATAGTAGGTGCCACAATGGAAGGGCTCGCCGTCCGGGGTGAGGAAACATGTCATCGGCCAGCCACCCTGGCCGGTCATCGCCTGGGTCGCGGTCATGTAAACCGCGTCGATGTCGGGGCGCTCTTCACGGTCCACCTTGATGTTGACGAAGTTCTCGTTCATCAACCGAGCGGTCTCGCTGTCCTCGAAGGACTCGTGCGCCATCACGTGACACCAGTGGCAGGCGGCGTAGCCGACGGACAGCAGGATCGGCACGTCCCGCCGTTTCGCCTCGGCCAGCGCTTCGGCGCCCCACGGCCACCAGTCGACCGGATTCCCGGCGTGTTGCAGCAGGTACGGACTGGTCGCGGCGGCAAGTCGATTGGCCATACCTACAGGCTAGGCTTCGGCCCGTGCTTGTTCTTGATCAGCGCGACATCGAGTGCCACGTGCCGTCCTCCGGTGCGCTGGTCGGCAAGCCGGCGGTGCGCGACGAGAACCGCGACAAGAACAAGGCACAGGCGATGGCCGGCGAACGCGACGGCGACGGCCAACCGCACGGTGGACACGACCGATCCGGCGTCGGTCGCCACCGCGGTGGCCTGGTGGGAGGGGCTCACCTCGGCCGGTGTGAGGGCATGGTGGTCAAGCCCACGGGCAACCTGACCCGGGCGGGGTGCCCGGTGCCTCGTGCAGCCGTGCGTGAAGGTCCGGGGACGGGAGTACCCGCGGATCATCTACGGCCCGGACTACATGCTGGACGAGAACCTGACCAGCCTTCGGAGCCTCGGCTGCAAGCGCGCGCTCGCCCTCCGCGAGTACGCGCTCGGCTTTGAAGCCCTCCAACGCGTCGCCTGTGGCGAGCCGATCTGGCGCGTGAACGAGTGCGTGTTCGCGGTGCTCGCCCTCGAGTCCGAACCCCTCGACCCCCGCCTCTGGGAACTATTTCGAATTGGTTTGCGTAGCGCGGTTAGCGGCGCAAGCCGACGGCCTTACCGCAAGCCACCGCTTTGAAACCACAACCCAAGGCCGAAGTCGGCCGCCGCGAAAGCTGGACTCGCCCGGGTCAGCCGGAGTGGTCGCTTTTTTCTTTCGCGCTCGTGTCCGCCGGCTTCTCGGCTTCGGTCGTGTCCGGGTCTTCGCCGGGGGCGGGCTCGCCCCCGGCGGATTCCTCCGGCGGGTCGAAGCTGGCAGGCACGCGTTTGAGGTGCTTGGTCATCGAGCGCACCAGGAGGGCCACCGCGATCAGGAAGAGAAGCAGCAGCAGGAAGCCCACCGGCGAGGACTTGCCGAAGTCCTCGCCCTGGCCGCCATTGTCACCGTTGCCGGGCTGTTGCGACAGCACCATGGCGGTCGTGTGGACCGGCGCCGTCACAGCCACCAGCACCGCGCTCATCGATGACTCCAGACCTCGTTACGATTCGGCGCCCAGTCGATCGCCTCACCAGGGCGCTACCTCCGAGTGTAGGACCCGTCTCGCCACGGAGAACCGTCAGGTGGCCACCTTCTCCCGGACTCCGGCGAACAGGTCGTCCTCCGGGAGCGTGCTGTCCACCAGCGAGCGGACCAGCTCGTACTCCTCGGTCGGCCACAGCTTCCGCTGCATCTCCAACGGCACCGCGAACCACCGGCTGTTCGGATCGATCTGCGTGGCGTGCGCCTTGAGCGCCTCGTCGCGGACCTCGAAGTAGTCGCCGCACCCGATACGCGTGGTGACCCGCTCCATCACGTCGGCCCAGTCGGGATTCCACCGTTCGAGCCACTCGGCGTAGGGCGACTCGAGACCCGCGCCGACCAGCGCGTCGTGGAAGAGCTGCATCCGGGCCCGCGAGAAGCCGTGCATGTAGTACAGCTTGAGCGGCTGCCACGGATCCCCGGCGTCGGGGAAGCGGTCGGGTTCCGGCGCGGCGTCGAAGGCCGCCATCGACACCTCGTGGCAGCGGATGTGATCGGGGTGCGGGTAGCCACCGTTCTCGTCGTAGGTCAGCACCACGTGCGGGCGGAACTCGCGCATCACCTTGACCAGCGCGGCCGTCGGCTCCTCGAGCGGGACCGTGGCGAACGAGCCCTCGGGCAGCGGCGGCGGCGGATCACCCTCGGGCAGCCCCGAGTCGACGAAACCCAGCCAGTGATGCCGCACGCCCAGGATCTTGGCGGCGCGGGCCATCTCCTCACGGCGGACCTGCGGCATGTTCTCGCGTATCCCCGGCTTGTCCATGGCCGGGTTGAGCACGCTGCCCGCCTCGCCACCGGTGCAGCTGACCACCATCACCTCGGCGCCCTCGGCCACGTACTTGGCCATGGTCGCCGCACCCTTGCTCGACTCGTCGTCCGGGTGTGCGTGCACCGCCATCAGGCGGAGCAAGCCGGACCCCGGTTCAGACACCTGCTCGTCAGATCCCACCATCCGTGCAACGGCCCCTTCTCGCGCCGGTATTCCCGGCTGACGGATAATCAAAACCATTGGCACCCATTGTCACCGAGGGGTACGACAGTTCCGACGAGGAGGCCCGGTTGAACACCCGCACGTTGCCGGAGGGGCGCTACGGCCCGGCACGTGGCCGACCTCCACGACACTGGCGGCGCTGGCTGTTCACGCTGGTCGCGCTGGTGGCGAGCGGTTTGGTCGCGTGGGTGGCCTACCTGAACCTCGGGCCGGCGCCGATCTCCGCGGACCGGGTGTCGTTCGACGAGAAGCCCGGCAACGTCATGTCGGTCACAATCAACGTGACTCGGGACGACCCGGCCAGGCCCGGGGTCTGCATCGTGCGGGTCCGGGACATCTCCGGCGCGGAAAGCGGGCGGAAGGAGGTCTACGTCCCGGCCGGCGACGGGCACAGCCTGCAGACCACCGTCGTACGTAGCACCGATCGCCCGGTCACCGCGGACATCTTCGGGTGCTCCTACGACGTACCAACGTATCTGTCAAGAAGCTAGCGGCCAACGGGGTGAAATCCTCGCCGAGTGTCCGATAAGTGAGAAAGCGGGCGGTCAGCCGCCCCCTTTTCGTGCTATTCTGTTCTACCGGCACGGCCCGACGGGCCGTGTTTTTCCTTTATCTCGGCCGCACTGGCTGGTGTGCCAGTGTGGCCGGCCGGCTTGTATACCCATGCCCGGCAGGCACGACGAGGAGATGGTGACCGTGAGCGACACCCAGGTGACCTGGCTGACTCAGGAAGCCTACGACAGGCTCAAGCACGAGCTCGACGAACTGATCGAGAATCGTCCGGTCATCGCCGCGAAGATCAACGACAGCCGGGAAGAGGGCGACCTCAAGGAGAACGGTGGCTACCACGCGGCCCGCGAGGAGCAGGGCCAGGCCGAGGCCCGGATCCGCCAGCTGCAGGAACTGCTGCGCGCCGCGAAGGTCGGCGAGGCGCCCCCCAACGACGGCACCGCGGAGCCGGGCAAGATTCTCACGGTTCGCTACGAAGGTGACGACGAGGACGAGAAGTTCCTGCTGGCCACGCGCGAGGAAGGCGCGGAGGGCGAGCTCGACGTGTACTCACCGGAATCGCCGCTGGGCAAGGCCCTGCTGGGCGCCAAGGAAGGCGAGACGCGCGAGTACGACCTGCCCAACGGCAGGACCCAGAAGGTCAAGCTGATCAAGGCGGTGCCTTATACCGGCTGAGCGCTGAAACGTCCCGGAGAGGCCCGTTCCGGATATCCGGAACGGGCCTCTCCGCCGTTACGGCAACCGATTTCCGGAACAAGCATCGTCGACCAACACCTGAGACCCGCGTGTGGCTCCGTTCCCACCCATCGTGGGAACGACCCACGAAACGAGCCAACGGCAACGGGCGAGAACCGGAGTCGACCGTTCCATGCTGACTAGAGTCGAGGTAGTGAGTTCCGAACCGATCTGCGTCACCTGCGGCACGCAGTACTCCGCTCCCCGTCCCGACTGCCCGGTCTGCGAGGACGACCGCCAGTGGGTGCCCGCGTCCGGCCAGCAGTGGACGGACCTGGACACGCTACGTGCCGGCGAGTACACCGCGCGCGTGGAGGAACAGGGCCCGGGCGCCATCGGGATCGGCGTCACCCCGCGCTTCGCGATCGGCCAGCGCGCGCTGCTGGTCAGGGCGGAGTCGGGGAACGTGCTCTGGGACTGCTGCGCCTATCTCGACGACGACCTCGTGGCCCGGATCGCCGAACTCGGCGGGCTCACCGGCATCGCGATCAGCCACCCGCACTACTACACGACGATGGTCGAGTGGGCGCACGCGTTCGACGTGCCGGTCTACCTGCATGAGAAGGACAGGCGGTGGATCGGGCGCCCTGATGACGCGTTGCGGCTGTGGAGCGGTGAGACCAGGCAACTGGCCGACGACCTGACGCTGATCAACCTGGGCGTGCACTTCGCCGGCGGCACGGTGCTGCACTGGCCGGGCGGGGAGAACGACCGCGGCGCCCTTTTCACCGGCGACATCGTCCAGGTCAACCCGGATTTGAAGACCGTCAGCTTCATGTACAGCTACCCGAACTTCATCCCGGAACGGCCGGCGGTGGTGCGGCGCGCGGCGGAGATCCTGCGGGGCTACCGGTTCAGCGCGATCTACGGGGCCTGGTGGGACTTCGCCATCCGCCAAAACGCCCATGACGTCGTGCGGCGGTCGGCCAAGCGCTACCTGGACTTCTGTGCGTCATCGCGCTGAGCCACGCGTTGCAGCAGCGGCCGCACCCGCGGCGGGATCGGCGTGGACAGAGCCAGTGCGGTCGACGTCCGCAGCACGTCGGGCACACTGACCACGGCATCGATCACCCGTTGGAGGTCGTCGTGGTCCCGGGCGACCATGCGGGCGAACAGGTCGCCCTGCCCCGTGGTGGCGTGCACCTCGCAGACCTGCTCGATCGCCGACAGCGCCTCGATCACCTGGGCCCGCCTGCCCTGCGCGATCTCCAGCACGGCGAACGCGGTCAGCCCGTAGCCCATCGCGGCCAGGTCCACCTCGGGCGGGAAGCCGCGAAGCACACCTCGCTCGGTGAGCCGGTCGAGCCGGGCCTGCACGGTGCCCCGGGCGACGCCTAGCCGCCGGGCGCATTCCAGCACGCCGAGCCGGGGCACGTCCGTGAGCAGAAGAAGTAGCCGGGCGTCCAGCGCATCCATTTTGTCCACCTCCGCCCAGCCACCCTGGAGGCCGACTGGTCAATCTGTCCAGTGAAAAGCTCGTCCATTGCCCATCTTGCGCGCCCTGGCGATGCTTATTTGGCGACACTACCGACACGGTCGCGCGCAGACAGTGGAGGAAGGCATGACCAACAGTCTCGACGACGTCACCTACGACCAGTTGCGCCAACTCGTCGGGCTGGTGGACCACGATATTTCGGCCGACCCGTTCCCGGTTCGCGCCGTGGACGCCGTCGTGTTCGTCGCCGGGAACGCGACCCAGACCGCGTGGTTCTACCAGATGGCCTTCGGCATGCGGCTGGTCGCCTATGCCGGACCGGAAACCGACGTAGCCGACCACAAGTCCTTCGTGCTGGAGTCCGGCTCGGCCCGGTTCGTGATCAACGGCGGGGTCCGACCCGGCTCCCCGCTGCTCGACCACCATCGCCGCCACGGCGACGGAGTGGCCGACCTGGCACTCGAAGTGTCCGATGTGGACAAGTGCGTGGCGCACGCGCGGGCGCAGTGCGCGACGATTCTCGAGGAGCCGCACGACGTCTCCGACGAACACGGCGTGGTCCGGCTGGCCGCGATCGCCACCTACGGGGAGACGCGGCATTCGCTGGTCGACCGTTCGCGGTACCACGGGCCGTACCTGCCGGGCTACCAGGCTCGCGAGGGGGGCCGTGCCGTCTGGGAGCGCAACCCCCAGACCCCACCGGGGGGCAAGCCCGCAGACCGCCTGCGCAAGCGGCTGTTCGAGGCGGTCGACCACTGCGTCGGCAATGTCGAACTGGGCAAGATGGACTACTGGGTGGACTGGTACCACCGTGTGATGGGCTTCGTGAACATGGCGGAGTTCATCGGCGACGACATCGCCACCGAATACTCCGCACTGATGAGCAAGGTGGTGTCCAACGGCAACCACCGGGTCAAGTTCCCGCTCAACGAGCCCGCGATCGCGAAGAAGAAGTCACAGATCGACGAGTATCTCGAGTTCTACGGCGGCCCGGGGTGTCAGCACATCGCGCTGGCCACCGACGACATCGTGGGCACCGTGCGCGCGATGCGCGAGGCGGGCGTGGAGTTCCTGAACACCCCGGACTCCTACTACGACGACCCCGAACTGCGTGAGCGGATCGGCGAGGTGCGCGTGCCGATCGAGACGTTGAAGGAGCACCGCATCCTTGTCGACCGTGACGAGGACGGCTACCTGCTGCAGATCTTCACCAAGCCGCTCGGCGACCGCCCCACGGTGTTCTACGAACTGATCGAACGGCACGGCTCCCTGGGCTTCGGCAAGGGAAACTTCAAGGCCCTCTTCGAAGCCATCGAACGCGAGCAGGCACTGCGGGGAAACCTCTGACTGGGACGCTGCTGATCAGCGCTGGGCTAAAAAACCGTGAATCCGGCGCGTTGCAGTTCGGTCGTCAGCTCGGCGCAGTGAGAAGGGCCGCGAGTCTCCAGACTCAGCGACACCTCGACCTCGCCGAGCGCCAGCGCGCCGGAAATCCGGCGGTGCTCGACGTCGAGTACGTTCGCGCCGAGTTCACTGATCCGTGACAGCACGGCCGCGAGCACGCCCGGCCGGTCGGGCACGCGTAGCCGGAGCGCCAGGTAACGCCCGCCCGCGGTCATGCCGTGCCGGATGATCTGCAGCAACAGCAACGGGTCCACGTTGCCGCCGGACAGCACGCCGACGATCGGCGGCCGGAAGGTGCCCCGATGCTGCAGCAGTGCGGCGACCGCGGCCGCACCCGCCGGTTCCACGACGAGCTTCCGGCGCTCCAGACACAGCAGCACGGCCCTGGACAGCGACTCCTCGGTGACAGTGACGACGCCGTCGACCAGGGCGGCCACGTGAGCGAGGGTGATCTCCCCCGGCTGCCCGACCGCGATCCCGTCGGCCATCGTGTGCGGCTCCGGCAACCGCACCGGGTTGCCCCTGGCCAGTGACGGCGGGAGGGCGGCGGCGCCCTCCGCCTGCACGGCGACGACCTTGGCTTCCGGGCGCAGGGCCTTCAGCGCGACCGCGATCCCGGAAACCAGCCCGCCACCGCCGGCGGGCACCAGCACGGTGCCCACGTCGGGGACCTGTTCCAGTAGTTCCAGTCCCACCGTGCCCTGGCCGGCGATCACGTCGGCGTGGTCGAACGGGTGGATGAACACCGCGCCGGTACGCTCCGCGAACGCGACGGCCGCGGCGAGGGTTTCGTCGAACACTTCGCCATGGAGGTGCACGTCGGCGCCGTAACCGTGGGTCGCGGCCAGTTTGGGCAGCGGCACACGGTCCGGCATGAACACCGTCGCCTTCGTGCCCAGCAGCGAGGCGGCCAGCGCCACACCCTGCGCGTGGTTACCCGCGCTCGCCGCGACGACGCCGCGCCCCCGTTCTTCTTCGCTCAGCCCGTGAATCCGCGTGTACGCGCCGCGAATCTTGAACGAGCCAGTACGTTGCAAGTTTTCACATTTGAGATGAATCAAACCGCCGTGAACCCGCTCGAGGTCCCGCGCGTGTTCCATCGGGGTCGCTCGGACGACCCCCTCGAGCAGACCACGCGCCTCGGTGATCTCTTGCAGGCTCACCAGTCGCATAACACGGGATCATGCCACCCGCGCAACGGGGTCCAGGTACCCTGGGACGCGGTCGGCATCGGGAATCAGGAGTAACCATGCGAAGGCGGAACGAAACGGACGACGGCTCTGGCCGGCGCGCCACTCGTTCGGCCGGGGCACTGCCTCTGGTCGCGGCTGTCACCTCGGCACTGGCACTCACCGGAGCCGCGTTCTACACCGTCGACCGGACCGGGTGCGGCGAACCCAGCCAGTACGTGCGCCACGACAACCGGGTCGAACTGGTCGGCGGCTGCGTTGACGCCTCCCAGCTCTCCGGTCTGCAGTCCGTGCCGCATTCCTCGGGTCAGGTCACCGAGTACAGCACCAACTACCGGCCCTGACTCCAGCCCAGCGCGGCGCGAAGGTCGGTGACGAGGTCGCGCACGTCTTCGATCCCGACCGAGAGCCGCACCAGATCCGCGGGTACCTGAAGCAGTGAGCCGCTCGTGCTCGCGTGGGTCATGCGGCCCGGATGCTCGATCAGCGACTCGATCCCGCCCAGGGACTCGGCGAGGATGAACAGCGAGGTCCGCGCGGACATCTCCAGCGCGGCCCGCTCGCCGTCGGCGTGCCGGAACGACACCATGCCGCCGAACCGGCGCATCTGCTTCGCCGCGACCTCGTGGCCGGGGTGCCCGGGCAGGCCCGGGTAGTAGACCTTCGCGACCTTCGGGTGCGCCGCCAGCGTTTCGGCGACGAGCTCGGCGTTGTCGCAGTGCCGTTCCATGCGGACCGCCAACGTCTTGATGCCACGCAGCGTGAGCCACACGTCGAAGGGGCCCGGCACCGCGCCCGCCGCGTTGCGCAGGAAGAACAGCTGCTCGCGCAGCTCGTCTTCGCCGGTGAGCACCGCGCCGCCCACGACGTCGGAGTGCCCGCCGAGATACTTGGTCGTGGAGTGCACGACCACGTCCGCGCCGAGCGCGAGCGGGGTCTGCAGGTACGGGGTCGCGAAGGTGTTGTCCACGACGAGCCGTGCTCCGGCGTCGTGCGCGATGGCGGCCAGCGCGGCGATGTCGGCGATGCCCAGCAGCGGGTTGGAAGGCGACTCGCACCAGATCAGCCTGGTCTCCGGCCGCACCGCGGCCCGCACTCTGTCTACATTGGACAGATCGGCGACGGTGTGCGCGATCCCCCACTGTGCCAGCACCTTGTCGATCAGCCGGAACGTGCCGCCGTAGGCGTCGTTGCCGAGCACGAGGTGGTCGCCCGGCCGCAGCACCGCCCGCAGCACCGCGTCGGACGCGGCCATGCCGGAGGCGAACGCCAGACCGTGCCGTGCGCCCTCCAGCGAGGCCAACTGCTCCTCGAGCGCGGTGCGCGTCGGGTTCGCGGTGCGTGAATACTCGTAGTCACCTTCACGCGTGCCACCCACGCCGTCCTGGGCGTAGGTCGAGGTCTGGTAGATCGGCACGATGACCGCGCCCGTCCGCGGATCGGGCTCCTGACCGGCGTGAATGGCACGAGTCTCGAAACCGAGGTTGTCCATACCCCTAATTTAGGCCTTAGGGGTGACCACCGCCGGGCGGGGTGGCCCATCAGGACCAACCGCTGGTTACCCAGCGTGTGGTGGGTGGTGCGCAGGCCAACACCAACGTCGTAACGGCGGGCGCACAGAGAATCACGACGTAGCCCAGCGGAAGCGCGCTGTCGGCCAGGCCGAGGAAGTGGATCCCGAGCGCGCCCAGCAGGATCACCACCACATACAGCAACAACGCCACCGCCGAACCCACGATCGTGACCGTCCGCCCGAACGGCTTGGCGAGCACCAGCCCGACCCCACCGGTGATCAGCAGCGCGGCCACGGCCAGGTGCAGCACGAAGGTCAGCAGCGCCCGCCCGAGATCGCCGTCGCCGGCCAGCAGCAGCGCGCCCCCGGCCACGCCGATCAGGTGAAACAACCCGCCCAGCAGGGCGAGCACGGCCGCCGGAATGCCAGTGGCGCCGCCACGGGGCTGCTGTGTCACGGGCATCTGCTTACCAGCCCCGCGCCGGCCCACTGTACGGGGGGCCGTAGCCGGCGTCCGGCGGCCGGTAACGCAGGTACCGGAACGTCGACGGCTGCGCGGCCAGCAGGACCACCAGCGGTCCCCCGACGATCCCGCCGATCCGCACGAAGGCCGCGTTCGGCACGAAACGAAAGACCCGGTCGAAGAATTCCACGAACGCGTACGGATGGATCAGCAGGGGTTCGGCCACGACCGCCGCGATCGTGGCGAGCCCGCCGGCCAGCAGCAGTACCGAACCGGCGAGCAGCCGCAAGAAGGTCATCAGCGCGCCGAGGAGCAGCAGTATCGCCGCCCCGAAGTACAACGCGTCCGAGATCTTGGTGTGGTCGGGCAGATCGCTGATGCCGTAGTCGACGAAGTCCGTGATGGGCAGGTAGCCGAGCACTCCGGCCAGGGCGAGGGCAACGAGTCCGCCGAGAACGGCGGTGACGCCACTGGGGGTCCGAGGACCTACCGGTTGCCCGTCGCGCCGCACCGGGGAGCCGAACGGATTCGTCACAACGCCCCCAACGACGATTGCGGGCCGACCAACTTACTGTAGCGGCAGTTTCGTCGTTTTCGGGAAAAAACAACGATGCCCCGGGCGGCCGGGGCATCGTCGGTTCAACTCACCACTGCTGCGGCGGCTGGCCAGGTTGACCGTACTGGCCGGGCCGCTGCCCGAAGCCCGGCGGGGCGACGCCGGGCTGCGGCTGGCCCGGCTGCGGGAAACCGCCGCTACCGGGGTTCGGACCACCCGGCTGCGGGAAACCACCGCTGGACGGCGCACCCGGCTGACCGAACGGAGCCGGCTGACCGAAACCGCCCGGCTGACCGAAGGGCGCCGGCTGACCGAAACCGCCCGGCTGGCCGGGGAACCCGCCCCCGGGTGGGCCACCGAAACCACCGGGACCCGACGGCGAGCCACCGCCCGCGCCGATGAACTGCGCGGTCTGCGGGAAGAACCCGAGGGCGCCGATGACCAGCACGATGATGCCGAGGATCAGGTCGGTGACGATCCGGCCGACGCTGAAGGTGTACTGCGCGCCGAAGATGATCGAGAACAGCAGCAGCAGGAAACCGCCGCCGACCGCCACGAAGTGCGCGAACTTCTGCTTGAGGATGATCAGCACACCGGCCGCCGCGGTGGCCAGCCCGCCCAGGATCAACATGATGAAGTAGAAGATCGCGGCGCCCGGGACCGACGAGGCCTCGGACGCGCTGCCCACCGCGTCTTCACATGTCTGCTTGAGGGTGCCCGAGTACTGGTCGCAGTAGCTCGACGACGCGCTGGCGGCACTGCCCGCATCCGTCCACACCGTGAGCGTGAGGATCGCGGTGAGCAAGCCGATCACGATCAGCGCGCCCGCGGCGATCCAGGCGAACAGCTGGGCGTTGCCACCGGCACCACCACCCGGCGCGCCGTAACCGCCCGGAGCGCCGAAGCCGGGAGGCGGGCCACCGAAACCACCCGGCTGGCCCGGTGCACCGAAGCCCTGCTGCGGCTGCTGACCGAACTGCCCCGGCTGCTGCGGCGGAAACCCGCCCGGCTGGCCGAAACCCTGCGGGGGCTGCTGGCCGAACGCGCCCGGGTTGTCCGCGGCGCTCGGGGGCGGGGCGTACGGGATCGCGGGTTGCATCCCCGGGGGGACCAGTTGCGTCGCCTCACCCTGTCCCTCCTGCGCCTGGCCAGGTTGAACCACCTGGGTCGGCTCGGGGGTGTCGCCGAAGCCACCGCTTTGGGGCGGTGCCTGTCCGGGCTGAACCACCTGGGTCGGCTCCGACGAAGCGAACGGGTTGTCCTGTTGCGGCTGGGGACCACTCGGCGGGCCCTGCGGTGGCTGGCCGCCACCCCAGGGCTGGTTCGGTGGCTGCGGAGCGCTCATGTGGGTCTTGAACCCCCTTGAAGAGACAGACGTACTACTGGCGGCACACGCTATCGGATACGGTACGCCCCCGCTCGTAACGGCCTGGGCGGATTGAGCGATGTGATACAGCCTTTAGCTTCTGCGACCTGCCATGAACGCGAGAAGGTCGTGCCGCGTTACCACGCCTGCGGGCTTACCGTCAATGAGTACGAGCGAGCCATCGGCATCGGCAAGCGCTTTCAGTGCAGCGCTTACCGGTTCGCTGGCACCGATCGTGGGCAGTGGCGGTGACATGTGCCTATCCAGCCGGTCGGACGGCGCGGCCCGGCCGGTGAACAGGGCGTCCAGCAGGTCACGCTCGTTGACCGCGCCCACCACCTCCGCGGCCATCACCGGCGGTTCGGCACTGACCACCGGCATCTGGCTCACGCCGAACTCGGACAGGATCGCGACCGCTTCCCCGACCGTCTCGTTGGGATGGGTGTGGACCAGGTCGGGCAGCGACCCGGTCTTCGCCCTGAGCACGTCGCCGACGATCGCGCCGGAGGTGTCCGGCGGCAGGAAGCCGAAGGACGACATCCACTGGTCGTTGAACACCTTACCCAGGTAGCCGCGGCCGCCATCGGGCAGCAACACGACGACCACGTCGTCCGGGCCGAGCCGGCTCGCCAGCCGCAGCGCCGCCGCGACCGCCATCCCACAGGACCCGCCGACCAGCAGCCCTTCCTCGAGCGCGAGCCTTCGGGTGAACTGGAACGACTCGGCGTCGGAGATCGCGATGATCTCGTCCGGGATCGACGAATCGTAGGTCTGCGGCCAGAAGTCCTCGCCGACGCCTTCGACCAGGTAGGGACGGCCGGTACCGCCCGAGTAGACCGAGCCCTCGGGGTCCGCGCCGACGACCTTGACCCGGCCCGACGAGACCTCCTTGAGGTACTTGCCGGTGCCCGAGATGGTCCCGCCGGTGCCGACACCGGCGACGAAATGCGTGATCCGGCCGTCGGTCTGCCGCCAGATCTCGGGTCCGGTCGAGTGGTAGTGGCTGGCCGGGTTCTCCGGATTGGCGTACTGGTTGGGCTTCCAGGCGCCGTCGATCTCCCGCACGAGCCGGTCGGACACGGAGTAATAGGAGTCCGGGTGCTCCGGCGGCACCGCGGTCGGGCAGACGACCACCCGGGCACCGTAGGCCTTGAGCACGTTGCGCTTGTCCTCACTGACCTTGTCCGGGCAGACGAACACGCACTTGTAGCCCTTGCGCTGGGCGACCATGGCCAGGCCGACACCGGTGTTGCCCGAGGTCGGCTCCACGATCGTGCCCCCGGGCGGCAGTTCGCCCGCGGCTTCGGCGGCCTCCACCATGCGCAGCGCGATCCGGTCCTTCACACTGCCACCGGGGTTGAGGTACTCGACCTTGACCAGCACGAGAGGCGCCAGCCCCTCCGTGAGCGAGTTCAGCTTGACCAGCGGGGTGTCGCCCACGAGGTCGACCACGTGCTCGGCGTATTCCATAGGTTGTGACCTGCAGTTTCTGATTGAACGCGGGTTTTCGGTGCTGCCAGTCTAGGCAACTGTTTTCCCTGGTCACCGCATAGCGGCAAGCGGGTGACTCCGCACCAGGCCGGGATCATTCCCCTGCCTGGTCGTTACTGTTTCGCGACATGATCGCGCACGTCGACGAGTCCGGCGTCCGCCTGCACGACGGTCGGCGCCTCCATGTGGTCGCGGCCGTGCCCACCTCCACCGAAGCTCACCGACGTGCTCACCACGCTCCAGGTCAAGCCCGATGTGCCGCGGCACTACCGCAACCAACAGCCGGAACGGCGGGTGCTCGTCGCCGAGGCCATCGCTGCCGCGTCACCGCACGGCTCGATCCTGCTCACCACGACCACAACCGATGGCGGGCGGGAAGACGCCCGCCGCGTTCTGCTGTGCGAGCTGTCCCCCCGCCTGGAGCACGTCGAGCAGGTCCGCGAGGTCGTGCTGGAGAGTCGAGGTAACGGCGACCGTCACGATCGTCGTTCCCGTGGCCGGCTACGGCGATCCCGCCAGATCATTGCGCTGCGGTCGAGCACGGCCCGAAATCGTTGCCGCTGTCGTGGCCGGCGGGCTGGATCGCGTCGGCCTATGTCGCCGCGCACCACCACAGCGACAGGGAAGCGTGGGAGATCATCGCCAGTGCGCACCTGATCGACATCGCGACCGTACCCCAGACGGGGTGAAGCCGGAGGTCCCGAATTTCCTCGGGCACGTTCCCCGGCTCACTTCCGGCCGCATCCGCGGATCGGCCAGCTTCAAGATCACTGTACCCCTTACTCAGCTCCAGGTGACCCCACGGGTGCACAGTGTTCACAGTGTTCACAGTGTTAGAGCGTTAGAGCCCTTTCCCGGGCAACGTGGACCTGAACCGCCCAGCCGGATCACCCGAGTAGCCGTCTTCGCGCTATGCCTGTGGCCGCGACGACGACTACCAACAGTACGTTCGCGACCTGCGGGCCGGCACTGGCCGCTGACCGAATCGAGCCCGCCGCACCCGCCGCGGAAGACCGAACAAAGTGAGCTCTCCCAGCCGCACACTTCACATCAGGGACGGGAAAACTAGACTGCCACTAAGCATGCGCTTACCCCTGTCTGGGGGTGCGACTCCCAGACCCCTTCCCGAAGGAGCGTCCGTCATGCCAGAAGCCGTAATCGTGTCCGCCGCCCGCTCGCCGATAGGGCGGGCCAACAAGGGGTCGCTGGTGAGCACGCGCCCGGACGACCTGGCGGTGCAGATGGTGCGGGCCGCGCTGGACAAGGTTCCCCAGCTGGACCCGGCCGACATCGACGACCTGATGCTCGGCTGCGGGCTCCCCGGCGGCGAGTCCGGCTTCAACATGGGCCGGGTGGTGGCGGTACAGCTCGGCTACGACCACCTGCCCGGTTGCACGATCACCCGTTACTGCTCGTCCAGCCTGCAGACCACCCGCATGGCACTGCACGCGATCAAGGCGGGCGAGGGTGACGTGTTCATCTCCGCCGGAGTCGAGACGGTCTCGCGGTTCGCCAGGGGCAGCTCGGATTCCTGGCCCGACACGCACAACCCACTGTTCGCCGACGCTGAGGCCCGCACCGCCCAGGTCGCCGCGGAGGGCGCCGAAACCTGGACCGACCCGCGCACCGAGGGCAAGGTCCCGGACGTCTACATCACCATGGGCCAGACCGCGGAGTACCTGGCGCGCTTGAAGAACGTCTCCCGGGAGGAGATGGACGAATTCGGGGTGCGCTCGCAGAACCTCGCGGAGAAGGCGATCGCCAACGGGTTCTGGGCCAAGGACATCACGCCGGTGACCCTGCCCGACGGCACCGTGGTCAGCAAGGACGACGGCCCGCGCCCCGGGGTGACCCTGGAGGCGGTTTCCCAGCTGAAACCGGTGTTCCGCCCGGACGGCCGGGTGACCGCCGGAAACTGTTGCCCGCTCAACGACGGCGCGGCGGCGCTGGTCATCATGTCCGACACGAAGGCGAAGGAACTGGGCATCACGCCGCTGGCCAGGATCGTGTCGACCGGTGTCTCGGGGCTGTCGCCGGAGATTATGGGCTACGGCCCGGTCGAGGCGTCCCAGCAGGCGCTGCGCCGCGCCGGAATGTCCATTTCGGACATGGACCTGGTGGAGATCAACGAGGCCTTCGCCGCCCAGGTCATTCCGTCCTACCAGGATCTCGGTATCGAGGTGGACCGGCTGAACGTCAACGGTGGCGCGATCGCGGTCGGCCACCCGTTCGGGATGACCGGCGCCCGCATCACCACCACGCTGATCAACTCGCTCCAGCACCACGACAAGCAGTTCGGGCTGGAGACCATGTGCGTCGGGGGCGGCCAGGGCATGGCGATGGTCCTCGAGCGGCTGAGCTGACGAAACCGGGGCCGCCGGACCGGCCGGCGGCCCCGGTTCCCGGGCACGTCAGGTGGAACTGTTGTTCTTCTTCTTGCCGCACAGGGTGGTCGGCGGCTGCGGGTAGACGATCGCGCCGTCGGCCTCCGTGCCGTCGCAGGCCGACTCACTCGCCGTGCCGTCGACCACCTTGACGAATTCCGCCTCGGCCGTGGGGTCGGTACACGCCACCCGCTGGTAACCCTTGGTGCTGCTGGTGATGTTGCTGAAGCAGTCGCCCTGCTTCGCGTTGATCATCAGACACAGCTTGTAGGAGTACTTGCCGGAGACGGAGTAGTGGTCGTAGACGTCGTCACCGGGGCAGCTGGCGCTGGCGCTGTCCAGCCGGAGAGCGACCTTCACGTTCGCCGACGGGTCACCGCAGTCGACCTTGGTCGGCGAGTCGCCACCCCTGGAGAAGTCCGTGATGCTCAGACAGTCGCCCGCGGAAGCGCTGCCCGGCGACTTCGTGAAGAAAAAGACGGCGGTGATCGCGAGCCCGATCACCACGACGATCACGAGGGTGATCCGTAGCCAGGTGAATTTCTTCCGCTGACCGACCGGCTGGCCCGGCGGCGGGCCGAACGGCTGCCCCGGCGGCATTCCCGGCTGTGCCGGTGGCATTCCCGGTTGCCCCGGGGGCGTTCCTGGCGGCGTGCCCGGTGGCGGGCCGTACGGGGTCTGGCCGACGTACGGGGCGCCGTACGGGGCGGCGGGCGCCGGCTGAGCCCCGGGAAAGCCGGGTTGACCACCGGGCGGGGTGCCGTAGGGCTGCCCGGGTTGCGGGGGAACGCTCACACGAACCTCACACCTGTGAAAGACGAATGTGGAGGTCTCATCCAACACGGTGTGATCAGCGGACGGGCAGGCACCCCATCGAAAGAGTGAACAGCAAGACAGAGGACGCCCGGTTGATTACCGAGCGTCCTCATGCCGTCGCGAGTTGCCCATTCGCGTGCCGCGAGTTCCCCCGACTCGAAGGGGACCGCACGATTACCTGGGCAACCTCCTATGACGAGGCGCTAGTCGTTTTGGAGATACGACAGCAGTCGCAGGATCTCCAGGTACAGCCAGACCAGCGTGGTCATCAGACCGAACGCGGCGAACCACGCCCACTTCGCCGGCATGCCCTCGCGGATCATGCGGTCGGCCATGTCGAAGTCGAGCAGGAAGTTGAACGCCGCGATCCCGATCACCACGAGGCTGAAGATGATCGCGAGCGTCCCACCGTCCCGCAGGCCCATGTTCACGCCGAAGAAGCCGAGCAGCAGATTGACGAGCATCAGGATGACCACGCCCGCGGTCGCCCCGATGATCCACTTGGTCAGCCGCGGGGTGACCTTCACCGCGCCGGTCCGGTAGACCACCAGCATCGCGATGAACACCCCGGCGGTACCGAGGATCGCCTGCAGCACGATGCCCGACCACAGATATTCGAAGATGCCGCTGATGGCGCCGAGGAAGACACCCTCGGCCGCCGAGTAGATCAGCGTCATCGGCCCGCTCGGCTTCTGACGGAAGATCATCACCAGCGACAGCCCGAAGCCGACCAGCATCGAGACGACCAGCACGCCGACGACGGACCCGAGCGTGCGAGCCTCCGCCTGGCCGATCGCCCAGATTCCGGTGAGCACGCCGGTGATCAGCGCGGTGCCCAGGGACAGCCCGGTCTTGATGACGACGTCGTCCACGGTCATCGGCCGGTCGCCGGCCCCGGACGGTGCCTGCGGCATGCCGTACCCCGGCCCGCCGCCCAGCGGTTGGTTGAAACCTACGTTCGGCCCGTACTGGCCTTGTCCCGCGCCACCGATCGGCAAGTTGCGGAACGCGGGGTTGCTTGTGGATCGCACCTGATCCTCCTGGATCTACTGGCACCTGCATCAGGTCCAACGGCGTGGGCCGCCGACCAGTTCCCGGTCAAGTAAAGATGACTTTACCCATGGCGCGTCGAAGATACGTAATTCGGGCGATTGCCGGAACACGCTGCCAAGACGACGCTCACAGGACGTGGCTGCTCGGTCACTATGATCCTACTGAGGGGCTGTCATGCTGAAGAGCTTCCCCGCCGAAGGTGGACGAAGAACACTGGCTCGAGTGCTGAGCGTGGTGGCCGCGGCCACTTTGGGCGCGTTCGCGCTGGTCACCGTCGCGGCCCCGGCCGAAGCGGCGTTCAAGGAGCAGACGGGCCTGCAGGCGCGACCGGGCCAGCCCTACGGCGGCTCGACCCGCGAGGACAAATACGACTGGCTGGGCTCCTATTTGGTCGACGGCAAGCAGGTGTTCTGCGTCAACTACGCGCTCAAGGAGCCGGACACCGACGAGAAGTACGTCAACAACGACGTGCTCAAGACGAAATGGGGCGAGGACCTGCCCGCGGACGTCGCCGCCAACATCTCCTACCTCCTGCTGCGCTATGGCGACACAACGGACAATGACAAGGCCGCCGCGCTCGCGCACCTGCTGCACTCATGGACCGCCGCACCCCGCCCGGGCAAGGACGATCTCAACCCCAACAGGAGCTTCAAGGACGTCGGCTACGACGCGCCCTTCCACTTCGACCACCTGCCCACGACCGCCGCGAAACAGGCGGTGGCCGAGCTGACCGCGGACGCCGAGGCCAACCGCGGGCCGTGGACGGCCGAGGTCACCGCGCCGAAGGACGCCCAGACCATCGGCACCGCCGCCGACTGGACCATCAAGGTGCGCAACGCCAAGGGCAAGGGCGTCACGAAGGCGCCGGTGACCGTCGAGATCACCGACGGCGCACTCGACGACGGCACCACCAGGACCAAGGTCACCACCAATGCCGACGGAACCGCGAGCGTCCGCGTGACGGCCACCGGCACGAACCCGAAGGTGGCGATCACCCTGTCCGCACCCGCCGAGCAACCTCGCGTGCAGATCCCCGCCCCCGACCGCGGCGACGTCCAGCGGGTCGTGGCCACCGGCGGGGAACGACAACTGACCGCGCAGGGCGGCACCACCGCGCGGAACAAGCCGGGCGCGGTGCGAATCA
This sequence comes from Amycolatopsis sp., assembly GCF_035276945.1. Taxonomy (GTDB): domain Bacteria; phylum Actinomycetota; class Actinomycetes; order Mycobacteriales; family Pseudonocardiaceae; genus Amycolatopsis_E. The sequence goes on along the minus strand of NZ_DATELF010000045.1, from coordinate 3,236 downwards.
CCAAGCTGGATGCCAAGAGCGGCAAGGGAATTCCGGGTGTCCAGTTGCGGGTGACCGGCAAGGACAAGACCTCCGCCGCGACGGGTCAGGACGGCAAGGTGCTCACCGGTTCCGACGGCAAGCCGGTCGTGGTGGCCACCGCCGGCGACGAAGGCAAGGCGACCGTGGAGAACCTGCGGACGCCGCAGGAGATCTGCGTTGTAGAGGTGAGCCCTCCGGACGGCTACGACAAGGCGTTCGACCCGGCCAACCCGCCCGCGGCGTGCGGCACCGTCCAGCCCGGCGAGACGCTCGCGCTCGCCGTGTCCAATGTGCCCAACGAGGTGCCGACGGCGATCCCGGCCGGTGCGGCACCGCCGTCGATCACCGTGCGGGGCGCGACCACCACGATCACCTCGCCCGCCGGGTTCGCCACGATGGGCGGGTTGGCGCTGCTCGGTTCGGCACTGGTCGGCTTCTTGGCACGGCGTCGGTTGGGGAAGTAATCGATGCTCTCGAGGCGCGGCGGAAGGAGGTTGGCCGGGGCCTACCTCCTGGGCGCCGGAAGCGTGCTGGCGGTGCAAGGGCTGCTCGCCACGATCCTGCTGTGGCCACCGACGAACACGGTGGACGGCAGCCCGCACACCGCCGCGGTCGCCGCGGACCGCGTTGCCGCCACCGAAGAACCGGTTCCGGCACCGGCGCGAACCACCACCGAACCGCCACCTGTGGTGACCCCGGCCGAAAGGACCGAGCCCGCGGCAGCCACGCAGACCACTCAGGCGCAGGCCCCGGGCACGGTCCGGTTACCCGGCGGCAGTGTCGCTCACCTGGTACGGCAGGACGTGGTCGACGGGGTCCTGCCCGTACCGCAACGGCTCGACCAGGCCGCGTGGTGGGGCGCCGCCCTGGCCGCGCAGCGCGGAGCCACCGTGCTCGCTGGTCACGTCAACTGGGGTGGCCGGACGGGTCCGTTCGCGGAACTGTGGACGGCGCGGATCGGCCAGGCGGTGACCGTGGTGGACGGCGGCGGAAAGCTTTCGTCCTACCGGATCTCCCAGCTGTTCAGCCTCCAGAAGGACGAGCTGCCGCAACGCGCCGGCGAATTGTTCGCGCAGACCGGTGCGCACCGGCTGGTGCTGGTCACCTGCGGCGGCGAGTGGGTCGGGGGCGAACAGGGCTACGCCGAGAACCGCGTGGTCGTCGCCGACGTGACCTAGTGCCGGGCGGTACAGCACAATATGGCGCATGGCCGGTTATCTCGTCACGGGCGCGACCGGATTGATCGGGCGCCAGTTCACCAGGCTGCTGCTCGAGGCAGAAGACACCGAGCGGGTGTACCTCCTGGTCCGCGAGTCGTCGAGGGAGCGGCTCGCGAGCCTGGTGAGCGGCTGGCCCAACCCCGGCCGGGTCACGCTGGTGCTCGGCGACCTGTCCGCGGAACGGCTCGGGGTCACCGACGAGATCCGTGACGAGCTGCGCGGCAACGTCGACCACCTCGTGCACCTCGCCGCCCTGTACGACATCACCGCGGACGACGAGACCAGCATCAAGGCCAATGTGGACGGCACGAGGAACGTGATCGAACTCTCCGCCGACATCCGGGCCGGCTGTCTGCACCACGTGTCCTCGGTCGCGGTGGCCGGGGACCATGACGGCGTTTTCACCGAGGACATGTTCGACGTGGGCCAGCGCCTGCCCACCGCCTACCACCGCACGAAGTTCGAGGCCGAGCGCCTGATCCGCGAGCAGCACGACGTGCCGTGGCGGGTGTACCGGCCGGCGGTGGTGGTCGGGCACTCCGAAACCGGTGAGACGGACAAGATCGACGGTCCCTACTACCTGTTCCCCGCGATCGACAAGCTGCGGCGGCTACCGAACGTGCCGCTGCCCGGAGCCGACCTCGGCGACACGAACATCGTTCCGGTGGACTACGTGGCCAAGGCGCTGCTGGCGCTGGTCACCAGGCCGGGATTCGACTTCACCGCGTTCCACCTGGTGAGTCCCGAACCCCAGTCAGTGGCATGCGTTTACAACGCGTTCGCCCGCGCGGCCGGGGCGCCGACGATCGGCTTCGAACTCGACCGGCGTCTTTCCGGCGGACTCCTGAAGCTGGTGAAGCTGAGCGAACACCTGCCAGGGGCCACGCTCGTCCGCGACGCTTTCCTGGAACGCCTCGGCATTCCGCCGGTGCTGCTGGAGAACACCACGTTCCCGTCGGTGTTCGCCTCGGCGGCGACCCGGCGCGTGCTCGCGGGCAGCGGTATCGACGTGCCGAGGATCGAGGACTACGCCGACGCGCTGTGGCGCTACTGGCGCGAGCACCTCGACCCGTTCCGGGCCCGCGCGCACGGTGCGCGCGGCGAACTCGACGGTCGTCGCGTGATCATCACCGGCGCGTCCTCCGGTATCGGCCGCGCCACCGCGCTCAAGGTGGCCGCCGAGGGCGGCGTCCCGTTGCTCGTCGCCCGGCGGCAGGCCGAACTCGAGGAGGTACGCGACGAGATCATCGCGGCGGGCGGGTCGGCGTCGGTGTACCCGGTCGACCTGACCGACTCCGAAGCCGTGTCGAAGGCCGTCAAGCAGATGGTCGACGAGCACGGCCGGATCGACATGCTGGTCAACAACGCGGGCCGGTCGATCCGCCGGTCGATCAAGCTGTCGTTCGACCGGTTCCACGACTACGAGCGCGCGATGGCGATCAACTACTTCGGTGCGGTCCGCCTGATTCTGGCCTTGTTGCCGCATATGACCGAACGGCGGTTCGGGCACATCGTGAACGTGTCGTCGATCGGCGTGCAGGGCATCGCGCCGCGGTTCTCCGCCTACGTCGCGTCCAAGGCGGCCCTGGACTACTTCAGCAAGATCGCCGCGACCGAGACGCACGGCGCCGGGATCACGTTCACCACCGTGCACATGCCGCTGGTGCGCACCCCGATGATCCGGCCGACCAAGATCTACGACGCGTTCCCGACCAAGTCGCCGGACCAGGCGGCGGACCTGGTGATGGAGGCGCTTCTCAAGCGCCCCAAGCACATCGGCACGCCGACCGGGTTCGCCATCCAGACCGCCTACGCCGTCGCGCCGGGTCTGGTGGACGCGATCGCCTACCAGGCCTACCGGGTCTTCCCCGACTCGACCGCGGCCGGCGGCCAGGGTCGCGTTCGGCTCGGCAAGGGCGAGCGCCACCTGTCCGCGGCCGCCACCGCACTGGCCCGGCTGACGCGCGGCTTCCACTGGTGAGAAAAGGCAGGTGA
>NZ_DATELF010000044.1:0-6918 GCF_035276945.1 Amycolatopsis sp. | reverse complement strand
GCCGCTGCCCACCGAGAAGAACGTTTACTGCGTCATCCGCTCGCCGCACAAGTACAAGGACTCGCGCGAGCACTTCGAGATGCGCACGCACAAGCGTCTGATCGACATCCTCGACCCGACGCCGAAGACGGTCGACGCGCTGATGCGCATCGATCTGCCGGCGAGTGTCGACGTCAACATCCAGTAAGCCGGAGGACCTGCTCGCAGGGTCCGACCATTACCGGAGCGCGGGCGGCGGAGATAGAAGAGACGGACTCATGTCTGACAGGCAAGTGAAGGGCATCCTGGGCACCAAGCTCGGCATGACCCAGGTCTTCGGCGAGGACAACCGGATCATCCCGGTGACCGTCGTGCAGGCCGGGCCGAACGTGGTGACCCAGGTGCGCACCAAGGACAACGACGGCTATGAGGCCGTGCAGCTGGCGTTCGGCGTCGTGGACCCGCGCCGGGTGAACAAGCCCGAGACCGGCCACTTCGAGAAGGCGGGCGTGACGCCGCGGCGGTACCTCGCCGAGCTGCGCACCACCGACGCGTCGAGCTACGAGGTCGGTCAGGAGATCACCGCCGACGTCTTCGCCGCCGGCGCCACGGTCGACGTGACCGGCACCAGCAAGGGCAAGGGCTACGCCGGTGTCATGAAGCGCCACGGCTTCAAGGGCCAGGGCGCAAGTCACGGTAACCAGGCCAAGCACCGCGCGCCCGGTTCGATCGGTGGCTGCGCCACCCCGGGCCGCGTGTTCAAGGGCCTGCGGATGGCCGGCCGGATGGGCCACGTCAAGGTCACTACGCAGGGTCTGACCGTGCACGACGTGCGCGCCGAAGACGGCCTGCTGCTGATCAAGGGTGCGGTCCCGGGACCGAAGGGCACCCTGGTGTTCGTCCGGACCGCCGCGAAGGGTGGTGCGACCGAATGACCACGATCGAGTTGAAAACCCTGACCAGCGAGGGCAGTGTCTCCGCTGGCACCGTCGAGCTCCCCGTGGAGATCTTCGACGCGCAGGCCAACATCCCGCTGATGCACCAGGTCGTGGTGGCCCAGCTGGCCGCCGCCCGCCAGGGCACGCACGACACCAAGACTCGCGGTGAGGTCTCCGGTGGCGGCAAGAAGCCGTACCGGCAGAAGGGCACCGGCCGGGCCCGTCAGGGTTCGACCAGGGCGCCGCAGTTCACCGGTGGTGGCGTCGTGCACGGCCCCACACCGCGCGACTACACCCAGCGCACCCCGAAGAAGATGAAGGCCGCCGCGCTCCGCGGTGCCCTCTCCGACCGGGTCCGCAACGGGCAGCTGCACGTGGTGACCGAGCTGGTGACCGGCGAGAAGCCGTCCACCAAGGACGCCAAGAAGGCGCTCGCGGCGGTCACCCAGGCCAAGCGGGTGCTGGTGGTGCTCAATCGCGACGAGGAGCTGAGCTGGCTGTCCGCGCGGAACCTGTCCCACGTGCACCTGATCCACCCGGACCAGCTCAACACCTACGACGTGCTGGTCAACGACGATGTGGTGTTCACCAAGGCCGCCTACGACGCCTTCGTCGCCGGCCCGGCCAAGGGCAAGACCGCCAAGGCATCCGCCAAGTCGAGCGAGCTGGAAGGGAGTGACCAGTGAGCAGCGTGGCGATCCCCGACCCGCGTGACATCCTGCTCGCGCCGGTGATCTCCGAGAAGTCCTACGGGCTGCTCGAAGAGCACACCTACACGTTCATAGTTCGCCCGGATGCCAACAAGACCCAGATCAAGATCGCGGTCGAGCAGATCTTCGGCGTCAAGGTGACCAGCGTGAACACGCTGAACCGGCCGGGCAAGCGGAAGCGGACCCGTTACGGCTACGGCAAGCGCAAGGACACCAAGCGCGCCATCGTGACGCTGTCCGCGGAGAGCAAGCCGATCGAGATCTTCGGCGGACCCGCCGCGTAAGGGGACGGAACTTCCATGGGTATTCGTAAGTACAAGCCGACCACCCCGGGCCGTCGCGGCGCGAGCGTGTCGGACTTCGCCGAGATCACCCGGTCCGAGCCGGAGAAGTCGCTGCTGCGCCCGCTGCACGGCCGCGGTGGCCGCAACTCCTCGGGCAAGATCACCACCCGGCACAAGGGTGGCGGGCACAAGCGGGCCTACCGGGTCATCGACTTCCGGCGCAACGACAAGGACGGCATCCCGGCCAAGGTCGCGCACATCGAGTACGACCCGAACCGCTCCGCCCGGATCGCGCTGCTGCACTACGTCGACGGCGAGAAGCGCTACATCATCGCCCCCGACAAGCTCAAGCAGGGCGACCTGGTGGAGGCGGGCCCGCGCGCGGACATCAAGCCGGGCAACAACCTGCCGCTGCGCAACATCCCGGTCGGCACCGTGGTCCACGCGATCGAACTCCGCCCCGGCGGCGGCGCCAAGATCGCCCGGTCCGCCGGCGCCCGGGTGCAACTGGTGGCCAAGGACGGTCCGTACGCCCAGCTGCGGATGCCTTCGGGTGAGATCCGCAACGTGGACGTGCGTAACCGCGCCACGGTCGGCGAGGTCGGCAACTCCGAGCACGCCAACATCAACTGGGGCAAGGCGGGCCGTAACCGCTGGCGGGGCAAGCGACCCACCGTCCGTGGTGTCGTGATGAACCCGGTCGACCACCCGCACGGTGGTGGTGAGGGCAAGACGTCCGGTGGCCGTCACCCGGTGAACCCGAACGGCAAGCCCGAGGGCCGCACCCGCCGTCGCAAGCCGAGTGACAAGCTGATCGTCCGCCGCCGGCGTACCGGCAAGAAGCGCTGAGCAGGGAGGTAGAAGAACATGCCGCGCAGCCTGAAGAAAGGCCCGTTCGTGGACGACCACCTGCTCAAGAAGGTGGACGCACTCAACGAGTCGGGCAAGAAGACAGTGATCAAGACCTGGTCCCGCCGTTCCACGATCATCCCCGACATGCTCGGGCACACGATCGCCGTGCACGACGGCCGCAAGCACGTCCCGGTGTTCGTCACCGAGGCGATGGTGGGTCACAAGCTGGGCGAGTTCGCCCCGACCCGTACCTTCAAGGGCCACATCAAGGACGACCGCAAGTCGCGCCGTCGCTAGAGCGCGCACCGAGAAGAGGAACTAACGAATGAGTGCCCCCCAGAACGCTACGGCCGAGGAGCTTCCCACGGCCTATGCGCGGGCTCGCTTCGTCCGGGACTCGCCCACGAAGGTGCGCCGGGTGATCGAGCTGATCAAGGGCAAGAATGCCCAGGAGGCCCTGGCCATCCTGCGGTTCGCGCCGTATGCCGCGAGCGGGCCGGTGGCGAAGGTGCTCGCCAGCGCCATGGCCAACGCCGAGAACAACCTCGACCTGGACCCCGACACGCTGTGGGTGCGCAACGCCTACGCGGACGAGGGCCCGACGCTCAAGCGCATCCGGCCGCGCGCCCAGGGGCGTGCCTACCGGATCCGTAAGCGCACCAGCCACATCACGGTGGAGGTCGAGTCGCGGCCGGAATCCAAGGCGAAGAAGACCGGTAAGAAGAAGGGTGGCCGGTAGTGGGCCAGAAGATCAACCCCCACGGCTTCCGGCTGGGTATCACCACGGACTGGAAGTCCCGCTGGTACGCCGACAAGCAGTACGCCGAGTACGTGGCCGAGGACGTCAAGATCCGGAAGCTGCTGTCCACGGGCATGGAGCGCGCCGGGATCTCCAAGGTCGAGATCGAGCGCACCCGCGACCGTGTCCGCGTCGACATCCACACCGCCCGGCCCGGCATCGTGATCGGCCGCCGTGGCGCGGAGGCCGACCGGATCCGCGGCTCGCTGGAGAAGCTGACCGGCAAGCAGGTGCAGCTGAACATCCTCGAGGTGAAGAACCCCGAGGCAGACGCCCAGCTCGTCGCGCAGGCCGTCGCCGAGCAGCTGTCCAACCGCGTCGCCTTCCGGCGCGCGATGCGCAAGGCGATCCAGAGCTCGATGCGCTCGCCGCAGGTCAAGGGCATCCGGGTGCAGTGTGGTGGCCGCCTGGGCGGCGCCGAGATGTCCCGTTCGGAGCACTACCGCGACGGCCGGGTCCCGCTGCACACGCTGCGTGCCGACATCGACTACGGCTTCTTCGAGGCCCGCACGACGTTCGGCCGCATCGGGGTGAAGGTGTGGATCTACAAGGGCGACGTCGTCGGTGGCCTGAAGGCCAAGGAGGCGCGCGACGCCGCGGCCGCGGCCGAGCGTACGCCGCGCCGTGACCGCCCGTCCCGCCCGCGCCGCTCCGGCGCCTCAGGCACCACGCCGACTTCGACCGAGGCCGGCCGGGCTGCCGCCAAGACAGACAGCGACGTCGCGACCAGCGAGGCTCCCGCGCAGGGCGCGCCGGACGCGGCCGAGAAGACGGAGGGCTGAGGCGTGCTCGTCCCACGCAAGGTCAAGCACCGCAAGCAGCACCACCCGAAGCGCACCGGTGCCGCCAAGGGCGGCACGAAGGTGACCTTCGGCGAGTACGGCATCCAGGCGCTTGAACCCGCCTACGTGACCAACCGGCAGATCGAGTCCGCTCGTATCGCCATCACCCGGCACATCAAGCGTGGCGGCAAGGTGTGGATCAACATCTTCCCGGACCGTCCGCTGACCAAGAAGCCCGCCGAAACCCGGATGGGTTCCGGTAAGGGTGGGCCCGAGTGGTGGGTGGCCAACGTCAAGCCGGGCCGCGTGATGTTCGAGATGAGTTTCCCGAACGAGCAGACGGCCCGCGAGGCGCTGCGCCGCGCGATCCACAAGCTGCCGATGAAGTGCCGAATCGTGACCCGTGAAGGTGGTGAGTTCTGATGGCGAAAGCAGGGACTGCTCCGTCAGAGCTTCGTGAGCTCACCAACGAGGAGCTCGTGCTACGGCTGAAGGAGGCGAAGGAGGAGCTGTTCAACCTCCGCTTCCAGATGGCCACCGGGCAGCTGGACAACAACCGTCGCCTGCGCACGGTGAAGACCGACATCGCGCGTGTCTACACGGTCATGCGTGAGCGGGAGCTCGGCCTGTCGGTGGCTCCCAGTGGTGAAGATGAGGAAGGTGCCGCATGAGCGAGACGCCGGAACAGCTCGCGGCACAGCCCGTGCAGAAGGCGGAGGCTGGCCGTAACTACCGCAAGGTCCGCGAGGGCTACGTCGTGTCCGACAAGATGGACAAGACGATCGTGGTCCAGCTCGAGGACCGCAAGAAGCACCCCAAGTACCCCAAGGTCGTGCGGACCACCAGCAAGGTGAAGGCGCACGACGAGGAGAACACCGCCGGCATCGGCGACCGCGTCCTTCTCATGGAGACCCGTCCGCTGTCGGCCACCAAGCGGTGGCGGCTCGTGCGGATCGTCGAGAAGGCCAAGTAATCCAGGGGCCCCTACGGCCCGCTCGTTCCGCAAGGCTGGGGCGACCCAGAACCAGCGAGACATACAGGAGTTGACGTGATCCAGCAGGAGTCGCGGCTGCGAGTCGCCGACAACACGGGTGCCAAGGAGATCCTCTGCATCCGTGTGCTCGGTGGTTCGGGGCGGCGCTACGCCGGTATCGGCGACATCATCGTCGCCACCGTGAAGGACGCCATCCCGGCCGCCGGGGTGAAGAAGGGTGACGTGGTCAAGGCCGTCGTCGTCCGCACGACCAAGGAGCGGCGTCGCCCGGACGGCTCCTACATCCGGTTCGACGAGAACGCCGCGGTGCTCATCAAGAACGACAACGAACCGCGCGGGACCCGCATCTTCGGTCCGGTCGGTCGCGAGCTGCGTGACCGGAAGTTCATGAAGATCATCTCCCTCGCACCGGAGGTGCTCTGAGATGAAGGTGAAGAAGGGCGACACGGTCGTCGTCATCTCGGGCAAGGACAAGGGCGCCAAGGGCAAGGTCATCCAGGCCTACCCGGACCGCCAGCGCGTGCTCGTCGAGGGCGTGAACCGGATCAAGAAGCACACCCGGATCACGCAGACCCAGCGCGGCGCGCAGTCCGGTGGCATCGTCACCCAGGAGGCCCCGATCCACGTGTCCAACGTGATGGTCGTGGACTCGGACGGCAAGCCGACCCGGGTCGGCTACCGCATCGGCGAGGACGGCAAGAAGGTCCGCATCTCGCGCCGGACCGGTAAGGACATCTGATGACGACCGCTGAAAAGATCGTGCCGCGGTTGAAGACCCGGTACCGCGAGACCATCAAGGACGAGCTCAGGCAGGAGTTCGGCTACGCGAACGTGCACCAGATCCCTGGTGTGGTCAAGGTCGTCGTCAACATGGGTGTCGGCGACGCCGCCCGCGACAGCAAGCTGATCGAGGGCGCGGTTCGTGACCTGTCCCTGATCACCGGGCAGAAGCCCGAGGTGCGCCGGGCGCGCAAGTCGATCGCGCAGTTCAAGCTGCGCGAGGGCCAGCCGATCGGCGCGCGGGTGACCCTGCGCGGCGACCGGATGTGGGAGTTCCTGGACCGGCTGCTGTCGATCGCCCTGCCGCGCATCCGTGACTTCCGCGGGCTGTCGCCGGAGCAGTTCGACGGCAACGGCAACTACACGTTCGGTCTCACCGAGCAGTCGATGTTCCACGAGATCGACATGGACCGGGTGGACCGGCAGCGCGGGATGGACATCACCGTGGTCACCACCGCCCGCACCGACGAGGAAGGGCGTGAGCTGCTGCGGCGGCTCGGGTTCCCGTTCCGCACCGAGACGGCGGCGCCACAGCCGACCCCCCTGACCCGCGGCCGGCGTCGCTAGGAGCGAGAGAGTAGATGGCGAAGAAGGCACTGGTCGTCAAGGCCAATCGCAAGCCGAAGTACAAGGTCCGCGCGTACAGCCGCTGCCAGCGGTGCGGCCGGCCGCGCGCGGTCTACCGTGTCTTCGGCCTGTGCCGGATCTGCGTCCGGGAGATGGCCCACGCGGGGCAGCTGCCCGGCGTCACCAAGTCCAGCTGGTAGCACTTCTCTTCGCCGTAGGCCCGCTGCGGGAAC
>NZ_DATELF010000043.1:0-31457 GCF_035276945.1 Amycolatopsis sp. | reverse complement strand
CATCGGCAAACCCTGGATGCCACCAGACACCATCCCCACCTGACCCGAAACACCACACCATCACCAGCCGACCGGCACCAACCGACCGGCCATCACACCACGTCCCCCACCAGCACCGATCTCAACAGGTGAATGTTTGCGGCCGAAGACCTCCTCACGCAGGATGCGGGCGTCGGGCGGAACATCCGCCAGTACCGTCGGCGGATAGAAGAAACCCTTGCCGTCCAACGGTTTCCCGCCAGTGGTCGCGTGCGCGCCCCGGTCGACGGCGTCCTCGACCAGTTCGATCACCTTGTCTCGCTGGTCGCCGCTGATCAGCGGCCCGACGCGCACCCCGTCCTCGGTGCCGTGCCCCACCTTCATGGCGGACATCTCGTCGGTCAGCCCGCGCACGAACTCCCCGGCGATCGACGACTGCACGTGGAAGCGGTTGGCGGCCACGCAGGATTCGCCGTTGTTGCGCATCTTCGCCGTGAGCGCGCCCTCGACCGTGGCGTCCAGATCCGCGTCCTCGAAGGCCAGGAAGGGCGCGTTGCCGCCGAGTTCCATGGAGGTCCGCTGAAGGTTGGGCGCGCACTGCTCGACCAGTTTGCGGCCCACCTCGGTCGATCCGGTGAACGACATCTTGCGCACCCGCGGATCGGCCAGAACAGGACCGGAGATCCGGCTCGCCGACGTGCTTGGCAGCACGCTCAGCACGCCGTCGGGCAGTCCGGCCTCGCGCAGCACCGCCGCGAGGTTGAGCATCGACAGCGGGGTGAGCTGCGCGGGTTTGACGATCATCGTGCAGCCGGCCGCGATCGCCGGACCGATCTTGCGGGTGCCCATGGCCAGCGGGAAGTTCCAGGGCGTGATCAGCAGGCACGGTCCGACCGGGTGTTTGGTGACCAACATCCGTCCGCCGCCGGCCGGATTGTGCGCATACCGGCCGTCGATGCGCACGGCCTCCTCGGAGAACCAGCGGAAGAATTCCGCGGCGTAAGCGACCTCGGCCCGCGACTCGGCGAGGCTCTTGCCCATTTCCAGGGTCATCAGGAGCGCGAGATCTTCGGTGCGGGTGGTCATCAGCTCCCAGGCACGGCGCAGGATCTCGCCTCGCTCACGCGGCGGGGTGGCGGCCCAGGAGCCCTGGGCGGCGACGGCCGCTTCGACCGCGTCCCGGGCGTCGGACTCCTGCGCGTCCGCGACCTCGCAGAGTTGCCGCTCGTTCCCGGGATCCTGCACAGCGAAGGAATCGGCGGCCTCGCGCCACTCGCCGCCGACGAAGAGCTGCTTGGGCACATTCTCGATCATCTGCCCGGGGTACCCGTGGGGGCGCGCGCTAATACGTTCAGGAAGCGCAGAGAGAGCCCGGACCCCCGACCAGTCCGGGCTCTCTCCACTACCCCACGCGTGATTACCCGATGTCTCGGCGCTTGAAACCTGCCAAGCCAAGTGTGATGAGGACCACAGCTGTGCCGGTCAGCCACAGCAACGGCGTCAAGGTCAGTTCGGCGCTGGGCAGCCTTGGGACGTGCGTGAACGGCGAGACGTCCACAACGGCCTGCGGCAACCGCAAGAGCGGCCCGTACAGCGCCAGCACCAGCGCCAGGGACGCCGCGGACCAGCCCAGGGCCGAGTACTTGGGCACGAACCCGAACGCGATCACGGCGACGCCGGCCACCACCCAGACCGCCGGTAGCTGTGCGATCGACGCCCCGAGCAAGGCCGGAATCTGGCCGCCGATGTCGTGCACCTTCGCTCCGTGCACCAGGCCCACGCCCAGCCCGCCGACCATCAGCAACACCGCGCTGCCCACCAGCGAGAACACCAGGTGACCGGCGGCCCACTGAAGCCGCCGCGTCCTGGTCGCCAGTACCGGCTCCAGCCGGAGAGCGACCTCCTCCGAGCGCATGCGCAAGGTCGCCTGCACCGCGTACAGCGCCGCGACCATCCCGAACAGGTTCGCCATCACGGCGATGAACGCGTCCACCATGGCCGACGCGCCACCCATCCGCTCGAAGGTCTGCCGGACCTGTTCGCTGTTGCCGACGAGATCGCCGATCCCGTCGGCCATCGACCCGAACAGCAGGCCCGACACCGCGAACCCGGCAAGCCAGCCGGTCAGCATCCCGCGGTGCAGCCGCCAGGCAAGGGCGAACGGCGAGGACAGCCAGGACGCGGCGGCGGGACCCGGGCGGCTGGAAACGATGCCCATCCCGATGTCACGGCGTGGCAGCAGCCAGTAGGCCAGCCCGCACAGCACGACCGCCGCACCGGCGAGCAGCGCCAACACCCACCAGCGTTCCCCGGCGAACGGCTGGACCCGCGTCGCGCAGCCGATCGGGGACAGCCAGGACAGCCAGCCGATGTCGGTCGCGGAGTCGCCGACCGCGCGAAGCAGGAACGTCGTCCCGAGCACGGCGGTCGCGATCCCGTTGGCCGTGCGGGAGAATTCCGCGATCTGGGCCGTGATCGCGGCGATTCCGGCGTAGACCCAGCCGGTCAGCGCGATGCCGAGACCGAACGCGATCGATCCCGCCGCGGGCAGCCGCGCGGCGATCAGCAGTACCGTGGTGATCAGCCCGGTCGCCAGCGCGGCGGCGCCGGCCACCAGCAGGGCCGCGGCCAGCGGGGCACGCCTGCCGGTGACGGTGCTGGACAGCAGCTCCTGTCGACCGGTGTCCTCCTCCTGCCGCGTGTGCCGGGTGACGGTGAAGATGCAGGCCAACCCGACGAACAGGCCGGCGAAGGCGCCGAAGCGCCAGGCCGTGTAACCGCCCGCGGTGGACAGGTCGAACGGCGGGCCGTAGAGCAGGCGCAACGTCGGGTTCGCCGCTATTCCGGCGCCGAGCGAGGCGCGGCCGGCCGCGTCCGGATAGAGCTGGTCGTAGGCGCCCACCGTGGCGGCCGGAATGAAGCCCAGCACGAGCACCCAGATCGGCATGACGATCCGGTCCCGCCGCAGCGCGAGCCGGACCAGATGCCTCGTCCCCAGAAATTCTTTCCGCCTTCTCCGCGACTTTGCGCGCTCGGAATCCTTCGGCGCGGGCTCGGCGGTCACTGTGTGGCCCGCGTCTTGATCCGGATGTTGTCCCGTCACCGCGCGCTCGCCTCGGCCGTGTAGTGACGCAGGAACAGTTCCTCGAGCGTAGGCGGCTGGCTGGTCAGGCTGCGCACGCCGACCTCGGTGAGCTTTTGCAGCGCCTTGTCCAACGAGTGCGTCTCGACATCGAACCGGACGCGGTTGCCCTCGACCCGCAGGTCGTGGATGTCCGCCAAAGTGGACAGTCCGTCCGGGTGTCCCGCCAGTTCGGCGGTGATCGACGTGCGGGTGAGGTGGCGCAGGTCGGCCAGCGTGCCGGTCTCCACCGTGCGGCCGTTGCGGATGATGCTCACCCGGTCGCACAGCGCCTCGACCTCGGCGAGGATGTGGCTGGACAGCAGCACCGTGCGGCCCTTCTCGCGCTCCTCGTCGATGGCGTACTGGAAAGTCGCTTCCATCAGCGGGTCGAGCCCGGAGGTCGGCTCGTCGAGGATCAGCAGTTCCACATCGGAGGCCAGTGCGGCCACGATGGCGACCTTCTGCCGGTTGCCCTTGGAGTAGGTGCGGCCTTTCTTGGTGGGATCGAGGTCGAAGCGCTCGATGAGCTCCTTGCGCCGGCGCTGGTTGAGGCCGCCGCGCAGCCTGCCGAGCAGGTCGATCACCTCGCCACCGGAGAGGTTGGGCCAGAGGTTGACGTCGCCCGGGACGTAGGCGAGCCGGTGGTGCAGCGCGGCGGCGTCGCGCCACGGGTCACCACCGAGCAGGCGGACGTCGCCGGAGTCCGCGCGTAGCAGACCGAGCAGCACGCGGACGGTGGTCGACTTCCCCGCGCCGTTCGGGCCGAGGAAGCCGTGCACCTCGCCGGCCGCGACCTGCAGGTCGAGGCCGTCCAGTGCCTTGGTCGACCCGAACGACTTGTGCAGGCCGGAGATGGAGATGGCGTTGTCCATGGCAGCCGAAGCTACACTTGTTTCACAAAGTTGTGAAGCATGAAAAAAGGATGGATCGGGTGAAGGCCGCCATCTGGTGTTAGAGAGGATGGTCCCCATGTCGAGCCGACCTCAATCCCAGCGCGATCCGGCCGAGGACGACGCTGTTCTGCGCTTCGTGGAGAAGTTCGCGCTCCTGCTGACCAACGCGGGTATGGCGCGGATGCCGGCGCGGGTCTTCTCCGCGCTGCTGGTGGCCGGTTCCGATGGCATGACTGCCGCGGAACTGGCCGAAATGCTGCAGATCAGCCCGGCCGCGGTGTCCGGCGCCGTTCGTTACAACATGCAGCTCAACATGATCGAACGTGGGCGCAGGCCCGGTGAACGCCGTGACCACTACTTCATCGGCGACGAGCAGTGGTACTACACCGTCGGTCACCGAGACGTGCTCTTCCGGACGTTGTGCGACGCCCTCGACGAGGGTGTTCAAGCCGTCGGCCCGAACACCGACCGTGGCCGCCGTCTCGCCGAGACGCGAGACTTCTTCAACTTCCTGGCGAAGGAGTTGCCGATGCTGGTCGAGCGCTGGCGCCAGCACTGGGAAGCAAAGTCCTGACCAGGCTCTTGGCCAGCTTGTCAAGTTCGGCCGGCTCCGGGCGCACGCCCTCGAAATGGATCAGGAAGGCCTGCTGGAAGCAGGCTCCGAGCAGAAGCGCCGCCGCAGCCTCGGCGTCGATCCGGGGTAGCCGTCCCAGCCGCTCCTCGGCGCGCAGGTAACGCACCAGGCTTTCGTGCGGTCCGCGTGGCCCCGCGCCCAGCTCCCGCACCGCCTTCCGGTGCGCCGCCAGCAGTTCACTGGTGGAGAACAGCGAGGCCGCGATCGGGAAGCTTTCCGCGTAGAAGTCCAGTGCGGCGCGCGCGACCCTGGTCAGGTTGGCTCGGACGGTACCCCGGCCGGCGTGGTCGGTGAGCTCACGCAGCGTCGCGCCGAGCGCGGGCAGCTGCTCCGAAAGCGCGCTCAGGAAGATCTCCGTCTTGTCCCGGAAGTGCTTGTACAGCGCGGCTTCCGAGTAACCCGCCGCGCGGGCGATCTCCTTGGTCGTGGCGCGGGCATACCCACGCTCGCGCATGATTTTCGCTGCCGCCGCCAATATCTCGTCGCGAGTTCCCACGCTCTCGGTCCTTTCTTCTCCGCGGCCCGCGGCCCGCGGGCGAACGCGAACGCGATCGCGTCGCCGAAACGCACTGTGTTCGTAGGTTGCCGTTTGTTGTTTGGCGCCTGTCGCCAAGATCGCGTGGCCTTCGGCCGGGCGTGCTCTGTGTGCCTGGGTGCCGCGATGGCCTTACCTCTCAGTCCTTTCTCAGCGTTCACTTGACGGGTGGGTGAGTACTCACTCACCTTAGTGTGGTGAGTGAACACTAACCCAGGAGGAGTCATGAAACTCGCCGTCTTCGGCGCGAGCGGCCGGACCGGGACCGAGGCGGTCAAGCAGGCACTGGTCGCCGGGCACCAGGTCACCGCCGTCGTCCGCGATCCCGCGCGCCTGGCCGTGCCCGCCGGTGATCTGCTCGACGTGGTCACCGCGAACGTGCTCGACCCGGCCGCGATCACCCCGGCGGTCACCGGCCGGGACGCGGTGATCTCCGCGCTCGGGCCGGTCGGCCGCGGGCCGAGCACCATCTGCCGCGACGGCACCCGCGGCATCGTGACCGCGATGGCGGCGGCCGGCGCCCGGCGGCTCGTCGTGGTCAGCAACAGCGGGATGCACACCGAAGGAGACAGCTTCTTCACCGGCCGGATCTTCAAACCGGTGCTGATCCGGTTGCTCCGCGAGGGCTATGCGGACATGCGGGTGATGGAGGGTTTGGTCCAGGCGAGCGGACTCGACTGGACCATCGTGCGCCCGCCGCGGCTGACCGACGGGCCACCGAGCGGCAGGATCGCGAGCCTGGCCGGGGCCAATGTCCGCGGCAGCTTCACCATCGGGCGTGCGGACCTGGCCGACTACCTGTTGCGCGCGGTTTCCGACGACAGCCTCGTCCGTGTAGCGGTTTCCGTCGCGAAGGGTTGACCTCTCGACTGCTCTGTTCGAGTGAATATGTCCGGACCGGACCTGGGCTTTCCCAAAAAAGTGCGCCTGTCTGTATCTGTCGGGGCTGCTGACGCGTCATAGAGGCGTCGGCAAGTTGTACCCCCATTTGGAGGATGCAGATGAGCTCCGCCTGGTCCTGGGAGGAGGAACTCGCGGAGGTTCGCGCGTCCCTCGCCACGGTTGGGGACCCGTGGCGGGCGGGCGAGACGGGGCTCAGCCGGCTCGGGGGAGAGTCGCGCCTGGCGCGACTGGGGGTGCCGGCCCCGAGTGCGGAAGAGGTCGAACGCAGGGCGAACCTGCGGGGGGAGATGACCGAAGCCGCGCTCGGGGCCGCCGGCCTGCGGTGTACGGCGGCGAACGCGCCGGCTGAGCGATTGCCGGAGTCGTTCGACCTCCGTGGTGGCGGCGACTACACCACACCGATCAAGGACCAGGGCGAGTGCGGTTCGTGCTCGGCCTTCGCCGTGGCCGCGGCCCTGGAGAGCACCGCGGCATACACGCGCCGGGTCGCGGGACTCGATCTGGATCTGTCGGAGGCGCACCTCTTCTTCGGCTACGAGGCCGCGCGCGACGGCAAGTCCCACGACGGTTCGTGGCCGGACGACCTGCTCGGCGACTGCGTCGGCGGTGGGGTGACCTTCGAGGACTACTGGCCCTACCGCGCCGACGGTGCCGGCTCGCTCAACCCGGACTGGCCGAACCGTATGGCGCGCGCCGAGAACATCATCGACCTTACGCGGAAGCCGGCCGAGATCAAGTACCACATCTACGGCTACGGCCCGGTGATCGCGTGCATGGTGATCTACGACGACTTCTTTCACTACACCGGCGGCATCTACCGGAATACCACCGACAAGACCAGCGGCGGCCACTGTGTCGCGCTGATCGGCTGGGACGACGAGCAGGGCTGCTGGATAGCCAAGAACTCATGGGGCACGAACTGGGGCGAGGGGGGATTCTTCCGGATCGCCTACGGGGAGGCCTACATCGAGGACTACCCGGAGCCGCGGCCGACCACCCTTGGCTGCACCGGGGTGACCCTGCGCGCGTGGCTACCCGCCCAACGTGCGCTGGGCCTGTACGCGTCCGCGTCGGACGGCGGCGGATGGGCGTACCTGGAAAGGCTTGGCTGGACTCGGGTTTCCGGTGGGCCGGGTGGCATGGGCACCCAGCTCGCGCTGCTCACCGGCGCACGGGCCGGCGGCTACCCCGTGGTCCCGTTCGTCGAGAACGACGAACTGATCGCGGTCCAGACCGGCTACTGACGTTGGAGTGGGGAGCGGACCTGATGACAACGAGTGAGATAGATCCTCCGGCCAGCGGGCCGGAGGAGGAGACCGAGCGGCCGCCGGTCCCCGACGGCGAGTGGCACCCGGCCGGCCCGCCGACCGGGAACTGGCAGCCGTATGCGCCGCCGCCCACGGGCAACTGGCAGCCGTATGCGCCGCCGCCCACCGGGAACTGGCAGCCGTATGCGCCGCCGCCCACGGGCAACTGGCAGCCCTACGCGCCACCGCCGACCGGGAACTGGCAGCCGTATGCGCCGCCGCCGACCGGGAACTGGCAACCGTACCTGCCGCCGCCGGTGGACACGCCGGTCCCGGTCGTCAACGGGTTCGGGCCGGTGGCGCCGGACTCCGGGGCCTGGGTCCGCGGCAGGGTGATCACCCACCTGTGGTCCTTCAGCGGGTCCCCGGGGGTGTGGGCGTGGGTGCACGGCCTCGGCTGGAAGCGGCTGGCCTCGTCCGAGACCGGGCACGGCGCGCTGATCTCGCTGGCCGTGCTGGCCAGGACGTATGGGAGCCCGGTCGCCTTCCACGAGGACGAGGCCGGGCAGATCGATCAGCTCCTGGTCTGACCTGAGTGGTCGGCACCAGGACGGTGGTGGCTGACAGCCGAGGGGGCCGCCAGCCACCACCAACCCCGAAGGGAACGCGGAAAGGAGGAGCGGTGTCACTGGTCCGGCTGGCGCAGGCCGACGCGGGGGAGACGACGGAACTGCGGGTCGGCGACACCGTGGAGCTCCGGCTCCCGGAGGCCCGGACCTCGGGCTACCAGTGGCACTGGCAACTTCCGGAAGCGGTCCAGGTGGTCGTCGACGAGTACTTGAGGGAGGACGGCCGTTCGGGTGGCGCGGTGGCTCAGGGGGAACAGCCACCGGGGCAAGGGGGGGTTCGCCGGCTGGCGCTCGACATCGTCGGCGCCGGCCGGCTCCTGATCAGGGCGGAGCTGGTACGGCCGTGGGAGCGGGAGCCGCGCCGCTCTGTCACTTTTGTTCTGTCTGTAACCGGCGGCGTTAGGTCAAATGAGTGAACTATGTATCAGGCGGCCAGCGGCACCCTCTTACCCGTAATGGGACACAAGATACTTCCAGCGCCGACTTGAAGAGAACCACTCAGAGTGGGGGCGAATCCGGTGACGAAAGCTCGAACCGCCGAGGCGGATCCTCCGTGGGAGGGCCTGCACGGTCCGGAGCTGTTCGAGGTCTGCCTGCGGGCGGCCCGCGAGGGTGACCGCCTTGCCATGAATCGGCTGGTCGCCGAGCTGACACCGCTGGTGTGGAACGTCGCGCGCGGGCACAGCTCGGACAGACACACCGCCGAGGACGTGGTACAGACCGTGTGGCTTGCCCTGTTCTCCCGGCTCGACCAGATCAGGGAGCCGAAGGCGCTCGCGGGCTGGCTGGTCACCACGGCGCGCCACGAGGCCCAGCGGGTCAACGGCCGCAAGCCGCAGCCGATGCCGCTCACCGACGAGCTGGCCGAAGCCGTGCCGAGCACGCAACCTGCCCCCGAGGCGGAGGTACTGCGCAGCGAGCGGGACCGCGGAATCTGGCGGGCGTTCGGCAAGCTTCCCCAGCGTTGTCAGGAAATCCTGCGGCTCACGGTGCTCGCCGGGCGCGCCGAGTACCGGGTCGTAGCCGAGGTGCTCCGGATGCCCCGGGGCAGTATCGGGCCGAACCGGGGCCGCTGCCTGAAGACGATGCGCGAATTACTGGACATCGAAGGGGGCAGCGCATGAACGACACCCACGCGCCGGAGGGCGCGCATCCCGATGACGAGGTGCTGCTCGCCGATCTGGGCCGGATCCTCGACCTGGTCGACCAGCCGCCGGCCGGCCTGGTGCAACGCGTGCAGTTCGCGCTGGAGCTGGAGAATCTCGACGTCGAGGTCGCCCAGTGGGAACGGGCGGGCCGGTTGACCGGGGTGCGCAGCAGCGTCGACCAGGGCACGATCACGTTCACCGTCAGCGACCTGACCATCATGATCAACCTGACCAAGACCGGGCTGTGCCACCGCATCGACGGCTGGCTCGTGCCTGCGGGTGAGCACGACGTCGAGGTCAGGGTCGCCGGCTACGGCTCGACATCCACCACGGCGGACGAGGGGGGCCGGTTCGTGCTCGACGAGATACCCAGGGGGACCACGCAGATCGTGATTTCGGTCGCCGGTGCCGGCAACCGGACCGTAGTCACACCCGCCGTGGTGTTGTAAGCCCTTACCGGCTGCTCCCAGGACATTCCGGATGTGCTCAGATAGCCTGCGTGTCCGTGCCATCTGGGAGTGCGACCCCCAGACCCCGTCCAGGGGCAAGTCCCCAGACCTCCGTGCGTAGTTCCCAGCCGAGCCGTGCCGTGGCCAAGGCGGTTCGCCTGTACGAGCGTGCCTGGACCGCGGCGGCCGATCACGGCCCGGCACGGGCGATGCGCGGATTTCTCCGTGCCCTCCGCGAACTCGACGCGGCGGCCACCGTCGACGCCGAATGGCTTGCCACCCGCGCCCGCATCCTGGTCAGCCTGGCGTCGGCGGAAGCGGAGACGACTTCGATCAAGGCGGGGCTGGCTCATCTGGAAGCCGCCGGCGCCGCGCTGCACCGCATGCCACCGGGTCCCCGGCGGGAGGACCTCGAGCTGGTCGCGGCCCTGCAGCGGGCGGTGCTGCTGTTTCGCTCCGGGAGACTCAAGGAGTCTTTGGCTCTCTTCGACGCCTGTCTGCCCGCCGTCGAGCGGTCCGCGGGGGACGACTGGTTCCGCTTCGCCTCGACCCTGATCAACCGCGCCTACGTGCACCTGCGCTTGAGCAATCCGGAAGCGGCGCTCACCGATCTCAAGGAATGCCTGGCGCTCGCGGTCGCCAACGAGCACCGGCAACTGGAAGCGAAGGTGCGGCACAACCTCGGCGACCGCGCGCTGCTGGTGGGAGACATCCCGGATGCGCTGCGCCACTACGAGGAAGCCGCGCGCATCTTCTCCTCGGCGGGGCCTGGCTCGTTGCCTTTGGTCCGGCTCGATCAGGCCAGGGCACTGCTCGCGGCCGGGCTCGCCGATGACGCCGCCCGCCATCTCGACGACGCACTGCCCGAACTCCGCAAGAACGGGGTCGTTCAGGACGTGGCCGAAGCCGAGGTGGCTCGCGCGGCCGCGGCGATCCTGCAGGGCGACTTCGACCGGGCGAGGGCACTCGCCGATGCCGCGAGGCGGCGATTTCTCCGGCGTGGCAACGAAAGATGGGCCAAGGTCGCGGCGTTGGCCAGGCTCCGGGCGGACGCCACCGAAGTGCTCGAACTCCACCATCGCCCACCGGCGCGGTTGCCAACGCGACTCGTCGATCTCGCTGAGCGGTTGGCCGGACTGGGGCTGCGCGACGAAGCCGCGGTGGCCCGGTTGCTCGCGGTCCGGCTCCACCTGAGGAGTGTCCGGGGGCTTGCCCCCAGACAACACCGTGGTGCCGTCGAAACGGCGGCGGAACTGCTCGCGCGAGTTCCGAAACCACGGCGGACCACGCCGGTCGACCACGTCATGCTGCTGCGCCTGTGCCGCGCCGAACTAGCCGTTGCCACCGGGAACTCCAGCGCCGCGCTCGCCCAGGCCAGGGCGGGCCTGCTGGAGTTGTCGCGGGTGCGTGACCGGATGGGCGGGCTGGACCTGGTGTGCGGCACGGCCGTGCACGGGCTGGAACTCGGCCGGCTCGCGGTGCGGATCGTGCTCGAGCGTGCTCGCGGTCACGCCGGCGCGCGGAGGTTGTTCGCCTGGCAGGAGCGCACCCGCGCGCAGGTCTACCGATACGAGCCGCTGCCGGCCATCGATGATCCCCAGCTCGCCAACCTCGTCGCCGAGGCGCGGCACGTCCAGCGGATGGCACAGCAGAACCGGCTGGAGGGCAAGCCGGCGGGCGCCTTCGAACAGCGTTTCGCCCAGTTGCAACGGGAAGCGGCCAGGCTCGGCTGGTACACCAGCCCGTGGGGCCGCCCGCGCCCGGTGGCCTCGCCCGAGGAGGTGGCCGCCGAACTCGGCGACCGGGTGCTGGTGAGCGTGGTCGGCCAGGGCGACCGGCTCGCGGCCGTGGTCGTCCGGGACGGCCGGTTCCGGTTGGTGTGGCTGGATTCCCGGCTCGAGGTGGAAGAGATCACCAAGCAGTTGCACGCCGATCTGAACGCGCTCGCCCCGGACCAACTGCCGCCTCCGCTCGTCGCCGCGGTGACCGCGTCGGCGGAGAAGCGGGCGAACCTGCTGGACCAACTGCTGCTGCGGCCGCTGGCCGGCTTGATCGCGGGCCGTGAGCTGGTGATCGTGCCGATCGGCTCGCTGTATGCGCTGCCGTGGGCGGCCTTGCCGTCGTTGCGCGGCTGTCCGGTGTCGATCGCGCCTTCGGCGACGTCCTGGGTGGCGGCGGCGCGGCGCGGCGGGCCCGAACCGGTGCTGCTGGTCGGTGGGCCCGGAGTGCCGGGCGCGGTCGGTGAGGTGGGTAAGCTGCGTTCGGTCTACCCGCGGGCCCGGCTGCTCGACGGGCCGGGCGCCACCAGCGCGGCCGTGCTGGAGGCCCTCGACGGCACCGGCCTGGCGCACCTGGTCGCGCACGGCGCACACGAGCCCGCCAACGCGTTGTTCTCCCGCCTGGAACTGGTCGACGGTCCCCTGTTCGCCCACGAGACCGCGCAGCTGAGAAGCCCGCCGGACCGGGTCGTGCTCGCCGCCTGCGAACTCGCGATGAGTCACATCCGGCCCGGTGAGGAGGCGCTGGGATTCGCGGGCGCGCTGCTGGCCAGCGGCTCCCGCACGGTCGTCGGCGCGATCTCACGGGTCGGCGACCGCGCGGCGGCCGACGCCATGGCCGATCTGCACCGGCGCCTGGCGTCCGGCACGTCACCGGCTCTCGCTCTGGCCCAGTCGACCGCCGTCGATCCGCTGCGCCGCCCCTTCCTCTGTCTCGGTGCGGGCTGAGATCCGTTCGGCGGACCGGACGAGGCGGGCCGACAGCAACAGCAGCACTCGGCGCAGCAGGAACAGCGTGAGCGGGCCGCTTCGAGGGAGACGTTCTGTGAAGGAACCGCGCCAGCACAGCTCGGTACCACCTGAGGCGTTCGGGGTCAACAGCACTTCGGCGCGGTAGTCCCGGACCGGTGCCCGGCGCGCGAACGTGTAGACGTGGCGCCGGTTCTGTTCGTATTCGACGGTTTCCTCGAACATCAGGACCGGCCACAGCCCGAGCCGCCGGATCGTCCCGACCGCGCCCGGCGGATCCGCCCAGCGTTCCCACCCGGCCTGGACGATGAGTGGCTTGCCCCACTCCGACCAGCGCTTGGCGTCGGTTTCCAGCTCGAACAGCACTTCGGGGGACGCGGTGCTCGTGCGGTTGATCTCGTAGCGGAAGATCCGAGCGCTCATAGGTGTGAAGATAGGCCCGTGCCGGACTTTTGGCGATCTTGGCGGCGGACCCGCGCCGATCTCGCCGCCCCGCGCTGGCTCGTGCAGTTGTTGCGCAGCACGCCGGTCCCGGTGCCGTGGAACCGGGCGATCCGGGCGGCCGTAGCGCTGGCGGTCCCGCTCGCCGTCGGCTACGCCGTCGATCGCGTCGGCCCGGCCGCGCTGGTCTCCACCGGCGCGCTGCCGATGTTGCTCGCCGACGGCCCGGGCTCCTACCGCTACCGGGCCGTCCAGCTTGGCGGCGCCGGTTTCGCCGCGTCGGCAGGTTTCGCGCTGGGGTCGCTCGTCGCGGGCAAGCCCTGGTTCTCGGTGCCACTGATCGTGCTCGTCGCCGCGGTGTCGGCGCTGATCAGCGCGGCGGCCAGCAACGCGTCGATGGCCGGGCTGATGTTGCTGGTCTTCGGCACGCTGGGCACGGGACAGGTCACCTTCGAGCCGGGGTACTTCGTGCTCGGCGCGGCGTGGAGCCTCGCGGTCGCGCTGGTGGGCTGGACGTGGCGGGCCACCGGACCGGAACGCCGCGCGGTCGCCGAGGTTTACACCCAGCTTGCCGCGATGCTGTCCGTCCCCGGCGAGGAAGCCCGGCGAGCCGCCCGTCACCAGCTCACCGGGGCGATGAACACCGCCTACGACCGCATGCTCACCGCGCGATCCTGGCTGTCCGGCCGCGACCGCACCTACCGCAGGCTGCTCAACCTGCTGTCCGCGACGACCCCGGCGGTCGAGGCGGCGGTCGCGATGGTCAACGCCGGGCAGCGAGCACCGCGGAAAGCCATCGACTACTTGAACGCGCTGTCGGCCGCCGTTCTGGCCGACCAACCGATCCCGTCGTTCCATGACGATTCCTCACCGCTGTCGGCCGGGCTGGAAAAGATCAGCGCGGACGCGGAAAGAGCCCGGAGGCCGCGAGACCCGGCGCGCGTTCGTATGCGGCAATGGGCCGAGCTGCTCGCTTCGGGGCCGCTGACCTGGCTGGCGGCACTTCAGCTGAGCCTGTGCGTGCTGCTCGCGGAGTTGCTGAGCCTGGTGCTGCCGATCGAGCGGTCGTACTGGATCACGCTGACCGTCGGGATCGTGCTCAAACCGGATTTCGGCTCGGTGTTCGGACGGGCCGTGCAGCGCGCGATCGGCACCGTGGTGGGTGTCGGGCTCGGCGCGGCCGTGCTGGCAGTGGGCGTCCGCGGCTGGCCGTTGGTGCTGCTGATCGCGGTCTTCGCGGCGGGCGCGGCGATCGGGAAGGCCCGCAACTACGGGCTGATGAGCACGTTCATCACCCCGCTGATCATCCTGCAGATGAACCTGACCAGCCACACCGATTGGGCGCTGGCGCTCGCGCGGTTGCTGGACACCCTGGCCGGTTGCGCGATCGTGCTGATCTTCGGCTACCTGCTGTGGCCGGGGATGCGCCGGCCGAAGGTGGGGCGGCGGCTCGCCGACGAAGTGCGCTTTGTTTCCGAGTACGTCGAGCACACCCTGAAGCCGGTCACCACCCAGGCCGAACGGTTGGCGCGGTCACGGGCACGCCGGCGGGCCTACCGCGGCCTAGCCGATCTGCGCACCGCGTTCCAGCAGGTGATGGTCGAACCTTCGCAGGCGGGGCGGCAGGCACTGGCGTGGTGGCCGATGATCGCCGCGCTGGAACGGGTGGCCGACGCGGTGACGGAGGTGGTGGTCACGGTCGAGCACGGCGAGCCCCCGCCCGCCGAGCCGGACGTGGCCCTGCTGACGGCCGCGCTCGGCGAACTGGGCGCGGCGGTGGAAGGGCAACGCGATCCGGTGTCCGTGCGACTCCCCGTGACCAGACAACTTTGCGGCGTCGTCGATCAGGTGGCGGCGGCCTTCGACGCGGTGCGAGGACCGTGAGTTTCCGGTTCCATGGAGACATGGGTATCAACTTCGGCGACCTCAAGAAGAAGGCGCAGGACGCGCTGAACCAGAACGCGGGCAAGATCGCGCAGGGCATCGACAGGGCGAGCGGCTTCGCCAAGTCGAAGTTCGGCCAGCATTCCGCGAAGATCGACGACGTCACCACGAAGGCCAAGGACTTCCTGCACAAGAACACCGGGGAAAGCCCTGGCAAGGACACCGGCGAGGGGCCCGGTCCCGGCAAGGGTTAGGCCTGGGTTAGGCCACTTCGCCGATGGCGGTGTCGTCGTCGGTGATCGCGGTGATCCTTCCGCCACGCTCGCCGAGCGCGCGCAGCCCTTCGCGTGCGTCCGAAGCGCCCAGGCTCACTCGCACGCCGGTCGGGGTTCCCTCGCGAACCCGCGCAAACGCTTGCGTACCCTCGTAGCCCGCGGTGATGCTTGCCGCCAGCCCGCCGGTCGACGCGAGCGAGCCGCGCATCGCACCCAGCCGCCCCAGTGCTTCGTCGAGCACCGGCAGCAGTGCCTCGCGGTTGCCTTCGGTCATCGCGCGTACCAGGTCCGGCCGCGTGCTTGCCACCCGGGTGCCGTCGGTGTATGAGCCGGCCGCCAGCGCCATGGCCAGCGGCCCGCCCTGCGCGCCGACCGACGCGAGCACGGCCGCCAGCAGGTGCGGCAGGTGAGAGATCCGGGCGACGGCCTCGTCGTGCGCGGCGGCGGGCAGCGGCACGACGTGCGCGCCGACGTCGAGAGCGAGGCGCGCCACATCAGCCCACGCCGGCAGGTCGGTGTCCTCTTCGACGCAGACCACCCACGCGGCCCCGCCGAACAGCGCGGCGTTGCCCGCGCGCCAGCCCGACTCGGTCGTGCCCGCCATCGGGTGGCCGCCGACGAACCTGGTTCGCGGCGCGAACGTGCGCACGGCGGCCAGCACCGCCGACTTCACGCTGGTCACGTCGGTCAGCAGGCAGCGCGGCGCGCACTCGGCCACGGTGCGCAGCACGTCGTCCACCTCGGTGAGCGGGACCGCCAGCACCACCAGTGCGTCCCGCTCGGCGGCCCGGCACAGCGCGGCCTCGAGGTCCGTGGCCGCGTCGAAGCCGTCGGCCGCGGCCGCGGTGGCGTCGGCCTCCGACGCGGTCGCGCCCCACACCTGTCGCCCGACCGTCGAAGCCGCGCGCAGGAGCGAGCCGCCGATCAACCCGAGTCCGATCACACATACGTCTCGCACGGGGGGCATCTTGCCAGTCGCGGATTATTCCGTCCCGAGGGCATCGAGGGCGTATGCGGCGTAGAGCGCGACACCGTGTGGCATGGCGTCCTCGTCGAAGGTCACCAGGTTGGAGTGGTTCGGCGGGGCTTCATCCGGACCGACGCCCGGCGGGCACGCGCCGACGAACGCCATCGCGCCCGGAACGCGTTGCAGCACATAGGAAAAGTCCTCCGCGCCCATGATCGGGTCGGCCCATTCCTCCGCATGCTCGGGGCCGAAGAGCGTGTGGGCAAGGGTGAGCACGCGTGCGGCTTCGCCGGGGTCGTTCACGGTCGGTGGGTAGCCCGGCCGGAAGTCGACGGCCACCCGGCAGCCGTACGCCGTGCCGATCGCCTCGCACACCTTGGGCAGCTCGGCCCGCACCAGCGCCCTGGTCCGCGCGGACTGCGCGCGGAACGTGCCTTCCAGTTCCGCGGTCTCCGGGATGACGTTGGAGGTGGTGCCCGCCGAAATCCGGGTCACCGACAACACGGCCGGGTCGAACACGTCCACCCGGCGGGTGATCATGGTCTGCAACGCCCCGACCATCGCGGCCGCCGCGGGGACCGGGTCGATCGCGTGCTGCGGTGCCGAACCGTGTCCACCCTTTCCGGTGACCAGGACGGTGAAGGCGTCGGACGAGGCCATCATGGGGCCGGGACGGCACGAAACCCGGCCGGACGGGGCGTTCGCCCAGACATGCACGGCCAATGCCCGGGTCACCCGCGAGCCCGCCGCGTCCAGCACTCCCTCGTGGATCATGTGGCGGGCGCCGTGATGACCCTCTTCGCCGGGCTGGAACATGAACACGACCGAACCGGCGAGCTGATCGACGTGCGCGGCGAGCAACCGGGCCGCCGAGGCCAGCATCGCGGTGTGCAGGTCGTGCCCGCAGGCGTGCATCGCCCCCTTGACCTCGGAGGCGAAGGCGACCCCGGTGTCCTCGGTGAGCGGCAGTGCGTCCATGTCTCCGCGCAGCAGCACCGAGGGTCCCGGCGCGGCGCCGCGGAGGATCGCGGTCAGTGAGGTGGTCGACTTTCCGGCGTGGATCTCCAGCGGCAGATCCGAGACGGCTTCGCGGACCGCCGCCTGGGTCAGGGGCAGATCGAGCCCCACCTCGGGCTGCCGGTGAATCTTCCGGCGCAGTTCGACGGTACGCGGTTGCAGCGCCTTCGCCTCGGCGAGAAGCCCGCCCAAGGGGGCGCCGGGCAGCGTCGGAAGATCCGTGGGACCGGTCATCTTCGCAGTACACCACTTGGCACGGTGCCGGGTATACGGTGTGCGCATGGCGGTGAAGGAGCCGGTCGCGAGTTTCGCGGTGGTGGTGGTCCGGGAGGACGGCCGGTGGCGCTGCAGCGCACTCGACCCGGCTGTGCTCACCAGCTTGGACGCGGCGATCACGGCGCTGGCGAAAATACGCTCCACGGGCGCGGTGTTCGGCATGCTCGCGGTCGAGGACGAGTTCTTCGTGATCGTGCGGCCTTCACCGCGTGGGCCGTCGCTGCTGCTGTCGGACGCGGCGGCGGCGCTGGACTACGACATCGCCGCCGACGTGCTCGACCTGCTCCGCGCCGATCCGCCCGACGAGGACGACGAGTCGATCTGGCCGGAGGGCGACCTCGACATCCTCGCCGACCTCGGTTTGCCGGCCCCGGAGCTGGAGGTGATCGCCGGCGAGGTGGAACTGTTCCCCGACGAGCAGCTCCAGATGATCGCCCAGCGCTGCGGCTTCGCCGACCAGTTCACCGCGTTCCTCGACGAACTCTGACTTCGATGGACGACGCCTCACTCGTGCGGGTTGCCCTGACCGTTGCCCGGGAGGCAGGCGCGGACGTGCCGATCGGCGCGGCCGTGTTCGATCCCGGCGGCCGCCTGCTGGCCGGCGCGCACAACGCCCGGGAAGAACTCGGCGACCCGACCGCGCATGCCGAAATCCTGGCCCTCCGCGAGGCCGCCCACGCCCACGGCGACGGCTGGCGGCTCGACGGCTGCACGCTCGCCGTGACCGTCGAACCATGCACTATGTGCGCCGGCGCGCTCGTGCTGGCGCGGGTCGCGCGGGTGGTGTTCGGCGCCTGGGAGCCGCGCACGGGCGCCGTCGGCTCGTTGTGGGACGTGGTGCGTGACCGGCGTCTCAATCATCGGCCGGAAGTGCGCGGTGGCGTGCTGGAAAACGAGTGCGCCGAACTGCTCGCCGCCTTCTTCGCCGGCCATCGTGAGGTGTGACCAGCGGACATGCGGGTATTCCGGACAACGGGTATCGGCGAAGGAGGACCGAATGAGTGTTACGGAACGGGTCCGGAGCAGGACCCAGCAGCTGCTGGGCGAGGCCAAGAAGGTGATCGGCCGTACGACGGGCAACCGCAAGCTCCGCGGCTCCGGCCGGGCCGACCGGGTGGTCGGCACGGTCCGCGAGGCCGGCAACGAGGTGGTGGACTGGGCCCGTACGGCCTTCCGGGATGCCCGCCGCCGGATCGCCCGCCGCCGTCCAGTATCGTAGTCGGCGGTAGCGTGTCCGAGCGGCCGAAGGAGCACGACTCGAAATCGTGTGACGGTTGATCCCGTCCGTGGGTTCAAATCCCACCGCTACCGCCCTGAACACGCCGGGCGGCTTTCGCGAAGTCGCCCGGCGTTTCGTCATAGGGTGGCAATTCGGGTTGCAATAGCCCCGTTTTCAGGCGGGCACCGGCACCCCGGCCGGGCCGTCTTCGTCGTCACCGAGCAACCGCCGAAGCGCGCGTACCCAACCGTACGGCGGAAGCGAGGCGACCAGTTGGCGAAGGGCCTCGCGCTGTTCGTCGGTCAGCTCAAGCCCTTCGTCATCCTTGGTGTCTGAGGCGCCCCACATGTGCCCACCCTCACCCATCGGTTCCCGGCGGTCTCGCGCCCGGCTTTCACGACACGCGAGTCGGGCTTTCGTGGCACCCGAGTCCGGTTTTCACGGCACGCGAGTCGGGCTTTCGTGACACGCGAGTCGGGCTTTCGCGGCGCCGAGTTCGGCTTTATCGACTTTCCTCTGGGTCCCTGCGGAATCAGCGCGGGCGGTGGCTGCCGAGCATTTCCGTACACAGCTTGTCAACCGTGATACGAACAGCTTCCGGGGCGGAATCGCGCGAACGGAATGGGGGACTCACCCGACGGGAAAGCCCGACTCACCCGACGGGAAAGCCCGACTCGCGCGACGGGAAAGCGGGACTCACACGACGGGAAAGCCCGACTCACCCGTCACGAAAGCCCGACTCGCGCGACGAGAACTACTGACTTGGTGGGGTCGTAGCGGTAGTGGTGCTCCGGCCGGTCGGGCATCTTGAGCGGAGCGACTAACTGGTGTACCTGCTCAACGGCGGCGTAGGTCTCCCGCGTATGAGCGAGCCGAGCATGGGCACGGCCTTCCTGCGCCGTCGCCTGGATGGCGATCGAACTACCGGTTGGAGCCAGGGCCTTGGCGCGTTCAGATAGATCAAGGGCGCGCTGGTACGCACCCTGGGTCAGCACCCGCCAAGCTTCAGTCTCATAACACCAGGCATGGATTTCCGGGTGCCAGCGTGTTTCGCGAGGCTAACCGCCGTCCGCAAACGAGCGGTCGCCGCTCCCCCTTGGTTCAGGTCAATGTGCACGGTCGCCGCCAGCAACGACAGCCAACCGCCAATCACCAGCAGGCGGCGGTGTTCGGCCAAGGTCTTCCGAGCGTCCATGAGGTGCATGACGTAGCCGAGGTGCTGCTGCACCCACCCGATGAGTTCCGCTGGTTGCGTCTGGCTGTAGGCCACGGCCAGGTCGTCCACGATGAGTTCCAACTGTGTCAACGTTTCCGTCGCCAACGTCGCTGGCCGTCACTCGGCGCAGGAGTTCGAGAGCCGCTGTTTCGCCTGCCGCGTCGCTCGGGATGGCCAGCGCAGGCGTTGAGTCCGGTATCCAGGCAGGCTCGTAGGAGTTTGCCTTGACCTGGTACTTGGCCAGTTCAGCGTCGCGTTGCTGCTGTTCGTGGGCTTGTTTGGTGGCCTCGAACCGGCGGAAAGCCGCGATGAGGACACCGCCGACCCGGCACAGCGCATCGGCCTGACCCCAGAAGCGCTCGTCCGCACTCATCCGACCGTTCTCCAGGTGGCTAATGGCGGTGCGGTCGCGGCTGGTGGCCTTGGCGAGTGCCCCCTGCGTGATGTCGGCGGCCTTGCGGAAAGTGGCAAGGCGTTCGCCCAGCTCTTGCCGGAACCGGGCAATGGCCGGTGCTTCCCGTGACATCTGGTTCACGCCCTCCAGTATGCGCCTGGCACGGCTCGGTCATGGCACGTTCGCCTTGGTGAGAATCAAGGTGAAAGCCCTGGTCACAGGCCATCTCACCGCAAAGATCACGCAAGAGCGTGAGCGGCAGGCACCCGGCCGCGGGCGGCAGGGTCACTGCCTCCCCGGTCACGGCCGCAGCGCCGCTCTTGCCGCCGTGGCCGAACCACTGCTGCTCACGCCCGGGTGCCGTCCAGCGAAGCGACTCCGGAAGCGAGAGCAGTGCCCGAACCGCGAGCCATTGGTGGGCCGCCGCCATGAACGCCCTCGGGTTGTTCCTCGTGCTGGCCGGTGGGTTGCCACTGCTGTACGGGCTGGCGCTCCTGGTTCGCCGACGTCAGCGTCAGCGGCGAGCAGCCCAAGCCCAGCACGCACACTCCGTCTTTGCCATTG
This sequence comes from Amycolatopsis sp., assembly GCF_035276945.1. GTDB lineage: Bacteria > Actinomycetota > Actinomycetes > Mycobacteriales > Pseudonocardiaceae > Amycolatopsis_E. The sequence continues at coordinate 10,916 of NZ_DATELF010000043.1, read as the reverse complement.
CTGCACGGGTGGCACAGGAACGCGAACTCGCAGACCGGCCAGCCCGCTGGCCACGGGCCGACCCCGACCGCGGTCGTATTCGCGACAACCGGCCGACTCTGGTGTTGCCGCAGATTGGACGGCATGCGCGGCCAGACGATGACACGGTGCCGCCTGTCGTCCGGCCAATGACTGAACCGACATTCCCTCATTCCCATTCATGCACGAGGAAGGCACGACCATGACCAAGCCACTCAGCAGCAAGCACCTGTGCCCGAAGCACGAGGACGACGACCAGCTCGTGCGCTACCACTTGGACCGGAACGCCACGACCTACCTCTACGACCAGATGGTCGACCACCTGACAGAGCGGATTGCCCCCGGCGATCTGGCCGTGAACACCACCTTGCCCGCGGAAGTGCAGTTGGCCCGGCAATACGGCGTGTCCCTCGGCACCGCCCGACGAGCAACCGAAATCCTCCGGCAACGGGGACTGGCAGTGACACTGAAAAGCAAGGGCACGTTTGTCGTGGCCCGACCGGAGGACGCCACCAACAGCGGCGACGCCGCAGACGAGCCGGAACCCGGCTGGTTAGCGTTGGTACAAGGTGTCGACCAGTGACCGGACACCAGAGTTGGCAAACTTGCCAAAACCGTCACGGGCCGTAGAGGTCCGTCATGGCAGCACGGGCTTCGTTCTCGACGTCGATTTTCTCGCGGAGGCCCGTGTCGACGGCGTCAACGTAGTGGGCGACATCTTCCGTGGTTTCATGGAACGGGCACATATGGACGCGCGGGAGAGCGCCAAAAGTCGGCAACGGCCGATCGAGTTGTTCTGCGCGTGGCTCGCGGCGCGGATCACCCTGGGCGAGCTGCCCGGTATCCACTATGGACACACAAGAGGGTCATCTACGTGGCCACGGAGAATCGTGGGAAGCACGCTCGCGGGCCGGTTGGTCGTGGCCGGTGCTGACATGAACGGCGTCTACCGCGTCGAAGCGAGCAGGTCGACGGCCACGAGGTGCCACTGTCCCTGCCTCGCGACTGTGACAGCCTCGCGGCAGAGATCGGCGGCCACGAGATCGCGCTGCTGATCGTGGGCCCACTCATCCCGGTGGTAGACGCCCGGATCAACGTCAACCAAGACCGCGACCTACGCGGCGCGCTCGAACCGCTCGCCCGGCTCGCGGGTCTAGCGTCCGGGAACGGTGCATCTCGCGCACCGGACCGTGCGGGTGGCGCTGAATGAGGCGGTTCGCCGCCGTCACATTGTCGAGAATCCGGCCCGCACCGCAAAGCCCCCGCGAGTCGAGGAAGAGGAAGTCATTCCCTTCACGCGAGACGAAGCCCGGCCGTTGATCAAGGCGGGTGAGAAGTGCGGAACGGTGCCCGGTACATCTTTGCCTTATCGCTCGGCTTGCGCCGGGGCGAAGCGCTGGGGCTGAAATGGTCAGATATCTCGATCAATTGGAAGCATGGGTGCATCAAAAACAGTACGTGCCGAGCAAAGCGCAGCGGGAACGAGTGCCCGGCGCGTCCGGGATCCGGCACGGCCACGATTCGGCGGACCTTGCAGCAACGCACGTGGCAACATGGGTGCGAACCGAGCGGGTCATGCGGGCATCGAATGGACGGGCATTGCCCGAAACGGCACGGCGGGGGCTATTCGTTGCCGAAACGAAGTCCAGGGCCGGGCGTCGCAAGGTTGGCATTCCGCACCCGGTGGCCGAAGCGCTGGAAGCTCACCGCGTCCAGCAGCAAGCAACTTGTGTGTCGTGAAAGCCGAACTCGGGTGTCGCGAAGGCCGGACTCACGTGTCGTGAAAGCCGGACTCACGTGTCGTGAAAGCCCGACTCGCGTGTCGCGAAAGCCCGACTCGTGTGTCGCGAAAGTTCGACTCGGGTGTCGCGAAAGCCCGACTCGCGGGGTGGCGCGGACGGGCGATCTTGGGGAAATTGATACTTTCGGGTCTTTTGTTGTTCACCTCGCCGGGTGAGGATGCGTCGACTGATCACGGACGAGGGGACTGAGGGTGACGACCATCCCGAGACGGAGACTTGGCGTGCTCGCCGTCGGCGCGGTGGCGGGCTTGGCGTTCGCCGTGCCCGCGGAGGCGACGCCCAGCGTGGACGTGGTGATCGCCGAGGTCTACGGCGGTGGGGGCAACTCCGGCGCGACCCTGACCGACGACTTCGTCGAACTCGCCAGCAGTGTCACGGTGCCGCTGGATGGCTTCAGCCTGCAGTACCTCCCCGGCACGCCGAGCGCGTCGAGCAAGTGGCAGGTCACGGCGCTGACCGGGAGTGTTGCCGCGGGTGGTCGATACCTGATCGGCGAGGCCAAGGGCGCGGGCGGCACGGTCGACCTGCCTGTCCCGGATGTCGCGGGCGGGATCGCCATGGCCGCCGGTTCCGGCACGGTCGCCCTCGTGTCGGGCACTGACCCGCTCACCTGCCTCACCGCCGCCGATTGTGCCGCTGACACCCGCATCCGCGACCTCGTCGGCTACGGCACCGCCACCGTGCGCGAGACCAGCCCGGCGCCCGCGGCGAGCAACACGACGTCAGTCGCCCGCGCGACCCTGGTCGACACCGACGACAACTCGAACGACTTCACCGCGGGTGCGCCGACCCCCGTCAACTCGAAGGGCGAAACGCCGGGCGGTGGAACACCCCCAGTGACCGCGAAGATCCACGACATTCAGGGCACCACCAGGATTTCCCCGCTCAACGGCCAGAAGGTCACCGGGGTGACCGGCATCGTGACCGCGCTGCGCACCTTCGGTTCCGCTCGCGGCTTCTGGCTGACCGATCCGCAGCCGGACAGCGATCCCCGCACCAGCGAGGGACTGCTCGTGTTCACCGGCGCCAGCACGCCACAGGTCGCGGTCGGCGACTCCGTCACGGTCACCGGAACGGTCAGCGAGTACTACCCCGACGACCCGGCGGCTTCGGTGTACCAGTCCACGACGGAGCTGGTAAGTCCACAGTGGACTGTCTTGTCGAGTGGAAACCCGTTGCCCGCGCCGGCGGTGATCGCCCCCGGCACCGTGCCGGACACGCTTGCTCCGCAGCCGGGCGGGAACATCGAGAACCTGCCGCTGGAACCCGCCACGTATGCGCTCGACTTCTGGGAGGCGCACGAAGGCGAGGTCGTGAGCATCAGCGACGCCCGCGTCGTAGGCCCGACCACCGCCTACGGCGAGTTGTACGTGACGACGAAACCCGACCAGAACCCGAGCGTTCGCGGTGGCACGGTCTACGCCGGTTACGAGCAGCCCAACACCGGCGTGCTCAAGATCGAGTCGCTGATCCCGTTCGCCCAGCGCCCGTTCCCCAAGGCCAACACCGGTGACGTGCTCACCGGTATCACCTCCGGCCCGGTCGACTACAGCGAGTACGGCGGGTACCGGATCGAAGCCAGTGTGCTCGGCGAGCTCAAGGACAACGGCCTGACCAGGGAAGTCACCCGCAAGCAGCGCTGGGACCAGTTGGCCGTGGCCACCTACAACGTGGAAAATCTGTCCGCTGTGGACAGTCAGGACAAGTTCGACCAGCTCGCACACGGCGTCGTCGACAACCTCGCGTCGCCGGACGTGGTCACGCTGGAGGAGATCCAGGACAACAACGGCGCCGCCGGGAAGGGCGACGGCGTAGTCGCGGCGGATCGAACCCTGACCCGGTTCGTTGACGCGATCGTCGCCGCCGGCGGCCCGCGGTACCAGTGGCGCGAGATCGACCCGCAGGATCTGGCCGATGGCGGCCAGCCTGGTGGCAACATCCGCACGGCCTTCCTGTTCAACCCGAGCCGTGTGTCCTTCGTGGACAGACCGGGCGGGGACGCCACTACGGCCGTCAAGGTCGTGAAGACCTCCGGCAGGCCGCGTCTGTCGGTTTCGCCGGGCCGCGTGGATCCGGCCAACGAAGCGTGGCAGGACAGCCGCAAGCCACTGGCCGGCGAGTTCGTCTTCCAGGGACGGACCGTGTTCGTCATCGCCAACCACTTCAACTCCAAGGGCGGGGACCAGCCGACCCACGGCCGGTACCAGCCGCCGACCCGGAGTTCGGAGGTGCAACGCGCGAAGCAGGCGCAGGTGCTGCGAGGATTCGTCGACCAGATCCTGGCCGCGAACCCGGTCGCGAACATCGTGGTGGCCGGTGACCTCAATGACTACCAGTTTTCCCCGGCCCTGGCGACGCTCACCGCGCGCGGCGCACTCACCGACCTGATCACGACGTTGCCCGTCTCCGAGCGCTACAGCTACGTCTACGAAGGGAATTCCCAGGTACTGGACCACATCCTGGTTTCGCGGTCGCTCTGCCGGCTGGACTACGACGTCGTGCACGTCAACGCCGAGTTCGCGCAGCAGGCGTCCGACCACGACCCGCAGGTGGTCCGGCTCACACCACTGTGGTGGTGAACCCTTCCGCTGTAACGAAAGCGCTTCGCCACCGATCCTCGACCGACCTCGTTTAGCGTCGGGTCGGACTACCGGCCACAGAAGGAGAGCGCGTCGTGACTGCCAATCGAAGACTGTTCACCAGTGAATCGGTGACCGAGGGGCATCCGGACAAGATGTGTGACGCGATCAGCGACACCGTCCTGGACGCGATGCTGGCCGCGGACCCGCGGAGCCGCGTGGCGGTGGAGTCCCTGGTCACCACCGGCCAGGTGCACGTGGCGGGCGAGGTGACCACCGAGGCTTATGTGGACGTGCCCGCCCTGGTACGGGAGAAGATCCTGGAGATCGGCTACGACTCGTCGGCGAAGGGCTTCGACGGCAGTTCGTGCGGGGTCAACGTGGCGATCGGTTCGCAGTCGCCGGACATCGCGCAGGGAGTGGACACCGCCTACGAGTCACGAGTGGGAGAAACGCCGGGGGAGAACACGGACGAGATCGACCGGCAGGGCGCGGGCGACCAGGGCCTGATGTTCGGCTACGCGTGCACCGACACGCCCGAGTTGATGCCGTTGCCCATCGCGCTGGCGCACCGGCTGGCCAGGCGGCTGACCGCGGTGCGCAAGGACGGCACTCTGCCCTACCTGCGCCCGGACGGCAAGACCCAGGTCACCATCGAATACGCCGGGGACCGGCCGGTCCGGCTGGACACCGTGGTGATCTCCAGCCAGCACGCCGAAGGCATCGATTTGGACACGATGCTCGCGGTGGATCTGCGCGAGCACGTGATCAAGCCCGAGGTGGAGTCGCTGGGCCTGGACGCCGGTGAGCCACGGGTCCTGGTCAACCCGACCGGCCGGTTCGTCGTCGGTGGCCCGATGGGGGACGCGGGGCTGACCGGGCGGAAGATCATCGTGGACACCTACGGTGGCATGGCCCGGCACGGCGGCGGTGCGTTCTCCGGCAAGGATCCATCCAAAGTGGACCGTTCGGCGGCGTACGCGATGCGCTGGGTGGCCAAGCACGTGGTCGCGGCCAGGCTCGCGGACCGGGCCGAGATCCAGGTGGCCTACGCCATCGGCAAGGCGTCGCCGGTGGGCCTGTTCGTGGAAACCTTCGGCACCGAGAAGGTGGACCCGGTGAAGATCCAGTACGCCATCTCGGAGGTGTTCGACCTGCGCCCGGCCGCGATCATTCGCGACCTGAACCTGCTGCGCCCGATCTACGCGCAAACCGCGTCATACGGGCATTTCGGCCGTGCGGACCTCGACCTGCCCTGGGAGCGGACCGACCGTGCCGCAGCGCTGAAGGACGCGGCGAAGGCCTAGCACGTCAGCGGCGGCGGGCGCGCCAGCCCAGCGAAAGGACCGCCTCGACGAGCTGCTGATAGCGCTGCTTTACCTCGTCGAGGTAAAGGTCCAGCTGGGAACCGCGCGTGTTCGTCGCCGGCTCCGGCCCCTGTCCGACTTCGAGCCAGGGCAGGTGGGCGACGTTGTCCGCCGTCATCCGCCACCAGTTGTGCACCAGTTGCCGGGTGCGCTCTTCCCGTTCGACGGCCTGGGACACGGCCGCCTCCACGGCGGCGATCCGAGGTTCGAGTTCCTGTGCGCGGTGCTTTTCCCAGGTGCGAAGGTCCTCGGCGGCCTTGGCGGCCAGACCGAAAATCTCCTTGTAGCGCATGGCCGCGGATTCCATCTCTACTCCCTTTTCGGTGAGGGCGGGCGGTCCGTGGTCGGTCCTATGGTCTCACTCTCCACGGTCGAACGGGATCATGACTTCGGGCACAACATGGGCGCTCCGGTCGAAGAACAGGGCCCGGCCCGGCCTTGGCGACCAGTGCACCACCTGCCCGCCCGCGAACGGGGAAAGCTCGCTGCCCTGCACGTCGAGCGCTGCCCAGGCGCCGATGTCGTCGGTGCCACCGAAACCGAGGGTGTCCTTGAGCCGCGCGGTGCTGCGCCACCAGCCGACGGTGTGCACGCCGTTCGACGGTCCCTGCTTGAGCACCGTCCGGAAGTGGTCGAGCCCGCTCTTGAACTCGCCTGGCCGCTTCTTCTCCAGCGCCGGCAATGCCCCGTCGACGCCGTAGAGCAGCAGTATGCGCGTGTGCCCGGCCGGTTCCTCGGCGAGTTTCGCCATTCGCTCGCCGAGGTCGTCTTCGGTCACTCTGACCATCCGACGACCGGCCGCGCTCAGGTCGTCGACGAGTTGGCCGACCACGGGCGCGCACCGGTCCACCAGGCAGCAGATCAGGAACTCGACCGCGCCGGGGTCGAACTGGCGCGCCAGCGAGCGGGCCGCAGCGTCCATGATGGACAGTGCTTCGGCGATCGCGGTGCCCAGTACGGCCAGGTTGCGCCCCGGCGCCACCGACAGCTCCACCGCGCACGCCTTGTCCTCGACGTCGATCGCCTGACCCAGCAGCGCGCGCGGACGACTGGGCCGTCCGGCGGACAGCGCGGCATACGCGGCGACGTGCTCCAGCGGCGGCGAGATCGCCCCGTCGAACAAGCGCGGCCGTTGATGCTCGTCGGCGAAGCGCTCCCAAAGCGTCTGTTGCAGGGCATTGAAGACCTGCCTGCCGCTGGCGTCCGGGATGTGCGCGAGCTGGTTCCCGTGGGCCACGCCCGAATCGTGGTTGACCACGGCATGCCATTTGGGCGCGGCGATCGCGGCGTTGTTGGTCTCGGCCAGCACCCGCCGAGCCTTGGGCATCGCGATCCGCAGCGTGCACTGCTCGAACACCGCGGGCTTGCCCCAGAACGCGTCGATCCCGGCGATGTCCTGGCTGGCCAGGATCAGGTGGATGCCCTGGGCCCGGCCGCGGCGGGCGATGTCCTCGAGCAGGGCGGTGGCGGCGCCGGTGACCGCGTCCCGGCCGGCGAAGAGGTACTGGAACTCGTCGATCACCGCCACGATCCGCGGCCAGTGCCCGTCCGGATCCTGCCTGCGCAGCCCGGACAGGTCGGTCACCTCGTGCTCCTTGGCCGCGGCTGAACGGCGCCGCAGCTCGTCGGCGAGGAACCGCAGCAGTGCGAGGCCGAACTCGCGGTCGGTGTTGACATTGACCCCGACCAGCCGCGCGTGCGGCAGCCAACTCTTGTCGCGGCGGCCGGGGGCGAGGCCGGCGAACGAGACACCCTCCTTGAAATCGAGCAGGTACAGCGCCAGTTCGTCCGGCGGGTAGCGCGCGGTGAGGCTGCCGATCAGCGCGTACAGGAAGTTCGTCTTGCCGGACCCGCTCGGCCCACCGATCAGCGCGTGCGGACTGCCGTCGCCGATCACCACCTCGATCGAGTCGCCTTCGTAGAAGCCGACCGGGGCCCGCAGTTCGACGGCCGAGGTCTCCTTCCCCAACTCGGTGGGCAGCAGGTCGTTGAAGGTGCGTGGCCCGCCCTGCCGGGCGATCAACGCCTCGGCGAGCTTGGCGGCGGCCCCGTTGACCTCGCTGGTGGGGATCGGCGGGTCCAGATCGACCACCAGGTGCCCGGTCATGCTGGTCTTCGCGTGCGTTTCGTCGAGCAGCCGGATGTTCTCCGCGCCGCCGCCGAGCACGGTCGGCAGGTCCACCCCGATCAGCGAGATCCCGGCCGCCACCGCGCCCCCCGCGATGCGCCTGAGCTCGCGGAGCGATTCACGCGGCCAATCCTCGCCGTTGCCGAACAGCACCGCGATCCGCCACGGCTCGGTGCGCTGGCCGAGGGTTTCCCGCATGGTGCGCAGCGAGGTGTGACCTGCCTGCATGGTCTGCGCGTGGATGCGCCGGATGTAGCCGGCGAGTTCGTCGAGCAGGTCGTCGAGGCGGGTCGGGTCGTAGATGGTGACCGCGCTGGTGCGGCTCAGGGAGTAGAGGTTGGGCAGGACCGCGGTGAGCTGGCCGATGTCCCACAGGTGGATGCGGACCGCGCCCGGCTCCATGCTGGACAGCACGCGCAGCAGGAGTGACTCGATGAGCGCCTCCACCGCGGCCCGGCTTCTCGGGGCCGAGGTGATGGCCAGGTGTGACTCGTCGAGCAGCGGCACCGCCACCGGGAACGCGCCCGAAGAGTCCATTGTGGACGAACCGATGCGCCACAGCGGCGGGACCGTGATGGTGCCGGTGCCGATCCGGCCCAGCCAGTCGCTGGGCGGGCGGCTGGCCGGTCCCGGCGCCGTCTCGTTGATCAGCTCGTGCAAGCGGGCGGGCACGGTGGCCGCGTCGGCGTGGAACGCGGCCCGCGTCGCCTTCAGTTGGTCCCGCACGCCGGCCATCAGCGGGTGGCGCATGGCCTGGGCGAGGCCTTCGTCGTGGGCGGCGTTGGCGATCCCGGTGCGCAGGATGCGCTGCTCCAGCTTGAGCCGCTCCAGCTCGTTCTCGGCCGACTCGCGCCCGGCCCGCGCGGCGCCGAGGACGGACGCGAGGTGCTGCCGCATGACGCCGATCGCGTCGAGGACCCGTTGCTGCTGCTCGCGAACCTTGGAAGACACCATGACTTAGAGCCGAGCCAGGTATCCGTCGATCAGCTCGCCGGCCGCGGCGAGGTGGTCGGCGTCCTCGCGTAGCCGGTCATAGGCCTGCGCGAGCTCGGTTGGTAGCCACGGCTCTGCCTGCTCGTAGGCCGTGACGATCGTTTCGCGTGCCTCATCCAGCAGCTCCACCGCATGATTGGTGTGTTCCGTTGCTTCGGCCAGTTTCGCACGGAACGCGCCAAGTTGTGCCTGTAGCTCAGCGAGTGAGTACATGAGTGCTACAGGCGCGCCGAGTACTGTTCGGCCGAGGAGATGGCCTGCTGGATGGTGCCCTGCGTGTCACTGATGCCCTGGCCCGCGTTGGCGAGCAGGCCATTCGCCTGGGTCACCTCGGGTTGGTTGCTCCCGGAGGTGACCTGACTCAGGATCTGCCGTGCCTCCTCGAGCGCCTGGGCGGCTTGTTGCAGGGCAGCGATGCTGGAGTTGCACTTCTCGTTCGCCGTCGCGATCCCAGCGCGGATCTCGTCCACTCCGGCCATGGGCGCGGATTCTCCTCAGGTAGTACGCGGGTCAAGGTCATCGATAAACTATCGGTAGGCCTGACGCCCCACATGAGTGAGGTTGACTACGCCAAGAAGGTGAAAACTCACGTTCAACGGGCCAGACTAGCCCATCCGTCGGAGCGGTTGCTAGGTCAACCCGGCTAACTGCCGGCGAGCCCGGCGTTCAGGGTGACCGCGGGCACGGCCGCGCGCAAGTTGAGCGCGCGTTGCTGATTTCGACTGCGCGTTGCCGCCGGGGCGGCGACGGGTCAACTGCTGGGGACACGCCACAGCCGCACGACGTTGTCCTTGCCGCGATAGCCAGCATATTTCCGTCCGGTCTGAACGCCACGGAGTTGATCCCGTCGCTCGTGGAGCCGATCTGCTGGCCGCTGTCCACGTCCCGCAACCGCACGGACAAATCACCCGCGTCTGAGTCCTCGATGGTGGCGACGCCGCGGCCGTCCGGGCCGAGCGCTACCTGGCGAAAGCGGTGAAGGCCAGGCGACCAGCCGGCCATCCGGGCCGCTGCCCAGCAGCACCCGACCCATCCCACCCCGGCCCAACTCCGCAAGCAACCGATACCGCCCGACTTCGCGGGGCTCGTTCGGTTGGCCGAAGCGAGGACGTGACGAAGTTCGTGGAGGAACCCAATTCTTCGTGGAGGAACCCAATTCAAGGTGCGAGGAAGGCACTCGACAGGCAACTGAGACCGACAGCAGGAACGCCGTCCCGCTCACTTGCGGCGACGGCGTTCCTGCTGGTCAATGGCGGAGGATACGGGATTCGAACCCGTGAGGGCTGTTACACCCAACACGATTTCCAATTCCCGGTCATGGTGTTCAGCCGTGTGGACGCCGTCGTACGGGCGTCCCGTCTTGGCCACGTTTGCCCTGGAAGTGGCCGGTATGGTCGGCAGCTTCGTCCTTGTTGACCGCGGCTAACCTAGCCTGAATGAGACCCATATTGAGACCCTCGCGAGCTGGGCCTCCGAGGGCCGAAAACCATCCCCGCGCATGCGGGGAGAACGTCCGGGCCGAGAAGGAGTGACCCGATGACCGCCATGGACCCATTCCCGCGCACGCGGGGAGAACGGCCGGAAAACCCGATGAGTAATCGAGAACCTGGACCCATCCCCGCGCACGCGGGGAGTAACGACCTGATCCACCAGGTCCTCATACAGCCCCGCGACCCATCCCCGCGCACGCGGGGAGAACCATCCATCGCGGGATTTTGCTCCCCTCGTACCCGACCCATCCCCGCGCACGCGGGGAGAACCACTTCTGTGGCCCGGACTGCATCTCGATGCACGACCCATCCCCGCGCACGCGGGGAGAACCTCACACAGCTCGGTCGGGGCCGCATGGATTAGGACCCATCCCCGCGCACGCGGGGAGAACTTTTGACGCCGCAACTCTGGTTCATGCCCGGCCGGACCCATCCCCGCGCACGCGGGGAGAACCACCGAGCGAGGACATCGGCCACCACCACCGGAGACCCATCCCCGCGCACGCGGGGAGAACGAGCTGCTACCGAGCGGTGACGTG